>NZ_RJKL01000001.1:6238333-6957500 GCF_003751945.1 Couchioplanes caeruleus | reverse complement strand
GGAGATGTCTCGGTCGTCCGCGTTGACCCAGAACTGGTAGAACGCGTACGGCGAGGTCATGGCCGGATCGAGCCAGACCGCCCCGCCCTCGCTCTTGCCGAACTTGGTGCCGTCGGCCTTCAACACCAGGGGCGTCGTGAACGCCTGCACCGGACCGGCGCCGCGGCGGCGGATGAAGTCGACGCCCGCGGTGATGTTGCCCCACTGGTCCGAGCCGCCGAACTGCAGCCCACAACCATGCCGGACGTGCAGCTCGTAGAAGTCGTTGGCCTGTAGGAGCTGGTAGCTGAACTCGGTGAAGCTGATGCCGCTCTCCAGCCGGTTACGCACCACGTCGCGGGCGAGCATCTTGTTGACCGGGAAGTGCTTGCCCACGTCGCGCAGGAAGTCGATGACGGAGAGCTCGCCGGTCCAGTCGAGGTTGTTGACCGGAACCGCGGCGTTGGCGCCTTCGTAGCTGACGAAGGGTGCGAGTTGCTCCCGGATGCGCAGCACCCAGCCCGCCGTCACCTCGCTGGCGTTGAGCACGCGCTCGGCGGACTTGCCGCTCGGGTCCCCGATCTGGCCGGTGGCGCCGCCGACCAGCAACAGCGGCGTGTGCCCGGCGAGCTGGAGGCGACGCGCGGTGACGACCTGCATCAGGTGGCCGACGTGCAGGGAGGCGGCGGTCGGGTCGAACCCCACATAGAAGGTGAGGGAGCCGCCGTCGAGGTGCTTGCGCAGCTCGTCGGGGTCGGTCGAGTCCTGGATAAGGCCACGCCACTGCATGTCGTCAACGAGAGTCACACCGCCGATTGTCCTGCATCGCGTGGCCGGCCTGACACCGGGTTTCGCTGCCGGATGCTTTCGTCGTACCCCGGTGCGAGGCTGTACGCATGAGTCGCCCCGGATCCGCCGCCCCACCCGTCGACCTGGGCCGGAAGAAGGCCTCCGCCCGGCTGGAGCAGGCCCAGCAACGCCTCCTGCGGCTGCGCCTGCTCCTCGGCGGCCAGCTCGGTGACCACAAGATCGGGCCCCCGCTGTGCGTGGTGTTCGAGGGCTGGGACGCCTCCGGCAAGGGCGGCGCCATCAAGCGGCTCGTCGCTCCGCTCGACCCCCGGCACGTCCGAGTCTCGCAGTTCGCCGCGCCCACCTACGACGAGAAGCGGCATCACTTCCTGCAACGGTTCTGGGGCGTGCTGCCCGGTTGGGGCGGCATGACCGTGCTCGACCGGTCCTGGTACGGGCGCGTCCTGGTGGAACGGGTCGAGGGGTACGCGAGCGAGGAGCAGTGGTCCCGGGCCTACGAGGAGATCGTCGAGTTCGAGCGCACGCTCGCCGCCGAGGGCATGGTGCTGATCAAGTTCTGGATGCACGTCTCCGACGCCGAGCAGCTCAGGCGCTTCCACAGCCGGGCGCAGGATCCGCTGCGCGCCTGGAAGCTCACCGACGAGGACTGGCGCAACCGGGAACGTCGCGCCGACTACGAGGCCGCCGTCGACGAGATGCTGACGAAGACCGACAAGCCCCGCGCCGGTTGGCACGTCATCCCCGGCGACGACAAGCACTACGCCCGGGTCGCCGTCGTCGAAGAGGTCTGCCGCATCGTCGAGCGGGAGCTCACCGAGCGCGGTTACGACGTCCGCGCCGCCGACTGAGCGACCGACCGGGCCGCCGAGACGAGACGCCGACCCGGGACGCCGACCGGGCTGCCGGCTCGAGACGCCGACCCCGCTGTCGGCCCCGGGATGCTCAGGCGGCGAGGGCGTCCGCCTTCGGCAGGTACGGCGGCAGGTCCAGCACCCGGCGGATCTCCTGCTGGACCGCCTCCGGCGCCGGCCGGGCGTCCACGTCGTGCACGACCTCCTTGCGCCGGAAGAGCTCGAGCACCGGCCGGGTCTTCTCGTGGTAGTCGCGCAGGCGCGCGGCCAGGGCCTCGGGCGTGTCGTCCGCGCGGGTCACGAGCTCGGTGCCGCAGATGTCGCAGCGACCCTCGACCTCGGGGCGGTCCGCGATCAGGTTGTAGTCCATGCCGCAGCCGGGGCAGAGGCGCCGGCTCAGCACCCGGCGACGCACCTCGTCGTCCGGAAGGGCAAGGTGGATCACACCGTCGATGTCGTAGCTCTCCATGAAGAACTCTGCCTGGCGGCCGTTGCGCGGGAAGCCGTCGATGACGAAGCCGAAGTTCCAGTCGTGCTTGTCCAGCCGGTCGCGCACCACGGATTCGACCAGATCGTCGCTGACCAGTTCGCCGGCGTGCATCGTGCGTCGGACCTGCGCGCCGAGCTTGGTGTGATGCTGCACGTGCCAGCGGAAGATGTCGCCCACGCTGATGTGGACCAGATCCAGGTCGGCCACGAGAAGAGCGCTCTGCGTGCCCTTTCCGCTGCCCTGCACGCCCATGATCACGTACTTGCGCATGGTTTCGTCCTCTCTCAGGCCGCGGCGCCGACGCGCAGCGGTCCCGGCGCCACACGTCCGTCGAGCGTCGTGGGGTCGATGCTCCAGCCGTCGGCGACACGCAGCACGTCCTGCTCGGAGACCAGCACGGTCGAGCCCTCCGCGCTGCCGCCGACGGCCTCGCCGCGCAACAGGCGGGTCAGCTCGTCGTCCAGCGAGTTCAGCATCGCCTCGTCGAGCGGAGCGCCCTCGGCCCGGAAGGTCGGCGGCAGGCCCGCGGCACGTTCCGCCGGATCCGGGTCGCCGTACCAGGTGGTGACCGACCCGGTCTGCCCCACATAGCCGAAGGCGCGCACCAGGGCACCATCGTCGGCGCGCTGCCACCGGTGCGCCTCGGTCGCCCGGTGCGTCGCGAAGAACTGCACCTCGGTGTGCAGGCGCCGGGACAGGTCGGTGAGGTCGAGGAGGGTGCCGGGACGCATCAGATACCGGCCGGCGGCGAGCACCCAGATCGCCCCGCGGGCACCGGCCAGGGGCGGGGTCACCGCGACGCGGTCGTCGGTGAGATGGGCCAGGTCGATCCCGTCGCGCCAGCTCACGTCGCCCAGGTCATGCAGGCCCAGGGCGGCGAGGACCTCGGCGGGCTCGCCGTCCCGGACGGCCAGCCATGCCTGCTTGCCGCCGAAACCCACCATGACGTCCGAGTTCATGACCTCCACGGTAGTGGTCGGCGGCTACACCGCGCGCGGTATGGCCGCCAGGGCCGGATCAGCTCCAGCCATAGTCCCGGCGCAGCGTTGCGGCGACGCGCTCGAAGCGGGGCCGGTCGAGGACCGCTCCCTCCCGGCGGATGCCGTCCTCGTCGACCTCCAGCACCCGGTCGAGGCGGATCCAGCTAGGGCGGGACTCCCGGTCCCAGTCTCCCGGGCCCAGCGCCAGCCAGTGCCGTTGTCCGTCGCGGTCGCTCTGGCTGGAGAGCATGAGGCCGAGCAGGGTACGGCCGTCGCGGCCCACCACCAGCACCGGGCGGTCCTTGCCTCGGCGGGCGTCGTCCTCGTAGTCGACCCAGGTCCAGACGATCTCGCCGGGATCGGCGTCGCCGTCGAGGTGCGGGGCGTACTCCAGGGAACGGCCGCGCCGGGCGGTGGGCACCGGACGGGCCGGGGTGGCGGGGGTCCGCGGCCCGGGGGTGCGGCGGCCCGCCACGCGGCGCAGCGTTCCGGCGATGCCCTTGAGGAGTCTGCTCACGCCCGGCACTGTAGCGACCCGAGCCGCGAACGCCGAGCCGCGGCGAGCGCAGGAAGACAGCGTGCGGCGGGACGCGGCGGACACCGGAAGAGGGACGCGGCGGACACCGGAAGAACGGTGCAGCGCCGGAGGCGGAGAGCGACAAGCGAGTGGCGGGGCCCGAGAGCCACGGGCGCCGGGCAAGACGGTCGGCGCCGGGAGAAACGGTTGGCGCCGGGAAGCCGTAAGGGTGGGAAGCGGCGGCGCCGACGGCCACGGCGGATGCTTCCGGGCCGTGGCCGCGGCGGCCGGTGGGCTAGCGGTGCTTGAGGGAGTCGACGAAGGCGCGCCAGGTGTCGCGGGGGAACACGAGGGCGGGGCCGTCCGGATCCTTGCTGTCGCGGACCGCGACGATGCCGGGCAGATTGTCCGCGACCTCGACGCAGTCACCCCCATTGCTGCCGCTGCGGGTGCTCTTGTGCCATCGGGCACCGGTCAGGTCAGCCATCGCTCTCCTTGATGATCGTGCCGATGAGGTCGTCGGAGGCTCGCCGGTCGAGCGAGGCTCTTTCCAGCTCGCGCCAGACGACCCCATAAGTCTCCACTTCGCGGGGCTTGTCCAGATAGAGGGCGCCGGTCAGATTCTCGCTGTAGATCGTCGTCGGCTCCGGTGCGGCGGCACCGAGGGTGGGAAAGTCGAGAATGGTGAACGAACCGGCGCTGGACGCGCAGTGCGGACCGACCGAGAAGGGGAGCACGCGCACGCTCACGCCGGGACGCTGCGAGATGTTGACCAGATGGGCGAGCTGTTTCTGCATGCCCAGGGTGTCGGCGATGGACCGGCGCAGCACCCCCTCGTCGATGATCACGTCGAGGACGGGCGGGCGCGGGCTGAACCGGCGCAGCAGTTCCTGGCGTTCCAGGCGGACGGCGACGGCGCTGCGTACGCCGTCCTCGTCCAGGCCGGCGCGCTGGTGGAAGAGCCATTCGGCGTACTCGCGGTTCTGCAGCAGGCCCGGGATGACGCCGGGCGCGTAGTGGCGCAGCCGCTCGGCGGCGGTCTCCATGCCGACGTAGAGCTCGAACCAGGCGGGCACCACGTCGCCGTACGCGTGCCACCAGCCCTTGGCCTTGGACTCGCGGGCCAGCCCGACGAGGACCTCGGTGATCTGGTCGTTGGCGCCGTAGAAGGAGCACATGGCCAGCACGTCGTGCTTGCGCAGCGAGACCTCGCCGTTCTCGATGCGGTACATCCGGGCGCGGGAGAACTCCAGTTCCTCGGCGGCGGCCATCAGGGATATCCCGGCCTGCTCCCGGAGCTGTTTCATGAGCCGGCCGGCCTGGCGTCTCGGGACGGTCGAGCCTGTCTCGGTGGTCACCGCAGGCCTCCTCTGTCGGAAAATTCGCAGTTGTATCGAACGAGACGACCGGGTCGTCCGGAGTGAGACGGTGGGAATTCGATTTCGGGAATCTCGTACTCATCCATTGATGCCTGAGATTAGGTCACGCACCCTCCTCTGTGTAGCCCTCGCGTCGCTGACGGTGACATGACGGGTGCCCTGGAAGGGATGCGCGATGGTGGACTACGGTCGAACACCGCAACGGGTCCCGGTGGCGGCGTGCTGATCCCGCGGACCGACCACCTGCCGGCCCGCCCGTCCTGGGACTGCCTGGTGTGCGAGCGCTCCTGGCCCTGCGCCAACGCCCGGGAACAGCTTGCCGTGCAGTACGCCCGCTTTCCGTCCGGCCTGGCGATCTACATGGTCTCGACGATGTACGACGCCGTCGAGGACCTGACCGCCCAGGGCGCACCGACCCCGGCCGATCTCTACGAGCGGTTCCTGGCCTGGATCGCGTGACCGGCGGGCGTGGATCTTATGTCTTCGTGTGTCGATCCTTAAGGGCTCCTGAGGTGGCGCCCCGGGCACCGCGGCGACGGCCATAGTCGGTGGGCGCCGCGGCCCGCGGCCGCCGAGCCGCGCCCGAGCCGCGGCCGCCCGCCGAGCGACCGAGGTGACCCCGCCCGTGACGATGTCCGCAGCCCAGCAGTTCCGGTACACGCTCGCGGCGGGTGCGACCGCCGTCGTGATCGGGGTCGGGTTCACGGTCGCCGGGTTCCGCAGCGACGACTCCGGCACGACCGCCGAGCGGGCCTCCGCCGACGCCCCGCTGGTCACCGAGCCGCCCGCCCCCGGCGGTACGGGCACCGGCGCCGACCTGCTGCTGGGCGAGGGCGCCGGCGGCGACGCGACCCCGACCGCGGCGGCCTCGGCGACGGCGGGCGGCGCCGCACCGACCACCGCACCGGCCATCGCCGCCGCGACGACGCCGGCGACCAGGCGGGCCACCCCGCAAAAGCCGACGGCCACCAAGCGCCGCACCACGCCGCCGGCCACCAAGCCGGCCGCCGGGAAACCGCCCGCCACCGACGGCACGATCCTCGACCGGGTGCTCGCCCACATCAACGCCGCACGCGGCGACGAGGGGCTGCCGGCACTGTCGCTCGACGCCCAGCTCTCGAAGGCGGCGGCGATCCACAACGGCCTGATGACCGGCGGCTGCGAGCTGAACCACCAGTGCCCGGGCGAAAGCGGCATCGGCGACCGCTTCAGCGCGCAGGGCGTGCGGTGGAGCTCGGCGGGAGAGAACATCGGGTTCCGCTCCGCGGGCAGCACCGACGCGGCGATCGTCGCGGCCGCCGACCGCATCACCGACGACATGCTCGCCGAGGTTCCGCCGGAGGACGGCCACCGCAGGAACCTGCTGAGCAAGAACTTCGACCGGATCGGTCTGAGCGTGGTCCGCGACGGCGAGGGCATCGTCTGGGTGACCCAGGACTTCGTGGGATGACCGGCAAGAGCGGGCCCGCGCGGCGCCGGCGACGCCGCCGGCTGGAGTTCGGGCCGACGCGCCCGTTCGGGCCGAACCGCCCGGACGGCTGCTGCGGTCCGGTGAAACGCCGCCGGCCCAGCGGCCCCACCCGTCCGACCACCTGACGCGGTGCCGCGGCCCGGCAGAGGCTGTGCCTGGCTGACGAGGTGACGTATTCCTGGCTCGAGTGACGTATTCCTGGCTCGAGCTGCCCACCGAGAAGGTCGACGAGGCGGCGCGGCAGTTGCTCGGCCGGCGGCTCACGGCGAACGGCGTGACCGTGCGGCTGACCGAGGTGGAGGCGTACAGCGGGCTGGGAAAGGACCCGGCCAGCCACGCCCACCGCGGGGTGACGAACCGCAACGAGGTCATGTTCGGCCCGGCCGGTGTGCTGTACGTGTACCAGATCTACGGCATGCAAGTGGAATCAAGACGTACTTTCAAGATTCCCTCTCCGACGGCGCGGCACGTGGCGACGGTACGTGCTCACCGTCGGGTCGTCCGCCAACCAAAACCGCCAGGCCACGTCGTGCGCGGCGGCTACGCCGACGCGGGGTCCAACCACAACCCGCTCCCCCGGCACCGGCTCGACCGGAGGGCGCAAAGTCAACGGACCGGTGCCGTCAACCACAGACGTACCGTATGCCGTCAGATCGAGGCCGAGCGCTTCGACCAGCCGAGCCGGGCCGGACGCCAGTTCGCGGGACAGCTTTGCCGCAGGTCGACGAGCGTGCGCCAAGTCAACACCGTCGACCACTTCACCTGCGCGGAGCAGGACGGCTGCTGCCTCCCCTGTCGGTCCGCAAGTGACGTTTGCGCAGGTATGCAATCCGTAGATGCGATACAGGTAGAGGCGCCCGGCTGGCCCGAACATGGCTGCGTTGCGCGGAGTCTGACCCCGGTGGGCATGGCTGGCCGGGTCCTCACCCAGGCCGGAGTATGCCTCAACCTCGGTGATCCGGATCGTGACGCCGTTAGCGCTTGCTAGCCAACCGAGAAGGGTGCGTGCGGTCTCGGCCACCTCAGTCGCGGGGGCATCGAGCCAGGAGTAGGTCACGCCACTAGGAAATCAGAAGGCCTCGAGGCCCAGGGTGACCGAGTAGGGCGCGGCGCGCAGGTAGTCGGTCGCCTCGGCCTCAAGGCCAGCGCCGAGCGCCTCGGTCTGCTTGCGGGCTCGCTCGGTCATGAACAAGCTCCGCGTCCCAGCCGGTTCCCGCACCATCCCGGTCGGCACCGATGTCGAGGCGGCCCTGCTGGAGGACGAGAAAGCTCAACCCGGCCTCCAATGTCGGCGAGGCTGGGAAGCCAAGAGCGACCCGTGGGCTCCGCCGTCGCGCGAGCAGGTCAAAGGCGGACTGAGTGAGAAGCCCGAGCTCTCCCTGAGCGTGGCGCTCGACCCGAACTCGATGGAGTAACGGATTTCCTGCTGCGTATCGAGGGCGACGAAGCCCGATTCCGCTGGTGAAGCAGACCCCGCGCCCACCGCGCCCAGGCAGCAGCGAACAGTGACTGCGGCGTAGTCGACTCCACGGATGTTGTCGGACGGAGCCCCTACTCAAGCGGCGCGCTGGGGCTTGACAACGACATTGGGAAGTCTTTGATCCTGTATCTCCTGCTTCCAGGAATGACCCATCAATCATGAAGATCCACTCTGTTCGGATGGGCACCACAGTGACGCCCATCCGAACGGAGCACCCTGGTGGCACCGCGGAGCGGTCTTCACCCTTCCAGAGAGGCCGGAAACTCCGATTGGCCGGAAGGCTTGCGCTGCTGAGTAAGCGACTCAGTTCTGAGTGACCCGGACCGTTTCGTTGATCTGCGTGTACTGACACTCAAACTCGTTGCACACGGACAGGTCGCCCGTGATGAGCGCCTCGCCAGGGCGGAAGAACTGGCCGCCGGCCTGGGCGAGAGCCCGCACCGTCACCGTCTGGGGTGCGCCCGTACAGGCTATGGAAGTCCAGCCGCTGCCTTGCGCCACGCCGCTGCCCGAACGCTGCGTGATGTACAGATAGAGATAGCCCGACATGCCGGCCGGGCATTCGACGGTGGCGTTGATATCCACGGCGCTGCCCCGAGCAACCACGGTCGCGGACGTGACGTCGGCGGTCAACGTACTCGCCGCGCTCGCTGGGCTGGGGAGCATCAGCCCGAACAGTGACAGTCCGAGTAGGGTGATGACAGTCAGGATGCGGCGCATGGTGGTCCTCCTGTGGTCGATGAACACGGGTGGCGCTGCGCCGACAGTAGGCCGATGGTATGGCGTTACGTGTTCAATCGAAAACGGACGGCGACGGAGTCGTTGATCCGACTTCAGCGGAGGGTCTTCGCCGGTGAAGGTCCGACCATGATGGCGTCCACCTGGGCATCAAGCGTCAGGCGGAGGTAGACCGCTTGAGTAGCCAGGTTCACGAGCATGCGCGCCCCGTACAGTCGATCGCCGACGGCTCGGCTGAGCCGTAGCGCAATGGTGTAGTGCACGACCAAGCCCGCACCGTGCTACTGGCCGAACTGGCCGCACGCGGCGTTCGCACGGTGTTCTCCGGACGCGCCCAATCAGCGATCTTCATGGCCACCACCGTCACCGACCCCGCTTACGCTGGCAGACGGATCGGCTGCCAGCTCGCATGGTGGGTGCTCGACCACGCCGCCCGCACCGGTCAGCAATGGGTACGGCGCGGCACCACCGAGCCGGGGCTGGTGCGCTACTACCGCGACGTGCAGGGCTGGGAAGTCGTGCGGGAGAAGACCCGCGACGGGTTCACCGTGACCGGCCTGGCTCGACGTGCACAGCTCAGGCCCGGCCTGTCGATCACCACAAGGGAGTTGCACCAAGCCGCCAACTAGGTCCGCGCCCGACCACTCCCAGAGGATCGTTATAGGTCTCCGACCGATCAAGCCTTCGGAGGCAGAGAAGTGCTGCACGTGACGGCGTAGTCGCCGGTCTTTTCGTCCACGAGCTTGTCGTCGACAAACAGTCGGCAGGTGGCCTTCGGTGCGCCTGTTGCGGTCAGTGCGGGGAGAGGCTTCAAGGTGGTTCGGGCACTCAGATACGACACCTTGGCCGCGTCGACCTCGAAGGTCGTCAGGAACGGCAGGGTGGCGCTAGCATCTCTCAGCTCCTGCTGTTCGCCGTTCTCGTCGGTGTAGGAGATGGACTCCGGCTGATGCGCCGACTGGAGCACGTAGCCGACTTTGTGCGTGATCGACGGCTTCGGCTGCTGCGCTGCCGGTTGATCCGTTCCGATTGCCCCGCACCCGGTCAGCATCGACAAGACCACCCAAGCCACCCCAAAGTTGCGAACCCGCACCGCCATCAAGATCCTTTCTCCGATCGCATTGGCCGGCAGAGTCTAGACAGCCGACGGCTCCGACGCTGCCCTGCCCAGCGGCCAGGTGACGCGGTCGTCACCTGGCTCAACGCAGCGCGGCGAAGAGACTTTCGATACAGCTCCCAGTACTGCAACGGCAGTCAGGTGCGTGGGTAGCCGCGCCGGACAAGACCTGTGGATATGGAGTCGTCCGCTTCAGCGCGGCCTGGAAGCAGACAGCGACCGAACAGTTCCGCGGCGTAGCGTCAACGGTGTCGCTCCCAACAAAGGACGGCCGGCATGGGTGATGACATGCAGCGGTGGCAGCCGACGAGAACCGCGCCTGAGATCTACGCCGACCGCCTGGTTCCCGGGATCTTCGGACCCTGGGCGCCGGTCGTGCTCGACATGGCCCAGCTCCGGCAGGGGCACTCCGTACTTCGACGTGGCGTGCGGTACCGGAGCCGTCGCCACGGCGGCCGCAGCGCGCGTCGGCGCAAGTGGATCGGTCACCGGCGTGGACAACAATCCTGGGATGCTCGCCGTGGCCTCGGCGCGATTCGGCCAGGAGGTGCGCTGGCCGCAGGCCGATGCGCAGGCACTGCCGTTCCGGGACCATAGCTTCGACCGGGTGATCTGCCCGCTGGGTCTGCAGCTCGCGCCGCGCCCGGCCCGGTGGAGGCGGGACCTCGGGTCGGGGTGACCGCCGCGCACGACGTGCCGTGGCGGTTCTGGTTCGCCGGGGATCCGACGGTCAACGCGTACCGGCGGCACGTACCCCGGAAAAAGCCGGAATCGCCGGTGCCGGAGCGCGCCGGCCGATAACGTCCGGTGCGGTGATCTCTCGACGGTTGTTGCTGCTGCTGGACGTGCTGTGCCTGGCCGGCGTCCTGTGGTGTGGCGCGCTGATCGCCGGCCTGCTCGGCGGCCGGACCCTCGTGGCCACCGGCGTGGCCGTGATCGTGGCCGTCGTGCTGGTCCTGCCCGGCTTCACCGCCGGCGTGGTCACCAACCGGCGGGCGCTGCGGGGACGGCGGCCACAGAGCTGGTTCATCCGCGACGTGTGGGCGCCGCCGGTGGACCTGCCGCGCTGGGGCCTGATCGCCGCCGGTGCCGTGCTGATGGCGTTCTGGATCGCCGGGATCAGCGCGTTGACCGGGATCAGCGATGATCCGCGCGCCGGGGACCGGGCCTCGCTGGAGCGTCAGGTACGCCACGAGCAGCGCTTCGCGCTGGGCGTGCTCGGGGGCATCGGGGTGGGCGGCACCGCGATGGCCGCCTCCACGCTGGTCCGCGAGCGCCGGACGGGCGCGCGGCGCACCGTCCGGGCCCGTACCGCGTATTGACAACCGCTGATATAGCCGTGCTTCCATTGATGCCACCTTGACAACGTTGTCACGTTGGCCTCAGGAAGGGACGGCACCAGCATGCTCCGTACCCTCGCCGCGGCGGTTGTCCTCACCGCCGCCGCCCTCTCCGTTCCGCAGGCGGCGGCCGCCGCCGAGCTCGACCTCACCCGGCACGTCAACCCGTTCATCGGCACCGACGACAGCAACTCGCCCCACCCGGTCGGCGGCGGGGCCGGCGGCAGCACCTTTCCCGGCGCCACCGTGCCGTTCGGGATGGTGCAGTTCAGCCCGGACACCCCCACCGCCTCGCCGTCGGGTTACCGCGACCGCGACCGCACCATCGAGTCGTTCGGCCTCACGCACTTCAACGGCGCGGGCTGCCCAACAACGAGGACCTGCCGATCCTTCCGGTCACCGGCGCCCTGGGCTCGTCGCCCGGCTCGGCCTGGACCGGCTACGCGTCGGCGTACACCAAGAGCAACGAGAATGCCGCGCCCGGCTACTACCGCAACCGGCTCGACCGGTACGGCGTGGACGCCGAGCTCAGCGCCACCACCCGCACCGGAGCACTGAGGCTGACCTACCCGGCCAGCACCACCGCCCGCGTCCTGATCAACGTCAGCCGGTCCGCCACCGGCGACCGCGACGGCAACGTCACGATCGCCGGCAACAGGGTCTGGGGCGAGCACACCGCGGGCGGCTTCTGCGGCGGCCGGACCTTCAAGATGTACTTCTCGATCCTGTTCGACCGCACGCCCACCGGCTTCGGCACCTTCCGCGGTGGCACGGTCAGCGCCGGCTCCGCGAGCACGAGCGGCACCCAGAGCGGTGCGTACGTCACCTTCGACACCACCTCGAACGCGGTCGTCAACGCCACCGTGGGCATCTCGTTCGTCAGCGTGGCCAACGCCCAGAACAACGCCACGGCCGAGACGGCACCCTTCGCGACCGTACGCGCGAACGCCGACGCCGCCTGGAACACCGCCCTCAACCGCATC
Source organism: Couchioplanes caeruleus (assembly GCF_003751945.1). Classification (NCBI taxonomy): domain Bacteria; kingdom Bacillati; phylum Actinomycetota; class Actinomycetes; order Micromonosporales; family Micromonosporaceae; genus Couchioplanes; species Couchioplanes caeruleus. The sequence continues at coordinate 6,945,365 of NZ_RJKL01000001.1, read as the reverse complement.
CAGGTCACCGGCGGCAGCGCCACCGACCTGCAGAAGTTCTACACGGCGCTGTACCACGTGATGCAGAACCCCAACGTCTCCAGCGACACCAACGGCCAGTACCGCGGCTTCGACGGCGCCGTGCACACCGCCTCACACCCGGTGTACCAGAACTACTCCGGCTGGGACGTCTACCGCTCGTGGGCGGCCCTGGTCGCGCTGATCGCCCCCGACGTGATGAGCGACATCGTCAAGTCGATGGTCCTGGACGGACAGCAGGGCGGGCTGCTGCCCAAGTGGTCGCACCAGAGCGTCGAGGACTTCGTCATGCCCGGCGACCCCGGACCGATCATCGTCGGCAGCGCGTACGCGTTCGGCGTCCGCGGCTTCGACACGGCGGCCGCGCTGGCGCTGATGAAGAAGAGCGCGACCGGCGGCAGCATGCAGGGCGTGGTGCTGCGTGGCAACCACGCCACCTACGCCGCGAACCAGTTCATCCCCGGTAACCCCTCCGAGACCCTGGAGTACGCGGCGTCCGACTTCGCCATCGCCCAGTTCGCCAAGGCCCTCGGCGACACCGGCGCGTACGCCACCTACAGCGCCCGCTCCCAGTACTGGCGCAGCCTGTTCAACGGGGAGTCGTCGTACATCCACACCCGGGACGGCGGCTGGCGGCAGCCGCTGAACCCGGCGCAGGAGAGCCCGTACGTCGAGGGCAACGCGGCCCAGTACACCTGGATGGTCCCGCACAACCTCGGCGCCCTCGTCACGCTGATGGGCGGTCCGGCCACCGTCGTGCAGCGCCTCGACCACCACTTCACCGAGCTCAACGGCGGTCTGTCACGGCCGTACTTCTACATCGGCAACGAGCCGGAGCACAACGTGCCGTGGACCTACCACGCGGCCCGCAAGCCCGCCGGGGCGAGCGACGCGGTGCGCCGGGTGATGGCCGAGTCCTTCACCACCGGCGCCGGCGGCCTGCCCGGCAACGACGACCTCGGCGCCACCTCCGCGTGGTACGTCTGGTCGGCGCTCGGCTTCTACCCGGTGACTCCGGGCGCGGACACGCTGGCCGCGCACGGCGCGCTGTTCCCGAGCGTGCTCATCCAGCGCGGGCCGGGGAACATCACCATCACCGGTGGCAGCGCCGCGAACCGCTACGTGCAGACCCTGTCGGTCGACGGGACCTCGACCAGCCGCAGCTACTTCCGGTACGGCGACATCGCGAACGGCGCCACGATCGCGTTCACCCAGGGCGGCAGCCCGTCGGCGTGGGGCACGGGCGCGGGCGACGTGCCCCCCAGCTTCGGTGACGGCCGCGCCCAGCCGGCCGCCGAACCGGACCTGGGCGCCGACCTCGCCCTGGGCCGTCCGGTCACCGGTTCCTCGCCGTGCAACAGCGCCGAGGGCCCGGCCAGGGCCGTCGACGGGGCGATCGCCGGCAACAGCAAGTTCTGCTCCGGTACGGCACCCCGGCAGCTCCAGGTCGACCTCGGCTCGGCACGCACCGTGAACGCGTTCGTCGTCAAGCACGCCGGGCTCGGCGGGGAGGGGACCAACTGGAACACCGGCGCGTACACGATCTCCACCAGCACGGACGGCACCGCCTGGAGCACCGCGGTCTCGGTCACCGGTTCGCGCGCCAGCCGGACGTACACGCCGGTGGAGTCGCGCACCGCGCGGTATGTCCGCTTCGAGGCGACCCAGCCGGCCAACGACGGCAGCGGCACGGCCCGCGTCTATGCGCTCGAGGTGTACGGGAACGCACCGGCGAACCTGGCCCTGCGCCGGGCCGCCACCGCCGACTCCTCGTGCAGCGCCGCCGAGGGCGCGGACAAGGCGTTCAACGGAAGCTGGCTCGGCGGCTGGGGCGACAAGTGGTGCTCGCTGGGCGCCACCACGTGGGTCCAGGCCGACCTGGGCACGCGCCGCAGTCTGTCCACTGTGGTGATCCGACACGCCGGAGCGGGAGGTGAGTACCCGGCGTGGAACACCCGGGACTTCGACGTGCAGACCTCGGACGACGGCTCCTCCTGGACCACCCGCGCGCAGGTCCGCGGCAACATCGCGGACTCGACCACGACGGCGGTGAACGTCGACGCTCGCTATCTGCGCGTCTCCGTGGTCACGCCCACCTCGGACGGGAACTCCGCCACGCGGATCTACGACATCATCGTGAGCTGACGACGCCCGGGGTGGGGCGGGATCCCACCACCCCACCCCGGGACCGCCGCCTACGAGGGTGCGGACTCCTTGCGGATCTTCGAGGAGCCGGTGCCGACGGACCAGCCCGTGGCCCATTTCGCGGAGGTGTCCCGTTTGGTGCGGTCGGCGAGGTAGTACCAGTCCATCCGGCAGCGCTCGGGGGTGACCTCCAGGACGCCGTAGCCGTGCCCGTCGGTCTCCACCCACTTGACGTGCGGGTTCGTCGCCCGGAGCAGGTCGGCGGCGAGCCGGCTCAGCGGCCCGCCCGGCGAGGTGTTCAGGAAGTCGTCGAGGTTGTCGCTGGTCACCGACGGCACCACGAACTCCGCGGCGGCCGGGTTGCGGCTGCCGGTGTCCTTGGTGGTCAGCTCGATGGCCCAGGAGGTGTGGATGTCACCGGTGAGGAACACCACGTCCTTGGTGCGCGCCGCCCGCAGCGCGTCGACCAGCCGTTCCCGGTCGGCGTTGTAGCCGTCCCACTGGTCCGGATTCACCACGATGCCGTTGTCCGGGATGCCGAGCAGGTCGCCGAGGGGCCCGAGCAGCCAGGCGGGCAGGGAGGCCAGGTCGACCCGGGAGATCATCACCGGGTTGCCGACGAGCTTCCACTTCGCCGTGCTGGTGACCAGGCCCTCGGTGAGCCACGCGAGCTGGTCGCCGCCGGCGATGGTGCGGTCCGGGTCGTCGATCTCATCGCCGTCGACGCGGCCCACCTGCTGCGACCGGTACGAGCGCAGGTCCAGCATGGACAGCTCCAGCAGGTTGCCGTAGCGCAGCCGCCGGTAGATGGCGCCGTCGCCGCCCATGCGCACCGGCATCCACTCCGCGTACGCCTGCCGAGAGGCCGCGACGCGCGCGCCGAAGTCGCCCTCGGTGCCGGGGGTGTGGTTCTCGGCGCCGTCGCTCCACATGTCGTTGGCGACCTCGTGGTCGTCCCAGGTGATGATCCACGGCACCGAGGCGTGCAGCGCCTGCAGATCCGGGTCGGTCTTGTAGAGCGCGTGCCGGATCCGGTAGTCGGCCAGCGTGAGGATCTCGTGCTCCGGCTTCGTGGGACGGATCACTACGTCGCCGGCGGCGAAGTCTCCGGTGCCGTACTCGTAGAGGTAGTCACCCAGATGTACGACCAGGTTGAGGTCGCCGCGCTCGGCGAGGTGCCGGTATGCGGCGAAGTATCCGGCCTCCCAGTTGGCGCACGAGACGACACCCATCCGCAGCCGCGAGATCGCGGCGTCGGCGGTGGGTGCCGTCATGGTGCGGCCGGTGGGTGACCATGACCCGTTGTAGCCGAAGCGGAACCAGTAGGTGGTCGCGGGGCTCAGCCCGGACACGTCGACCTTCACGGTGTGGTCCCGCGCCGGCCCGGTGCGGACCTCGCCCGCGGCCACGACGGCCGCGAAGCCGGCGTCGGCGGCGATCTGCCAGGAGACGGTGACCTCGGGGCCGGCGCCGGACCCCGGCACGGAATCGGGGGTCGGGGTGACCCGGGTCCACAGCAGAATGCCGCCGGGAAGGGGATCGCCGGAGGCCACACCGTGCTGGAAGGCACCGGAAGCGGCGTGCGCGACACCGGGCAGGGTGGCCGCGGTGACGAGACCGGCACCGGCGGAGAGGCCGGCGAGACGCAAAAGGGTGCGGCGGTCTACCGCACCCTCGGCGCGGGGAATGACAGTCATGCAGATCTATCTAGCAGAAACTGCCGGGTTCCCGACCTCCTTCAGACAGTTATTCGACTGTGGTTCATCCAGGCTTATTCGGAGATCGCGTCGACGAGGTCGCCGACCTTGCGGTCGGACAGGGCCCGGGCCACGTCGGCGACCGCGACGATGCCGACGAGCTGGTGGCCGTCGATGACCGGCAGCCGCCGGACCTTGTACTGGCCCATGGTGCGCAGAATCTCCGCGGCGTCGTCGTCCGCGCCGATCGTCACCGGCTTGCCCTGGCCGAGCTCGCCGGCGGTGATCTCGGCCGGGTTGCGGTCCTTGGCCAGAGCCTTGACCACGATGTCGCGGTCGGTGACCATTCCCTTGAGCCGGTTGTCGGCGCCGCAGATCGGCAGCGAGCCGACGCCCAGGTCGGCCATCTTGTGAGCGGCCTCCGCCAAGGATTCCTTCTCGCCGATGCAGGTGACGTCCGGAGTCATGATCTCGCGGGCGGTGGTCATGGTGGTACTCCCTTCGGGTGGTCGGGTGTATTTCTGGCGTACCCGCTTCAGACGGTTGCAATCGTGTAGGCCACCTCGTCCACGAGTTCGCGGGCGAGGAAGCCGGTGCGCCCGTGGCGCGGGGCGAGCCGCAACCCGCTGACCGCGTGGGCGAAGGCTCCCCAACAGGCCGCCTGTGCCGGGTCGGCGCCCCGGCCGAGCAGCCCGGCCACGATGCCGGCCCGCACGTCGCCGCTGCCGGAGGTGCCCAGTCCGGCATCCCCGCTCTCCTCGCGCCAGGCCCGGCCGTCGGGGGCCGCGATGTGCCCGAAGAGCGACACCGTGCACTCGTAGCGGTGAGCCAGCGCCATCGTCGCGGCGGCCAGGTCGTCGCCGGGCTCCCGGCCCAGCAGATGCTCCGCCTCGACGAGGTTCGGCGTCAGTACCGCCCGCTGCGCCCGGCCGGCGAGCAGATCGGGTTCCCTGCTGAGCGCGCCGAGGGCGTACGCGTCGAGCACGACCGCCGCGTCCTTGCCGGCGGTGTCGAGGATCGCGTGCAGCAGCCGCCCGGTCTCCGCCACGTCGTCGAGGCCCGGCCCGATCGCGAGCACGTCCGCGCCGGCGGCCAGCTCGAGCAGGGCGGACGGCAGGTCTCCGGCGACCGAGCCGCCGCCGGTCTCGGCCAGCCCCACGACCTTCGCCTCGGGGACGGCGATGCTCAGCGCCGCCGCCGTCGACTCGGTCACGGCGAGCTGCAGCCGCCCGGCCCCGGCCCGCAGCGCGGCGACTCCGGCGAGCAGGACCGCCCCGGGCGTGTGCCGCGAGCCGCCCACGACCAGCACGGTGCCCCGCGACTCCTTGTCACCCTGCGGGTCCGGCAGCGGCCACTCCCGCAGCACGGCGGGCGTGATGACGCGCTCCTCAGACCGGCTCGGCATCGACATCCTCCTGGCGGGTCGGCGGGGCGCCCTCGGCGTGCAGATGGCCGACGTCGTTGAAGAGGTCGGCCCGCAATGTCGCGTCCTGGCGCCGCCACGTGCTGATCGAGCAGTTGGCCACCGTCGTGTCGTGGGCGATCCGCATCAGCTCGGCCTCGCTGAGCCGCTCGGCGAGGTAGCGCACCATCAGCACGATGGCCTCGTGGGCGAAGAGCAGGACCCGCCCGCCCGGGTGGTCCTCGGCGAGCTCCCGCAGCAGCGCGCGCAGGCGCAGCAGCACGTCGGCCCAGGACTCGCCGCCGGGCGGCCGGTAGTAGAACTTGCCGAGCCGGGCCCGCCGGGCGAACTCGTCCGGCAGCCGGTTCTGCACGCCCCGGCCGGTCAGCAGGTCGAGGATGCCCAGCTCACGGTCGCGCAGCCGCTCGTCCACCACCATCGGCACGCCGCTGCCGTCCAGCGCGATCTCCGCGGTCTGCCGGGCACGCAGGTACGGCGACACCACGGCCACCTCGGGACGCTCGTCCAGGTCGGCGAGCCACTTGCCGACCGCGCGGGCCTGCTCACGCCCGGTGTCCGAGAGCGGGACGTCGGCATCGCGCTCGGGAATGTCGATGACCTCGCACCCGCCGGTCTCCGCCGCCTCGGCGAGGGCGTTGCCGGTGCTCAGGCCGTGCCGGACGACCGCCAACCATCGCAGTTGCTCCATGGCGGGACCAATACCCGCCCGCGCGAGCGCTACGCCGGCTCCTGTGCCCGTCCTGTGGCGGCGAACTGTTCAAGCCCGCCCCGGCGCCACCGATAGGTACGGCTATGCCGGTCCGCGCCCGCCTCCCCCTGATCGTGGGAGCCTCACTCCTGGCGTTCAGCGCGGCCGGATTCGTCGCCGGGTTCTTCGCCGACGTCCCGCACCCCGTGGCGGGCTGGACGCCTCTGCCGGTGATGTGCCTGCTCGCGGCCTCCGCGTGCCGGCAGGCCTCCCACCGGGTCGATCTCGACGCCGCCACGCGCAGGTTCTGGCGCCACGGCATGCTCTGCTGCGTGGTGCTGGCCGTGGCGTCCGTCTCCAACGCACGCGACGCGGTCTCCGTACCCGGCGGGACCCAGCGTTTCGGCCCCGTGTCGGTCACCCTCTACCTGGTCGTCCTCGGGCTGGCGGTGTGGGCGCTGCTGAGGCTGCCGACGTGGCAGCGGTCCCGGGCCGAATGGGTACGTTTCGGTCTCGACACCGGGATCATCCTGATCACCGGCGGCCTGCTGGTGTGGCACTTCTCGCTGCGCAGGATGGAGGCGTGGACCTCGCTGACCGGCTCGGCCGTCCCGGCGCTGCTGATCGCGATCGCCGCGGCCGTGTCGATGATCGCCTTCGCCAAGGTCGCATACGCCGGCGCCGGCTCGCTGGACCGGCGTGCCATGCATCTGGTGTCGTTCGGCATCGGCGCCGCGGGCGCCTCGACCTGCCTGACGCTGGTCCTCGAGTCCCACCCCCGGCTCAACTCGGCCTTCGTCGCGGTGCCGATCGCCACCTTCTGCGCCCAGCTCGCCGGTCGGCGCCAGGTCCGCTGCGACCTCGCCGCCGCGAGGACGCGACCCGCGCCGCGACGCTTCAGCGTGGTGCCGTACCTGGCGGTGGCCGCGATGGACGCGATGCTGCTGGGCACCGACATCGCCCGCTCGGCCGAAGGCAAGGTCATCGCCGCCTGCACCGTCGCGATCACCGCGCTGGTGGTCGCCCGTCAGGTCACCACGCTGCGGGAGAACTCCCATCTGCTGCGTACGGTCGACGCCAGCCTGCACCAGTTGCGCGAGTACCAGGCGCAGCTGGCACACCAGGTGCGCCACGACACGCTCACCGAGATCGCCAACCGGGCCAACTTCGAGGAGCGGGTCACCGACCAGCTCGCCGGGGGCGAGGAGTTCCTCGTGGCGCTTCTCGACCTGGACGACTTCAAGGTCGTCAACGACCGGCTCGGGCACGGCACGGGCGACGCCCTGCTGAAGGCCGTCAGCCGGCGCCTGCACGAGCGGCTGCGCGACGTCGACACGGTCGCCCGGCTGGGCGGCGACGAATTCACCCTGCTGCTGCCCGGCCTGACCGGCGACGAAGCCGCCACCTTGTTGCGGCGGCTGGTGAGCGCGGTGCAGGAGCCGCTCACCGTCGACGGGCACGAGATGGTGCCGCGGATCAGCATCGGCGTCACCGCCAGCGCGCCCGGCGACACTCCCGGCGAGTTGCTGCGCCGCGCCGACGTGGCGATGTACGCGGCCAAGAACGACGGCGGCGGCCGCTGGGCGTGGTTCGACCCGGCGATGGACCGGCTCGCCGACCAGGACGCCCGCCTCGGCGCCGACCTGCGCCAGGCGCTCGGCCGCGGCGAGCTCCGGGTGCTCTACCAGCCCATCGTCGAGCTGCCCGACGGGCGCATCGCCGGCGTCGAGGCGCTGCTGCGCTGGCACCACCCCCAGCACGGCGACATCTCTCCGGCGGTGTTCATCCCGCTGGCCGAACGCAACGGCGCCATCATCGAGCTGGGCCGCTGGGTGTTCGCGCAGGCGGTCGCCCAGGCGGCGGCGTGGCGGCGCGACCACGGCGACGCCGCACCGGCGCGGGTCAGCGTCAACGTGTCGGCCCGCCAGCTCAGCGAGCCCGGGTTCGTCGCCGAGGTGGAGGCCGCGATCCGGGATGCCGGTGTCGACCCGGCCATGATCGTCGCCGAGGTCACCGAGACGGCGGTACTGGGCACCGGCGCCGCGCTGGCCGCGATCCACGGGCTCAGCGAGCTGGGCATCCGGGTCGCGCTGGACGACTTCGGCACCGGCCAGTCGTCGCTGAGCCTGCTGGTCGACTGCCCGGTGCACGTCCTCAAGGTGGACAAGTCGTTCGTCGACGGCGTCACCACGGCGAGCCCGGAGGCGGTCATCGTCGAGAGCCTGATCGGCATCACCTCGGGCCTGCGCATCCAGGCCGTCGCCGAGGGCGTCGAGACCGCGGACCAGGCACACCGGCTGCACCAGGCGGGCTACCGCTACGCCCAGGGCTTCCACTTCGCGCGGCCGATGTCCGGCGACGAGATCGCGGGGTTGCTGCGCCCGGCCGGGCCGGTGCCCGCCTGACCCGTCGTGCCAATGGGTGGGACGGCGGCAGGAAAAGTCCACAAACTCGACCCGGTTAGTAGACAAAGCAGGGATTGTTGCCGAGACTCGACCGATGGATCTCACCCTGGCGCTCGCCGGACTCGGCGTCGGCATCGTGGTCGGACTCACCGGGATGGGCGGCGGCGCCCTCATGACCCCCCTGCTCGTGCTCGTCTTCGGCGTCCCGCCGGTGGCGGCGGTCTCCAGCGACCTGGCCGCCAGCGCGGTCATGAAGCCCTTCGGCGGCTGGGTGCACGCCCGGCGCGGGACGGTCAACTGGAAGCTCGTGGCCTGGCTCTGCGCGGGCAGCGTGCCCAGCGCATTCCTCGGAGTCCTCGTGCTGCGGCTGCTCGGCGACGACGCCTCGGTGCAGCACACGATCAAGGTGGCGCTCGGGGTGGCGCTCCTGCTGGCCGCCGGCGGCCTGCTGCTCAAGGCCTGGGTGAGCCGCCGCCAGCGCGGCGACGGCCCGCCTGCGCCGATCACCGTACGCCCGGTGCCGACGCTGTTGCTGGGCGTCGTGGGCGGCATCATCGTCGGGCTCACCAGCGTCGGCTCCGGATCCCTGATCATCGTCGCCCTGCTCGCGCTCTACCCGAAGCTGCGCGCCAACGACCTCGTCGGCACCGACCTCGTGCAGGCGGTCCCGCTGGTCCTGTCGGCCGCGGTCGGGCACGCCTTCTTCGGCGACCTGCACCTCGACCTCACCGCTTCGGTCCTGCTCGGCTCGATCCCGGGCGTCCTGCTCGGCGCCCGCATCTCCTCGCGCGCTCCGGCCGGCATCGTGCGCACCGCCCTGGTGGTCGTGCTGCTGGCCAGCGCCCTCAAGCTCCTCGACGTCCCGACCCTCGCGGTGGGCATCGTCACCGGCACGGCGATCCTCGTCACGGTCGCGGTCACGCTCGTCCGCCGGGCGGCCGCAGCCCGGGACGCGACGCGGATCCCGGGGCAGACCAGCCCGGCGGAGGACGATCACCGGCTATCCGTCTGAGCCACCCCGGCGCCGACTGCCGTCGCGGTACACGACGACCTCCGGTCCGATGCGCGCCGGCCGTTCCACGGCCACGCAGACCTCCTGGCAGGGCCACCACCAGCCGGCGGCGCGGGCGAGGGCCGCCCAGTCGTCGAGGTCCGTGATGTCACACGGTGCCGGATGGGACAGGCCCAGCCGGCGCAGGACGTCGTGCTGGGCGATCCAGGACGCGTCCTGCTGGCCGTACCAGCAGATCGGCAGCCGGGCCGGTGGCCCGAGGGCGGCCCGCACCGGCAGCGCGACGTTCTCCATCAGCGCGGTCCGCAACGCGTCCTGGACGCCTCGGCGCACCACCACGCGCAAGGGCACGCCCGCCTCCAGGGCCGCCTCGGGCGGCAGCTCCGGCCACGGCTTGTCGTCCTTGCGGACGTGCCGCGCCGGTTCGAGATCCGGGTGGTCGGCGGCGGCCTCGAGGGCGGCCAACAAGTGGGACCAGCTCGCGGCGATGTCGACGGCGACGGGCGGACGGCCGCGCGGCGGCAACGGGCGCAGCCACGCGTGCAGGTCGTCGTGGCCAGGGATGCCGGTCGTGTGCGGCAGGGCGGCTGCCGGGGAGTCCACCCAGACGAACCGGGGCCGTCCCCGGCCGTGCCGCCGGTAGAAGCGGGTGAGGATCCGTTCGGCGGTTCCGCGGTCGGAGGGCCCGGTGTCGAGGCCGACGTCGAGCCATTGCCGGCGGATGCCGTCGGCCCGGTATTAGTGACGGCATACCCGACCGTGCTCAACGCCTCGCGTGCCCGCTGCACCGAACCGGCGTCGATGTCGACGGTGGTGACCAGCGGCGAACCGAGCCGGTGGGCGATGAGCGCGGCGTTGTAGCCGGTACCGGCGCCGACCTCCAACACACGGTGCCCGTCGGCCACGTCGAGCGCGTCCAGCATGATCGCCATGAGGCCCGGATGGGTGCTCGAACAGGTCGGCACGCCCTTGATCGGGCCGTCGCGACGGGCCTCATCCCAGCGGGCGTCATCGCCGTCGAGCTGGGTAGGGAGCACGCTGTTGGAGTAGATCAGCTCCAACGCCCCGGGCTCGCCCGCGTCGACCGCTTCGCACCGGGTGCGGTCCGGGGTCTGACGGAAGAAGCGGGACAGGAAGGCGGTCGGGGCACGGTGGCAAATGCGGGCCGCCACGCCTCGGTGAGCCAGCCACGGCCGGTCAGCTCGTCCACGAGCCCACTACGCAGTTGTTGGGCGGTATCGGTCATGTCGTCTCCTTGGTCAGAGCGTCCGCTATCGCGGCGGCGATGGGTAGTCCGGTGGCGTCTTGCAGCCACGCCCATTGGCCGTTGGGGTTGATCTCCAGGAAGATCCATTCATCGTGCGGGGTGACGATGAAGTCCAGCGCACCGAAGCGCAGCCGCAGCCGGGCCAGCAGGCGCCGCACCGCCTCGCGTACGGGGTCGGGCACGGTGACCACGGAGTACGACAGGCTGTCGTAATCGGTGCGCCAATCCAGCCCGGCGGCCTCAGGGCGGCCGGGCTGGCGGAGGCTGCCGTGCCAGCCTTCGCCCCACAGCGCGACGAGCGTCAACGTCTGCGGAAAGTCGCCGGGGTCGCACCGGAACACCGGCCGGTCCCGTGCTGCCAGTTCCGCCACCACGAAGTCAGCGGTTGCGTCGTATCGCTGGGTCAGCACTAGCAGCGTGCGCCCGTCGCTCACCGGCTCAGTCCTCGGTGTGGTCGGTGTCGGAATCCATGCTCTTGTGCCCGTCCGAGGTGCGGGTGCTTGTCGCCCCGGTCGAGTGCTTGCCGAGCACCGGCGCGCCGGTGGTGTCGACCGCCATCTGTCGATCGGGGTCGTAGCGGACCGTCGTCAGGTCCACCGGGATCGGGTGCGCCGGCACGACGGCGAAGCGCAACCCGAACGGCCGCCGGTCGGCCGAGGTTGGCGCCATGTCGTCGCCGTCGACCGCACCCAGCGGGCGGCCGAGCGGCAAGAACCCGGCCGCCGGGTACAGCGGGTCATCGGTCACTGGACTGGACAGAACGGGGGCGGTCGGGGACATCATGCCTCCTGGCAGGAGTAGTGCGGGGCGATGTGCGGTCGGTTTCCCGGAGGCGCCCGCGCGGGTGGCGTACTGCGAGATCGGCTCACGCGGCACCGCCGGACTCTCGCCCGGTTGCACAGGCGTCGCCGTACCGATCGCGGATTGCCCGCGCCCACCGCACCTGTTCGCACGGGAACGGCGCCAATCGCGCCCACCAATCGCGGCATCCGGCACACAGGCCGTCGCGCACGGTGTGCGCGGCGACGATTGCCGCCGCGCGGGCCAGCACTTCACACAAGTCGGCATCTGGGGTGTGGGCGCCCACGGTGGCCAGGCCGCGCGCGCTGGTCGAAAGCTGCTGCATCAGACCCTCACCGTCGCTCGTGTCGGCCGCGCCGGAGCGGGCGCGCACTCCCCAACGGTGCGCGCTCGCCCGTCGGGGGTGCCGTGCATGCCGGCACCTGCGGCGCGGGCCGTAGCCCGGCAATCTGGACGAAGACGGAACGTCGCTCTACCGCCTCGCCTCCTTGGCTGAGCTGGTAGCCGTCTAGCCACATCCAGCCCTCATAAGTCGTCCAGTCATGGACCCTGATCACCCGGAAGTAGAAGCCCCGGTTCCCGCCGAACTGCACGTTCGCGGCCAGGCCGAGGTACACCACGTCACCGGAGCGCGGCATCGGTGCCGCTGGCACCTCAACTCGCCGCCTCGAACCATGAAGGCGCATCCGCACGGCGAGTGCCGATCAAATGCGGTTGGTCAACCCCGGCACCCGCTGGGGTAGGCGCAACGCCAGCGCGAACACCCGTGCCGCCCGCTCGTGGCTTGCGCGCGGGCCGAGAACGCCGCAGGACACGCATCGACCATCGGCCCTCGACACCGTGTGCCGCTCCAGCATCGCTTGAGCCATTTCGATCAGCTCACCGCCGGAATACATCGCCATCCGTCCGCCCTCCCAGGTGGCAGAGCGCGCGCCCGCTTCGGGCCGTCACGCAATCTAGCCGTCGCGGACAGCACTGACACGCTGATCGGCTTCGTGCGGATCGGACTAGGTCGTGACCGAAGCGGTGAACTCGGCTACGCGATACGACGTTCGGATTGGGGCAAGGGCTATGCGACTGAGGCAACCAACCTCATGGTCACATTCGGGTTCGACACCCTTCGTCTGCACCGCCTACAGGCTGCGTGTGGCCCAGACAATCGGGCGTCGCAACGACTTCTCGCACGCCTCGGATTCATGCCCGAAGGTCGATTGAGGGACCACGTATTCACCAACGGCGCTTGGCGCGATTCTCTGCTCTACTCACTACTAGATCGAGAGTGGCGCGACGATTCAAGTGGCGCGCCCTCGTAGGGAACTCCCCGGGAGAGTGTGGAGCGGGCAACCCGTGTTGGGTTGCCCGATCCCGGTTACGCGGCGCTCGCGTTCTCGTCGTCCGGCATCCGCCACCTACCGCCGGCTCCCGCCGGCTGTTTGCCGTACTCAGTGAGACGGCAGGTCTAGTCGCTTGGCTATACGTCGATGTTGAAGACGGAGCCAACGCCCGTCGCCCACTATCAACTTGCCGTACGCGCGGCAGAACGGTCGGGCCACCTGGGCATGAGCCAATTTGTCACAAGTTGCGGTGACAGGAGCGAAAGCGTGCGACTGATCGCAGATGCCCGCCACCGGCTCCCGCGCTCGTCTCCGGCCATCGCCGGAATCCGGATGGACGCCATCGAGTCGCTCGCCCTTGCCCAGATAGGGACCGGAACGCTCTGGCGAAGTTGGATCACGCCGAAGGTCGGCTCGCTCGCGCCTCGAACGACGAGCCCGTCTGGCCGCGGATTTTCCGCATTGATGAGCGCAAGCTAGCCGGCTTCCGGGCACAGGTCGCCGCGAAGCTGGGGCCAGCAAGGCCAGTGAGGCGGGTGAGGCGGGTGATCACCGATCATCGCCGCATCCTTGCGAAGTCCCGGAGAAACTGCTCAGGATGATGATCGACTATCTGTGGACGATCCCGAGGATCACCCGCCTTACTCCCTGTGTTCCGGGCCCGTCCGCTCAGCGCGGGACGACCCGTTCGATCGCCCATTCACGCCAGCCGTCGAGCTTGTCCGAGGCGGTGCGGAGCTGGTCGGCGACCGGCCCGGGGCCGGTCGAGCCCGGCGTGGTCCGTGCGGCCAGGGCGCTGCGGACCGACAGGACCTCGCGGACGGACGGGTCGAGATGCTCGCTGACCGTCTTCAGGTCGTCGTCGGTGACGTCCTCGAGCTCGCACTCGCGGGCCGCGCACAGGGCCACCAGCCCACCGGTGATCTCGTGCGCATCGCGGAACGGGACGCCCTTGCGCACCAGCCAGTCCGCGACCTCGGTGGCCAGGGAGAAGCCGACCGGCGCCGCGGCGGCGAGCCTGTCCACCCGTACGGTCATCGTGGAGATCATGCCCGCCAGCGCCGGCAGCAGGAGCTGGAGCGTGTCGACCGCGTCGAAGACGGGTTCCTTGTCCTCCTGCATGTCGCGGTCGTAGGTCAGCGGCAGGCCCTTGAGCATGGTCAGCACCGCGACCAGGCCCCCGATGAGCCGCCCGGCCTTGCCCCGGGCCAGCTCGGCGATGTCCGCGTTCTTCTTCTGCGGCATGATCGACGAGCCGGTGGCGAACGCGTCGTCGAGGATCACCCAGCCGAACTCGGTGGAGGTCCAGAGCACCACCTCCTCGCCGAGGCGGGAGAGGTGCACCCCGACGAGGCTGGTGATGAAGAGAAACTCGGCCACGAAGTCGCGGTCCGCGACGCCGTCCATGGAGTTCTGCACCGGGGCCTTGAAACCCAGCTCCTTGGCGACCGCGGCCGGGTCCAGCGGCAGCGACGAGCCGGCCAGCGCGCCGGAGCCCAGCGGCGAGATCGCCGTGCGCTCGTCCCAGTCGCGCAGCCGTTCCAGGTCGCGCAGCAGCGGCTGGACGTGGGCCAGCAGCCAGTGCCCGAAGCTGACCGGCTGGGCATGCTGCACATGGGTCAGGCCCGGCGCCGGGGTGTCGATGTGCCGGCCGGCCTGCTCGATCAGGGCGTCGGCCAGCTCCACCACCGCGGCGGCCACACCGCGAGCGTGGTCGCGCAGGTAGAGGCGCAGGTCGGTGGCGACCTGGTCGTTGCGGGAGCGGCCCGCGCGCAGCTTGCCGCCGAGGGCGCCGAGGCGTTCCAGCAGACCGCGTTCCAGCGCGGTGTGCACGTCCTCGTCCTCGATGGTGGGCCGGAATTCGCCCGCCGCGCACGCCGACTCCAGGTCGTCGAGGGCGGCCAGCATCCTGCCCAGTTCGTCGGCGTCGAGCAGGCCGGCGCCGGCCAGCACCCGGGCGTGCGCGCGCGAGGCGGCGATGTCGTACGGCGCCAGCCGCCAGTCGAAGTGCACGCTGACGCTCAGCCGTGCCAACGCGTCGGCCGGTCCACCGGCGAACCGGCCACCCCACAGTCTGGTCGGACCTTCGGTCTCCGGCACGTCCTCACTCCTCAGCAATCGGTGGGATCTGTCAACGATAGGGTCGTTCCATGAAGCTCGACCTGCACGATGATGTTGTCTCATTGACCCGCGCGCTCTGCGACATACCCTCGGTCAGCGGGACGGAGGCCGCGATCGCGGACGCCGTCGAGGCCGCCCTGCACGCGCTGGGCCATCTGGAGGTGCTGCGCGACGGCGACGCCGTGGTCGCGCGCACGCAGCTTGGGCGGGCGAGGCGCATCGTGCTCGCCGGGCACCTCGACACCGTGCCCATCAAGGACAATCTGCCGACCCGGCTCACCGGCGAAGGCGACGCGGAGCTGCTGCACGGCCGCGGGACGGTCGACATGAAGGGCGGCGTCGGCGTCCTGTTGAAGATCGCCGCCACAGTACCGGAGCCCCGGCACGACCTCACCTTCGTCTTCTACGACAACGAGGAGGTCGCCTCGGTGCGCAACGGGCTGGGCCGGCTGGTGCGCCACCACCCGGACTGGCTGGCCGGGGACTTCGCCATCCTGGGCGAGCCGTCCAACGGCACGGTCGAGGGCGGCTGCCAGGGGACGATGCGCGTACGGATCACCCTGAAGGGCAAGGCCGCCCACCCCGCCCGGGCGTGGCACGGCATCAACGCGATCCACGCGGCAGCCGACGTGCTGGCGATCCTGAAGGCCTACGAGCCGCGCCGGGTCGTGGTCGACGGCCTCGAGTACCGCGAGGGGCTCAATGCCGTGCAGATCCACGGCGGCATCGCCAACAACGTGATCCCGGACGAGGTCGCGATCGACGTCAACCACCGCTTCGCCCCGGACCGCGACGTCGACGGCGCCTACGCCCACCTCCGCGAGGTCTTCGCCGGCTACGAGCTGGAGATCCGCGACCAGGCGGCGGCCGCCCGGCCCGGCCTGGACCGACCCGCCGCCGCGGAGTTCGTGGCCGCGGTGGGCCGCGCACCGGCCCCGAAATTCGGGTGGACGGACGTCGCCCGCTTCGCCGAGCTGGGCATCCCGGCCGTCAACTACGGCCCGGGCGACCCGCTGCTCTGCCACACCGACGAGGAGAACCTGCCCACTGCGGACCTCCGCGAATGCGAGCGCGTCCTGGCGGCGTGGCTGAGCTGACACCTCAGGGGGTGTCCTGCGAGTTCGCGTTCCTGGCGATGGCGCCCGGGATGGCGTACATGTGCGCGAAGGCCCGGGCCTGCTCGCCGTTCCACAGCGACGAGCCGTAGCCGTAGACGACGCCCTGCCGGGTGGCCGCGTCCAGCAGGCTGTACGGGCTGCGGCTGCCCAGGGGAATGACGTTGCCCTTGATCAGCTTCACCCGTACGTGGCCGGTGACGCGGCTCTGGCTGCTGTCCAGGAACGCGCGGTAGTCGTCCAGGATCGGGTCGTAGTAGACGGCCTCGTGCAGCAGGTCGCCGTACGCGGTCCCGAGCTGGGCCTTGGTGGCCTGCTGCCGGTTGCTGAGCACCAGCCGCTCCAGCTCTCGGTGCGCGGCGATGAGCGTCAGCATGCCGGGCGCCTCGAAGCCCACCCGGGCAAGGTTGCCGACCATGGTCGATCCCATGTGGATGCCCCGGCCGACGCCGTGCTCGGCGGCGAGGACGTTGAGCGAGCGCAGGATCGCGTAGTTGGGCGTGCCGGGGCCGGTGCCGTCGATCGGGGTGCCGTCCGGCAGGGTCGCGGAGACGACCTCGCCCTTCACGAACTCGAGGATCAGCTCCACCCCCGAGGCAGGGGCGTCCTCGATGGACTTCGTGTACGTCCATGCGTCCTCGGGCAGGTAGTCCCAGGACCCGTACGTCTCCTTGCCGCCGATCGAGGTGCCGATCAGACCTTCGTTGATCGAGTACGTGGTGACCTTCTCCGGCGTCTCGAAGCCGCGTTCGCTCAGGTAGTCGCGCTCGTACTCGCGGGTCAGCCGCTCGTCGCGGATCGGAGTGATGATCTCCAGCTTCGGCGCGAGCGCGCGGATCACCGAGTCGTAGCGCACGTGGTCGGCGCCGGCGCCGGTGGAGCCGTGGGCGACCGCGTCCGCGCCGTTGTCGAGGGCGACCTGCACGACCTTCTCGGCCTGCACCAGGCGCTCGGCTCCCACACAGGACGGGTAGCCGTTGTTGCGCAGGTAGTTGGCCTTGATCGCGTACGTGATCACGCGGGAGTAGAGCTCCTCGCGGGCGTCGACGACGAAGTGCCGCGCGGCGCCGAGCTCCTCGGCACGCTTGCGGACCGCGTCCGCCTCGCCGCTGTGCAGGCCACCGGTGTCGATGTTGGCGGTCAGAACCTCCCAGCCCTGCTCACGCAGCGATACCAGGGCGTACGAGGTGTCGAGACCGCCGGAGAAGGCGAGAACGATCGAGCGGCGGGACATTCAGTTTCCTCCGGACGGGTACGGGAGTTCGAGGATCGGCACGAATGACGTCCCGTGTGAGACGAGGTGGCCGGGAGCGAGCACGTAGTAGGTGCACTTCCGGGCCTCGATCGCCTTCTGCATGGCCCGCTGACGCTCGTAGTCGAAGGGGTCCAGCAGGAACGTAGGTTCCGGGTCGCTCTCGGCCACGGGAACGGTGAAGTCGTTCTCATAGACGAACGATCCGGGCGCGGTGTGGAAAGGCACGGTGGCCACCATGATGCGCAGCCGGCCGAAGCGGGTGTGCACCCGCAGCGCGGTGTTGTCGTACTGCGTGACGCCGTCGAGCTTCTGCGCCTGGTAGACCGAGAGCGCGAGGGCCTTGAGCGCCCGGCCGAGGCCGACGTTGGTCATCACCGACCACAGTGACCAGCCGACCCAGGTGCCGGGCGCCGCGCTGGGCGCCGCGCAGTAGCCGCCGATCGGGATGGGACCCTGGTAGTCGCTCTGCTTCACCCTGTCGAAGACCTCGCGCAGGTGCCGCTTGGCGTCGTCGTCGAAGGCGCTGGTCTCCAGCGTCTCGGTGAACTGCGCCTGCGGCAGGGCGGCGATCACGGCGGCCGACGGCATCAGGATCAGGTCGACCATCACCCACTGCGGCATCGGGATGCCCCGGTCGCCGAACGCGATGCCGTTGATGACGTTGAACAGGTTGAGGAATTCGCCGGTGTCCCAGCCCTTGTCCTCGCTCGTGTCGGTGAAGTCCAGCCAGGTGAGCTTGTGGCCGTACGGCGCCTCGTTGAGGAACGGGCGCAGCGTGTCGTTGGAGGCCAGGTAGAACTCGAGCCCGTGGGCCTGGAGCTTCTGCATATTGTCGGCGAAACCCGGAAAGAAGGCCTCGACGGCGGGCTGCTGCGCGATCACGGCAGGGTCCCTTCGTTGTCCGTACGGCTCCACGCCGTGAGCTTCTCGGCGAGCCGGGCGCCGGACCCGGTGTCGGAGTCCGGTTCGCGCGCCACCACGAGGATGGTGTCGTCGCCGGCGATGGTGCCGACGACGTCCGGCAGGCCGGAGCGGTCCAGGGCGCTGGCCAGGAACTGCGCGGCGCCCGGCGGCACCCGCAGGATGACCAGGTTGCCGCTGACGTCGACCGAGTTCAGCAACTCGCGCAGCAGCCGGACGAGCCGCGCCGGGGCCTGCTCGACCGGGCGCAGCGCGGGCAGCCCGTCCTCGGGGATGAGGTAGACGCCCGCGGCCTTGACGGCCCGCAGCTCCTCGAGGTCGCGCGACAACGTCGCCTGGGTGACCTGCACGCCCTCGACGGCGAGCAGGTCGGCGAGCTCGGTCTGCGACCGTACGGCCTTGTCCCGCACCAACTGCACGATGCGCGCGTGCCGCGCTGCCCGCGTTCCCGGACCGGTCATCAGGAATGGTCCTCCAAGAGCCAGGCCAGCAGCGCCTTCTGGGCGTGCAGGCGGTTCTCGGCCTGGTCGAAGACCGCGCTCTGCAGCCCGTCCAGCACCTCGTCGGTGATCTCCTCGCCCCGGTGGGCGGGCAGGCAGTGCAGCACGATCGCGCCGGGCGCGGCCGCGGCCAGCAGGTCGGCATTGACCTGGTACGGCCGGAACGGCGTGAGCCGGTCGACGCCGTCGTCCTCCTGGCCCATGGAGGTCCACGCGTCGGTGGCCAGCACCTCGGCGCCCTTTGCCGCCTCGTACGGATCGCGGAGCACGCGGACCGAGCCACCGGTACCGGCGGCGATCTCGCCGGCCCGGGCGACCACGTCGGGCCGCGGCTCGAACCCGGCCGGCCCGGCGAGCCGCACGTGCATGCCGGCCATCGCGCCGGCCAGCGCATACGAGTGCGCCATGTTGTTCGCCGTGTCGCCCACGTACGTCAGGGTGCGCCCGGCGGTGCCGCCCAGCCGTTCCCGAACGGTCTGCAGGTCGGCGAGGAGCTGGCAGGGGTGGAAGCCGTCGGTCAGCGCGTTGACCACCGGCACGCCGACGTCCGAGGCGAGCTCCGCGAGCCGCTCGTCGCCGGAGGTGCGGAAGACGATCGCCGAGGCGTAGCGCGAGACGACCCGGCCCGCGTCGGCGAGGGATTCGCCGCGTCCGAAGTGGGTGGCCTGGGTGTCCACGATGATCGCGTTGCCGCCCAACTCGGCGATGCCGGTCTCGAACGACAACCGGGTCCGCAGGCTGACCTTGTCGAAGAAGACCGTGACGGACCGCGGCCCGGCCAGCGGCCGGTAGCGGAACCGGTCGGCCTTCATCTCGGCGGCGAGGTCCAGCACGGCGCTCTGCTCGGCCGGGCTCAGGTCGTCGTCGCGCAGGAAGTGACGGGTCACGGTAGGACCTCCCGGAAGGCGGCGACGAACGACTCCGCCTGCTCGGCGGTGAGGATCAGCGGCGGCGCGAGCCGGATCGCGTCCGGCTGCACCGCGTTGACGAGGAAGCCCCGCTCGCGCAGCGCGTCGGTGAGCCCGGCGGCGACCGGCTCGGCGAGCCCGATGCCGAGCAGCAGACCCGCTCCCCGCACGCCGGTCACGAGCGGGTGGCCGAGGCCCTCGACGCCGTGCCGGATCAGCTCGCCGACCCGCTTGACGTGGTCGAGCAGCCCCTCCCCCGCGATCGTACGGATGACCGCCAGGCCCGCCGCGCAGCTCACCGGGTTGCCGCCGAAGGTGGTGCCGTGCGAGCCGGGGCCGAACAGGTCGGCGGCCCGGCCGAAGGCGAGGCAGGCGCCGATCGGCAGGCCGCCGCCGAGGCCCTTGGCCAGGGTGACGACGTCGGGCTCGACGCCCTCGCCCTGGTGGTGGAACCAGTGCCCGGTGCGGCCGATGCCGGTCTGCACCTCGTCGAGCACCAGCAGGGCGCCGTTGCGGGTGCAGGCCTCCCGGGCCGCGGCGAGGTAGCCGGGCGGCGGGACGACGACGCCCATCTCGCCCTGGATCGGTTCGAGGATGACCATGGCGGTCCGGTCGGTCACGGCGGCGCGCAGCGCTTCGCTGTCGCCGTACGGGACATGGGTGACCTCTGCCGGCAGCGGCCGGAACGGGTCCGCCTTGGCCGGCTGGCCGGTGAGCGCGAGCGCACCCATCGTGCGGCCGTGGAAGCCGCCCTCGGCCGCGACCACGTGGGTGCGCCCGGTGAGCCGGGACAGCTTGAACGCGGCCTCGTTGGCCTCGGCGCCGGAGTTGCCGAAGACGACCCGCCCGGAGCGGCCGGCGAGGGCGAGCAGCAGCTCGGCGAGCGCGACCGTGGGCTCGGCGACGTAGAAGTTGGAGACGTGTCCCAGCGTCGAGATCTGCTCGGTGACCGCCTGGACGATCGCCGGGTGCGCGTGGCCGAGCGCGTTGACCGCGATGCCGCCGAGCAGGTCGACGTACTCTCTGCCGTCATCACCGGTCAGGACCGCGCCCGCGCCGCCGACCAGGGCCAGCGACGGTGTGCCGTAGTTGTTCATCAGGCTCTGCCGCCAGCGTTCGACCAGAGCGCTCATGACGCCGCCTCGCTTCGCTCGCCGGCGCCATGAGGCACGAACGCACTGTGTCTGATGATTCGCTCGCTGCGCTCGCTCATGACGGGACCACCATCGTTCCGGATCCTTCCGAGGTGAAGACTTCGAGCAATGTCGAGTGCGGCACCCGGCCGTCCACGACGTGGGCCGCGGGCACCCCGCCGCGGACGGCCCGCAGGCAGGCCTCCATCTTGGGCGCCATGCCCGACTCCAGGCCGGGCAGCAGCTTCTCCAGCGTGTCCGCGTCGATCTGGGAGACCAACGAGCCCGTGTCGGGCCAGTCGGTGTAGAGGCCCGGCACGTCGGTGAGCACGACCAGCTTGCGGGCGCCGAGCGCCACCGCGAGGGCGGACGCGGCGGTGTCCGCGTTGACGTTGTGCACCACTCCGGCGGCGTCGGGCGCCACGCCGGCGACCACCGGGATGCGCCCGGCGGCGATGAGGTCGTCGACCGCCGAGGTGTCCACTTCGGCCACGTCGCCGACCTGGCCGATGTCGACCGGTTCGCCGTCGATCACGGCCGGCCGGCGGACCGCGGTGAACAGGCGCGCATCCTCGCCGGAGAGGCCCACGGCGAACGGGCCGTGCTCGTTGACGAGGCCGACGAGCTCCCGCCCGACCTGACCGACGAGCACCATGCGGACCACGTCCATCGCCTCCGGCGTGGTGACGCGCAGGCCGCCGCGGAACTCGCTCGCGATGCCCAGCCGGTCGAGCATCCTGGAGATCTGCGGGCCGCCGCCGTGCACCACGACCGGCTTGATGCCGGCGTACCGGAGGAAGACCATGTCGGCCGCGAAGGCCCGCTGGAGCTCCGGATCGATCATGGCGTTGCCGCCGTACTTGACGACCACCGTCGCACCGTGGAAACGCTCGAGCCACGGCAGCGACTCGATCAGCACGGACGCCCTCTCCGCCGGGGTCATGTGCTGTACGCCGAGTTCTCGTGCACGTACGCGTGGGACAGGTCGGTGGTGCGGATCGTCGCGTCCATCTCCCCCTCGTGCAGGTGCACCTGGATGGTGACGTCCCGCCCGCTGAGGTCCACCTTGGAGCGGTCCTCCGCGGCCGCACCGCCCCGGCAGACCCACACGCCGTTGATGCCGACGTCGATACGGTCCGGCGCGAAGGCCGCGGTCGTGGTGCCCACGGCGGCGAGGATCCGGCCCCAGTTCGGGTCGTTGCCGAACAGCGCCGTCTTGACCAGGTTGTTGCGGGCGACCGTGCGCCCGACCTCGACCGCGTCCGCCTCACTGGCCGCGCCGAGCACCTCGATGGCGATGTGCTTGGTGGCGCCCTCGGCGTCGGTGATGAGTTGCCGCGCGAGGTCGGCGCACGCCTCGGTGACCGCGGCGGTCAGCTCCTCCTGCGTCGGCTGCACGTCGGAGGCCCCGCTGGCCATCAGCAGCACGGTGTCGTTGGTGGACATGCACCCGTCGGCATCGATCCGATCGAAGGTCAGCCGGGTCGCCTCGCGCAGCGCGACGTCCAGTGCCTCCGGGCCGGCGACCGCGTCGGTGGTGAGCACGACCAGCATCGTGGCCAGGGCCGGGGCGAGCATCCCGGCGCCCTTGGCGATGCCACCCACGGACCAGCGGTCCCGCACGACGTGCACGTTCTTGGCGACCGTGTCGGTGGTCATGATCGCCTCGGCGGCGCGTTCCCCGCCGCTCGCGTCCAGCGCCTTGACCGCGGCGGTCACGCCGGGCAGCAGCTTGTCCATCGGCAGCAGCTCGCCGATCAGGCCGGTCGAGCAGACCGCCACGTCGCCGGCGCCGATCAGCAGCGGCTTCGCCCTGCCGCGCAGCGCCGCCGCGGTGTGCTCGGCGGTGGCGTGGGTGTCGCGGAAGCCCTGGGAGCCGGTGCAGGCGTTGGCGCCTCCGGAGTTCAGCACGACCACGCGCACCACGCCGCCCTTGACGACCTGCTGGCTCCAGAGCACGGGCGCGGCCTTGACCCGGTTGGCGGTGAAGACCCCGGCGACTCCGGCGTCGGGACCGTCGTTGACGACCAGGGCCACGTCGAGGTTGCCGCCGGCCTTGAGCCCGGCGGCGACACCCGAGGCCCGGAACCCCTTGGGCGCGGTGACGGTCACGGCGCCACCCCGAACGTGGAGAGGCCGGTCGTCTCGGGCAGGCCCAGCATCAGGTTGGCGCACTGGACGGCCTGTCCGGCGGCGCCCTTGCCGAGGTTGTCGATGGCGCTGACCACGACGATGCGCCCGGAGTCGAGGTCCAGAGTGGCCTGCAGGTGGCAGGTGTTGGCGCCGAGGGTGGCGCCGGTGTGCGGCCACGCTCCCTCGGGCAGTACGTGCACGAAGGGCTCGTCGGCGTACGCGGCCCGCAGCACGTCACGCGGATGCGTGCGGCCGATCGGCCGGGCGTTCACCGTGGCGAGGATGCCCCGCGGCATCGGCGCGAGCACCGGCGTCATCGCCAGCGAGTCCGCGCCGGACGCCTGCTTGATCTCGGGCACGTGCTGGTGCGCGCCGACCTTGTAGGGGGTCAGGTCGCCCATGATCTCGCTGCCCAGCAGGTGCGTCTTCGCCGACCGTCCGGCGCCCGAGGTCCCGGACGCGGCCACGACCACGACGTCGGCCGGATCGGCGACACCGGCGGCGACCAGCGGCGCGAGCGCGAGGGTGACGGCCGCCGCGTAGCAGCCGGTGTTCGCGACGCGGTCGCTCGCCGCGATCGCCTCCCGCTGGCCGGGCAGCTCCGGCAGGCCGTACGTCCACGTGCCGGCGTGCGGGCCACCGTAGTAGCGTTCCCAGGCCGCGGCGTCTCGGAGCCGGAAGTCCGCGCCCAGGTCCACGACCTTGACCCCGGCGCCGAGCTGAGCGGCCAGGGCCGCCGACTGCCCGTGCGGCAGGGCGAGGAAGACTAGATCGGCGTCGCCCAGCGCGGCTGCATCGGTCGCGCTCAGCGTCAGTTCCATCCCCGCGAGCTGAGGGTGTACGGCCGCGACGGGCATACCCGCCTGGGTGTGCGCGGTGGCGGCGGCGAGGTCGAGCTCGGGGTGCCCGGCGATCAGCCGCAGCAGCTCACCCCCCGCGTACCCACTCGCGCCAACGACAGCGACCCGGATTCCCATACCTACCTCCGCATGACTATGCAGAGGACCGTATAACGTCCGGGGACCGTCCGGCAACCGGGTATGTCGTCGATCACCCCCCGCGGTGCTCGCGCGGGCGCCCGCGGGGAACGCCCGAATCCAAATTATGGACGGATAGCCGACTGGTGATCGTGCACTTCATGCATTCGTATGGAAACTCGAACAGCGGGGGCTCTTCCGCGATGAATTGACCATCAAAGTGAGGAGGCGTCGTGGCGAAGTACGAAGTGGTGCTTTCCCCGGCGGCGTGGCGTGCCATCAGAGATCTCCGGACGGTTCAGGACCGTGACGATCTCGCCGACTGCCTGGGCAAAGAGCTCGATCAAGGACCCAATGCGGAAAATGTTTGGGTTTTCCAGATCGGCGACAGGAACTACACCGCTACGCCGCTGACCTTTCGGGGCTGGGTGGCGATCCACCGCCCGCTCAGCCGCGCCGAGCTGGACCGCCTCGGCGACGAGCAGGGCCGCCGGGTCGAGTCGATGGGCTTCCTGATCCACGACCTGCTGCCGCCGCACACCGCCTTCGAGATCGGCCCGTACAGCGAGGTCTAGAAGCTGACCGCCGCTGCGGGCTTCTCCTTGGCGGCCTCGGCCGGCTTCGGCGGGTTGGCCGCGTACGCGAACACCAGGACCCCGGCGATCACCACCGCCGACGCGGCCGCGAGCTGGCGCCGCAGCACCTTGAACCATTCCTTGGTGATGTAGAAATTGGCGAACGCCACCACCGTGCCCGCCGCCTGCTGCAGGGCGGCGGAGCGGGCCGGGGCGGAATCGGGGGCACCGCGAGCGGCCTCATTGGCGTCGGCGAGTTGTGCGTAAAGATCCGGCACGCTGGTCGCCAATGATCCGAAAAGCTCTTCGGCGATGAATTCGAGCCGCTCCTTGAGCCCTTCGATCATCGCCGCACGCAGGCGATACCGCCGATCCCGCAGGCGCCCGATCCGGTCGCCGAATTTCGGGCGGGACCCGCCGCTCTGCCGCTGCGCGCTCTGCCGTACGCGATGATCGAAGATGTCTTTCTCGATGTCGGCCAGGGTCACCCATTCGGTGGTCAGAATCTGACTCGCCCGCAGGACCATGTAGCCGACGCCGGTCAGCGCGACGACCAGGCCGGCGAACGCGGCCACCAGTCGCGGTATCTCCTGGCTGCCGAGCGAGCCGAGGCCGGTCAGTTGCAGACCCGCGACCAGAACCGCACCCACCCCGGCCGCGGCGGTCACCAGCCAGCGGGTCGTGGCGCGCAGGGCCTCGGTGGCCGCGAGGTAGGCATCGGCCGGCGCAGGCCCCGCCGGGACGGCACCGTCCAGGAAAGGCACGCCGGGCACGGCGATCGGACGTGACGTCGTCATCGCAAACGCCGGCGAAACTCAGGTGCGGGGGGACGCGGAACCGGCGCGAAGGACGTCCGAATGCTCGGCGAGCGCCCGCTCCAGCGTCCTCATCGGCTCGCCGGTGGCGGCTTCCTTCTCGCCGTAGCCGATGTTGTAAAGCACGCGGCTCATGTTCTTGTTGACGAGGTAGCCGACCAGGCGCTGGGTCACCGGCACGAGCACGCCGAGCATCTCGCCAGCGTGCGTGACGGCCAGGATCTCGCCCGCCTCCCCGGCCTTCTCGATGGCGGCCGCGGACAGGTCGCCGACCCGCAGGCTGCGCGCCGGTGGCAGGTCGTCCTCCGCGCTGTCCATCAGCCCGGTGGACGCCAGCATCATGGGCAGAGCCTGGTCCGGCAGTCCCCGGCCCGCCGGCACCGGCATCTCGACGTCGGTCAGCGCATTCTCCAGGGTGCGCAACGGGGCGCCGTCCGCCAGCGCCCGCTCGCCCTCGGTGACGCTCTGCAGGACCCGCGACCAGTTGTTGTCGATGACGTGGGCCACCCAGTTCGGGGTTATGGGAATCATGACGCCGATCAGTCGCCGGGTCCTCATGACGCCGACCAACTCGCCGGCGTGGGCGCACCGCTTCAGTTCCTCGCCGCGGAGGTTTCGGATGCTCACCATTCTCATGACCACTCCTCCCGGAGGTCTCTTTCGCCCTAGCATAGGTCCTGCGTCGACAACTGTCGACAGTTGTCGACGACTGTCGACAGGCCGACGCTACACCGCCGCCTCTGGTCCCGGGCCACGGGCTTCGGTTCCGGTACCAATTGACCGAAAAGCCGATCCCCGCGGACGCCGGTACCGGTTCCGGCCGTGCGACACTTCCGGCGCTGGGCGATGCATCGGAGGAGAGCGATGGCTGCTGGCGACCCGTACCGTGATCCCACCCTGGGCGTCGACCAACGCGTCGAGGATCTGCTGAGCCGGATGACGCTCGCCGAGAAGGTCGGGCAGATGCTCCAGCTCGACGCCCGGCAGGACCTCGAGGACGCGGTCATCACGCGCCTGGCCGGCTCGATCCTGCACGCCTCCCCGGCTCGGATGCTCGAGGCGATCGACCTGGCCGCCCGGACCCGGCTCGGCATTCCGCTGATCACCGCCGAGGACTGCATCCACGGGCACGGCTTCTGGCCCGGAGCCACCGTCTTCCCCACTCAGCTCGCGATGGCCGCGACCTGGGACCCGGCCCTGGTGGAGCGGATCGCCCGGGTGACCGCCGTCGAGGTGTCCGCGACCGGCGTCCACTGGACGTTCTCGCCGGTGCTGTGCATCGCCCGCGACCTGCGCTGGGGACGGCTGAACGAGACGTTCGGCGAGGACCCGTTCCTCATCGGCGAGCTCGGCGCGGCGATGGTCCGCGGCTACCAGGGCGACGGCCTCACCGATCCGACCGCGATCCTCGCGTCCGCCAAGCACTTCGCCGGCTATTCCGAGACGCAGGGCGGCCGGGACGCGAGCGAGGCCGACCTGAGCCAACGCAAGCTGCGGGCCTGGTTCCTGCCACCGTTCGAGCGGGCAGCCCGCGCGGGCTGCCGCACGTTCATGCTCGGCTACCAGTCGATCGACGGAGTGCCGATCACCGCGAACACGTGGCTGCTCAACGACGTCCTGAAGGGAGAATGGGGGTTCACCGGCACGCTCGTCACCGACTGGGACAACGTCGGGCGCATGGTGTGGGAACAGCAGGTCTGCGCCGACGAGGTGGAGGCGGCCGCCGTCGCGGTCCGCGCCGGCAACGACCTGGTCATGACCACCCCCGCGTTCTTCGAGGGTGCTCAGGCCGCGGTGCGGCGCGGCCTGCTCGCCGAAAAGGACGTCGACGCCGCCGTACGCCGGGTCCTGCGGCTGAAGTTCGAGCTCGGCCTCTTCGAGAACCCGCGCGCCCCCGACGCAGACCGGCAGGGCGCGGTCATCGGGCACCCGGACCACGCCGCGCTCAACCTCGAGGTGGCCCGCCGTTCCCTGGTCCTGCTGCGCAACGACGGCACCCTGCCGCTGCCGTCCGGCGCGCCGAGGACGGTCGCGGTCATCGGCCCCAATGCCGACGATCCGCAGGCCCAGCTCGGCGACTGGGCCGGCGCGTCCGGGCAGGTCGACTGGATGCCCGGTGGCCAGCCGCGCGAGCTGATCGAGACCGTGCTCGACGGCCTGCGCGCGGTCGCCCCGGCGGACTGGACCATCACCACGGCCCGCGGCGCCGACATCGAGCGTCTGGTGCCGGACCCCGCCGGGGAGTTCTACCAGGACGGCCAGCCGCGGCCGCCGATCTCGCAGCCCGCCGGGCCCGAGCCCGCGATGATCGCCGAGGCGGTCGCCTGCGCCCGGGCCGCCGACTACGCGGTGGTCGTGGTCGGTGACACCGTGGCGCTGACCGGCGAGAGTAAGTCCACGGCCACCCTGGAGCTGCAAGGCGGTCAGATCGCGCTGCTGGACGCCCTCGCCGCCACCGGCACGCCCACCGTGGTCGTGCTCCTCAACTCCAAGCCCGCCGTGCTGCCGCCGTCCGCGCTGGGCGCCCACGCGCTCGTGCAGGCCTTCAATCCCGGCATGCGCGGCGGCCGGGCCCTGGCCGAACTGCTGCTCGGCCACATCGAACCGTCCGGGCGGATGCCGGTCTCGGCCGCCCGGCACGTCGGCCAGCAGCCGATCTACTACAACCAGATCCGCGGCCAGCACGGCGACCGCTACGCCGACCTCGACCAGGATCCGCTGTTCGCCTTCGGCGAGGGCCTGAGCTACACCACCATCGAGTACGCCGACCTGCGCATCGACGAACCCGACGTGCCCATGCACGGCACGGTCCGGGCCACCGTACGGCTGCGCAACACCGGTGGGCGTCCCACGCTCGAGACGGTCCAGGCGTACGTCAGCGACCTCGTCACCAGCGTCACCTGGGCCACCCGGGAACTGAAGGCGTACCGGCAGGTCGAGGTGCCGCCGGGCGAGACGGTCACGGTCGCCCTCGACATCCGGGCGGCCGACTGCACGCTGGTGACGGCGGACGGGCGACGCGTGGTCGAGCCGGGCGACTTCGAGCTGCTCGTCGGCCCCGATTCGCGGCCCCGGAACCTGCTGCGAGCCCGGTTCCGGGTCTCGTAGATCATCATTGGCGTGCTGACACCACCGGAAGATCTGCCCGAGCGGGTCCTGCGCGAGGCCTTCTCGCTGGACTCCCTGCACTACCGCCCGGTCGGCTGGGGAAGCCACCACTGGGCGGCCGGGAACCGCTGGTTCCTCACCGTCGACGACCTGGAGGCCAAGCGACGCCACGACGGTGAGGACCTGGACGCACCGTACGAGCGGCTGCGCCGGGCCCTCGACGCCGCCGCCGCGCTGCACCTGCCGTTCGTGGTGGCCCCGGTGCGGCCACTGGTGCGCGTCACCCCGCGGTATGCGGCGGCGCTGTACGAGTTCGTGGACGGTGAAAGCTTCTCGTGGGGCGACTACCCGTCGGAGGACCATCGAGGCGCCGTCCGCGACATGCTGGTGGCCCTGCACACCGCACCGCGAGAGGTCGGGCGGCGGGCGACCACCGACGACTTCGCCATCCCCCACCGCGACGCGCTCGAAGCGACCCTGGCCGGCCACGAGATCGCGGACGCCGGACCGTACGCGGTCCGGGCGTCCCACCTGATCGCCCGGCATGCCGCACCGATCCGCGCTCTGCTGGAACGCTACGACCTGCTCGCCGCCTCGGCCGACCACTCACGGTCCGTGCTGACCCACGGTGAACCTCATCCCGGCAACACCATGCACACCGCCGCGGGCTGGAAGCTGATCGACTGGGAGACCGCGCTGCTGGCCCCGCCGGAACGCGACCTGTGGCTGCTCGGCGGCGACCACGCGGCCTACACCGCCGCCACCGGCATCGAGGTACGGCCGGAGCTGCTGGAGCTCTATCGCCGCCGGTGGCTGATCAACGATCTGTGCGTGGATGTGAATCGCTTCCGCCGCCCGCACACGGGAACCGCCGACGACGAGGAGTCCTGGAACATCCTGCGGGCCAACGTGGAGAGTGAGGTGCGGTCAACCGCACCTTGATCGACGGGACAGCACCGCTGTGCGCCGGACTCGCGGCCGCCAGGGTGGACGCATGGAATCAGTGATCTCCCTGACCGCCGTGTCCCGGCGCTACCCGCGCGGCGTCGTCGCCCTGCGCGAGGTGTCCCTCGACGTCCCGTCCGGCCAGTTCGTCGCCGTGATGGGCGCGACCGGCTCCGGCAAGAGCACCCTGCTGCACTGCGCGGCGGGGCTCGACCGGCCCAGCTCCGGCCGGGTGCACCTGACGGGCCGCGACGTGACGCGGATGCGTGAGGCGAGACTCACCCGGCTGCGACGCGACCGGGTCGGATTCGTCTTCCAGTCCTACAACCTGCTGTCCGAGCTGACCGTGGGTCAGAACGTCGCCCTCCCCGCCCGCCTCGGCGGCCCCCGCGCCCGCCGGATCGACGACGTGCTCGAGGCGGTGGGCCTCGGCGGGCTCGGCCGCCGGCCCGTCGGCGAGCTCTCCGGCGGCCAGCGGCAACGGGTCGCGATCGCACGGGCGCTGGTCACCGGCCCCGCCGTGATCTTCGCCGACGAGCCCACCGGGGCCCTCGACCCGTCCACCGGCGCGCAGATCCTCGGCCTGCTGCGCGACGCGGCCGACCGCGAAGGCGTCACGGTGCTGATGGTCACCCACGACCCGGCGGCGGCCGCCTGGACCGACCGTCTCGTCCTGCTGCGCGACGGCGTCATCGCGGCCGACGGCCCGGCGCCGGACGCCCGGGAGATCGCCGACCGGCTGCGCGGCGTATCGGCGGTGGCCGCGTGATCCGGCAGGCGCTGCGACGCAACCCCTGGTCGTTCCTCGGCCCGGCGGCCACCCAGGGCCTCGCCGCCGCACTGGTCACCGCCGGGCTCTGCCTGACGGCGTCGCTGGCGGAGGCACCGCTGGACGCGGCCCAGCGCCGGGCCCTGACCGACAGCGGCGTCGGCGACATCGGCCTGCTCTTCCTGATGGCGTCGATCTACCTGTCGATCATCATCGTCGGCGTCACGATGAGCGCCGCGATCCGCCACCAGGCCCGCGACATCGCGCTGGTCCGGGCGATCGGCGCCACCCCGGGGCGGGTCCGGCGCGCCATCGCCGCGCAGGCCGCCGTCGTCGCCGTGCCGGCCACGCTCGCCGGCGTCCCGCTGGGCATGCTGGCCGGACGCGCCTGGGTCGGCGGCCTCGTCGGCCACGGCATCGTGCCGGCCGAGGTGACCTTCCACGCCCACGGTGGAGCCCTGCCGATCGCGTTCGCGGTCACCGTCGGCACCTCCCTGCTCGGTGCCCTCGCCGCCGCGGTCCGCCCGTCCCGGATGCGGCCCGCGGTCGCCCTGACCGAGGCGGTGGCGCCCCGGTCCCGCATCGGCGTGATCCGTGTCGCCATGGGCCTGATGCTGGTCACGGGCGGCGTCGTGTTCTCGGTGGTGATCGCGGACCTCGACGCCGACACCGCCGACCAGGCCGGGCTGTTCGTCATGCTCGCCCTCTGCGTCGGCGCGGGGCTCCTCGGGCCGGCGCTGCTGCGGGTCGCCGCGCCGCTCGCCCGGCTTATGGGCGACACCGGCCGGCTGGCCGCCGACACGGTCGCGGTCAACGCCAGGGCCCTGTCCGGCGCGCTCGTCCCGCTCACCCTGGCGATCGCCTTCACCGCGGTGACACTCGTGCGCACCGCGACCACCACCCACGTCACCGGCATCCCCGCCCCGGCCGAGGTCCGCTGGCTCGAGTTCTTCGGCACGGGCGCCTACGCGTCCTTCGCCGCGATCGCGGCGGTCAACACGCTCGTCACGGCGATCCTCGCCCGCCGGCGCGACCTGGCAGTCACCCGGCTCACCGGCGGCACCCGCGGGCGCACGCTCGCGATCGTGATCTGCGAGGCTCTGGTGGTGACCGGCACAGCCCTGGCGGTCGCCGCGGCCGTGGCGGCGGTGACCCTCCTGCCTCTGCTGCACACGGCCCTGGGCACCTGGAAGCCGTGGCTGCCCGGCTCCTGGCTGGCGGCGGGCATCGCGGCGGTGGCCACACTGGTCGCGGCGGGCACCGTCCTGCCGGCCGCCCTGGCACTACGGCGCCCGCCGACCGAGGTCGTCGGATGATTGTGCTGCGTGTCTGGGGCGGTGGCCGCATGTGGCGGGAGATGGGCTTCGTGCTCAGCGGCCTGCTGCTCAGCCTGCCGGCGTTCGTCCTGTCGCTGCTGGGCATCGTCTCCGTGGCGTTGTCGGTCGTCGTCTTCGGCCTGGCGCTGCTGGCCGGGGTGCTGGCACTCGCGCGACTGATGCCGCGATACTTCCGCCTGTTCGCCCGCCGGCTGCTCGCCCACGACTGGCCCGACCCGCCGCCGCTTCCGGGAACCACCCGCCGGGCCCGGATCGTCGCCCTCTTCGGCGACGCGACGGCATGGCGGGCGCTGACGTACTTCTTCCTGCGGTTCCCGCTGATCTGCGTGGGGGCGTACGGGACGGTCATCGCCCTCGGCCTCGGAACGATGGGGCTCACCTATCCGGTGTGGTGGTTCCTCCTGCCGGCCGAGCTGGGTTTCGACGGCCGTAGCTGGCCCGCGAGCTGGTGGGTCGCCGCCCAAGGTGCGGCCCTGCTGCTGGCTCTGCCCTGGTTCCTGCGCCTCGTGGTGTGGGCCGACGGCGCGCTCGCCCGTGGACTGCTGTGGCCCGGCCGCGCGGCCCGCCGCATCGCCCAGCTCGAGGCGGGTCGCGCCGCCCTGCAGCAGGACGCGACGGCGCTGATGCGCCGCGTCGAGCGAGACCTGCACGACGGCACCCAGGCCCGGCTGGTCTCCCTGGGGCTGACGCTGGCCCGCATCGAGCACCGCAGCGCCGACGACGCCGTCCGCGCCCTGGCCGCCGATGCCCGCGGCACCGTGACCGAGGCCCTCGCGGAACTGCGCGACATCGTCCGCGGCCTGCACCCTCCGGCCCTGGACGACGGCCTCGAGGTGGCCCTGTCCACTCTGGCCGGGCGCAGCGCGGTCCCGGCGTCGGTCATCGTCGACCTGCCCCGGCGCCCGCCGGACGAGACGGCGTCGGCGGTGTACTTCGCGGTGGCGGAGCTGCTGACCAACATCGCCCGGCACTCCGGCGCCACCCGCGCGGCGATAGCCGTCCACGAGCAGGGCCGCTGGCTGGAATTGACGGTGACCGACGACGGCCACGGCGGAGCCGCTCCCACACCACCCGTCCCCACGCCGACCGGGCCCGCACCGCCCACCTCCGCGCCGCCCGTCCCTGCGCCGCCCCGGCCCGCGCCGCCCGTCCCCACGCCGACCGGACTCGTGCCGCCCGCTTTGTCCGCCTTGCAGGCGCGACCTGCCTCGCAGGTGCCGCCCGCCCCACACGCGACGCCCGTGCAGCCCACCGCGCACGCGGTGCCCGCGCAGCCCGCGCCGACCGGGGCGGGGCCGGGCGGGGCCGGGCGGGCCGCCGGGTCGGCCGGGACCGGGCTGGCCGGGTTGGCTCGGCGGGCCGCCGCCCTTGACGGCCGCCTCGAGGTCGACTCGCCGGTGGGCGGGCCGACGACCGTGACCATGCTGCTACCCCGGAAGGATTGACGTGCGCGTCGTCATCGCGGAGGACAATCCGCTGCTGCGGGAGGGCATCGTGCTGCTGCTGGGTGAGCACGACATCGACGTCGTCGCCGCGGTCGCCGACGCCGATGCCCTGCTCGACGCCGTCGCGGCCGAGCGGCCGGACGCCGCCGTGGTCGACGTGCGGATGCCGCCCTCGCACACCGACGAGGGGCTGCGCGCCGCGTTGACCATCCGGTCGGCGTACCCGGAGATCGGGGTTCTCGTCTTCTCGCAGTGGGTCGAGACGAGCTACGCGCGGCGGCTGCTGGCCGAGCACGCCGGCCACGTGGGCTACCTGCTCAAGGACCGGATCGTCAGCACCGGCGAGTTCGTCGAGGCGCTGCGGCGCGTCGCGGCCGGCGGCACCGCCCTCGACCCCGAGGTGGTCCGGCAGCTTCTCGCCGCGCCCTCGGTCGACGCGGGGTTGGCCCGGCTGTCCACCCGCGAACGCGAGATCCTCGGGCTGCTCGCCGAGGGCCGCTCCAACGTGGCCATCGCCGACGCGCTGCACCTCGCCGAGCGCAGCGTCGAGAAGCACGTCACGGCGATCTTCACCAAACTCGACCTTCCCCCGCGACCGTACGGATCACCGGCGCGTCCTGGCCGTCCTCCGGTTCCTGCGCTCATAATCACGCGCCGCGGTCAGACCGTATCGTCTCGCGGCCCTCGTCCGTTGTGCGTTACCGTGCCGACGGACCACCGGATCATCGAGGGAGCGCAATGCCAGCCCACCTGTCCCGCCGTTCCGCACTCGGGCTGGGCGCCGCCGCGGCGGCCGTCTCCGCCGGCATGAGCGGCCCTGCCGCCGCCGCGCGACCCGACGACGGCGTGGCCTCCACCGGCGGGCCCCGCGTCATCCGCCGCGTGTACGAGCAGGAGAAGGCGAAGGCAGGCGGCACCTGGCACACGCATATCGCCGCCGTCGACCCGGCAGGTGTCCCCCGGCCGATCGTCGAGGACGACGCCGACCATGTGACCGAGGGCTACAGCGTGCAGAAGCTCGCCGTCGCCGCGGCCGTCATGGACAAGATCGACCGAGGCCAGCTCACCCTGGGCACCAAACTGGACCTTCAGCAGGACATCATCCTCGAAGGCTCCGGCATCTACTTCCTGCACGCGGTCTGGGGTGACGAGATCACGGTCGCCAACTTCCTCACCGCGATGCTGCTGATGTCGGACAACACCGCCGTCCGTATGTGCGGTCGCGTCGTACCGGCGGCCGAGATCAACGACATCCTCGCGGCGAAGGGCTTCACCCACACCCGAGTGGAACCGGTCGAGAACCCGCACCGCTTCTTCCTCGGCACCACCACGCCCCGCGAGATGCACGACCTGCTCTGGCGCCTCGCCACCGGCACCCTGCTCGCCCCCGCCTCGTGCCGATTCCTGCTGAGCATCGCCCGCTCGATCAACGGCTACCACGACGGCATCCGCCGCACGATGTCCTCGGAGGAACGCAGCCGCATCGCCACCAAGTACGGCGCCGACTTCAACGACCTCGGCGCCTCCCGCCACGAGGCCGGCATCATGTTCGGGCGCGACGGCAAGCCGAAGCTCACGTACGCGCTGTTCGCCGAGGGCCTGGACGACCGCGACAACTACGGCTCGACCCATCCCGCGGTCCAGGCCCACGCGGTGATCGGCCGTACCCTCCTCGACCACCTCCCGGCCGGCTGAACCGACCGGGACCGTAGTCTTGCGATCATGGCCTCCTCCGAGGATCGCCGCTGGTTGACCGCCGCGATCGACCTGTCGCGGCTGTCACTGCCGACACCCACCAACTACGCCGTCGGTGCCATCGTCGTCGACCACCACGGCCACGCGCTGGCCACCGGCTACACCGGCGAGTGGAACCCGCGCGACCACGCGGAGGAAGTCGCCCTCGCCAAGCTCGCCGCCGTGCCGCGCCCCGACCTGGCGAAGGCAACCATCTACAGCACCCTGGAACCCTGCACCGCACGGAGATCCCGTCCTGGCACCTGCACCGGCCTGATCCTCGCCCGAGGCATCGGCCGCGTCGTCTTCGCCCTGCGCGAACCACTCATCCTCGCCGACTGCCGCGGCGCCGAATCCCTTCGCGAAGCCGGCGTCGACGTCGACGAGATCGACGACCTCGGCCCCCTGGTCCGCGAGATCAACGCCCAGCACTTCATCGCAGCTCAGTAGTAGCCGCGCCCTCCCTGAGGCGATGGACTCGCAGTACTCGACAGGCACGGCCGTGGTCTTCCCGTAGGTTGGAGCCATGCTTGTGACCGTCGTCGCCGACTATGGCATCGGGGATCTCGCTTTCGCCGAGGTGCGGCAGCGGTTCGCGCTGATGCTTCCGGGAGCCGACGTCGCCGCCATTCCGGTGCCGCCGTTCGATACCGTCAGCGCCGGGTTCTGCGTGGCTCAACTCGCCTTCGGGGAGGGGCCGGACGACCGGGTCGTGTACGCCAACGTCGCCCCTCGTCAGGATGAGGACGATCCGCGGGAGGACAACGCCGGGGAGCGGCTAGTCGCCGCACGCCTCGATTCCGGGGTGCTGGTGGTGGGGGTGGCGGCCGGGGCCAGCCTGTCGTTCCTCGCCGCCGCGGGGGTGCCGCTGCGGGCGGTGAACGTGCCGGACGCGGGGTCGCAGTTCCGTTCCCGGGACGTCTTTCCCGCCGCCGTCGCGCGGCTGGCGCGCGGAGACGGCAGTCTGCTCGGCGAGCCGGTGAGCGTCGCGCCCGCCCCCGAGCGGGCTGTGGTCTACACCGACGGGTACGGCAACCTGAAGACGAGCTGGTACGACGCCCCGGCCGAGGCCGGCACGACGGTCCGGGTGCGCATCGGTGACGCCGAGGCCGAGGCGATGGTCAGCGACGGCGTCTTCACCGTTGCCTCCGGAACGATCTCGTTCGCGCCGGGCAGCTCCGGATGGGCGGGGCGGGCCTGCTACGAGTTGTTCGCGCGGGGCGGGAATGCGGCAGAGATCTTCGGGAATCCTCCCGCTGGCACACCGATCGAGATCGCACGTTGACGAGAAGGCCGGGCCCCTGGTGGGACCCGGCCATCACGACGGTCACTCAGGCGCCGCGCAGGGTCGCCCCCGTGCGGGCCGAGGCCTCGGCCACCGCGGCGTCGCGGGCCGCCACGGCTTCCTCGACGGTCAGCGTACGGTCCGCGGCGCGGAAGGTCAGCTTGTACGCCAGGCTCTTCAGCCCCTCGCCGAGCTGCTCCGAGGCGTACACGTCGAAGAGTCGTACCGACTCGAGCAGCTCGCCCGCGCCCGCCGCCAGCGCCGCCTCCACCGTGGCCGCCGGCACCCCCGACTGCACCACCAGGGCGACGTCGATGAGGGCCGGCGGGAAGCTGGAGATCTTCGTGGCCTGGGTGACCGGCCGGGCCGGGATCGCGTCGAGGTCGAGCTCCATCGCGCAGGTGCGCTTGGGCAGTTCGAGCGCGGACAGGACGGCCGGGTGCAGCTCGCCCGCGTGACCGATGACCTTGCCGTCGACGGCGATCGCGGCGCAGCGGCCGGGGTGCCACGGCGCGTACGCGGCCGCCTCGACCGTGACACGCTGCGGGGTCATGCCGGCCGCCGACAGGGCGATGCGGGCCGCCTCGACGGCGTCCGACCAGGTGGCCGGGCGTCCCGCGCCCCACCAGCCGGCCGGGGTCACGTCGCCGGTGAGCACCGCCGCGAGGTGCCACGGCTGCTCCGGGACGATCGCATTCGCCGCGGCCCAGTCCTCTTCGGACGGCCCGTGGTCCACGCCGAGCGCCGGCGGTGCCGTGGTCGTCAGGTGCGGCAGGAACACCGTACCCGTCTCGTAGATCGCCAGGTCACGCTCGCCGCGGCCCAGGTTGCGCCTCAGCGTCGCCAGCAGCGGCGGCAGCAGCGAAGTGCGCAGCAGCGGCTCCTGCTCCGACAGCGGGTTGGTCAGCTTGACCGCGCTGCGGCGCGGGTCGTCGGGCGCCAGGCCGAATGCGTCCGCCGCGCCGGGGGCGACGAACGGGTACGACAGCACCTCGACGTAGCCGTTCTCCGCCAGGGCCCGGCCGACCGTACGCCGCCGCAACTGCTGCTCGGTCAGGCCGCGGCCGCCGCGGGCGGGCGGGAGCACGCTCGGGATGGCGTCGTAGCCGCCGAGCCGGGCCACCTCCTCGACCAGGTCGATGGGCGCGACCAGGTCGGGGCGCCACGACGGCGGCGTCACCTCGAGCGGCTCGGCGCCGGCGACCGTGCAGCCGACCTGGCCCAGCAGCTCGGCGACCTGCTGAGGCGGGTACGCCAGACCGATCCGGTTGCTCGCCAGGTCGGTCGGCAGGTGCACCGGCGCGGGCCCCGCCACGTGGTCGAGGTCGAGCACCCGCTCGTCGACCGTGCCGCCGGCGTGGGCGGTGAGCAGGTCGACCGCCCGCTGGAGCGCGACCAGGGGCAGCCGCGGGTCGACGCCGCGCTCCCAGCGCTTGGCGGCCTCGCTGAACAGCTTGTGCCGCCGGGCCGTACGGCCGACCATGACCGGGTCCCAGTGGGCGGCCTCGAGCAGGACGTCCACCGTGCCCGGCTGGACCTCGCTGGTCTCGCCGCCCATGACCGCGGCGAGCGAGATCGGGCCGGTGTCGTCGCAGATCACCATGTCCTCGGCGTCGAGCACACGCGCGACACCGTCCAGGGTGGTCAGCTTCTCCCCCGGCCTGGCGCGGCGCACGACCAGGCCGCCGCGCAGCAGATTGAGGTCGAACACGTGCATGGGCTGGCCCAGCTCGAGCATCACGTAGTTGGTGATGTCGACGGCGAGCGAGATGGTCCGGACGCCGGCCGCGATGAGCCGGCGCTGCATCCAGGCCGGCGACGGCGCGGACGGGTCGATGCCCCGGACCACGCGCGCCGCGAAACGGTCACAGCCGTACGTGTCCTCGATGGTGACCTCGTACGGGACCTCGTCCGTGGCGGTCGCGGCCGGGGAGAGACCCGGGTCGGTGTACGCCGTGCCGTACGCGTACGCGAGCTCGCGGGCGATCCCTCGCACACTCATCTGGTAGCCGCGGTCCGGGGTGATCTCCAGGTCGACGATGACGTCGTCGAGGCCGATCACCGGGCGGGCGTCGGCGCCGGGCGTGGCCGTCTCCGGCGGGAGCACGATGATGCCGGAGTGGTCGTCGCTGATCCCGAGCTCGGCCGCGGAGCAGATCATGCCGTGGGAGTTGCGCCCGTACGTCTTGCGCGCACCGATGGTGAAGCCGCCGGGCAGCTCGCCGCCGGGCAGGACCACCACGACGAGGTCGCCGGCCACGAAGTTGCGGGCGCCGCAGACGATCTCCTGCGGCGTCGGGTTGCCGACGTCGACGCGGCAGAAGCGGATCGGCTTCTTGAAGCCGGTCAGCTCCTCGATCTCCAGCACCCGGCCGACGACCAGGTCACCCTTGATCGTCGCGGCCTGGTCGACGATGGACTCCACCTCGATGCCGAGGCCGATCAGCCGCCGTTCGAGCTCGGCGACGTCGACGGGCGCCGGCAGCTCGACGTACTCGCGCAGCCAGGACAGGGACAGCTTCATGATCAGACCGCCATACCGAAGTTGCGGGTGAACCGGACGTCACCCTCCACCATGTCGTGCATGTCGCTCACGCCGTTGCGGAACATCAGCGTGCGCTCGACGCCGATGCCGAACGCGAAGCCGGAGTAGCGCTCCGGGTCGATGCCGCACGCGGTCAGGACCCGCGGGTTGACCATGCCGCAGCCGCCCCACTCGACCCAGCGCGCGCCGTCGCGGTGCCCGGCGAACCACACGTCGAACTCGGCGGACGGCTCGGTGAAGGGGAAGTAGTGCGGACGCCAGCGGGTGCGCGCGTCCGGGCCGAACATCGCCCGGGCGAAGTGGTCCAGCGTGCCCTTGAGGTGGGCCATGGTGATGCCCTCGTCCACCACGAGCCCCTCGAGCTGGTGGAACACCGGGCTGTGGGTGGCGTCGAGGTCGTCGGTGCGGTAGACCCGGCCGGGGCAGACCACGTAGATCGGCGGCTGGCGCGTCAGCATGGTGCGCACCTGGCCGGGCGAGGTGTGCGTGCGCATGACCAGGCCGGGCAGGTCCACGTAGAACGTGTCCATGAGCCCGCGCGCCGGGTGGTCGGGCCCGATGTTGAGCGCGTCGAAGTTGGCCCACTCCAGCTCGAGCTCGGGGCCGTCGACGACGTCGTAGCCCATGCCCGCGAAGAGGTCGGTCATGTGCTCCGCGAGCGTGGTCAGCGGGTGCCGGGCGCCGCGCGGGCGCCGGTCCCACGGCAGGGTGACGTCGACGCGCTCCTCGACCAGCACGCGGGCGGCGCGCTCGCGCTCCAGCTCGGTCTGGCGGGCGTCGTACGCGGCCTGGACGGCCTGCCGGGCCACGTTGACGCGCTTGCCGGCGTCGGACTTGGCCGCGGGCGGCAGGGAACCGATCTCGCGGCGCGCCAGCGACACGGGCGAACGGTCGCCGAGATGCGCCGGCTTCAGCGCGCCGAGCGCGTCGAGGTCGCCCGCCGCGGCGAACGCCTGCCGGGCGTCGGCGACCGCGGCCTCCAGGGCCTCGGGGGCGAGCAGGGCGGCCTGCTTGGGATCGTATGGATCGTTGCGGTAGGACATGGTCGGGCGAACTCCCTCACACCGGATGAGCCATCGGGCAGTGTACGGAGGCGCGGCGGCGCCGCAGCCCGCCGGTCTGGGAAGTTCGCGCTATCCAGTCTCTTGTTGCTCGCAGTGCGGCGAAGCCGCTTCTCGGCAAACTCGAGTCAGAGCACGCGCCCGCGACCAGCGGGCCGGCTAAACATCTGACTCATGACTGACTCCTCGGGGAGCGCTGCGCTCTCGCCGAAGCATACAAGCAGACCGCCGCGGCGGCAGCCAGGTTAAGGCTCTCCGCCCCGCCGTAGATCGGTACGCGGACCCGCTTGTCCGCGGCCTTGAGCACGTCGTCGGGCAGACCGTGGGCCTCAGAACCGAACAGCCAGGCGGTCGGCCGGGCGAGCGACCCGTCGTCGAGCAGCCCGTCCAGATCGGCGTCGCCGTAGCCGGTGGTGCCCAGCACCTGAAGCCCGGCGGCGCGCAGTTCGCCGGCGACCGTCAGCGGCGCCCGCACCACGTCCACGTGGAACAGACTGCCCGCGGAGGACCGCACACATTTGCCGTTGTACGGGTCCACGGCATCGCCCGCGAACACCACCGCACCGGCTCCGGCGGCGTCGGCCGTGCGCAGCACCGTACCCGCGTTGCCCGGGTCGCGGATCTCCGCGACGACCGCCACCAGCCGGGGTTGCTTGGCCAGCGCCTCGGCCAGAGGCACGTCGACCTGCTCGCAGACGGCGACGAGGCCCTGCGGCTGCACGGTCTCGGCCAGGGCGGCCAGCCCCTCGTCGGTCACCGGGGACACCACGGGCGCCTGCGCCGCCAGGTCACCGTGGCGGGCCAGGGCGGCGTCCGTACCGAACAGCTCGAGGACGACCCCCGCGGCCAGGGCGGCCCGCACCGCCTGCGGCCCTTCCGCGAGGAAGCGGCCGGTCTGGTCGCGGTCGCGGCGGCGCTGCAGGCGCCGGGCCGTGACGACCCGGGGCGTACGGGGGGTGAAGGTCACGCTTCCTCCGGGGTACAGCATCGGGGCGCCTCCCGGACGAACCGGAAGACGCCCCGAGAGGATGTGCTCAGGCGGCCTGGGCGGCGGCGCCGCCCGTGCCCTCGGCCGCGACGGCGGCGCGAGCGATCTCCACGATCGCCGCGAACGAGGCGGCGTCGTTGACGGCCATGTCGGCCAGGATCTTGCGGTCCACCTCGACGCCGGCCAGCTTCAGGCCCTGGATGAGGCGGTTGTAGGTCAGGCCGTTGGCCCGGGCGCCCGCGTTGATGCGCGTGATCCAGAGCTGACGGAAGTCGCCCTTGCGGTCACGGCGGTCGCGGTACGAGTACTGCATCGAGTGCAGCATCTGCTCCTTGGCCTTGCGGTACAGCCGTGAGCGCTGACCGCGGTATCCGCTGGCGGTCTCCAGCAACGTGCGACGCTTCTTCTGGGCGTTCACTGCCCGCTTGACGCGTGCCATTTCGGTACTCCTAACAGGGGAACGGGTGTGGCGCGCGCGTCAGCGGCCCAGCAGCTTCTTGACTCGCTTGGTGTCAGCCTTGGCCACGACGACCGTACCGGTCATCCGGCGCGTGACGTGGGAGGACTTGCCCTCGAGCAGGTGGCGCTTGCCGGCCTGCTCACGGACGATCTTGCCCTTGCCGGTGACCTTCACCCGCTTGCCCATGCCGGTGTGGCTCTTCATCTTCGGCACTTGAACGCCTACTCTCTCTGCCCCGCCGGCCGGGGACCGGCGGGGATTTTCGTAGCTACTCTGAGCTTGCCCGCGGCGGAAAACCGAGGGAAAACCTCATTCGGCGGTGGTGTCCGCGGGTGCGGCCGGCGCCTCGGCACCATCGCCCTCGCGCGGTTCCCGGGGCGGGCGGGCGTTGGCCGCGATGGTCGCCGCGGCGGCGGCCTTGGTCGCCCGGTGGGGAGCCAGCACCATGATCATGTTGCGGCCGTCCTGCTTGGGACTGGCCTCGACGAAGCCCAGTTCCGAGATCTCCTCGCTGAGCCGGCGCAGGAGCCGGAAACCCAGCTCGGGGCGGCTCTGCTCGCGACCGCGGAACATGATCGTCACCTTGACCTTGTCGCCCGCCTTGAGGAACCGCACCACGTGACCCTTCTTGGTCTCGTAGTCGTGCGGGTCGATCTTCGGACGGAGCTTCATCTCCTTGATGACGGTCTGTTGCTGGTTGCGCCGGGCTTCGCGCGCCTTGAGTGCACTCTCGTACTTGAACTTGCCGAAGTCCATGAGCTTGCACACCGGCGGACGTGCCATCGGCGCGACCTCGACCAGATCCAGGTCGACGTCCGCGGCCAACTGCAGGGCGCGCTCGAGCGGGACGATGCCCACCTGCTCACCCTCGGGGCCGACCAGTCGGACCTCTCGTGCCCGGATCTGTTCGTTAACGCGTGGTTCGACGCTGATGGGGCCTCCTCAGAACGATGTCATGTTGTGGGCCGTCCCCGGCCATGCCGCGGAAAGCCCTGCCAATGTCGGTCGGCCTCGCGCCACCCCCGGAATCACGGGCGACGGGAAAGCAGAAGGCCCCGGCACATGCCGGGGCCCGCTCGACCGGTCATCGGCGCCCATGAGGACGCACACCCACCCCGGAACCTCCCGGAATCGGTTGACCGGACCCGACCGCCGCGAGAGCGATTCGGGTGGGAACCAGCGGGCTCCTCTTTCGCGCCCGCGAGACGCGGGCGTGGTCGACTGCGAGGAAGTCTACCAGCTCACGAGGAAGCGGCCGAATGAAGGGCCCGCAGCGTCCGGACCCCTTCGACGGCGTACTCCTTGTCGGCCGCCTGGAGCGCGTGCACCGGCACCGTCTCGTCGTCGTGCAGCTCCAGCATCGCCCAGGCCGAGTTGCGGTCGAAGCGCACCGCGCGCACCGCCGACCAGGGCAGATCGAAGTTGCCGACGACGTTGCGGATCTGCACGTGGTCGGCGTCCGCGCGTACCCGGGGGCGGGTGAAGGCCAGGATGCCCAGGGCGGCGAGCACACCGAGGCCGATCATCGCGCTCTGGTCACCACGCGCGAACTGCCCGAGGCCGCTGCCGGTCGAGCCGTGCAGCCCGAAGCTGAGCACGGTGAAGAGGATCACCACCGCGGCGGCGGAGACGCCGGCCACCCAGCGGATGCGACGCGGCCGGAACGCGACCGCCTCATGCGTGGGAGTACTCACGTGCACCACTCTGCCACTGCGGCGGCCCGTCCCGCCGGGCAGGTCCCCCCGCCCGGCGAAACGGCCTCTCACAGCCGGCAGTTGGCGATGTCGGTGACCAGGATGGCGCGGGCGCCCAGCTCGTACAGCTCGTCCATGATCCGGTGCACGTCCACCCGGCGGACCATGGCCTGGACGGCGACCCACCCCTCGCGGTGCAGCGGGGAGATCGTCGGCGACTCGATGCCGGGCGTCAGCGCGGTGGCGTTCTCCAGCAGGTCGGCCCGGACGTCGTAGGCGAGCATCACGTAGCTGCGGGCCACCAGCACGCCCTGCAGGCGCCGGACGAGCTGCGCGGCCCGGGGCTCGGTCACCTCGTGCCGGCCGATCAGGATCGCCGACGAGCGCAGCAGCGGCTCGCCGACGGTAACCAGCCCGGCCTGGCGCAGCGTGGTGCCGGTCTCCACCACATCGGCGATGAGGTCGGCCACGCCCAGGCGCACGGCGTTCTCCACCGCACCGTCGAGGCGGACGACGTCGGCCTTGAGGTCGTGCTCGTCCAGGTAACGCTCGACCACGCCGGGATAGGCGGTGGCGATGCGCCGGCCGCCGATGTCGGCCGCCGAGGCCAGCGAGCCGGCCG
The DNA here is from genome assembly GCF_003751945.1 of Couchioplanes caeruleus. Lineage (NCBI taxonomy): Bacteria > Bacillati > Actinomycetota > Actinomycetes > Micromonosporales > Micromonosporaceae > Couchioplanes > Couchioplanes caeruleus. The sequence continues at coordinate 6,902,129 of NZ_RJKL01000001.1, read as the reverse complement.
GGGCGGCCCAGCGGAACGTGGCCCCGCCGAAGCCGAGGTCCAGCACTTCCCGGGCCGGCACGCCCGAGTCGACCAGCAGGTCCCGGCCGGTGATGCCGAGATCCAGGTCGCCGGAGCCGACGTACGTGGCGATGTCGCGGGGACGCAGGTAGAAGAACTCGACGGCATTGTCCTCGTCCCGGCAGACGAGGTCCTTGCCGTCGGTACGCTGGCGGTAACCGGCGTCGCGCAGCATCTGTGCGGCCGGGGCGGACAGGGTTCCTTTGTTCGGTACGGCGATGCGCAGCATCGGACGTGCTCCTTCGATCGAGACGATGCGGGCGGAGGGCACGTCAGAGATGTCGATAGACGTCCTTGAGCTCGAGACCGGTGGCGATCATGAGGACCTGCGCCTGGTAGAGGAGCTGCGAGATCTCCTCGGCGGCCCGCTGCGGCCCCTCGTGCTCGGCGGCCATCCAGGACTCGGCGGCCTCCTCGACGACCTTCTTCCCGATGAAGTGCACGCCGGCGTCCAGCGCCGCGACAGTGCCCGAACCCGCGGGCCGTTCCGCCGCCTTCGTCTGCAGCTCGGCGAACAACTCTTCGAACGTCTTCACGGGAGCCGATTGTGGCAGCTCATGCGCCCCGGGCGGCGGACGCCCCCAACCCTTGGGATTCGGGTTGGCCCGCCGGACGCCGCCAGGGTTAGCCTGCGGCACATGGTCAGCAGAAACACCGTCGCGGCGCTGACCGGCGCCGCCGTGCTCCTCGCCCTGGCCGCGTGCGCGCCGGCGGACGAGGCCCCCTCGCCGAACGGCGGCGCGGCGACCGCCACCGACTGCACGAGCGGAGCGCTCGGCACCCGGACGCCGGGCAAGCTGACGATCGGCACCGACATCCCGGCGTACGAGCCCTGGTTCAGCGAGAACACGCCCGGCAACGGCAAGGGCTTCGAGTCGGCGGTGGCCTACGAGGTCGCCAAGCGGCTGGGCTATCCCGCGGAGAACGTGGTCTGGACGCAGGTGACGTTCAACAACGCGATCGCGCCCGGACCCAAGGCCTTCGACTTCGACATCAACCAGTTCTCGATCACGCCGGAGCGCAAGAAGGCGGTCGACTTCTCGTCGCCGTACTACCTCGTACGGCAGACCGTGATCACGATCAAGGGCTCGAAGATCGCCGGAGCGAAGACGATCGCCGAGCTCAAGGACGCCACGCTGGGCGCCCAGGTCGGCACGACCAGCTACAAGGCGATCACCGACGTGCTCAAGCCGACCGCGAAGCCGCAGGTCTTCAACAACAACGACGACGCCAAGAAGGCCCTGGAGAACAAGCAGGTCGACGGCATCGTCGTGGACCTGCCGACCGCCTTCTACATGACCGGCGCCGAACTCGAGGGCGGGGTCATCGTGGGGCAGTTGCCGCAGGTGGGCGTGCCCGAGCAGTTCGGCCTGGTGCTGGATCTGGGCTCGAAGCTGACCCCGTGCGTCAGCAAGGCGGTGGACCAGCTCCGCCAGGACGGCACCCTCGCCACGCTGGAGAAGACCTGGCTGGCCGGCTCCGCCGGGGCACCCGAGCTGTCGTGACCGCCGAGCTCCACCGGACCGGCGCACGTACGGGGCCCAGCGACATCCGGCGCGGGCGGATCGCCTACCGCAGGCGGCAGACGATCCGCTCGGTGCTGCTCGCCGCGCTGTCCACGGCGGTCGTGGGCGGCGCGCTGGCCCTCGCGGTCACCGGCGCGCCGGGCTGGGAGCGGGTGAAGGCGTCGTTCTTCGACTGGCAGGTCGCGAAGAAATATCTGCCCGACGTGCTCGCCGGGCTGTGGCTCAACATCCGGCTGCTGGCCGTCTGCGCGGCCGCCGCGCTGGCGCTCGGCCTGCTGGTCGCGGTGCTGCGCACGCTGCGCGGCCCGGTCTTCTTCCCGGTACGGGCGCTGGCCACCGGATACACGTACGCGTTCCGCGGCCTCCCGCTGATCATCGTGCTGTACGTGTGCACCCTCGGCGTGCCGGGACTGCGCCTCCAGGGGATGCCGAGCGTGCTGGTGCTCGGCGGGACGGCGCTGGTGATCACGTACGGGGCGTACCTGGCCGAGGTGTTCCGGGCCGGCATCGAGTCGGTGCACCCCAGCCAGCTCGCCGCCGCGCGGTCGCTGGGGCTGACCTACCGGCAGACGATGCGCCACGTGGTACTGCCCCAGGCGGTACGCCGAGTCGCCCCGCCGCTGCTCAACGACACCGTGGCGCTGCAGAAGGACGTGGGCCTGGTGTCGCTGGCCGGTCCGATCGACGCCGTGCGCGCGGCCCAGATCGCCACCGCGCAGGATGCCAACTTCACCCCGTACATCGTGGCCGGGGTGCTCTTCGTTCTGCTCGCCCTGCCGCTCATCGGCGTGACCGACTGGGTCACGCTGCGCGCGGCCCGCCGCCAGTCCGCGGGGTCCTGAGATGCTGCTGTCCTGCGAGAATCTGCGCAAGACCTTCGGGCCCTCCGTGGTCCTCGACGACCTGTCGCTGGAGGTGGACGAGCACCAGGTGGTGGCGCTGATCGGCGCCTCCGGCTCGGGCAAGTCCACCCTGCTGCGCTGCGTCAACCTACTGACCGAGGTCGACGACGGCGTCATCCGGCTTGACGGGGAGGACATCACCGACCCGCGGGTGAACCCGGACCTGGTCCGCCGCCGCATCGGCATGGTGTTCCAGTCCTACAACCTGTTCCCGCACATGACCGTGCTGCGCAACATCACGCTCGCGCCGGACAAGGTGCACGGGCGCGCGGCCGCGGAGATCAAGGACCAGGCCATGCAATGGCTGGACCGCGTGGGGCTCGCCGGCAAGGCCGACAGCTACCCGGACCGGCTCTCCGGCGGCCAGCAGCAGCGCGTCGCCATCGTCCGGGCCCTGGTCAACGGCCCACGACTGCTACTGCTCGACGAGGTCACCTCGGCGCTCGACCCGGAGCTCGTCGGCGAGGTGCTCACGATGATCCGCGGGCTCAAGGACGAGGGCATGACCATGGTGCTGGCCACCCACGAGATGGGTTTCGCCCGGCAGGTCGCCGACCGGGTCGTCTTCCTCGACGGTGGCCGGGTGCTCGAGGCCGGGCCGCCGGAGCAGGTGCTCGGCGACCCGGTCGAGGCGCGGACCCGGCAGTTCCTGGCCCGCATCATCGAGGCGGGAAGGCTCTAGGCCTTCTCGACGCCGCGGATCGCGAGGACGGCGTCGAGCACGGCGACGGTGCTCTGCCAGCCCTTGTCCTCGATCGAGTCCTCCAGCCCGGCCCGGTCCTTGGCCTGGCCCAGGCTCTCCACGGTCAGCACGCCGTGCGCCACCGGGGTGCGCTCGTCCAGGGACACCCGGGTCAGCCCGGCGGTCACGGCGTCGCAGACGTAGTCGAAGTGGGCCGTCTCCCCCCGGATGACCACGCCGAGCGCCACGACCGCGTCGCACTTCTTCGCCAAGGCCTGCGCGACCACCGGCAACTCCACCGAGCCCGCCACCCGGGTCACGACCACGTCGTCCACGCCGCACGCCTTCGCCGCCTCCTGCGCCCGCTCGACCATGTGGTCGACCAGGTCCGCATGCCAGCGCGAGCCGACGATGCCGAGCTTGAGCCCGGCGCCGTCGACGGTCTCCAGGTGCGGGTCACCGAAACCGGCCATGTTGCCCCCTTTCAGATGAATGCTTCCACGCCCCGAGGGCGCTTATCAGCCCAACGCCTCGAACAGGTGCCCCATGCGGTCCCGTTTGGTCCGCAGGTACCGGACGTTCTCCGGGTGCAGGCGTACGGGCAACGCCTCGCGGCCGGTGATCGTCAGGCCGTACCCCTCCAGCCCGGCCCGCTTCGCCGGATTGTTGGTGAGCAGCCGCATCGAACGCACGCCCAGGTCGTAGAGGATCTGCGCGCCGGTGCCATAGTCACGGGCGTCGGCCGGCAGGCCCAGCTCCAGGTTCGCGTCCACGGTGTCCAGGCCACGGTCCTGCAACTGGTACGCCTGCAGCTTGTGCAGCAGCCCGATCCCCCGGCCCTCGTGCCCGCGCATGTAGAGCACGACACCGCGCCCGGCCTGCGCCACCCGCTCCAGGGCGGCGTCGAGCTGGGGCCCGCAGTCGCAGCGCACCGAGCCGAAGACGTCGCCGGTGAGGCATTCCGAGTGCACACGCACCAGGACGTCGTCGCCGGCGCCGAGGTCGCCGTACACCAGCGCAACGTGCTCGGCGCCGTCGACGCCGGCGCGGTAGCCCACCGCGGTGAAGTCGCCGTGCTCGGTCGGGAGCCGGGTCTCCACGACCCGCTCCACCTGCTGCTCGTGCCGCCGCCGGTACGCGATCAGGTCGGCGATGCTGATCAGCGCCAGGTCGTGCTCGACGGCGAACTTCTCGAGGTCGGGCAGGCGCATCATGGTGCCGTCGTCGTTGACCATCTCGCAGAGCACGCCGGCCGGACGCAGTCCCGCGAGCACCGCCAGGTCGATCGCCGCCTCGGTGTGCCCGGGCCGGCGCAGCACCCCGCCGGGCTTCGCCCGCAGCGGCACCACGTGGCCGGGACGCGACAGGTCGGTCGGCTGGGTGTCGGCGCCCGCCAGCAGCCGGATCGTGTGCGCCCGGTCGGCGGCCGAGATGCCGGTGCTCACGCCCTCGCGGGCGTCGACGGTCACCGTGTACGCCGTGCCGCGCCGGTCCTGGTTGGTGTGGAACATCGGCGGCAGGTCGAGGCGGTCGGCCTCCTCCTCGGTCAGCGGCACGCAGATGTACCCCGAGGTGTAGCGCACCATGAACGCGAGCAGCTCGGGCGTGGCGTGCTCGGCGGCGAAGATCAGGTCGCCCTCGTTCTCCCGGTCCTCGTCGTCCACGACGATGACCGGCCGACCGGCCGCGATGTCGGCGACGGCCCTCTCGATGTCATCCAGCATGACGTCCCCCCAGCATCTTCTCGACATACTTCGCGATGACGTCGACCTCGAGGTTGACCGGGTCGCCGACGTCCTTGGACCCCAGGACGGTGAGCTTGAGCGTGGTCGGGATCAGACCCACGCTGAACGTGTCGGTGGTCACCGCCATGACGGTCAGCGAGACCCCGTCGACGGTGATCGAACCCTTCTCCACCACGTACCGGGACAGCTCCGGCGGCAGGGAGAAGCGCAGCACCTCCCACTGGTCGGCGGGCTCCCGGGCGATGATCGTGGCGACGCCGTCGACGTGGCCCTGCACGAGATGGCCGCCGAGCCGGCTGCCCACGGTGGCCGCCCGCTCCAGGTTGACCGCGCTGCCGGCATGCAACGCCCCCAGCGAGGAGCGCCGCAGCGTCTCACCCATGACGTCGGCGGTGAAGACGCCGTCGACGTTGTCCAGGACCGTGAGACAGACCCCGTTGACCGCGATCGAGTCGCCGTGCCGTGCGTCCGACGTGACGACGGGCCCGCGTACCGCGAGCACGGCCGAGTCACCCCCCGCGTCGGTGAGGTGCACGACCTCACCGAGTTCCTCGACGATTCCCGTGAACATCAAAGCTCCTTCATTCCGGTTTCCGGGCGAGCAGAGTTGTCGGACGGCTTCTGCCGCAGCGTGGCGGTGAAGCGCAGGTCGGCGCCGACCTGCGCGACGTCGGTGAGGTCCAGGTCGATCGCCTCGGCGATCGTGCCGATGCCGGCGTCCACCAGGGCGGCCCGGCCGGTGCCCAACAGCTTCGGCGCGACGTACCCGACGACCCGGTCGACCAGCCCGGCGGCGAGGAACGCGCCGGCCAGCGTCGGGCCGCCCTCCAGGAGCGCCGCGCGGATGCCGCGGGCGTACAGCTCGGTCAGCAGGGCAGAGAGGTCGAGGCGGCCGTCCGGGCCGGCGCCGACCGCGGCCGCCGTCGCGATCCAGCTCTCGGCGGCGGCGTCGCGCACGCGGGCCTTCGCGGGGGTACGCCCGGCGGAGTCGGCGACCACCCGCAGCGGCTGCTTGATCGCGAGGCTGCCGTCGCGCAGATACCGGACGGTGAGCTGGGGATCGTCGGCGAGCACGGTGCCCACGCCGACGATGATCGCGTCCACCGTGGCGCGCAGGCGGTGCACGTCGGCGCGGGCCGGCTCGGAGGTGATCCACATGCTGGTGCCGTCGGCCGCCGCCGAACGCCCGTCGAGGGTCGCCGCGAACTTCCACGTCACGAACGGGCGGCCGCGGCGGACGGCGGTCAGCCAGGCGACGTTGCCGGCCTCCGCCTCCTCGCGGCGCATCCCCGTCTCGATCTCGATCCCGGCGGCGCGCAGCGTCTCCGCGCCACCGGTCGCGACCGGCGTGGGGTCGTCGACGGCGATGACCACCCGCCGGATGCCGGCGGCGATGAGCGCCTGGGCGCACGGCCCGGTGCGCCCGGTGTGGTTGCAGGGCTCGAGGGTGACGACCGCGGTGCCGCCCCGGGCACGCTTGCCGGCCTGGGCGAGCGCCACGATCTCGGCGTGCGGCCCGCCCGCGTAGACGTGGAAGCCCTCCCCGACGACCTCGCCGTCCGGGTCGAGCAGCAGGCAGCCGACGACCGGATTGGGACTCGTCGTGCCGAGGCCACGGGCGGCAAGCGCGATCGCGCGGCCCATCGCCTCGTGCTCGGTGACCATCTCAGTGCCTTTCCCTGACGCGGTACGGTCACGCGCCGAGGGAAGGGGAGAAAACGCCGGGAACAGGACATCAGGGGACGCTTCGCGCCACCCCGGGCCGGGCACGCCGCGACGAGCCCCGGTCCTGCTCCGCGCGCTGTCTCCCATCCGGACTGTCTGACCGATCGGCGTGTGCCGGTCGATCAACCGTCGGCCCCGGATTCTCACCAGGTCCACCGTCCGCCGAAGAGCGACGTCCGGGTCGCGGGCTTACCTCCCCGCAAAGGGAGGATCACCGCCGGTTCGGAATTTCACCGAGTCCCGCCAGCGCGTGGTGGGTTACCGATCAGTCTTGCACGGGTTCGCCGGAATGCCACAGGGCGATTCCTGTCACATCGGGTCGTCGATGTTCTCGGAGTCGCTGCGGCGGCGGTCGATGGCGACGTACGAGCCGGGCTGGCTCTTGGCGACCTTCTTCATCTCGGAGGCGACCGCGACCACCGCACGATGATCGGGATAGGGGCGCCCACCGACCGTGGACTGGGCGACCCCGATGGAGAGGGTGACCAGCGCGGCCCGCTGCTTGCCGCCCCGGCGGTCCGGCACCTCGACATAGCCCCGGCGGGCGTCCACGGGGTCGTAGAGCTGGTCGGCGGAGGCCTCGAAGTCGGTGACCATGTGCTTGGTCAGCGGCAACACCTGGTCGGGATGGCAGATGAAGACGAAGTCGTCGCCGCCGATGTGGCCGAGGAACACCGGAGGGCGCCCGGCGGCGGTCGCGGCGCGGTGCAGGCTCCGCGCCAGGGCCGTGATGAACTCGTCACCGCGGTCGAAGCCGTACACGTCGTTGACCGGTTTGAAGCGGTCGATGTCGACGTAGCCGACGGAGAAATCCCCGCCGGCCTTCATCCGTTCGGCGATCTCGCGGGTCACCCGCGCGTTGCCGGGCAGGCCGGTCAGCGGCGACACCTCGCGGAACTCCTTGGTGCGCCGCAACGTCGAGGAGACGCGGGCGATCAGCTCCGCGGTGTCGAACGGCTTGACCAGGTAGTCGTCGACGCCTGCGGTGAGGCCGACGACCTTGTCCACGGTCATGGCCTTGGCGGTCAGCATGATCACCGGCAGGGCGGAGGTGAGCGGCTCGGCGCGCAGCCGGCGGGTCAGCTCGACCCCGTCCATCCGCGGCATCATCCAGTCGATCACCGCCAGGTCGGGGCGGCGGGTCTCCATCAGCTCGAGCGCCTCCTGGCCGTCGCGGGCCCGCATCACCTCGAAGCCGTGCACCTCGAGGTTGAAGGCCACGAAGCCGGCGATGTCATCGTCGTCGTCGACGACCATGACGAGGTCGGGCCGGGCCTCCGGCTCCGAGCCGGGTCCGTCCCCGGGCGGGCGCGCGACGCCGGTGTTCATGCTCGTACGGCGGTGCGCGCGGCGAGCGCCCGTAGCTTGCGGACCGCCTCGGCCGGGTCCTCGGCACCGTAGACGGCCGTGCCCGCGACGAACGCGTCGGCGCCGGCCTCGGCGGCCTGCTCGATCGTGTCGGCCGCGATGCCGCCGTCGACCTCCAGGCGGACCTCCAGGTTCTTGGCGGTGATGCGGCGGCGCACGTCGCGGACCTTGTCGAGCATCTCGGGCAGGAACTTCTGGCCGCCGAAGCCGGCCTTGATCGTCATGATGAGCACCGTGTCCACGTAGGGCAGCAGCTCCAGGTACGGCTCGACGGGAGTGTCCCGGTCGATGGCGAGCCCCGCCTTCGCGCCGGCCGCGCGCAGCCTCTTCGCCAGCGCCACCGGGTCCTCGCAGGCCTCGGCATGGAAGGTCACGTTGTAGGCGCCGGCCTCGGCGTACCCGGGCGCCCAGCGCTCCGGGTCGGCGATCATGAGGTGCACGTCGAACGGGATCGTCGTCGCCTTGCGCAGGCTCTGCACGACCGGCAGGCCGATGGTCAGGTTGGGAACGAAATGGTTGTCCATGACGTCGACGTGCACCCAGTCGGCGGCACCCTCGATGTCGTGCACGGCGTCCGCGAGATGCGCGAAGTCGGCGGCCAGGATGCTGGGGGCGATGATCGGGGATGACTCCACCGCTGAAGTGTATGGCCTTCGTCCGCCGGGCCGGGATACTCATGGTGTTCTCCGGGAGGACGGCATGCGGCGGTTCGCCATGGCGCTGACGGCGGTGATGCTCGCCGCCGGATGCACCGGCGCGCCCCGGGGCCTCGTGGACGCGGACCTCACCGACGACTGGGCCCCGCCGCCGGCGCCGGCGCCGTACCGTCCGGCGGCGGGCGCCTGCCACGAGACGCTGGCGTCGACCGCCGGACCGGGCGACGACCGGCCCACGGGATGCGACGAGGTCCACGTCAGCGAGACCTTCCACGTCGGCACCCCGCCCAGCACCGACGTGCCACCCGCGCCGGGCACCGCGGGCGCGAGGGCGGCCTACCGGGAGTGCGCGACGCAGGCGGAGGACTTCCTCCGCGGCGACTGGCGCACCGCCGGCATCGCGGTGCACGTGGTCTGGCCGACCCGGCGCGCCTGGTCCGGCGGGGCGCGCTGGTTCCGCTGCGACGTCACCCAGTCCGACCTCGACGGGTACGGCCAGAGCGGCCGCCGCGGCAGCCTCGAGGGCGAGCTGGCCGGGCCGTCCCCGCTGCGCCTGGGCTGCTTCGACCCGGTCGTCGACGGCCAGACGGTGACCGAGATGCGCCCGGTGCCGTGCACCGGCAAGCACCGCGCCGAGTTCGCCGGCCTGTGGCGGGCCCCGGACATCTCGTACGCGGAGTTGCGGGCCGGCACCACCCGCAGCGCGGCGGCCTGCCGGAGCGTGATCGCCCGGTTCGCGGGGGTGCCCGACGACTCGGACATGCAGTACCGCAGCGGCTGGATCTCCTACAATCCGACCCGCACGGAGTGGCTGGCCGGCGAGCGGCGGGTGCGCTGCTTCATCTACTTCGCCGAACGCACGGTGACCCGGTCACTCAAGAACGCCGGCCCCGCGGCCCTCCCGGTCGACTGATCTTGCCGCGCAGGACCAGCTCGTCCGAACCACCTCACCGCGCAGGACCACCTCGCCCGAACCACCTCACCGCGCCGGACCACCCTGCCCGACCCACCTTGCGGGCGGGATCAGCTTGTGCGGCGCAGGACCGCCAGGAACATGGCATCCGTGCCGTGCCGGTGCGGCCAGAGCTGCACCGTCGGGCCCGGCCCCAGCTTCGGCATGCCCGGCGGCAGCAGTGGGCGCGCGTCCACGAAGTCCACCTCGACCCCGCTACGCCGCGAGCCCTCGGTCACCGTCACCTGGGTCTCCACCATGTGCGGCGAGCAGGTCACGTAGGCCACCACCCCGCCCGGACGAACCGCCCGCAGCGCCGCCACCAGCAGCTCGCGCTGCAGCCGGGTCAGCGGCGGCAGGTCGGCCGGCTGGCGGCGCCAGCGCGACTCGGGACGCCGGCGCAGCGAACCCAGGCCCGTGCACGGCGCGTCGACCAGGACCCGGTCGAACGACTCCTCCGGCAGATCGGGATCGCGGCCGACCGTACGCCCGTCGGTCGGCAGAACCGTAACCGGCAGCCCGGCGGTGGCCTGCTCGACCAGCCGGGCCCGATGGTCGGCGACCTCGACCGCGGTCACCTCTGCGCCGCGCTGTGCGGCGATCGAACCGAGCAGACCCGCCTTGCCGCCCGGCCCGGCGCACAGGTCGAGCCAGCGGGTGTCCCTGCCCTCGATCGGCGCGGCGAGCAGGGCGGCGGCGACTAGCTGGGAACCCTCGTCCTGCACGTGTGCCCGACCGTCACGGACCTCGGGGATGTCCGACGGCGCGCCGCCGTGCAGATAGACCGCGTACGGCGAGAACGCGCCCGGCACCCCGCCGACCGCGTCCGCGAGCTCGATCGCGTCGGCCCGGCCCGGCCGGGCGCAAAGATGAACGGTCGGCGGCTGGTTGTCCTCCAGCAGCAGGCGCGCGGTGTCGTCCAGGTCACCGCCCAGCGCCTCCGAGAACGCCCGGATGATCCACTCCGGGTGATGGTGGACCACCGCGAGATGGCCGACCGGATCCTCGTCGTACCCGGGCGCCACCCGGGCCAGCCAGTCGTCGAGGCTGGTCTCGGAGATGCCGCGCATGACCGCGTTGGCGAACCCGGCCGCGCCCGGCGCGACCGAGCGGACCAGGTCGACGGTCTGGTTCACCGCGGCATGCGCGGGGACCCGGGTGAAGAGCAACTGGTACGCGCCGAGCCGCAGCGCGTCCCGGGCCGGCGGGTCGATGCGCGCCACGTCCCGCCCGGCCGCCGCCGCGATGATCAGGTCGAGGGTTCCGACCGCGCGCAGCGTGCCGTACGTGAGCTCGGTGGCGAACGCCGCATCCCGCCCGTGCAGGCCCATGCCGCGCAGGATGTCGCCGAGCACCAGGTTGGCGTACGCATCGTCGCGGTGCACGGCGGCGATCGCCTCGTACGCGGCCTGGCGTGCCGGATCCGACGGCGGCCGGCCGCCGCGCGGTCCCCGGCCGGTGCGGGCGTCGCGGTCCTGGGTCCGGCCGTAGCCGGGCCCGCCCGGGCGCCGCGGACGCCCGGAGTTGTGCGGCCGGTCGGCACGATGCTCGGAACCGCTCGGCCGGTCGGCGGGACGCTCCGGGTTGTCCGGGCGATCGGCGCGGTGCTCGGAACTCACTGAAGCTGCTCTCCTGGGTTGATCCGCAGGCCGCGCGCCCAGTCGCTCGCGGACATGGGCTTCTTGCCGGCGGCCCGGACCTCGCCGAGGATGACCGGGGTCGTGGCCGTGCCGGCGAGCACCTGGGTGCGCTCGACCAGCAGCTCGCCCGGCTTGAGCGCGGCCGCGTTCGCGACCGGGCGCACCGGGCCGAGCTTGAGCCGCTCGCCACGCAGGGTGGTCCACGCGCCGGGCGCGGGCGTGCAGGCGCGGATCCGCCGGTCGACCGCGAACGCCGGGTCGTCCCAGCGCACCCGCGCATCCTCGACCGTGATCTTCGGGGCCATGCTCACGCCGTCCGCGGGCTGCGGATGGGCCCGGGCCGTGCCCGCCTCGATCGCGTCGAGCACGGCGATCAGCAGTCCCGCGCCCTCGGTCGCGAGCCGGCCCAGCAGATCGCCGGAGGTGTCGGTGGCGCGGATCCGCTCGGTGAGGGTGCCGTACACCGGGCCGGTGTCCATGCCCTCCTCCAACTCGAACACGCTCGCGCCGGTGACCTCGTCGCCGTGCAGGACGGCGTGCTGCACCGGCGCGGCGCCGCGCCAGGCGGGCAGCAGCGAGAAGTGCAGGTTGATCCAGCCGTGCCGCGGGATGGCCAGGGCGGGAGGCGGCACCAGTGCGCCGTACGCGACCACGGGCACACAGTCGGGAGCGAGCTCGCGCAGGCGCTCCTGGAACTCGGGCTCCCGCGGCCGCTGCGGGGTGAGCACCTCGATGCCACGCTCGTCGGCCCAGGCACCGGCGGGCGAGCGGACCAGCCGCCGGCCCCGCCCGGCAGGGGCGTCGGGGCGGGTCACCACGGCGACCAGCTCGTGCGAGGACGCCGCGATGGCGTCGAGGGACGGCAGCGTGACCTCCGGCGTACCGGCGAAAACCAGGCGCATGGTCACCGCCCCAGACCGAAGATGCCGCGGCCGTGCGGGCTCGCCTTGACCACGGGTGGGTTGCCGGCGTCATACCAGTCGGCGGACCGGATCTGCTTCATCGCGTCCTTCCGGGCGGCGGCGTCGAGGCGGTCCAGGAAGAGCACCCCGTCGAGATGATCGGTCTCGTGCTGCACACAGCGGGCCATGAGCCCGGTGCCGACCAGGCGGATCGGGTCACCATGCTGGTTGAAGCCCTCCGCGACCACATTCTGGCGGCGTTTGGTGTCGACGTAGACACCGGGAATGGACAGGCAGCCCTCGGGGCCGTCCTGTTCCTCGTCGTCGGGGAAGCTGAGCACCGGATTGACGATGTGGCCCACCACGTCGTCGACGTCGAAGGCGAACACCCGGAGTCCGACCCCGAGCTGCGGAGCGGCCAGCCCCGCGCCGCCCTCGTCGAGCATGGTGTCGGTGAGGTCCTTCACGAGGGTGCGCAGTTCCTTGTCGAAACCGGTGACCGGGTCGGCCTGCGTGCGCAGCACCGGGTCGCCGAAGAGACGGATGGGCTGGACGGTCACGCGGTGCCACTCCTGACTCGGGAGAAGACTGGGAGCCTCAGTCTACGGAGCCCGGCCCGACCGGCAGAGTCGCCCGTCCCGGGCTGTGGACAACCGGTCACGGTAAGACCGGCTGTGGACAACCGGCCGCGACGACACCAGCCGCCGACAACCGGCCGCGCGCCGGTCGCGGCGGTGGGCGGCCCGGACCGGATGTACGCGCAGCGGCTGGGTCGCACCGCCGCTCAGCTCACAACAGCTCCGCCGGGTCGATCTGTACGCGCACGGGTAGTGGCGCCTTCTTCGCGCTGCGCACCGCGGCGCCCTCGTGCAGGGCGCGGGCGAGAGCGGCGGCGTGGCCGCGGGAGACGCGCACCAGCATGCGTTCCTGCTCGTCGGGGGCCGGTACGGGCCCGAGCACCTCCGCGTCGTCGGGCAGGCGGGTCGCCGCGAGCAGCTCGGCGACCGCCTCGGCCCGGCCCGTGAGGCTCGCGAACCGGGCCGCCGGCGGAAAGCGCAGCTCGCGGCGCTCGGCCAGCTCGCGGGCCGCGAACCAGCCCGGATCCCACCGCAGCAGGGCCTGCACCGGGGCGAGCGACCCATCGGCGACGACCACGACCCTTCCGCCCGCCGGGCCCGGCCGGGCGAGCGCGGCGGCGGACAGCCACCGGCGCATCGTCTCCTCCGCCGCGCGCAGGTCGGCACGGGTCAGCAGCGCCCAGGTGTCCAGCAGCAGCACCGCGCCGTACCCGCCCTCGGCGATCGGCTCGGCGCCCGGCGTGGCCACGACCACCGCGGCGTCACCCGGGACGGTGTCGAGAATCTCGTCGCGCCCGGAGGTGCGCACCGGCACTCCCGGAAAGGCCCGCCCCAGCTCTTCGGCCGTCCGCCGGGCGCCGGTCACCGAGGCGCGCAGGCGGCGGCCACCGCAGGCGGGGCACGCGTACGCAGCGGCGGCGCGCCCGCACCAGTGACAGGCCGGCACCGAGCGGGCACCGGCCAGCCCGAGCGGCCCGGAACAGTGCGGGCATCGGGCGGGCGTACGGCACTCGGCACAGGCCACCGACGGCAGATAGCCTCGCCGGGGCACCTGGACGAGCACCGGCGTGCCGGCCTGCAACGCCTGCCGGGCGGTTTGCCAGGCCAGGCTCGGCAGCCGCGCGGTCACCGCACCGGGGTCCCGGGCGAGCTGCGGATCGTCACCCGTGGGCGCGATGGCGGGACACCGCGCCCGCAGCACGTCCCGGGCGGCCGTGATCTCCTTCGCCCACCCGGTTTCCACGAGCTGCTGCGCTTCGCCCGTACGCGCGAAGCCCCCGACGAGCGCAGCGCACCCGGCCAGTTGGGCCCGGGTGAGCAGCACCTCCCGGGCGTGCGGATAGGGCGCCCGCGGCTCGGCGTGCAGGTCGTCGCCGTCGTCCCAGATGACCACGAGCCCGAGATCGGCGACGGGCGCGAACATGGCCGCCCGCGTCCCGGCGACGACGGGAACCCGGTGGCGGCTCGCCGCCAGAAACCGTCGGTACCGCTCGGAGGGCCCGGCGGCGGCATGGAGCGCCACATGCCGTCCGTCACCGAGCGCGGTGGTCAGCGCACGATCGAGCCGGTCGAGATCCCGGGCATCCGCCACGACGGCGACCACACCCCGCCCCGCCCGCACCGTGGCCGCCGCGGCCTCGGCGATTCGCGCCGGCCAGTCCTCACCGGGCAACGCGGACCACACCGCCCGCGCCGCGCTCCCCTGGGCCAGCGCCCGAAGGAACGGACCACCCGCGCGATAGGCGCCCCAGCCGGAACCGGCCGGCGGAGCGGAACCAACGAGCGCAGCGGGACCAGCAGACGTAGCAAGGCCCGCCGACACGCCAGGACCGACCGGCTCGGCAGGGCCGACGGGCACGGCAGGACCGACCGGCTCGGCGGGACCGACCGGCTCGGCGGGTTCGGCGCGCTCGGCAGGCGCCGGCTCGCCGGACACAGGCGCACCGGACGCAGGCGCAGCGACCCCAGGGCCGGCGGTGGTGGTCTCGGCCTCGACGCGGGCGTGCCGGGGCGGCACCGCGAGCCGCAGGACGTCGGGAAGACTTCCGGAGTATCGGTCGGCGATCGCGCGAGCGAGGCGGGCGATCTCGGGGTCGAGGACGCGCTCGGCCGAGACCACTTTGTCGATATAGGCGAGTTTGGCGTGTGAGCTGGACTCCACCCGCTCGAGCAGGAAGCCGTTGACGAGCTGGCCCGCGAACCGCACCTTCACCCGCACGCCGGGCTGCGCGGCGACGTCGTCGGCGGCCGCGACGAGGTAGTCGAAGGGCCGGTCGAGGTGGGGCAGCGGCACGTCGACGCAGACGCGCGCGACCGGCAGCAGCGCCGCCGGTTCCCGATCTCCGCCCTTCGCCGTCACGCGCCCATTCTGGCGCCGGGGTACGACACCCCCGGCGAACAGCGCGGGCTCAGCCTCCGACTCGGCAGACGGAACCGCGGCCGCCCCGGCAGACGGAAAGGGTGCCCCGGGCTCGGCCGGGACACCCTTCTCCTGCGTCAATGCGATCGAACTCTCCCGCGGACCGACAGGCTCGATCCCCTGACCGAGCATGCCCGACGACCGGACGGCCCGGCGGTGCCAGACCGCCCGCCGGGCATGGTGGCGTGGATCAGGCCGCCGCGGACTTGAGGTCCTGGGCGCGGTCCGTGTTCTCCCAGAGCAGTTCCGGAAGCTCACGGCCGAAGTGACCGTACGCCGCGGTCTGCTGGTAGATCGGACGCAGCAGATCCAGATCGCGGATGATCGCGGCCGGGCGCAGGTCGAACACCTCGTGAATGGCCTTCTCGATCCGCTCCACCGGCACGTTCTCCGTGCCGAACGTCTCCACGAACAGGCTCACCGGGTGCGCCTTACCGATCGCGTACGCGACCTGCGTCTCACACCGCTCGGCAAGGCCCGCCGCCACCACGTTCTTGGCCACCCACCGCATCGCGTACGCGGCCGACCGGTCCACCTTGGACGGATCCTTGCCGGAGAACGCGCCACCACCATGACGGGCGTAGCCACCGTACGTATCCACGATGATCTTGCGACCGGTCAGGCCGGCGTCGCCCATCGGCCCGCCGATCTCGAACCGGCCGGTCGGGTTGACCAGCAGGCGGTAGCCACCGGTGTCCAGGCCCAGGCCCTCGAGCTCGGGGGCGATGACGTGCTCGCGGACGTCGGGGGTCAGCAGCGACTCGAGCGAGATGTCCGCGGCGTGCTGCGACGACACGACGACCGTGTCGAGGCGGACCGGGCGCAGGCCGTCGTACTCGATGGTGACCTGGGTCTTACCGTCCGGCCGCAGGTAGGGGATCGTGCCGTCCTTGCGGGCGGCCGACAGGCGCCGCGCCAGGCGGTGGGCGAGCGCGATCGGCAACGGCATCAGCTCCGGCGTCTCCGAGCAGGCGAAGCCGAACATCATGCCCTGATCGCCCGCACCCTGCGCGTCCAGGACGTGCTCGGAGTTGCCCTCGCGCAGCTCGACCGCGCTGTCCACGCCCTGGGCGATGTCCGGCGACTGCGAGCCGATGGAGACGCTGACGCCGCAGGACGCGCCGTCGAAACCCTTCTTCGACGAGTCGTAGCCGATGCCGAGGATGGTTTCGCGCACGATGCTGGGAATGTCCGCGTACGCCTGGGTCGTCACCTCGCCGGCGACGTGCACCTGACCGGTCGTGATCAGGGTCTCCACCGCAACGCGGCTGCGCGGGTCCTGCGAGAGCAGGGCGTCGAGAATACCGTCGCTGATCTGATCAGCGATCTTGTCCGGGTGGCCTTCCGTGACCGACTCGGAAGTGAACAGGCGGCGTGCCACGGTGCTCCTTGGATTTCGTCGAAGGTTCGTTCCGCGGCAGTGTAGTCACCGCCGCGCATTGGGTGCAGGCCCGGCCTCACGCCGTCCCATCCTGCCTGGCCTGCGGCTCGAGGCGCGACACGACCTCGTCCCATATCGCATCGGCCACATCGTCTTTAGGTAGTTCGCCGAGCTCGCGGGTGCTGCCGTCGGCGCCCAGGATGGTCACCGTGTTGTGGTCGGCGCCGAAGACAAGGTCGGTGCCCACCTCGTTAACGACGATGAGGTCGGCGCGTTTCCGGGTGAGCTTGCCGCGGGCGTTCTCCAGCGCGTCACGGGTCTCGGCGGCGAACGCCACCAGCAACTGACCGGGGCCCTTGGCGGCGCCGATCTCGGCCGCGATGTCCGGGTTGGTGACGAGCGCGATGGTCGGCGCCGTACCGTCATCCGCCTTCTTGATCTTGTGTTCGGCCAGGTCGGCGGGGCGGAAGTCGGCCGGGGCGGCGGCCATGACCACGACGTCGGCTCCGGCGGCGGCCTCGACCGTGGCCTTGCGCAGCTCCTCGGTGGTGCCGACCGCTACGACGTCGGCGCCCGCCGGCGCGCCCAGTGTGACGTTCGCCGCAACCAGAGTCACCCGGGCGCCGCGGGCGACCGCCGCGCGCGCGAGGGCGTACCCCTGCTTGCCCGACGACCGGTTGCCGAGGAAGCGGACCGGGTCGAGCGGCTCCCGGGTGCCGCCCGCGGTGACCACCACGTGTCGGCCGGCCAGATCGGCGCCGGCGGCGGTGCCGCGCCGCAGCACCCGCAGCGCGGTCGTGAAGATCTCCTGGGGATCGGGCAGCCGCCCCTTGCCGGTGTCGGCACCCGTCAGCCGCCCGACCGCGGGCTCGATGACGACGTGGCCGCGTCGGCGCAGCGTGGTCACGTTCGCCCGGGTGGCGGCGTTCTCCCACATCTCGGTGTGCATGGCGGGCGCGAAGACCACCGGGCAGGTCGCCGTCAGCAGCGTGTTGGTCAGCAGGTCGTCGGCGATGCCGTGGGCGGCCTTGGCGAGCACGTCGGCGGTGGCGGGCGCGACGACGACGAGCTCGGCATGCCGTCCGATCCGGACGTGCGGCACCTCGTGCACGTCGTCCCACACGCCGGCGGTGACCGGTCGCCCGGACAGCGCCGACCAGGTGGGCTCCCCGACGAACCGCAGCGCCGAGGCGGTCGGGACGACCCGGACCCCGTGCCCGGACTCGGTGAAGAGCCGCAGCAGCTCACAGGCCTTGTAGGCGGCGATGCCGCCGCACACGCCGAGCACGACCTCGGTCATGACCCACTCCCGTCATACGAGAAGACCCGCGGCCGCAGCAGAGCGGACGCGGGTCGGAACCTGCTCGAAGGTGCCCGGAGGGCGCTCAGGGCTGGTCGGTGGCCTCGGCGGTCAGCAAGCCCGCGTTGATCTCACGCATCGCGATGGAGAGCGGCTTCTCCTGCGGCGTCGTCTCTACCAGGGGGCCGACGTACTCGAGGAGACCCTCACCGAGCTGGCTGTAGTAGGCGTTGACCTGGCGGGCGCGCTTGGCCGCGAAGATCACCAGAGAGTACTTCGACGAGGTCTTGTCGAGCAGCTCGTCGATCGGCGGGTTGGTGATGCCTTCGGGGTTGGCGATGGTTCCCACGGAATTGATTTCCTCACGATTCGGGAGCTGAGCCTGCGGATTCGCGCTCCTGCCCACTCCGGGCCAGGGACTGGCGGCCTAGGACTCCGGCGCCTGGGCGGGGGTCAGGAATGACGAACCGAGCAATCCTACCAGCTCATCCGCGGCGCGCTCGACGAAGTCGTTGACCACCGTACGGTCGAATTCCTTCTCCGCGGCCAGCTCCTCGTCGGCGTGGGCGAGGCGGCGGCGGATGGTCTCCTCGTCGTCGGTGCCGCGCCCGATGAGTCGGCGGCGGAGCTCCTCGACGCTGGGCGGGGCCAGGAAGACGAGCTGGGCGTCGGGCATCGAGCCGCGGACCTGACGGGCGCCCTGCAGGTCGATCTTCAGCAGCACCGGCCGGCCCTGCGACAGCCACCCCTCGACCTGGGCCCGAGGTGTGCCGTAGAGGTTGCCGGCGAACTCCGCCCATTCCAGGAGCTGGTCGCCGTCGACGAGGCGCTGGAACTCCGAGCGGGTGACGAAGTGATAGTGCTCACCGTCGGTCTCGTAGTCGCGCTTCTTGCGCGTGGTCACCGACACCGACAGCTTGATCCATGGCGAGCGCGCCCGGATCAGCTCGATCACGCTGTCCTTGCCCACCCCCGAGGGGCCGGACAGGACGGTGAGTCGGGCCGCCGGGCGCGCGTCGTCATCCATGCTCACAGGCTCATTCCTACACGAGCCGGTGAGTCAGTTCGCAGCGAACTCCCCCAGGAGGGCCTTACGCTGCTGCTCGCCGAGGCCACGAAGGCGACGACTGTCGGCGATCTTGAGCTTCTCCATGATCTGGGTAGCCCGGATCTTGCCGATGCCCGGCAGCGCCTGGAGCACGGCCGAGACCTTCAGCTTGCCGACGACGTCGTCGCCCTCGGCCCGGTCGAGCACGGCGGCGAGGGTGGTCTTGCCAGACTTGAGCTGATCCTTCAGCTCGGCCCGGGCCTTGCGAATCTCCGCAGCCTTCTCCAGCGCGGCGGCACGCTGCTCGGGGCTCAGTGACGGGAGCGGCACCAGTTCTCCTCAGGTCCCTATCGCGCCGGTAGTGAATACCGGCGCTTCTGTGAAACGTGGTGTGCCTGGGAACCAAAGGGGCATGTGGTTCCCGGCGCCGGGAAAACTAGCGGTCAATGGCGCATTCGGCAACGTGGGGGTACCCCTCACCGGCGTGCGGCCGGGCCTGGTAAGCGGCCCGTTTCACCCGATCACGGCCCCGCAGGCGGTCGCGGCGCGCTCCGCGGCGGCCCGCAGCGCGGCCGCGTCCGGGCCCGCGGAGAGAACCTCGCGTGAGTACGACGGCAGCACGTTCCGCAGGCTCCCGCCGAAGATCGCCGCGAGCCCGGCGGGGTCGCCGCCCTGGGCCCCGAGGCCCGGGGCGAGCAGCGGGCCGTTGACCGCGGAGAGGTCGTGACCGGTCCGGCCGATCGTCGCGCCGACCACCAACCCCACGCTTCCGAGATCGCTCGCACCCGCGTTGAGCTGGGAAATCTCGTCGATTACGGTCTGCGCGACGGTCCGGCCGGCGGCCGTCTGCGCATGTTGGACGGACGGGCCCTCGGGGTTCGAGGTGAGCGCCAGGACGAAGACACCGCCGCCGTGCGCGGCCGCCGCGTCGAATGCCGGCCGCAGCGAGCCGACGCCGAGATAGGGACTCACAGTAATCGCGTCAGCACGCAGAGAACTGTCCGGATCGAGATATGCACTCGCGTACGCGGCCATCGTCGAGCCGATGTCGCCCCTTTTGACGTCCAGAAGCACGAGCGCACCGGCCTCTCGTGACTGTCGGATAGTTGACTCAAGGATGGCGATGCCGCGTGATCCAAATCTCTCGAAAAACGCCGACTGCGGCTTCAGGACGGCAACCCGATCGGCCAGTGCTTCGACAACCGTAAAGCTGAAGCGTTCCAGGCCGGCGGCGTCGTCCGGCAGCCCCCAGCGCGCCAGCAGAGCGGCATGGGGATCGATGCCGACGCACAGCGGCCCCCGGGTGTCCATGGCGGCGCGCAGCCGCCGTCCGAAGGTCTCCATGGGGCGATTCCCCTTTCGTGTCAGGTGGCGGACACCGCGGCGGCGATTCCCCGGGTAATGAGGGCGACATCGGCGTCGTCCGCCACGTACGGCGGCATCGTGTAGATCAGGTCGCGGAACGGCCGCAGCCACACCCCGGCGGCGACGGCCGCCTCCGTCGCCCGGACCATGTCGACCGGACGATCGAGCTGCACGACGCCGATCGCGCCGAGGACCCGCACATCGGCGACCCCGGGAACGCCTCTGAGCGGCTCCAGACCGGCCCGCAGGGCCCGGTGGACGCCCTGCACCCGGCCCCGCCAGTCCTGGGCCGTCAGGAGGCCGATGGAGGCGTTCGCGACCGCGCACGCGAGCGGGTTGCCCATGAAGGTGGGGCCGTGCGCCAGGCCGCCCGCGCTCCCCGCGCTCACCGCGTGCGCTACCGCCGAGGTGCACAGGGTCGCGGCCAGGGTGAGATATCCCCCGGTCAGGGCCTTGCCCAGGCACATGATGTCGGGGGTCACCCCGGCGTGGTCCGCGGCGAACAGCTCCCCGGTACGCCCGAAGCCGGTCGCGATCTCGTCGAAGATCAGCAGCACATCGTGCGCGCTTGTCACCTCACGGAGTGCCCGTAAGTACTCCGGATGGTGGAAGCGCATGCCGCCCGCGCCCTGCACGACCGGTTCGACGATGACCGCGGCGAGCTCGTCCGCGTGCCGCTCGACCATCGCGACGAGCTCGGCGGTGTACGCCTCGTCGTACTCGGCCGGCGGGGCCCCCGCGAAGACCTGGGCGGGCAGGACGCCGGTCCACAGCGCATGCATGCCGCCGACCGGGTCGCAGACGCTCATCGGGTGGAACGTGTCGCCGTGGTAGCCGCCCCGCCAGGTCGCGAGCCGCCGCCGGCCCGGGCGCCCCCGGGCGAGCTGCGCCTGCAACGCCATCTTGATCGCGACCTCGACGCCGACCGAGCCCGAGTCGGCGAGGAAGACGTGCTCCAGACCGTCGGGCGTGAGTTCCACCAGCGTGCGGCACAGCTCGACCGCGGGCGCGTGGGTGAGGCCGCCGAACATCACGTGGCTCATCCGCGCGGCCTGATCGGCCAGGGCGGCGTCGAGGACGGGATGGCGGTAACCGTGGATCGCCGCCCACCAGGAGGACATGCCGTCGACCAGCTCGCGGCCGTCGGCCAGGCGCAGGCGGACTCCCTGGGCGCTGTCGACCACGTACGGCTCGGAGCGACCGGGCATCGGCCCGTACGGATGCCAGACGTGCGCCCGGTCGAGATCGAGCAGATTCATCGGCGGGCCCGGGCCGCCGCCCTGACCAGCGCGGGGCCCCGGTAGATGAAGCCGGTGTAGAGCTGCACCAGCGAGGCGCCCGCGTCGAACATCCGGGCCGCGTCGTCGGGCTCCACGATGCCGCCCACGCCGATGATCGGCAGTCGTCCGCCGGTCTCCTGGTGGACAAAGCGGACAATCTCGCGGGACCGCTCGGTCAGCGGCCGCCCGGACAGCCCGCCGGCCTCCGCCGCCCGCGGCTGATCGGCCGCGGCGAGCCCGTCGCGGCTCAGCGTCGTGTTGGTGGCGATCACCCCGGCCGCACCGTACGCCAGGCACACGCCGAGCAGCTCGGCGATGGCGGGCTCGGAGAGGTCGGGCGCAATCTTCACCAGCACCGGTGTCTTGCCGACCAGCGCGCCGAGCAGCGCGGCGATCGACGACTTGTCCTGCAGCGTGCGCAGGCCCGGCGTGTTCGGCGAGGAGACGTTCACCGCGATGTAGTCCGCGTACGGGTGCAGCAGCTCGAAGGAGGTCAGATAGTCCTGCACCGCCTCCTCGAGCGGAGTCACCTTGGACTTGCCGAGCGAGACACCGAGCGGGATCCCCAGCGGCCCCAGCGCCTTCAGCCGGCCGGCGAGCGCCGCCGCGCCGTCGTTGTTGAAGCCCATCCGGTTGATCACGGCCTGGCTGTCGCGCAGCCGGAACAGCCGCGGGCGGTCGTTGCCGGGCTGGGGGCGGGCCGTGACCGTGCCGACCTCGACGAAGCCGAAGCCGAGGGCCGGCCAGGCGGGCAGCGCGACGCCGTTCTTGTCCATCCCGGCGGCGAGCCCGACCGGATTGGGGAAGCGCACCCCGAAGAGCTCCACCGGGGCGCTCACTGCGTACCGGCGGCGCAGCAGGGCCCGGGCGCCGGAGCCCAGCCCGGCCAGCCGGTCCAGGGTGAACTCGTGCGCCCGCTCGGCGTCGCCGCCGCCCACCCGGAACAGCACCGGGCGGACGGCGGTCTCGAAGATGGTCACTCCGTCTCCCGCAGGGCGGCGTGCAGCTCCTGCAACGGGCGTACGGACATGTCGCCGCGCATCAGCGCCTCGATGCCCATCACCGCGGCGGCGGCACCCGGCACCGTCGTGATGCTCGGGATGTCGTAGGTGACCGCCGCGCTGCGGATCTCGTAGCCGTCCGAGCGCGCGCTCGCCCCGGAGCCCTGCGGCGTATTGATGATCAGCGCGATTTCCCCGGAGGCGATCAGCGCCACCGCGTTGCGGCCCGGGCTCTCGAAGTGCTTGGGGACGATCTCGCACGTGATGCCGTGGCGGCGCAGGACCTCGCCGGTCCCCGCGGTCGTGACGATCTCGAAGCCCAGGTCGGCCAGGCGCTTGATCGGGAAGATCATCGACCGCTTGTCCCGGTTGGCCACCGAGACGAAGACCTTGCCGCTGGTCGGCAGCGAACCGTACGCGGCCGCCTGCGACTTCGCGAACGCCGGCCCGAACGACGGGTCGATGCCCATGACCTCGCCGGTCGACTTCATCTCGGGCCCGAGCAGGCTGTCCACGCCCTTGCCGGCCGGGGTGCGGAACCGCTTGAACGGCAGCACCGCCTCCTTGACCGCGATGGGCGCCTCCGGCGGGATGTCGCCACCATCACGGCTGCGCAGCAGCATGCCCTCGGCCCGCAGCTCCGCGACGGTCGCGCCGAGCATGATCCGGGCCGCCGCCTTGGCCAGCGGCACCGCGGTCGCCTTGGAGACGAAGGGCACCGTGCGCGACGCGCGGGGGTTGGCCTCCAGCACGTACAGGGTGTCGTCCTTGAGGGCGTACTGGACGTTGAGCAGGCCCTGCACCCCGACGCCGCGGGCGATCGCCTCGGTGTAGCGGCGCACCTCGGCCAGATGCGATCCGGCGAGGGTGACCGGCGGCAGCGAGCAGGACGAGTCGCCGGAGTGGATGCCGGCCTCCTCGATGTGCTCCATCACGCCGCCGAGGTAGACCTCGCCGGTGGCGTCGCAGAGCGCGTCCACGTCGATCTCGATCGCGTCGTCCAGGAAGCTGTCCACCAGCACCGGGTGGTCGGGCGAGATCTCGGTGGCGCGGGCGAT
Source organism: Couchioplanes caeruleus (assembly GCF_003751945.1). NCBI lineage: Bacteria > Bacillati > Actinomycetota > Actinomycetes > Micromonosporales > Micromonosporaceae > Couchioplanes > Couchioplanes caeruleus. The sequence goes on along the minus strand of NZ_RJKL01000001.1, from coordinate 6,878,541 downwards.
GTAGTCGGCCAGGGTCGGCTCGTCGTACACGATCTCCATGCCGCGGCCGCCGAGGACGTACGACGGACGGACCAGCACCGGGTAGCCGATCGCGTCGGCGATCGCCTTGGCCTCCTCGAACGAGGTGGCCGTGCCGTGCTCGGGCGAGCGCAGGCCGGCCCGGGCGAGCACCGCGCCGAACGCACCGCGGTCCTCGGCGAGGTCGATCGACTCGGGCGAGGTGCCGACGATGGGGATGCCCGCGGCCTTGAGCCGCCGGGCCAGGCCGAGGGGCGTCTGGCCCCCGAGCTGCACGATGACGCCGACCACGCCGGGGCCGCCCGCGGCCTTGCCGGAGGAGTCCTCGGAGTGGAAGACCTCGAGGACGTCCTCGAAGGTCAGCGGCTCGAAATACAGCCGGTCGGCGGTGTCGTAGTCGGTGGAGACGGTCTCCGGGTTGCAGTTGACCATGACGGTCTCGTACGCGCCCTTGAGCGCCATGACCGCGTGCACACAGGAGTAGTCGAACTCGATGCCCTGCCCGATGCGGTTCGGCCCCGAGCCCAGGATCAGCACCTTGGGACGGTCCGAGAGCGCGACCTCGGTCTCCTCGTCGTACGTCGAGTAGTGGTACGGCGTCTGCGCCTCGAACTCGGCCGCGCAGGTGTCGACGGTCTTGTAGACGGGCCGGATGCCGAGCCGGTGGCGCAGCGACCGGACCCCGTCCTCGCCGGCCAGTTCCGGGCGCAGCGCGGCGAGCTGGCGGTCGGAGAGCCCGGAACGCTTGGCCCGGCGCAGCAGCGCCTCGTCCAGCACCGGCGCGGCGAGGATCTCCTCGCGCAGGTCGACCAGGGCCTTGATCTCGTCGAGGAACCAGGGGTCGATGCGGCCGCTGGCCTCGTGCACCTGCTCGACGCTCGCGCCGAGGCGCAGGGCGGCCTCCACGGTGTAAAGACGGCCGTCGTGCGGCACCCGCAACGCCGCGAGCGCCTCGTCGAGGTCGGTGAAGGTCGGCGCCGTCCAGAAGCCCGCGGCCTTGGTCTCCATCGAGCGCATCGCCTTGTTGAGCGCCTCGGCGAAGTTGCGGCCCAGGCTCATCGCCTCGCCCACGGACTTCATCGTCGTGGTCAGCTCGGGGTCGGCGCCGGAGAACTTCTCGAAGGCGAACCGCGGGATCTTCACGACCACGTAGTCCAGCGCCGGCTCGAAGGCGGCCGGCGTCTTGAGCGTGATGTCGTTGGGAATCTCGTCGAGGGTGTAGCCGATCGCCAGCTTGGCGGCGATCTTGGCGATCGGGAAGCCGGTGGCCTTCGAGGCGAGCGCGCTCGACCGCGACACCCGCGGGTTCATCTCGATGACGACCAGGCGCCCGTTGTCCGGGTTGATCGCGAACTGGATGTTGCAGCCGCCGGTGTCGACGCCGACCTCGCGCAGCACCGCGATGCCCAGGTCGCGCAGGCGCTGGTACTCACGGTCGGTCAGGGTCATGGCGGGGGCCACGGTGACGCTGTCGCCGGTGTGCACGCCCATCGGGTCGACGTTCTCGATCGAGCAGACCACCACGACGTTGTCGTTCTTGTCGCGCATCAGCTCGAGCTCGTACTCCTTCCACCCGAGCACGCTCTCCTCGATGAGCACCTCGTGCACCGGGGAGGCCGCCAGGCCGTCACCGGCGATCCGCGCCAGGTCCTCGTCGGTGTGCGCCATGCCGGAGCCGAGGCCGCCCATGGTGAACGACGGGCGGATCACCACCGGCAGGCCCAGCTCGGCGACGGTGGCCTCGACCTCCTCCATCGAGTGGCAGACCCGGCTGCGCGGGGTCTCGCCGCCGGCCTTGGCCACGATGTCCTTGAACATCTGCCGGTCCTCGCCGCGCCGGATCGCGTCGATGTTGGCGCCGATCAGCTCGACGCCGTACTTGTCGAGGACGCCGTTCTCGTGCAGGGCGACCGCGGTGTTCAGCGCCGTCTGCCCGCCCAGGGTGGGCAGGATCGCGTCCGGCCGTTCCCGCGCGATGACCATCTCGACGAACTCCGGCGTGATCGGCTCGACGTACGTGGCGTCGGCGAACTCCGGGTCCGTCATGATCGTCGCGGGATTGGAGTTGACCAGCGAGACCCGCAGCCCCTCGGCGCGCAGGACGCGGCAGGCCTGGGTGCCGGAGTAGTCGAACTCGCAGGCCTGCCCGATCACGATCGGCCCGGAGCCGATCACCATGACGTGCTGGAGGTCGGTGCGCTTCGGCATCAGGCATCCACCTTCTCGACGAGCTCCACGAACCGGTCGAACAGGTAGTCCGCGTCGTGCGGGCCTGCGGCCGCCTCGGGGTGGTACTGAACGGTGAACGCGGGCACGTCCAGCGCCCGCAGGCCCTCGACCACGTCGTCGTTGAGGCAGACATGCGAGACCTCGACGCGGCCGAAGTCCGTGTCGGTCACGGCGTCCCGCGGTGCGTCGACCGCGAAGCCGTGGTTGTGGCTGGTCACCTCGACCTTGCCGGTGGTCTTGTCGAGCACCGGCTGGTTGATGCCGCGGTGGCCGTACCCGAGCTTGTAGGTGCCGAAGCCGAGCGCCCGGCCCAGGATCTGGCTGCCGAAGCAGATGCCGAACAGCGGCACGCGCCGCGTCAGCGCGGCGCGTGCCAGCGCGACCGGACCGTCCGCGGTGGCCGGGTCGCCCGGGCCCGGGGAGAGGAAGACCGCGTCGGGACCCACCGCGAGCAGGTCCTCGATGGACGAGGTGGCCGGGAAGACGTGCGTGGTGACGCCCCGCTCGGCCAGCCGGCGCGAGACGTTGCGCTTGATGCCGAGGTCGAGGGCGGCGACCGTGAACCGGTGCTCGCCGACCGCCTCGACGGTGTAGCGCTCCGAGGTGGTGACCTCAACGGACAGATCGGCACCGAGCATCTGCGGCGCCGCCTGCACCCGGGCCAGCAGCGACGCCGGGTCCAGGTCGACGGTCGAGATGCCGACCCGCATGGCGCCGCGCGAGCGCAGATGCCGGGTCAGCGCACGGGTGTCGACGCCGCTGATGCCCACCACGCCCTCGGCGGCAAGGCGCTCGCCCAGGTCGCCGGTCGCCCGCCAGTTGGAGGGCCGGCGGGCCGGATCCCGCACGACGTAGCCGGCGACCCAGATGCGGCCGGACTCGTCGTCCTCGTCGTTGACGCCGGTGTTGCCGATCTGCGGCGCGGTCTGCACGACGACCTGCCGGTGGTACGACGGGTCGGTCAGCGTCTCCTGGTAGCCGGTCATGCCGGTGGTGAACACGGCCTCGCCGAAGGTCTCCCCCTCGGCGCCGTAGGAGGTGCCGGAGAAGGTGCGCCCGTCCTCGAGGACGAGAATCGCTGGGCTTCCGAGGCGGCTTCGCCGCACTGCAACAGAAGATCGAGGGTTCATTTGACGGCCTTCCCGTCCAGGACTGTCGGCTCTCCCCGGAGGAAGGTCGCGACGATGCGACCCGGCAGGGTGGTGCCCGCGTACGGTGTGTTGCGGCTGCGGCTCGCCAGGTCCGCCGGGTCCACGACCCGGCGGGCGGACGGGTCCACCAGCGTGAGGTTGGCCGGCGTGCCGGCGGTGAGATCGGTGCCGTGCCCGGCCAGGCCCGCGATCCGGGCGGGGGCGCGCGACATGCGCTCGGCGATCAGCTCCCACTGCTCACCGAGGACGCTCAGCACGACCGGCAGGGCGGTTTCGAGACCGACCATGCCGGGGCGCGCGTACGCCCACTCGCATTCCTTGTCCTCCACCGCGTGCGGGGCGTGATCGGTGGCGACGATGTCGATGACCCCGTCCGCCAGTGCCTGCCGCAGCGCCTGCACGTCGGCGGCGGTGCGCAGCGGCGGGTTGACCTTGTAGACGGGGTCGTAGCTGGCCGCAAGCTCGTCGGTGAGCAGCAGGTGGTGGGGCGTGACCTCGGCGGTCACCCGTACGCCCCGGGCCTTGGCCTGGCGCAGCACCTCGACCGACCCGGCCGTGGAGACGTGGCAGACGTGCAGGCGGCTGCCGACGTGCTCGGCGAGCAGGACGTCGCGGGCGATGATCGCCTCCTCGGCGACCGCGGGCCAGCCGGTGAGGCCGAGCCGGGTGGAGACCTCGCCCTCGTGCATCTGAGCGCCCTCGGTGAGCCGCGGCTCCTCGGCGTGCTGGGCGATGATGCCGTCGAAGGCCTTCACATACTCCAGTGCGCGGCGCATCAGGCGCGGGTCGGCGACGCAGAAGCCGTCGTCGGAGAAGATCCGCACCTTCGCGGCGGAGGTCGCCATCGCGCCCAGCTCGGCGAGCTGCTTGCCGGCGAGGCCGACGGTGACCGCCCCGATGGGCTGCACGTCGACCAGGCCCGCCTCGCGGCCCAGCCGCCACACCTGCTCGACCACGCCGGCGGTGTCCGCGACCGGTGAGGTGTTGGCCATCGCGAAGACCGCGGTGTAGCCGCCCAGGGCCGCCGCACGCGAGCCGGTCTCGACCGTCTCGGCGTCCTCGCGGCCGGGCTCGCGCAGGTGGGTGTGCAGGTCGACCATGCCGGGCAGGGCGACGAGGCCCGCGGCGTCGATCGTCTCGTCGGCCTTGCCGCCGCCCTCGGCGACCACGCCGTCCTTGATCAGCAGGTCGGTGGGCGTTCCACCCACGACGGAGACACCCTTGATGAGATACGAGGTCATGCCTTGCCTCCCAGCAAGAGGTAGAGAACGGCCATCCGGGCGCTGACGCCGTTGGCGACCTGTTCGACGATCGTGGAACGCGTGGAGTCGGCCACCTCGGGAGCGATCTCCATGCCCCGGTTCATCGGACCGGGGTGCATGACGATCGCGTGCTCCGGCAGCTTCCTCATGCGCGGCGCGTCGAGCCCGTAGCGGCGGCTGTATTCGCGGGCGGAAGGGAAGTAGGAGTCCTGCATCCGCTCGGTCTGGACCCGCAGCATCATCACGACGTCCGCGTCGGGCAGGACGCTGTCGAGGTCGTACGACACTTTCGTCTTCTCGCCGAGCGCGGCCGAGATGTCCAGCGGGATCAGGGTGGGGGGGCCGACCAGGGTGACCTGGGCGCCCAGCGTGGTGAGCAGCAGGACGTTGGACCGCGCGACGCGGCTGTGCAGGACGTCACCCACGATCGCGACCCGCAGGCCGTCGATCTTCCCCAGCCGCGACCGCATCGTGTACGCGTCCAGCAACGCCTGCGTCGGGTGCTCGTGGGTGCCGTCGCCGGCGTTGATCACCGAACCGTCCACCCAGGACGCGAGCCGGTGCGGGGCGCCCGAGGCCGGGTGCCGGATCACGACCGCGTCGGCGCCCATCGCCTGCAGGGTCAGCGCCGTGTCCTTGAGACTCTCGCCCTTGGAGACGCTGGAGCCCTTCGCGGAGAAGTTGATGACGTCCGCGGAGAGCCGCTTGGCCGCGGCCTCGAACGAGATCCGGGTACGGGTGGAGTCCTCGTAGAAGAGGTTCACGACCGTGCGCCCGCGCAGGGTCGGCAGCTTCTTGACCTCACGCCCGGCGAGAGTGGCCATCTCGGCGGCGGTGTCCAGGATCAGCGTGGCGGTGTCCGCGTCCAGGTCCGCCGCGGAGCGCAGATGCTTGATCATGCGGCGCCTCCGGAGAGCCGGACCTCGTCGACGCCGTCGTCGGTCTCGGCGAGCGACACCCGTACCGTCTCGGCCAGGGCCGTCGGGATGTTCTTGCCGACGTAGTCGGCGCGGATCGGCAGCTCGCGGTGTCCCCGGTCGACCAGGACGGCGAGCTGCACCGAGCTCGGCCGCCCGACGTCGCTGAGGGCGTCCAGCGCGGCGCGCACCGTACGCCCGGAGAACAGGACGTCGTCGACGAGGATCACCCGGCGGCCGTCGAGCCCGCCGCCCGGGATGTCGGTCTTGCCGAGCGCCCGGGTGGCGTGCAGCCGCAGATCGTCGCGGTAGAGGGTGATGTCCAGCGCCCCGACCGGAATGTCGATGCCCTCGAAGGCGTGGATGCGGGAGGCGAGCCGGCGCGCCAGCGGTACGCCGCGGGTCGGGATGCCGAGCAGCACGGTGTCCGTGGCCCCGGACGTCTTCTCGAGGATCTGATGGGCGATGCGGTCGACGACCCGGTGCAGGTCGGACCCCGAAAGAATGATCTTCGCGGAACCTGTGTCGGCACGTGGGTATGCCACGGCGGACCTCCTTCCCCGCCTCACGGGACGGGTCGTTAAAGGACGTCTGTGCTTATTTGCTGACGCAGCGGGCACCCCGATCAAGGGCCGCCCGATGGCTGACGCTACGTTACCAGTGAGCGCGGCGATGACCATGGTGACGTGGCCGACCCACGGACCAGACGGACGAATGCGGGCAACTCTCTCCCTGGCTCAGCGACTCATCGGCAACCGACACTTGACCAGGGCTGGCAAACTCCGTACCGTCACGCAGCGTAGCGATCCGGGGGAAGAACCCCCCGGGCCAGCACAGTTTTGGAGTGTCCGAATGCCGTCTGAGTACGCCAAGTCGTTGGGCGCCCGCCTGCGCTCCATCCGCCAACAGCAGGGCCTTTCCCTGCAGGGTGTGGAAGAGAAGTCGAACGGCCGCTGGAAGGCCGTGGTGGTGGGATCGTACGAGCGCGGCGACCGCGCCGTCACCGTCTCGCGCCTGGCCGAGCTGGCCGACTTCTACCGCGTGCCCGTCTCGGAACTGCTGCCCGACGGCAGCGGCGTCCGGCTCGAGGCCACCAACAAGATCGTGCTGGACCTGGAGAAGCTGTACGACGCGGCCGGCGAGGACCTCGCCTACGTCGCGCGCTACGCCCGGGCCATCCAGCAGCAGCGCGGCGACTACAACGGCCGCGTCCTCTCCATCCGCGCCGACGACCTGCGCGCGCTCGCGATCGTGTACGACATCTCGCCGTCCGGCTTGATCGAGCGCCTCACCGAGGCGGGCGTCCTGGTCGCCGACCCGCGCGCCTTCTTCGCTAGCTGACTCGCCGCCGGCGGTTTCTTCGCCGGCCACACCGGCCTCGCCGGCCGTCGTCGCCGCTGTGACGATGGCTCGCGCCCCGGACGTCGCCGCCGCGCCCCCACGAGGGCGCCGGCGCGACCCCGCCAACGGCTCGGCCGCGGCGGCCTGGCGGTCACCTGGATGGTGGCCAGGCCGGCACACGAAAGCCCGCATCGCCTGCGATGCGGGCTTCTTCGTGCCCTCAGACCGCGCGTTCCGACGGCGCCATGCCCGATGACGACCCAGCAGCCATGACACTGCGTACGTCCTCGCAGTCGAGATTCAAGACGACGCTGCCCCTGTCGGCGCCGACAGGCCGGCCAGGCCCTCTATCCGCTGGCCGTCACGGACTGCGACGTCGGCGCGGTGCGGCGGCTGCGCCTCGCCGTCGGTCTTCACCACGCGGCCGACCATCGCATGCCCGTCTGCTCGGACCTCGGCGGCCTGTATGGGCCGTCCAGGTTGTCATCCGCATCTCGCGGAGGAGCCGCCCGCTCCGCGCTGATCGACGCCCTGGTCCACAGCCAGGACATCGCGGAGCCCATCCGGACGAGGTCGGCGGGTTCGTTCGCCAGCCCGGCCGCAACCGCGGCAGCCTGCGCCAAGTCGGTGGCGCAGGCTGCGGTGAACACGACTACCGGGTGGCGAACTCGGCGATCCGGCCGAGGATGCCGTTGAGGAAGCGGGGGCTGTCGTCGGTCGACATCTGCTTCGCGAGCTCGACCGCCTCGGTGATGGCCACCGGGTCGTCGATCTCCGGCAGGTAGAGCAGCTCGTAGACGGCGATGCGGGCCAGGTTGCGGTCCACCACCGGCATGCGCTCCAGGGTCCAGCCCTCGGCGTAGCTGGCGATCAGCTCGTCGATCCGGTCGAGGTGCTTGGCGACGCCCTCCACCAGGCCGATCGTGTAGTCCAGGTGCTCCGGGCGGGGCTTGGCGATCCGGTCCAGGTAGGTGGTGAGCACCTGGCTCGGCGGCAGGTCGCGCAGGTCGGCCTCGTAGAGGACGTCGAGCGCGCGCTTGCGCGCCTTGCGGCGCGCAGGCATCTGCGTCTTGGGGCCCTCGGCCATCAGCTTCGGCCGAGGTAACGGCCGTCGCGGGTGTCGACCTTGATCTTCTCGCCGGTGGTGATGAAGAGGGGGACCTGCACGGTCGCGCCGGTCTCGACGGTGGCCGGCTTGGTGCCGCCGGTCGAGCGGTCGCCCTGCAGGCCGGGCTCGGTGTAGGTCACCTCGAGGAAGACGCTGGTCGGCAGCTCGATGTAGAGCGGCACACCCTCGTGCGTCGCCACCGTGGCCTCGGCCTCGGGGAGCAGGTAGTTGGCCGCCTCGCCGACCGTGCCGCCGGGCACCGTGATCTGGTCGAAGGTGTCCAGGTCCATGAAGACGAAGTCCTCGCCGTCCTGGTACAGATACTGCATCGTGCGCTTGTCGACGGTGGCGGTCTCGACCTTGGTGCCGGCGTTGAAGGTCTTGTCCACGACCTTGCCGGAGAGGACGTTCTTGAGCGTGGTGCGCACGAACGCCCCACCCTTGCCCGGCTTGACGTGCTGGAACTCGACCACGGCCCACAGCTCGCCGTCGAGGTTGAGCACCAGGCCGTTCTTCAGGTCGTTGGTGGAAGCCATGTCCTGCCTTGTTCTTGAAAACGTAGAGGTGACCGCTGGAGTTTACCGGCGCGGCAGGTCACCCGGCGAATCGGGTCAGAGCAGCCCGGCGAGGTGGCGCAGGGCCAGCCGGTAGCCGTCCACCCCGAGCCCCGCGATCACCCCGGTCGCCACCGCGGAGACGACCGAGTGGTGCCGGAACTCCTCGCGGGCGTGGATGTTGGAGATGTGCACCTCGACCAGGGGGGCGCGCAGCAAGGCGCAGGCGTCGCGGATCGCGTACGAGTAGTGCGACCACGCGCCCGGGTTCAGCACGACCGGCGCCTGCTCGTCCGCGGCGGCGTGCAGCCAGCCCAGCATCTCGTGCTCGGCGTCGGTCTGCCGGACCACGACGTCCAGGCCCAGCTCCCGGCCGGTCTCCTCGCACAGCGTGACGAGGCCGGCGTACGACGTCAGGCCGTACACGTCGACCTGGCGGGTGCCGAGCCGGCCGAGGTTGGGGCCGTTGAGCACGTACGCGCGGGTCATGAGGCGACCGCCGCGTAGGCGTGCGCCAGCACCGACTCGTCCGAGACGGCGAGGATGCCGGGGCGGGCCAGGCCGTCCAGCACGACGAAGCGCAGCGTGTCCGCGCGGGCCTTCTTGTCGATGCGCATCGCGGCGAGCAGGTCGGGCCAGGCGTCGGCGCGGTACGAGACCGGCAGGCCGAGCAGGGACAGCACCGAGCGGTGCCGGGCCGCGGTGGCGTCGTCGAGGCGGCCGGTCAGGCGGCCCAGCTCGGCCGCGTAGACCAGGCCGACGGCGACCGCGTGACCGTGCTTCCAGCCGTACGCCTCGTGCTTCTCGATGGCGTGCCCCAGGGTGTGGCCGTAGTTGAGGATCTCGCGCAGCCCGGACTCGCGCAGGTCGACGCCGACGACGTCGACCTTCACCCGGATCGCCCGCTCGACCAGCTCGCGCACGACGCCACTGTCCGGGTCGGCGGCGGCCGCGGGGTCGGCCTCGATGAGGTCGAGGATCACGGGGTCGGCGATGAAGCCGCACTTGACCACCTCGGCGAGCCCGGCGACCAGGTCGTCGGCGGGCAGCGTGGCGAACAGGCCGAGGTCGCACAGCACGCCGGCGGGCGGGTGGAAGGCGCCGACCAGGTTCTTGCCGGCGGCGATGTTGACGCCGGTCTTGCCGCCGACGGCCGCGTCGACCATGCCGAGCAGCGACGACGAGACCGGCACCCACCGCACCCCGCGCAGCCAGCCGGCGGCCACGAACCCGGCGAGGTCCGTCACCGCTCCCCCGCCGACGCCCAGCACCACGTCCGTACGCGTGAAGCCGGCCGCCCCGAGCTCGTCCCAGCAGCGGGCGGCGACCTCGATGCTCTTGCCGGCCTCGGCGTCGGGCACCTCGATCGGCAGGGGGCGTACGCCGGCCCGCCGGAGCACCTCGGCGACCGCCTCGGCGCGCTGCTTCAACGGCGCGGCGTAGAGGATCGCGGCGCGGACGGCACCGTCGATCAGCCCGGGCAATTCGTCGAGCAGGTCACGCCCGACGAGCACGTCGTAGGGCCGGTCGCCGGACACGGAAATGCGGGTCATCTCGTCCATCGGTGTCGAGCGTAGTGACGGCCGCTTGGGGTTATAGACAGCTAACCCCTAGTGGGGTTACCTAGAACCATGCCGAAAATCAACGTGTATCTGCCCGACAGCCTCGCCGACGCGGTCCGCGAGGCCGGCGTGCCGGTGTCGGCCATCTGCCAGCGGGCCCTGGAGCAGGCCGTACGCCGCATCACCGCCATCCGGCAGACCGTGCTGAGCGACCTCGACCCGGCGCAGCTCGCGAGCCGGCTTCCGCACTTCACCCCGCGGACCGTGGCCGTGCTCTCCCTGGCCACCGAGCGGGCCCGGGACACCGCAGCCTCGGCGGTGACCAGCGGCCACCTGTTGCACGGGATGCTCGCGGAGGGCGGCAACATGGCCCTGCAGATCCTCGGCGCGATGGAGATCGACCCCGCCTCGATCACCGTGCCCGACGGCGCCGAACCCGGCGGCGAGGGCGAGGGACTGCGGTTCAGCTCCCCCGCCGCCAATGCGGTCGAGCTGGCCGTCACCGAGGCGACGAGCATGGGACACAACTACGTCGGGTGTGAGCACCTGCTCGTCGGTCTGTCCGCCGAGCCGGACGGGCTGGCCGGGCGCGTGCTGGGCGACCGGGGCGCCGACGCCCGCGCGACCCGGCGCGCGGTGGCCGCCGCGATGGCCGGCTATGCCCATCTGCGCGCGAGCGCGCCGACACCGGCGGCGACGGCGGGCCTGCTGACCGCCGTACGCGCGGAACTGGCGCCCCTGATCCGGCGGATCGAGGCGCTGGAGGCTAGCCGGCCCTGACCAGCGCCGCGATCTCGGCGGCGAGCTCATCGGGAGCGCGTCCGTCGGTCTTCACCGTGTGCGTGGCCACCGACTCGTACAGCGGGCGGCGCTGCTCCATGAGGTACTTCAGCGTCGCCCGCGGATTGACGCTCAGCAACGGGCGCCCGGCGCCGAGCCCCACCCGCTTCACCGCGTCGGACAGCTCGACGGTCAGGAAGACCACCCGCTGGGCCCGCAGGGCGTCACGGGTGCCGGGGTCGAGCACGGCACCGCCGCCCAGCGCCAGCACGCCGTCGAAGGAGGCGAGCTCGGCGGCGATCGTCTCGCGTTCGAGCCGGCGGAACTCGTCCTCGCCGTCGTCGAAGAAGATCTCCGGGATGGCCTTGCCGGCCCGCTGCGCGACCAGATGATCGGTGTCCGCGAACGCGACGCCGAGCAGCGCGGCGACGGCCTCGCCCACGGTCGTCTTGCCGGCGCCGGGCGGGCCGACCACGACGGCCACCGGCGCCATCAGCGGATCAGCAGACTGTCGACGTATCCGGCCAGGTTGCGGCGGATCTCGGCCACCGAGTCGCCGCCGAACTTCTCGGTCGCGGCCTCGGCTAGCACCAGCGCCACCATCGCCTCGGCCACCACCGCGCCGGCCGGCACCGCGCAGACGTCCGAGCGCTGGTTGATCGCCGTGGCGGGTTCCCCCGTGGTGACGTCCACGGTCTGCAGTGCCCGGTTGAGCGAGGAGATCGGCTTGAGCGCGGCGCGGACCCGCAGGCCCTCGCCGTTGGTGATGCCGCCCTCCAGGCCGCCCGCCCGGTCGGTGATCCGCTTGACGCCCTCCGGCGTCGGCACGATCTCGTCGTGCGCCACCGAGCCCCGCGAGCGGGCCTGGGTGAAGCCGTCGCCGATCTCCACGCCCTTCACCGACTGGATGGACATCAGCGCGGCGGCCAGCCGGGCGTCCAGCTTGCGGTCCCACTGCACATGCGACCCCAGACCCGGGGGTACGCCGTAAGCCAGCACCTCGACGATGCCACCGAGGGTGTCCGCGTCCTTCTTCGCCGCATCCACCTCGGCCACCATGCGCGCGCTCGCCTCGGGGTCGAGGCAGCGCAGCGGGTCGGCGTCGATGCGCTCGGCGTCCTCCGGCGTGGGGATCAGCCCCGCCTTCGCGGCGACCGAGCCGAGCTCGATCACGTGCGAGACGACGTCGATGCCCAGCGCCTGCCGGATCAGGGCCTTGGCCACCACGCCGACGGCGACGCGGGCCGCGGTCTCCCGGGCGCTGGCGCGCTCCAGGATCGGGCGGGCGTCGGTGTGCCCGTACTTCTGCATGCCGGCCAGGTCGGCGTGGCCGGGGCGGGGCCGGGTCAGCGGGGCGTTGCGCGCCTGGGCCGCCAGCTCCTCCGGGTCGACGGGGTCGGCGGCCATCACCGTCTGCCACTTCGGCCATTCGGAGTTACCGACGCGGATGGCCACGGGGCTACCGAGGGTCACGCCGTGGCGGATGCCGCCGACGATCTCGACCTCGTCCCTCTCGAACGACATCCGCGCGCCCCGCCCGTATCCGAGACGGCGGCGCGCGAGATCACGGCCGATGTCGTCGCTCGTCACCCGCACACCGGCGGGCACGCCCTCCATCAGGGCGACGAGCGCCGGACCGTGCGATTCCCCTGCGGTTAGCCAGCGCAACACGGGTCACAGTCTGGCATGTGGCGCCCGCGGCCCGCCGTCAGCCCGCCGCCGTCCCGCCCACCGGGCGACGGGCACCCGCCGCCGAAAGGTCAGAGGTATCGTCCACGGGTGTCTTCCCAGCCCACCGCCCCGACCGCCGACGCCGTACGCGCGCCGCACGGTCCCCTGCTGGTGGTCATGCTCGGGCTGGTCACGGCGATCGGGCCGTTGTCGCTGGACATGTACCTGCCCGCATTCCCGGCCGTGGCCGAGGACCTCCGGGTCGCGCCGGCCGAGGTGCAGTTGTCGCTCACCACCTGCCTGATCGGGCTGGCCCTGGGGCAGCTCGTCTGCGGCCCGCTCAGCGACCGGTGGGGGCGGCGCCGGCCGATGCTGGTCGGCGTGGGCGCGTACGCGATCTTCTCCCTGCTCTGCGCCCTCGCCCCGAGCGCGCCGCTGCTGGCGGGCGCCCGGTTCTTGCAGGGCTTCGCCGGCGGCGTCGGCGTGGTGGTGGCCCGGGCCATCGTCCGGGACCTGTATTCCGGGGTGGAGGCGGCGAAGTTCTTCTCCCGGCTCACCCTGATCTTCGGCGTGGCTCCCATCGCGGCGCCGCTGCTGGGCAGCGCGGTGCTGAAGGTCACGTCGTGGCATGGCATCTTCGTCACGCTGGGCATCATCGCCGCCCTGCTGACGGCCCTGCTGGCCGCGCACATGCCGGAGACGCTGCCGGTCGAGCGGCGCAGCCCCGGTGGCCCGATGGATACGGTCCGCACGGCCCGCACGCTGATCGCCGACCGGGGGTACGTGGGCTACACGCTCGCCCAGTCCTTCGCCTTCGCGGCCCTGTTCAGCTACATCTCCGGCTCGTCGTTCGTCTTCCAGGACGGGTACGGCATCTCGCCGACGCTCTACAGTGTCCTGTTCGGGGTGAACGCGTGCGCCCTGATCGCGCTGAGCCAGGCTAACGGCCGACTCCTGGACCGCGTCGCGCCCCGTGGGCTGCTGACGACGGCACTGGCCACTCAGGCGCTGGCCGGCGTCGCCGTGCTCGCGGGCGCCATGCTCGGCTCGCTCGTGGCGCTCGGCGCGGGCCTGTTCGTGGTGGTCGGCGTGATCGGCATGGTGATGCCGAACGCGACCGCGCTGGCCCTGGACCGGCACCCCGACCGGGCCGGCACGGCGGCGGCGGTGATGGGCGGCATCCAGTCGGTGATCGCCGCGCTCGCCGCGCCGCTCGCCGGCCTGGGCGACCCGGGCCTGGGCGTGCCGATGGGCGCGGCCGTCCTGGGATTCGCCGTGGCCGCGCTCTCGATGCTGCTGCTCACCGGCCGCGCGGAGCGTGCCTAACGGCAGACCGGGATGCCGTTGGCACAGGCCTTGTCCCGGTTCGCGTTGTGCTCGTCATCCGTGAGGGCGAAGGCCGACCTACCGGTCTTGTCGACGGCGGTGAAAAAGATCCAATCGCCGGTCGCCGGCTTCACCGCGCCCTGCAGTGCCAGCTTGCCGGGGTTGTTGATCGGTCCCAGCGGCAGGCCGACCTTCAGCGTGGTGGTGTACGGATTCTTCGGGTCCTCGAGCTCGGCGGTGGTCATCTTGCCGGAGTGCTTCTTACCCTTGTTCTGCAGTTGCAGCCAGTAATTCGTCGTCACGTCGAACTGCAACGGCATGTTCCTCTTGTACGCCCGGTTGTAGGCGACCCGGGCCACCTTCGGCAGATCCTCGGCGATGCCCGCCTCGGCCTGTGACAGCGACGCCACGATCAGCGCCTCGTACGGGGACACCGACAGCTTCCCCTCCACCGTCTTGACGAAGCCCATCTCGGTGGTGACCTTGATGAACTTCGCCACCATCGCCGACAGCATCTCCTCGGCGGTGGCCTTCGGCTTGAACTCGTAGGTGTCCGGGAAGAGGAAGCCCTCGATGGTGCCCGACGCCTTCTTGTCGTCGCGGCGGTTGAACCAGAAGTCCGGCACCCCCAGCGCCTTCGGATCCTTCGCGGCCGCCTCGAAATCCTTGACCGGAATCTTGGTCTTCTTCGACAGGAGGGTGTAGATGTCCATTGTGCTCAAGCCCTCGGGAATGGTGATGCCCTTGGTGATCCGGGCCTTGGGATCCAGCAGCACGGTGACGGCGTCCTTGGCCGACATCTGCTTGCGCAACTTGTATGTCCCCGGCTGGATGTTCTTGCCCCGCGGGTTCTCCTCCGCCGCCTCGATGAACGCGGCGGTGCTCTTCACCACGTCGGCCTCGACGAGCGTGTTGCCGATTTCGGTCAGCGAGCCCTCACCGAGTGACACCTCCACCTGACCGGTGCCCGCGCCGCCGTAATCGGCGACGACGAAGAAGCCCTTGACCTTCTCGAAGCCGAGGTAGCCACCCACGCCCAGGACGCCGAGCAGGATGAACACCATCAGGAACGCGACGGTGGACCTGCCTTTGCCGCGGGGGCGCCGGTGGCGGGGTTTGCCGCGTTCGATCGGTTCATCGAACGCCCGGTCCAGCTCGTCGAGCATCTCGTCCGCCTCCGCCGTGCGTCCAGCGCGGATCGGGAGCTTCTCCGCCGCGGCTGCCTGTCGGGCCGCTGAGCATACGAACGGATGTCAACGCGGTGACAGCCTCGACACCGCTGGTCAGCGTCCGCGTCGGAGTGCGTCACCCACGGGGTGGCGGCGGTGACTCAACGCACCGCGGCAGCGGCGGCCAGCGCCTCCCGCATGGCGGCCTCCGGGGCCGGGCTGACGCCGGTGAACAGCTCGAACTGGCCGAGCGCCTGGGCCAGCAGCAGGTCGAGGCCGGACACCACCCGGACCCCGTTCGCCGCCGCCGCGGACGCCAGCGGGGTCGGCCACGGGTCGTAGATCGCGTCGAAGAGCACCGTGCCGGGCCGCCACGCGACCTGCAACGCCAGGCCGTCGGCGGCGCCCTTCGGCACGGTGGAGACGACCGCGTCGGCGGCGAACGTGGCGGGGGCCTCGGCCCAGTCGACGCCGGCGATCGTCACGCCGAGCGCGGCGGCGGCCGGCGCCAGCTCGTCGCGGGCCTCCGGGCGGCGGGTCACGACCGTCACCTGGGCGGCGCCCAGCGCGGCGGCCGCCGCCATCGCGGCCCGGGCCGTGCCGCCGCCGCCGAGCACGGTGATCGACGGCGCCCCGGCCAGACCCGCGTCCCGCAGCACCCGGACCATGCCCGGCACGTCGGTGTTGTCGGCGAACCACGAACCGTCGTCGCGGCGTACCAGAGTGTTGGCCGCGCCGGTCGCGGCCGCGACCGGCGAGACCTCCGCGGCGACCGTCAGGGCCGCCTCCTTGAGCGGCATGGTCAGCGACAGCCCGGCCCACTCGGGGCCGAGGCCGGCCACCAGGTCGGAGAGCTCGGCCTCGGCGCACTCGATGGCCGTGTACACCCAGTCGAGCAGCCCCGTCGCGGCGAAACCCGCGGCGTGGATGACCGGCGACAGCGAATGGGCGATCGGCTTGCCGCAGACGGCGGCCCGGCGGTTCACGGTCATGCGGCGCGCTTTCGGTGGGCGACGGGACGCGGTGTCAGCAGAGCGGAATGCCGTTCTGGCAGGCCTTCTGGATATTCGCGTCGTGCTGGGCGTTCGTCTCGGCGAACGCCGACTTGCCGGTCTTGTCGACGGCGACGAAGAACAGCCATTCGCCGGTCGCCGGCTTCACCGCACCCTGCAATGCCAGCTTGCCCGGGTTGTTGATCGGCCCCAGCGGCAGGCCGACCTTCAGCTCCGTGGTGTACGGATTCTTCGGGTCCTCGAGCTCGGCGGTGGTCATCTTGCCGGAGTGCTTCTTACCCTTGTTCTGCAGTTGCAGCCAGTAATTCGTCGTCACGTCGAACTGCAACGGCATCTTCTTCTTGTACGCCCGGTTGTAGGCGACCCGGGCCACCTTCGGCAGATCCTCGGCGATGCCCGCCTCGGCCTGTGACAGCGACGCCACGATCAGCGCCTCGTACGGCGAGACCTGCAGGTTGTTCTCGACCGACTTGACGAAATCCAGCTCCGTGGTCATGTCGATGAACTTGGCCACCATCACCGACAGCATCTCCTCGGCGGTGGCCTTCGGCTTGAACTCGTAGGTGTCCGGGAAGAGGAAGCCCTCGATGGTGCCCGACGCCTTCTTGTCGTCGCGGCGGTTGAACCAGAAGTCCGGCACCCCCAGCGCCTTCGGATCCTTGGCCGCGGTCTCGAAGTCCTTCACCGGCACGCCGGTCGCCTTCGACAGAATCGCGTAGATCTCCAGCGCGGTCTTGCCCTCGGGGATGGTGACGCCCTTGGTCACGCGGGCCTTGGGATCCAGCAGCAGCGTGACGGCGTCCTTGGCCGACATCTGCTTGCGCAGGTTGTACGTCCCCGGCTGGATGTTCTTGCCCCGCGGGTTCTCCTCCGCCGCCTCGATGAACGCGGCGGTGCTCTTCACCACGTCGGCCTCGACGAGCGTGTTGCCGATTTCGGTCAGCGAGCCCTCACCGAGTGACACCTCCACCTGACCGGTGCCCGCGCCGCCGTAGTCGGCCGCGGTGAAGAAGCCCTTGACCTTCTCGAAGCCGAGGTAGCCACCCACGCCCAGGACGCCGAGCAGGATGAACACCATCAGGAACGCGACGGTGGATTTGCCTTTGCCGCCCTTGGCGCCGCGGCCGCCCCGCCGGTGGCGGGGTTTACCGCGTTCGATCTGTTCATCGAACGCCAGGTCCAGCTCGTCGATCATCTCGTCTGCCTCCGCTGTGCGTCCAGCCAGCTCTGCAGGATCTCCACGGCGGCCGCCTGATCGACGACCGCCCGTTGGCGCTTACCCCGGACTCCTCGCTCGGCAAGCCTACGGGTTGCGACCACGGTCGACATCCTCTCGTCCGCGAGGACGACGGGAACCGATCCGACCGCCTGTTCCAGACGGTGCGTATAGGCACGGATGTCAGCGGCGGCATCTCCCTCGGCGCCGTTGAGGCGCACCGGGAGTCCCACCACGATCTGCACCACCTCGTGCTCCCCCACGAGGCGGACGAGCTCGGCGATGTCACCGGGGACGGCGTCGGGCGCCGCCATCATGTCACGGGGCACCGTGGCCAGGGGGGTGGCCAGGATCCCGTCGGGGTCACACAGCGCGACCCCGACGCGCACCTTACCGACATCGACGCCCAGCCGCCTACCCCGCGGCAGTGCGTTCATCGGGCCACCCTTCCTCTCAGGCGGCCTCGCCGACCGCCTTCTCCACCGCCGCCAGCAGCGCGGCGACCTGGTCAGCGGGTACTCCGCCGCCCTGCGCGAGGTCGGCGTTGCCGCCGCCCCGACCGGACAACGCACCCTTCACCAGCTCGGACGCGGAGAGTCCCCGGTCCTTCGCCACCGCGTTGATCGCTACGATCAGTGACGCCTTGCCGTTCGACCGGGCCGCCACCGCGACCACCGCGGGACGACCGGCGTCGATCTTGCCACGAATCTCCTGGGCAAGCGTACGCACATCGTTGGTCGCCGCGCCCTCCGGTGCCTCGGTGCCGACGAACGCCACGCCTCGCAGATCCCTGGCCTGGGCCGCCAGCGTGCCCGCGCCGCCGAGGACCATCTGCGCGCGCATCTTCTCGAGCTCCTTCTCCGCGTCGCGCAGCGCCGTGACGGTCTGCTCGACCCGCTCGGCCACCTGGTCGCCGGGAACCCGGAACAACTCCGCGAGGCGGGTGACCAGCAGGTGCTCCTTGGCGAGGAAGCCGAACGCGTCGATGCCGACGAGCGCCTCGACCCGGCGGACCCCGGAGCCGATCGACGACTCCGTGAGGATCTTCACAAGGCCCAACTGGCCGGAGCGGGCGACGTGCGTACCACCGCAAAGTTCACGCGCATAGTCGCCGACTTCAACCACTCGGACCTCATCGCCGTACTTCTCCCCGAACAGGGCCATCGCGCCGAGCCGGCGCGCCTCCTCCTGCGAGGTGATGAACGCATGCACTTCGAGGTCGCGCAGCAGCACCTCGTTGACCTGCTGCTCGACGTCGTGCAGGACGCTCGCCGGCACCGCGCCCGGGGTGTTGAAGTCGAACCGCAACCGGCCGGGCGCGTTCAGCGAACCCGCCTGGGTCGCGGACTCGCCCAGGAAGGCACGCATCGTCTGGTGGATCAGGTGGGTCGCGGTGTGCGACCGCGAGATGGCCCTGCGTCGCGTCACGTCGATCTCGGCGAAGCCCGCCTCGCCCGCGCGCACCTCACCGCGGACCACCCGCGCCTTGTGCACGATGAGGCCGGGCAGGGGCTGCTGCACGTCGACGACCTCGACCTGGCCGGCGCCGACGTTGATCAGGCCGGTGTCCGCCTGCTGGCCGCCGCCCTCGGCGTAGAACGGGGTGCTGTCGAGCACCAGCTCGACGTAGTCGCCCTCGCCGGCCGCCTCGACGCGCGCGCCGCCGCTGCCGAGCAACGCCCGCACCCGCGACTCGCGGGAGACCTCCGCATAGCCGGTGAACTCCACCGGGCCGCCGGCGTCGAGCACCGAACGATACGACGACAGGTCGGCGTGGCCCGTCTTGCGCGCGGCGGCGTCCGCCTTCGCGCGGGACCGCTGATCGGCCATGAGCCGGCGGAAGCCGTCCTGGTCGACGGTCAGGCCCTGCTCCGCCGCGATCTCCAGGGTCAGGTCGATCGGGAACCCGTACGTGTCGTGCAACTGGAACGCCTGCGCGCCGGACAGCGCCTTGCCGCCCTTGTCGCGGGTGTCGGTGATCGCCGTGTCGAGGATCGTGGTGCCCGCGCGCAGGGTGGAGAGGAACGCGTCCTCCTCCGCGTACGCGTACGTGGAGATCCGCTCGAACTCCTGCGCCAGCTCGGGGTACGACGGCGCCATGCAGTCGCGCGCCACCGGCAGCAGCTCGGGCAGCGCCTTGTCCTGCCAGCCGAGCAGCCGCATCGCCCGGATCGCCCGGCGCATGATGCGCCGCAGCACGTAGCCGCGGCCCTCGTTGGACGGGATCACCCCGTCGCCGATGAGCATCAACGCGGTGCGTACGTGGTCCGCGATCACGCGCAGCCGCACGTCGTCGGGATGCGACTGGCTCGCCGCGTGCCCGGAGTGCGCGCCGTAGGTCTTGCCGGTCAGCTCCGCCGCCCGCGCCAGGATCGGGCGGACCTCGTCGATCTCGTACAGGTTGTCGACGCCCTGCAGGATCGAGGCGATGCGCTCCAGGCCCATGCCGGTGTCGATGTTCTGCGCGGGCAGGTCACCGACGATCGTGAAGTCCTCCTTGCTCTTCACGTCGGTGATCTCGTACTGCATGAAGACCAGGTTCCAGAACTCCAGGTACCGGTCCTCGTCGACCTCGGGGCCGCCCTCGCGGCCGTACTCGGGGCCGCGGTCGTAGAACAGCTCCGAGCACGGGCCCGCCGGGCCCGGGATACCCATCGACCAGTAGTTGTCCTTCTTGCCCCGGCGCACGATGTGCTCCACCGGCACACCCGTGGCACGCCACAGCTCGAACGCCTCGTCGTCGTCGAGGTAGACGGTCGGCCAGATCCGGCTCGGGTCCAGGCCGAAACCGCCCTGCTCCACCGACTTGGTCGACAACTCCCAGGCGAGCTTGATCGCGCCTTCCTTGAAGTAGTCGCCGAACGAGAAGTTGCCGTTCATCTGGAAGAACGTGCCGTGCCGCGAGGTCTTGCCGACCTCGTCGATGTCCGGCGTCCGGATGCACTTCTGCACGCTCACCGCGCGCTGATAGGGCGGGGTGCGCTGGCCGAGGAAGAACGGGACGAACTGCACCATGCCCGCGTTGATGAACAGCAGGTTGGGGTCCTCGATGGCGGGCAGCGGGGCACTCGGCACGACCGTGTGCCCGTTGGCCTCGAAATGCGCCAGATAGCGCCGCTTGATCTCCGCCGTCTTCATCGCTGACCCTCCTGGGCGTGCCGCCCGTGTGAACCGTCCTGCGCGTCGTCGCGCAGCTCGGCGAACTTGTCCTCGTAGAGCTCTCCCGCGGCGAAGGCCGCGTGGATCTCCTGCTCGCGCTCGGCCATCCCCGCGCGCACGTCCTCCACGAAGCTACGCAGGGACTCGACGAGGCCGCCAGCGGATTCCGACAGCGACGTGGCGATGCCGGACGGGGTGAACTCGTCGGCCTTCCGCGAGATCTTGCGCACGACGATGGCGCCGACGGCCAGGCCCACGCCCAGCCAGAGCAACCGCTTCATGAGTCTTCTCTCCGGTTCTTCCGCTCCGGTTCTGCTGATATCCCCGCGCCCGGGTGTTCGCAACGCGCAGCCGGCGTCAGCGAGCCGCGCGACTCGGGTGTTCGCGACGCGCAGCCGGCGTCAGCGGGCCGCGCGCTCGGCCTTGCGGCGCTGCTTGAGGGCGGTGCGAACCTCGCGCTCGTGGTCGGCATGCCGGCGGGCGGCGGCGGCCTTGCGCAACCCGTACCCGAACGAGGCCACCTTGACCAGCGGGTTGGCGGCGGCGGCGGACACGACGGTGACCAGGTTGGCGACGTTCGCCGTGACGTTCTGGGCATGCTCGGTCATGGTGTCGACCTTGGCGAGCTGCACGTTCACACCGTCCAAAGAGACCTGGACCTGGCCCAGCGCGGTGTTCACGTTGTCCACCGTCTCGGTGACGCCGCCGAGCAGCGGGCCGGTCCGGTCGTTCAGGTCGTTGATGGCCCGGGTGGCCGCGTCCACCGTGTGGCGCAGCTTCAGAATCGGGACGGCGAGCACCAGCACGAGCATCAGGAACGCGCCCGCCGCGATCAGGCCTGCAATTGCTCCGGCGTTCATTACACGCGTCTCCTCTACCAACGGACCGCTAAGCGTGACAACGTGCAGACCCTACCGTCCGTCATCGCGGTCCGCGTCACGACGCCGAGGGTGTCGGCTCCAGCAGGGGATCATTCGTCAGCACAGGGTCCGGCGTCTCGCCGATCAGCGACGGATCCACCGCGGGCTCCGGCTTGCCCCGGACGTCGGTCACGGCGTTCTGCACCTTGATGCTGACGGTCGACCCGACGCACTTCTTCGGATCGGCGGTCGGCACGACCCCGTCCGGCCCGGTCGAGGGAACAGTCGCCGGATCCTTCGCCGCGACGGCGTCGACGGCGCACTCGGGCAGCCGCACCCAGAGGTCCAGAGTGAACTCGTCCCGGGTCCAGCAGGTGTACTTGCCGGCGGTGGTCGGCTGGTCGGTGCACTGACCACCGCGCACCTTCCACCCGGCGGACCGCAGCGCGGCCGAGTAGACCTGGTTCGTGTCCTCGAACGGCCGCTCCGACTGGGCGGTCCGCTCCCGGAACCGGCAGTCGAGGAAACACCACCGGCTCCCGGCGCTCTGGTCGTCCACGTTCCGGTCGGCCCACTCCGGCACCTGCAGGGCGTCGAGCGAGGTGAAGACCGGGTCCTTGGTGGCGGCCCGGATCCCGAACACCAGCGGCAACAGGCCGAGCACCAGGACACTCAGGGAGAGCAGGGTCATGACCCGCAGGCGGCGCTTGGCCCGCATCTGGGTACGCAGCTCGGAGCGGGCGACTCGCAAGCTGCCGAGCCGACCGCCGGACAATCCGGCCTCGTCGGCCCCGGCGGCCCGATCCGTCTCGTCCATCGCGGCGGGCACCTTGATCGGGCCGTCATCACTTCCGGAGGGTACGGAGACCCGCCCGGAAACCGCCCCGACGGAGGCGCTGCCGGTCACCGGGGCAGCACCGCTGCCGGATGTCGGCGCGGCACCAGGTACCGCCGCGGCCCCGACACTGCTCGCCCTTATCGCTCTCCCGGCGACAGCGGCGCTGCCGGCGGCCCCGGCCCGGCCGGTCGCCACGGCGCCCTCGGCCCTACCCGCTGCGCCGGCACTCCCGTCCCGGTCCGGCGTCGCGGCGCTTTCTGTCGCGCCGGCTCTGCCCGGGACCGGGGCGCTGGCCGCCGCGCCAGGCCTACCCGGGACCGCGGCGCTCGCCGCCGCGCCAGCCCTACCGGGAACCGCAGCACTAGCCGCGCCAGCCCTACCGGGAACCGCAGCACTAGCCGCGCCAGCCCTGCCCGGGACCGCGGCGCCGGCTGCGGTGCCGGCCGTGCCCGAGGGCGGGGTGCCTGTCGCTGCTCCGGCTCTGCCCACGGGCTGACCCGCGGTGCTGTTTCTCCCGGCCGGGAGAGTTCCTCCGTTGGCTGCGTTTCCGGCGTTTCTGCCGTTTCCGACCATGGGCCCGCTCGCAGCGCCGGCTCCAGAGGTGGGCCGCATACCCCCGGCTCCGGAGGTGGGCCGCATACCCCCGGCTCCGGAGGTGGGCCGCGTCGCTTCGCCTCCGGAGGTGGGTCCTGTCGCTCCGGCTCCGGAGGCGGGGCGTGTCTCTACGGCTCCGGAGGTGGGCCGCGCCATCCCGGCGCCAGAGGCGGGCCGGACCGCTGAGCCCGGGGTGGCTCCGGGAACATGGATCGGGCCGCTGGCATGGATCGGGCCGCTGGCATGGATCGGGCCGCTGGCGGGCCCGGCCGAAGCCGGTGGCGATGCCATGCCGGAACGCTCGGCGGCACCCCGGCCGGCTTGCCCGGGCACGGCACGCCCCGCGACGGGACGGCCCGCGCCGGGCTGACCCGCGCCGGGCTGATCCGGCCTGCGCTGGCCCGCTCTTGCCTGGCCACGGCCCGGGCGACCCGGGCCCGGCTGACCCACCCCGGGCTGGCCCGGTTCCGGGCGCCCGTGTGGCTGTTGGATGGGCCCGGGACGCCCCGCGCCGGGAAACTCAGGACTCGGTCGGCCCGGGGAAACCGGCTGTCCCGAGATCGGCTGACTTGATTCCGGCCGGCTCGCCATGGGCGGCCCGTCCGGCGTGATCGGCTGGCTCGGCTGAGGCGGCTGGCCCGGCCGCCCGGGCGAGACCGGTTGGCCTGGGCCCGCACGCCCGGACTGCCCTGGCCGGGGCACCCGGCCCGTCCCCCGCGGGGGGGCACCGGCGCCTCCGGCCTGGGCGATCTGTCCGGTGGTGCCGATCACCCCGGAGGTGCTACCGGCCATCGCCCCGGCGCGACCCGGGATCGGAGGAGTGCGGACGCCCTCGCGGCCGGGCACGACGGGCGGCACGACCGACGCGGAGGCCCGTGCCTGCGCCGATTCCGCGGCCGGACCGGGCCGTTGCTGCGCAGCGCGGCGGCCGGCACTCGAGTCCCGCCCACCGGGGCGACCAGCTACGCCGCCCGGTCCCCCGTGGCGACCTGAGGGCGGCCCATCCGGCCCACCGTGACGACCCGACTGCGGCCCATCGGGCCCACCGTGACGACCTGAGGGCGGCCCATCGGGCCCACCGTGACGACCTGAGGGCGGCGCGTCCGGCCCACCGTGACGACCGGAAGGCGGCCCACCCGGCCCACCATGACGACCGGAAGGCGGCCCATCCGGCCCACCATGGCGGCCCGAGGGAGGCACGTCGTGGCTACCGGCATACGCATCGACCCCACCGTGACGGCCGGTGGGGGTGTCCGCAGAGCTCTGCCGGTTACGCGGTCCGGTGCGGTTGACCGGCCCCGTGGCCGCGCGGCCGACCGGCAGCGGCCCGGAGTTCTCCTCCGGGTCGAACCGACCGTGGCGGCCGCCCTGCTCGCCGGGAGCGCCGGGTTGGGCCCGGCCGGGTGCAGCAGCGGCCCGGGAACCGAACGTCGTTTCCTCGTCACCCGCGACGCCCCGCCCGCCGTGGCGCGGCCCCGATCGGCCCGGCATCGGCCCGCCATGACCCGTCTGTCCCGGCCGGGGAACGGCATGGCCATCCGGCATGGGACCCGCAACGCCCGGCACGGGACCGGTGTGGCCGCCCTGACCTGGCACGGGCCCCGCGTGACCGGCTTGACCGGGCAGGGGGCCGGCCTGACCCGGCACCGAGTGGCTGCCACGGCCTGGTCTGTCGGGCCGGGAACCGCCACCACGCCGTGCAGGGCCGGCCTGCCCGTGACCGGGCTGCGGCGCCTGTTCCTCGGACCAGGGCGTGCGCCCGGGCGGCGACACCGGGCGGCCCGGCTGCCGGTCCTCCGGCGCCGCACCGTGCCGGCCTCCGGGAGACCCGCCTGGTGGAACGGGCCCGCCAGGTGAAACGGCTGCGGCAGGCCCGCCGCGCGAGGCAGGACCGCCGGGTGCGGCAGGCCCGCCACGCGAGGCAGGACCGCCGGGTACGGCAGGCCCGCCACGCGGGACAGGACCGCCCGGTGAGACACGCGGGACAGGACCGCCCGGTGAGACAGGACGGCCGGGGACGGGATGCCCCGGTGAGACTGGATGGCTGGCCGACACGGCACGGCCGGCGGGCGGCCGTCCCGGCGAGACGGGCCGGGCAGCGGGTGGAATCTCCGGGGCGTTGCCTGAAGCCGGCACTCCCGGAACGGCCATGCCCGCAGTCGGGTCGACCGCCGGGTAGCGCGGGTCCGCCGAACGCGGACCAGCCGCCGGACGCGACGCAGCGGGAGAGCCCGAAGCCGGGGGACGCGCGCCAGCCGTCGGACGCGGACCAGCCGGCGAACCCGGAGAAACAGGCGGCCGGGAGGCACCCGCGGAGCGCGGACCACCCGGCGAACCCGGACCAGCCGGCGAACCCGGAGCAACCGGGAGACGGGAAGCGCCCGCGGCGCGCGGACCAGCCGGCGAACCGGGAGCGACCGGGGGACGCGTACCAGTCGCGGAGCGCGGCGCGGCCGGAGAGCTCGGTGCCGCGGCGGGCGGGGCGGAGGCGGGCAGAGGCGCGAACGGCTCGGCACCGCCGGGATCCTCGGGGGTCGGGGCGCGGCGGCCGCTCTTGCTGGTGCGGGCCTCGCCCGGGGCCGTGCCCGGGCCGATCGAGCCGCCCTCTTCCTTCGCCGTACGCAGGTCGTCCAGCCAGCCGGTCTCCTCGCGGGGCACCTCTTGCTCGATCGGCTCCGGGCGGCCACGACCGAACAGCCGGCGTCCGCGGCCGGTCTGCTCGGTGCGATCGTCGTAGTCGTCGGGCCTTTCGGCGCCGCGCCTGCTCACGGCTGGTCCTCTCCGGCGGCGGGGCCGCTGTCGTCGCGTTGCGGGGCGGGGGCCGGGCCGGCCGGGGACGGACCCGCTCCCCGGACGATTCTGCGTAGCCGGGGCAAACGGTCCGCCACCGCCCGCTCGGCACCGTGCTCGGTGGGGGTGTAGTACTCCGCGCCGATCAGATCATCCGGTACGTACTGCTGCCTCACAACACCCTTGGGGTCGTCGTGTGGATAGCGGTAGCCCTTTCCGTGACCTAGGCCACGTGATCCTGGGTAGTGGGAGTCGCGCAGGTGGGATGGCACCGCGCCGCCCCGGCCCGCACGGATGTCGGCGATCGCGGCGGAGATGGCGGTCGTGACGCTGTTGGATTTCGGGGCGGTGGCGAGATGCACCACCGCCTGTGCCAAATTGAGCTGGGCCTCCGGCAGGCCGACCGACTGCACCGCCTGGGCCGCGGCGGTGGCGACGAGTAGGGCCTGCGGGTCCGCCATGCCCACGTCCTCGCTGGCGAAGATGACGATGCGGCGGGCGATGAAGCGCGGGTCCTCGCCCGCGACCAGCATCCGGGCCAGCCAGTGCAGGGCGGCGTCCGGGTCCGAGCCGCGCATGCTCTTGATGAACGCGCTGGTCACGTCGTAGTGGGCGTCACCGTCGCGGTCGTAGCGCACGGCGGCCACGTCGACCGCCTTCTCGGCCGTGGCGAGGTCGATCTCGGTGGCTCCCTGCGCGGCCGCCGACCCGGCCGCGGCCTCCAGCGCCGTCAGGGCCTTGCGGACGTCGCCGCTTGCCAGCCGTACCAGATGGTCTTCTGCCTCGACGGTCAGCGTGACCGCACCGCCGAGGCCGCGTTCGTCGGTGACCGCGCGGCGGATGAGCCGACGGACGTCTTCCTCGTCGAGGGCGCGCAGGGTGAGCAGCACGCAGCGGGACAGCAGCGGCGAGATGACCGAGAAGTAGGGGTTCTCGGTGGTCGCCGCGAGCAGTGTCACCGTGCGGTCCTCGACGGCGGCCAGCAGCGAATCCTGCTGGGTCTTGCTGAAGCGGTGCACCTCGTCGATGAACAGGACGGTGGGCGCTCCCCCGGCGCGGCGTTCGCGGCGGGCCTTGTCGATGACCGCGCGCACGTCCTTGACGCCCGCGGTCAGGGCAGACATGGCCACGAACGTACGGTCGGTGGCCGCGGCGACAAGATGCGCGATGGTGGTCTTGCCGGTGCCGGGCGGCCCCCAGAGGATGACCGACATCGGCGTGGTACCGGTGACGAGCTGGCGCAGCGGCGCGCCGGGCGCGAGCAGGTGCTGCTGGCCGACGAGCTCGTCCAGGTCGGCGGGTCGCATGCGCACGGGCAGCGGCGAGTCGGCCGCGGGCCGGGTGAAGCCGGACTCCGCGCCCGCCGGTGGCGCGGTGCGGACGCCGCCCGGTCCGGTCAGGGGGAAGAGTCCGTCGAATTCCATCGGCACCGACAGTACCGGCCCGCCCTACGGTGCCGGAAATGCACCGATGTGAGCGGGCCGGGACGTGACGGTCAGCCGCGGCCGGGGCGCCGGCCGTAGAAGCGGCGGCCGCTGCCGGTGCCGGCGCGCGGGCCGCTGCCGACCCCGGCCAGGTAGAGGGAGAGCAGCAGCAGGCCGAGGGAGGCGAACGTGTTGAAGTTGAACAGGTCCGAGGTTTGCACGTCGAGCAGGTCGAGAAGCAGGTAGATGCCGAAGACGACGGCCGCGGCGATCGCGAGCATGGGGGCCTCCATCGGGGGTGAGAGCACGTGACCTGCTGGTACCCGCGGGGTGGTCGCGCGCAAACCCCCGGCCATCAGGGCACCGGCGCGACCTCCGGCGTGCCGGTCGGCGCGGTCTGCGGCGCGGCCCGCCGCGCCACCAGGTAGAGCGGCGCGGCCACGGCCAGGACGACCGCCCCGACCAGCAGGGCGACCACCAGGCTCGCCCGGGTGGCGATCACGGTGAGGACGATCAGGCCGAGGGCGCCGGCCGGCTGGGCCACCATCGAGTTCAGCGAGACCAGGCTCGCGCGGTACGGCCCCTGGACCTGCCGGTGCAGCAGCCCGCTGTGCACCGGGTCGGCCGCGCCGTGCACGGTGTAGCAGAGCAGGAACGCCGCGATGACGCCGGCCGGACCCGCCAGCAGGGCCATCCCGGCGACGGTGACGCCCTGCAGGATCCGCAGGGTGAAGCCGGTCCAGGGCGCGCCGATGCGGCGGGCGAGCGCGGGGACCAGCGCGGCCCCGGCGGCCGAGGCCAGCCACGCCACCGAGCCGACCGGGCCCATCAGCGCGGAGGCCCGGGTGGCGTCGCCCAGCACGTCGGCGAGGCGTACGGACATCAGGCTCCCGAAGGCGATCATGCCGAAGCCCCAGAACACCTCGACGGCGATGAGCGCCACTATGATCCGGGACCGGCGCAGCAGTCCGAGCGCGCCCCCGATCGCCGCCGGCACGCCGCTCGCCGAGGCGGCCAGGGCGCCCAGCCCCGGCCGGGGACGTGGCTCGGTCATCAGCGTCGCCACCGCGACCAGGGAGACGAGCTGCAGGCCGAGCGCGACGTAGACCGGCGCGCTGAGCGCGGTGACGGCCCCGAACGGGCCGAGCGCGACGAGGCCGCCGGTGAGCAGGGCGCCGCCGGCGATGGCCACGCCGATCACGACGCCGCTGCGGCTCAGGCCGGTCTCGATGTCGGCGTGCTCGTCGGCGGCGAGGGCCTGGTCGACGTACCAGGATTCGAGCGGGCCGCTGTCGAGGGCGCGGTAGACGCCCTGGAGGAGGTAGAAGATCACGAAGAGCAGGACCGAGTCCGCGACGGTCAGTACGCACAGCGCCAGGACGTCGACGAGGCCCGCGAGCAGCAGTACCGGCCGCCGGCCCATCGCGTCGGACAGGCCGCCGGTCGGCAGCTCCAGCAGCAGGACGACGACGCCTTGCAGGGCGGCGGCCGCGCCGTACTGCGCCAGGGTGAGTCCGCGTTCGAGCGGGAGCAGGACGATGACCGGGATCATCAGGCCGACGGGCAGCCAGCGGAACGCGGCCAGCAGCAGGAAGCGGCGCCGGGCCTGGGCGGCGGTGAGGGTGCTCATGAAGGTGCCACCTTCGGCATGCCGTAGAGGTAGTAGACGATTCGCCGGGAGTCCGGTGCCGGACCCGCGGCCCGGTAGCGCTCGATGACGTCGAGAAGCTCGGCGTTGAGCGCGTCGAGCTGCCCCGCCGAGAGGTCGATCCAGACGTCGGAGAAGCTGCTGGCCTGGCGCCACTCCGGCGGTTCGTCGTGCTGGACGCGATGCCAGGCCTCCACCTGCTCGACGAATCCGCGCAGCAGGGAGGCTTCGAGCCAGTCCGCCGCCGCGGTGGCGTCGGCGTCACCGGCGAAGCTGTCCCGCTGCCAGCTCGACACGTCGTGCGCCGCGCGCCACCAGCGCTCCCGGCCTCGGCCGGGCCGTTGCTCCTCGAGGACGAGGCCGACGTCGGCGAGCTGCCGCAGGTGGTAGCTGGTCGCCCCGGTGTTGGTGCCGAGGGCCTGGGCCAGCCGCGTCGCCGTCGCCGGGCCGTCCAGCCGGAGCCGGCCGAGCAGGCGGAAACGCAGGGGGTGGGCCAGCACCCGGATCTGCCGGGAGTCGAGATGAATTTCGCGCTGCTCCATACTTGCACAATACTTGTGCACAGAAATTGTGCAACGCTTTTGTGCCAGCATGGCCCGGGCCTGCATGACCGCCTTGATCGGCTGGTATGCGACCCGGGGCGTCTCCGTCGTCGAACTGAGCGCCAGCCGCGACGGCGAACCGCTCTACGCCGACCTGGGCTTCCGGTGCACCGACTACCCCGCGATGCGCCTGAGCGTCCCGGTGGAACGGGGGGATTTCACGGTGGAGAGCTGATCAGTCGGCCAGCTTGAAGAGCAGCACCGTCTGCCACTTGTGCATGTCGGGCTCCTCGGCCGGGTCGGTCATCAGCACCTCCAGCCGGGCGCCCCACACCTCACCCTCCGGCGTCGGCGTCCGGTCCCACTCGAGGCCGCGCCGCTGCGCCCAGTCGAGCAGGCTCGCGGTGACCCCCATGAGCTCGTCCGGATGGCCGACATGCGTGACGGTCGCGTACCGCCCGGCGGGCAGCACGTCCACGAAGACCGGCTCCTCGACGGCGACCGGCCCGGCCACCGGAATCCCGGCCTCGACGACCAGCTCGGCGGACATGTCGATGAGGCGGTACCGGAAGAACGGCGCCCCGGCGGGCGTGACGCCCTGCTCCCCCAGCCACCCGAACATCGCGGGTAGATGGTCGGCCACGCGGGCGAACTCGGTCATGGTGATGGACTCGCGCCGTCCGACGTACATCTGCTCGGACCGCTCGACGATGGTGGGTTCCGCCAGCATGCGACCCATCATGACGGGTCCGGCGGCACAGCGCCGCCGGACATCCGCGTACGTCTCAGTTGGAGCGTTCGACCGGCGCGGCCTGGCCGTCCGTGCCGGGCATGACCGTCGTGGCCTTGGGCTTGGCGTCGATGCCGGCTTCCTTACGCTGCTCCGCCGTGATCGGGGTCGGCGCGGTCGTCAGCGGGTCGAAGCCGCCGCGGGTCTTCGGGAAGGCGATGACCTCGCGGATGGAGTCGTTGCCGGACAGCAGCATGCAGGTGCGGTCCCAGCCGAGAGCGATGCCGGCGTGCGGCGGCGGGCCGTACTTGAAGGCCTCGAGCAGGAAGCCGAACTTGTCCTGTGCCTCTTCCGGCGTGATGCCGAGCAGGGCGAACACCCGGCTCTGCACGTCCGCCTGGTGGATACGGACGCTGCCGCCGCCGATCTCGTTGCCGTTGACCACGATGTCGTAGGCGTAGGCCAGCGCCTGGTCCGGCGCTTCCTCGAAGCGGTCGAGCCACTCGGCGTTCGGGCTGGTGAACGGGTGGTGCACGGCCGTCCAGCCGCCCTCGTCGGTCTTCTCGAACATGGGCGCGTCCACCACCCAGCAGAACGCCCAGGCGGACTCGTCGATCAGGCCGGCCCGCTTGGCGATCTCGATGCGGGCCGCGCCGAGCAGTTCCTGCGCCTCGCGGCGCTCGGCCGCCGCGGCGAAGAAGACGGCGTCGCCCGGCTTCGCGCCGACCTGGTCGGCAAGACCGGAGAGGTGTTCCGGGGACAGGTTCTTCGCGACCGGGCCACGCGGTTCCCCGGTCGAATCGTCGAGGATCACGTACGCCAGGCCGCGGGCGCCGCGCGCCTTGGCCCAGTCCTGCCAGCCGTCGAGCTCCTTGCGGGTCTGCGAGGCGCCGCCCGGCATGACCACCGCACCGATGTAGCCGCCCGCGTCGATGGCGCCGGCGAACACCCGGAACTCGGTGCCGCGCAGGTAGTCGGTCAGCTCGGTCAGCTCGACGCCGTAGCGCAGGTCGGGCTTGTCGGAGCCGTACCGGTTCATCGCGTCGTGCCAGGTGATCCGCGGGATCGGGGTCGGCACGGTGTAGCCGGCCAACTCGCTCCAGAGCTTGGCGACGATCTCCTCGCCCAGCTCGATGACGTCCTCCTGGGTCACGAAGGACATCTCGATGTCGAGCTGGGTGAACTCCGGCTGCCGGTCGGCACGGAAGTCCTCGTCGCGGTAGCAGCGGGCGATCTGGTAGTAGCGCTCCATGCCCGCGACCATCAGGAGCTGCTTGAACAACTGCGGCGACTGCGGCAGGGCATACCAGGTGCCCGGCTGCAGACGTACGGGAACCAGGAAGTCGCGGGCGCCCTCGGGGGTCGACCGGGTGAGGGTCGGCGTCTCGATCTCGTGGAAGTCGCGGGCGTGCAGCACCTCGCGGGCGATGTGGTTGGCGCGGCTGCGCAGCTTGAGCGCCGCGGCCGGCCCGGAGCGCCGCAGGTCGAGGTAGCGGTACTTGAGGCGCAGGTCGTCGCCGGCCTCGACATTGTCGTCGACCGGCAGCGGCAGCGGCGCGGCCTCGGAGAGCACCACCAGTTCGCTCGCCACGACCTCGATCGTGCCGGTGGCCAGCTCCGGGTTCTCGTTGCCCTCGGGGCGCGCGGTGACGTCGCCGGTCACCTTGATGCAGAACTCGTTGCGCAGCGCGTGGGCGTCCTCCTCACGGAAGACGACCTGGACGACGCCCGAGCCGTCCCGCAGATCGACGAAGATGACGCCGCCGTGGTCGCGCCGGCGGGCCACCCATCCGGCGAGCGTCACCGACTGACCGGCGTGGTCGGCCCGGAGGCTGCCGGCGTCATGGGTACGGATCACGGGAACGTCT
The DNA here is from genome assembly GCF_003751945.1 of Couchioplanes caeruleus. NCBI lineage: Bacteria > Bacillati > Actinomycetota > Actinomycetes > Micromonosporales > Micromonosporaceae > Couchioplanes > Couchioplanes caeruleus. The sequence goes on along the minus strand of NZ_RJKL01000001.1, from coordinate 6,846,771 downwards.
CCTCACACGGGATCACAGGGCGCACCCGACATTCTGTCAGGATCCGCCTGGCAACACCGGCACCGGCCCGGAACTCCCGCACTCAGCCCGCCGGCCAGGCGGTCGCCCGCAGGCTGACGGTGCCGTCTGCGCTCACCTGATCCACCTTCACCCGCACCAGCCGCACACCCGCGGTGGGCGGGGTCCCGGTGCCGGTGAGCACGCACATGACCAGACCCGTTCGCACCGGCACGATCAGGCCACCGCCCAGCGGGCTGGTCCGCACGGCCCTCGCGCATCCCGGGCCGTCCACGTCGGCGGCGCCCACGTCGCTGCCTCCCACCGCACCGGGGGCCAGGGTGAGCTGGGGGGCTTCGTCGCCGCAGCGGCTGTCGTAGCGCAGGTCGCTGACCGGGCCGGCGGCGTTGACCCTCGGCTCGTCCAGGTCGAGGAACGTCACGCCGGTGCAGCCCGCCTGGATCCGGAGAATCTCTTCCCCGTACGCGCCTGCGACGGCCGGCGATGCCCCGGAGGCCGCCGGAAGCGGGCGGGCGAAGGCCTGGTCCGCCCGTTCCAGGGCCCGCCAGGCGAGCAGCACGGCCGCGGCGGCGGCCAGCAACGCGAGCATGGCGAGCAGCACGGCGAAGACGGCACCGCGCCGCGGCTGCGGTGGGGACGACGGCGGCGCGGACGACCGGTCCGGCTCGGGGCCGAGCCGCTCGGTGGGGCCGTCCGGGTACGGATCGGCACCCTCCGGCCAGGCGGTGGACGAGTTCGAGCCACGGAAAACCGACATGGACGACTCCGCTCGCGGGACGGCGTGAGGGCACCAGCGATCAGGGCGAACCACCACAGATCGACACTGACCGACCCTAAGATCACGGCCCGGCCACGCCCATCCCCCAAAAGGGAGGTCACCGATGCGGATGACCGTGGATCACGGTGTCACTCCGCGAGTTCCGACAGGGCGGCCCGCACCTGGGCGTACCGCTGCGCGCGGTGGCCGCCCTCCGGCGGGTCGCCGAGGGCGGAGACGCTGTCGGTGATCCCGTACGTGATCCGGTAGAGCGCGACCCTGGTGGCCGCGTCACACCACACCGCGGCACGGGCGGCACTCGGCCGGTGCCCGAGCTCGGTGATCGTGAACCACGAGGGGAACAGCGCATGCGTCTCCACGGCGGCGTCGATACGCCGCCGCAGGTGGGCGGTGAGCTCGGCGACGGCGACCGCACCCCGATGCGTGCTGAACTGCTCCTGCTGCCGCAGGTCGGCGGCGAGTTCCTTCTCGGCGACCGCGACCGTGTCCCTCGTCGCGGCCAGCTCCGCGTTCTGCGCACCGAGCCGCCGCCAGTGGTGCCGGTAGGACGCCGCGGCCCGGCGAAACTCGCGCCGCCCGGGGCGCGCGCGAGCCAGGACGGCACTGGCGTCGAGCGCGCGGGCCCGGCTCTCCGCGGCGAGACGTCGCAGCTCCGCGTACGCGTCGAGCGCGCCGTGATGGGCCTCGCGGGTCCGATCGTCGAGCATGCCGGAGCGGATTTCCTCGGCCTCCCGCACCTGGGCGACCAGCCCCTCCAGCTCCGGCGGTACCGCGTCCAGGTCGACGGGCCGTACGCCGTGCTCCAGCCGCAGCCGCCCCTCGATCAGGTGGATCTCGCCGGTCAGTCGGGTGATCGCCTGCCGGGCACCGCGAAGCTCCGCCTCGGCCTGCCGGCGCAGCTCCTCATGGGCCTCGGCGAGACGCGCGAGGCGGCCGTCGGCGTCGTCCAGCCGCCGGGCCAACTGCGCGGACCGCTCCTCGGCGGCCCGCGCCACCTCGCGAAGATCGTCCGTGAGCTGCAGGCGCAGGGTGTTCAGCTTGCGCTTGATCTCGTTGCGCAGCGCCTCGGCGACCCGGGCGAGATCGGTCGGCGCCTCGGTGCTGGTCATGCGCCCGCCTTCCCGGACGCACTCGCATCGGTGCGCCCAGGCGGCGCGGACGGTTGTTCACGGATCTCCTGCCGTCGAGGCCGCGGCAGGCCGTCGGATCCGCGCCGAACCCCGGCCTGCTCCTTCGGCCCCCGCCGGCCGTCGGGCGCCGGCGTCGCGCGCTCGCCGTCGGGCGCCACGGCGCCGGGGGCATCCGGCGGGCTGTCGGGCGGGTCGGCGGCCCGGGAGATCACCGCGAGGGCGACCGCCGCGGCCAGCGCGGCGGCGGCGCCGATCAGCCCGTAGACCGGTACCACCCCGGCGGCGACCAGCCCGGAGACGACGAACGCGACGATGACGAGCCCGGCCGCCGTCGCCCGGCGGCGCAGGGCGGACCGCGCCCTCAGCCGGTCGAGATCCCTGACGAGATCGTTGGTGGCGTCGAAGACGCGCAGGAGCAGATCCTCGTATCGGCCGGGATCGCGCCCCTCACGGCCCAACACCTCGTGGCGGGAGGCCAGCTCCCGCTGCCTGATGACGATCACATTCCGAAGATCAGCAGAACTCACGCGAACTCCTCAAAGCCTCGCGCAGTAGGCGAAAAGCTAGGGAAAGCCTATGGCGTCCCCGAGGCCGGTCAATCCCACGGAAGTGTCCGGAGCGCAGGTCGTTCACGTCTCAGAAGTACGTGTGCAGCACGTCCACGACCACGTCCTCGTCGTCGGCGACGGGGATGAACCGCCACTTGTCGAACGCCGTGCAGGGATGCGACAGGCCGAAACGGATCACGTCACCGACCGCCGCCGAGGTGCCGCGTACGTGCGTGTGGTGGTCGTTCATCCGGACCACCTCGCCCGCCTCGGTGACGGGAAGTCCCTCGTCGAAGGGAGCGTCCCGCTTGCCCATGCCGACGATTGCCAGGCCCGGCTCCGGAGTGGACAAGACCTGCGCGTACAGCTCCAGCCCCGACGTCAGTGAGCCCTCCTGCGGCACTCGGCCGAAGGGCGTACGCGCGCGGTAGAAGCCGTCGTCATGGGTGACCGACGCGCCGCTGCGCAGCACCGCGCGCACGGTGTGCCCGTCCAGCCACTGCCCCTCGAACGCCTTGACGACCCGGTCGAACCAGGCGCTGCCGCCGGCGGAAACGACCACCTCGGCGGGCAGCAGTCCCGCGATCGAGCGGACCGCCTCGACCTGCGTGGCCAGCAACGCGTCGACCGCGTCCGCGTCCGGCAGCGCGCCCTCGTAGGCGGTCACCCCCGCGAGGGTCACCCCGGGCGCACCGGCGCAGGCTCTCGCGACCTCCACAACCCCGTCGACGGTACGGCAGCCGGTGCGCCCACCCGCATGACCGAGCTCCACGAGTACACGCAGCCCACCGGCGTCGGCCACCCGTTCGACGCCGGCCGGCGAGTCAACCTGGACGATCACCTCCCAGCCGCGCGCCGCCTGCGCCGACAGCCAGCGCAACGCGGTGGGGTCCAGCACCTCGTTGGCGATGAGCACGCGGGGCGCGCCGAGGCGCCGCAGCACCAGGGCCTGGTTCGCGGTGGCCACGGTGAGCGCCCACGCCCCGGCGTCGAGCTGGGCCTGCAGCAGGCTCGGCGCCATGGTGGTCTTGGCGTGCGGGGCGAAGGAGAAGCCGTGCCGATCCGCGTATCCGGCCATCGTGGCGATGTTCGCCCGTACGGCGGAATCCCGCACGACCAGCAGCGGCCAGGTGAAAGAACCGTCGAAAAGGGTGTGCCGGGCCGCGGCGAAGGCGCGGGCCGGCACTTCCCCCTCGGGCAGCCAGAAGCCCTTGGCGCGCCAGTCGAGGAGCTCGTCGGGGACATCGAGCATCATGGGAGTCTCCCTTGACCGCCGGGGCGCCGTCGCGCATCGTGTGGAAGCTACTACGGATCGGCGACGAACCGACAGCTTCGCCAAGGAGGCGGCGGGTGGCCGCGGTGAGGGTCAGCAAGGCGGTGCCGCGCACCGTCCACGAGCGGCGGGTCGAGGCCGGCGCGCCGTGATCCACGACCTGGTGCTGACCGGCGGCGAGGTGTTCGGCCACGGCCGGGCCGACGTCGCCGTCCACGCCGGACGGATCGCCGCGGTCGGCTCGGGCCTGACCGGCGTCGCGGTGCACGACGTCCCGGGCCGCCTCGTGACGCCGGGACTCGTCGATCTGCACACCCACGTCGGCCCCGGCTACTGGGGCATCGACCCCGGCCCGATCGCCTGGTACACCGGCGTCACCACGTGGGTCGACGCCGGGTCCGCGGGGGCGTTCACGCTCGCCGGGCTGCGCCGTACGGTGGCGTCGCTCGACGTGCGCGTGCCCGCCCTGCTGAACATCTCGGCGGCCGGGCTCGCCGGACGCACCGGGGAGTGCCGCGACCTCGCCACCTGCGATGCGGACCTGGCGGCCGACACCGTACGCGCCCATCGCGACCTGACCCGCGGCATCAAGGTCCGCATCGACCGCGAGACGGTCGGCGCGAACGGCGTCGCACCGCTGCGCCGCGGGCTGGCCGCCGCCGAGGCGTGCGGCGTGCCGGTCATGGTCCACATCGGCGCGGCGCCGCCGCCGCTCGACGAGGTGCTCGAGCTGCTGCGCCCCGGGGACATCGTCACGCACTGCGCCAGCGGCATCGCGTCGCCGCTCGGGCCGGCCGTGCGGGAGGCGTACGGGCGCGGGGTGCTGCTCGACATCGGGCACGGCTCGGGCGGGTTCGCCTTCGACGTCGCCGAGGCGCAGTTGGCGGCGGGGCTGACGCCGCACTCGATATCGACGGACCTGCATGCCCGCTCGGTGCACGGACCGGCCTTCGATCTGCCCACGACGATGGCGAAGCTGCTCGCGGTCGGCCTGCCGCTGGCCGACGTCATCGCCGCGGCGACCGAGCGTCCGGCCCGCGCCCTCGGCCTGGACGCCGGCACGCTCACGCCCGGCGCTCCGGCGGACATCGCGGTGTTCCGGCTCGAAGAGGGGCCGTTCGAGGTGACCGACGCACACCGTCAGGTCCGCCGGGCGCCGCTGCGGCTGGTCAACGAGGCCACGTACGCCGGTGGCCGGCTGTTGCCCCCGCGCCTGCCGGCACCGCCGCCGCCGTGGATCCCGCTCACCCCCGCCCAACGCGCCGCCCTGGCCCGGCGCGACCACGACGTCCGCGCTCTGCTGGCGACGCCCCTGGTGGGCGTGGACGGTCTGGCCGAACAGTTTCCCCGACAGCCGACAAGGAGAACCTGACATGCCGAAGCGCGCGATCATGACCGATCGGGCAGCCCCGGTGGGCGGCCCGTACTCGCACGCGGTGGCCGCCGGCGACACGATCTATCTGGCCGGCGCGATCCCCGCGCTGCCGGACGGCACCCGGGTGACGGGCGGCTTCGCGGAGCAGGCACACGCGGCCTTCCGCAACCTGGCGGCGGCCGCGCAAGCGGCGGGCGCGGGCCTCGACCAGGCCGTCCGCGTCGGGGTCTACCTGCGCGACTTCCGCGACTTCGGGGAGATGAACGAGATCTATCGGCAGTACGTCAAGGGCGATGCCCTGCCGGTGCGCACCACCGTGCCGGTCCCGCTGGTCGGCTTCGACATCGAGCTCGACGCGATCCTCTACACCGGCCCCTGAGCGTCTACGGCCGCATGGTCAGGGACCATGCGGCCGTCGGCGACGGTCAGGCGGCGAAGGCGATGGGTACGCCGTGACTGTCGGTCAGCGCCAACCGGGTGTGCAGGTTTCCCTGCTCCGCCACCCGCGCGAAGTACTCGCTGCGGCGGCGTTGCAGGCAGCCCTTGCGCGTACGCGGGCCCCCCGCGGCCACCGTCAGCAGCTCCGGCGCCAGGGAACTGTTCAGGCCCTCCCGCAGCAGCCGCAACGCCTCGGTGCGCAACTGGGAGATCCGGGACTCGGTCACCCCCAGCTCGGCGGCCACCTCGCTGAGCGGCTGCTCCTGCAGGAACGACTGGGTGACGACCATGCGCAGCCGCTCCGGCAGGGCCTGGATGGCCTGGTGCAGATAGCCCAGGCGCTCCCGTTTGAGCAGCAGGTCCTCGGGTCCTTCGGAGAGCTCCGGCACCATCTCCTCGGCCGCGCCGGTGGGGAATCCCTGCAGGCTCAGCAACGCCGCCTTCTGCACGTCGTCCTCGACGGCCGCGAGCTCGGCGACGCCGATGCCCAGCATCTCGGCAACCTCGGCCTCGGTCGGCGTGCGTCCCAGGGCCGCGGTCAGCTCCTGACGGGCCTGGGCGGTCCGGCGGGCCCGGGCCCGCACTGAGCGGCTGGCCCAGTCCTGCCCGCGCAGCTCGTCGAGAAGCGCGCCACGGATCCGCACGGCGGCGAACCGGTGGAAAGGGATGCCACGGCTCACGTCGAAGGAGCGCGCGGCACCGAGGAGCGCGGCGAATCCGGCGGACGACAGGTCGTCGGAGTGGACATGGCCGGGCACGCGGTTGAGCAGCTCCCGGACCAGGTGGCCCACCATCGGCATGTGTTCGCGGACGAGGTCCTCGATGTCGCGCGCAGACGGCGCGTCGTGGGTCGTGCCGATGGTGGCGGGGAGTTCGGTCGTGACGGTCACGTAGTCCTCCTCGCTCGTACATGGGCCGGCAGGTGAACCGGCCGATGAGGAAGACATTTGCGGCCGACGGGTGCAGGGGCGGCCGAACTCGGTTGCTTTTATGGAGTTTTTTCGCAAAAAGGCTCAGGTGCCGCAGGCCTCCCGCGCGGCGTCCGGCCTTCCAGGGACACGGCGCGCTCAGTGGGGCGGCGGAGACGCGCTCAAGGGGCGGCGCGCGGCGGAGACGCGCTCAAGCGGCGGGACCGCAGGGACGGCGGGCGGCGGGCGGCGGGGACGCCCAGGGGGCGGCGGCGCGCGGCGCGCGGCGGCCTGTCCGGAGCGGCGGCACACCGTGAGCGGCGGCCTTGTGGGGGCGGCGCATTTCGGATGCGGCGCCTCAGGGCTCGCGGAGGCGGCGCGCCCCGGCGACAGGGCCCGTCATCGAAACTCCCGCCCTGAGCGCCGCACAGGGCGCGGGCAAGCGGGCCCCGGGCGGCGGCGCAGCACCGCGGGGGAAGGATCTGAGAGCGGACGACAGCCCGCGGCAAGCCGCGGCCTGTGGAGCTGCAGTGAGCTCAGCCGGCGAGGCGGAGCTGCGTCGAACTCCACCGGCCAGGTAGAGCTGCGCTGAGCTCAGCTTGCGAAGTGCGGACGGCGCTGGGCCGCCATGACGTTGCGAAGCTCCTGGTGGACCCAGCTCATCCGGCGGACCGCGACCTCCGGGTGGTCGCCGAACTCGGTAGCGACGCCGGCGGCGCATCCGTCGCTGCCGTGGCGCAGGATCATCGCGGTGACGGTCTGTTCGACCGTTTCGCGGCTGGGGCACTGGGAGGGCTGCAGGTCGGAGACGAACAGTGCCTCCGCCGCGAGCTCTCGAACGGTGCTGATCATGTCGGACTCCCCGATGTGCGACGACTTGCTTGTGATCCAGCTAACGCTCACGCCGGTGCGGACTGTATCCGGTTGAGTTGCAGACCGGTATCAACAATCTGCCTCGCGGGCGTCTAGCGGGCCCGGAGGCGCGCCGATGCAGTTTGCATTGATTCGGCGGGGGCGGCTCCGGCGGTCGCTCCGTCCAGCACGGGCGGGGCGTCCACACGGGGACGTATATGCCTGCCGGGATCGATATCGACTTTATCGCGCAATTGAGCGGCCGACCTGCACTCCGGTCGACCGCCCATACTTTTCGCCCTGTTTATCCGAATGATCCCGGCGGATTATCCTGGTCCACGTCTTCCGGCGGCACGGATTCGATCGCCGGCGGGGCGGACGGCTCCGCGTCCGGATCATCATCCGTTCCCGTGGACGGGTCGTTCCCCGGCAGGGAGGGCGGGGAGGGCGGCGGCGGCTCATTGCCGTCGCCATCGCCGTCACCGTCGCCGGGCAGCGGCCCCCCGTTGTCCCCCGGCGGGCTGCCCGACGGCGTACCGGTGCCCGGAGGCTGCTGCCCGGGCGGCACCGGGACCGGGACGACCACGCCGCTCGGGTTGATGGAGATGCCCGGCAGCGGCGACCGCTTCGACGGCACCGGCCCGAGCCGCACCGTGCCGTTGCTCAGGTGCTCGACCGGCCGGGACGGCTCGCCGGGCTTCGGCGACACGAAGGTCTCGCAGGTCTGCCCGTCGAGCTGGAACACCATCGGGGCGGCGTTGCTGTCCTTGTACCGGCCGGTGAACTGCATGGTCTCGGTCGCCTGCGGGCTCAGCACCTTGCCGGTCTGCACGGTGACGGCACGGGACTGCTGGTCGAGCCGGAGCTTGCCGTTGCCGGAAACCACCTGGTCGCCCGGCATGAGGAACCAGAGCTTCCAGTTCTTGATCGCCCTCACATCACGGTTGGCGATGGTGACGGCGGCCTTGAACCGGCCACCGTCGTCGGACCAGACCGCGTAGCTCACCACGCACTTGTTGGCGCCGGCGAGGTGGGTCGGCTGCGGGCCGACGGCGTGGGCCACCACGCCCCGGGGCGAGCCGCCGGCCGCCTGGCCCAGCGCCCACGCACCGGCGCCGACCACCAGCGCCACGGAGCCCGCCACGACGAGGAGCCGGCGTCGCTGGGTCGCCCCGACCCGGCCGCCGGGCGCTCCCGTGGGCTGCCGGTTCGGCGGGCCGCCGGCGGCCGCCTGGGGCGGCGCCCCGGCACCGTCAGCGCACACCGCCGGCCGGCCGGGGGCCCCGTGGAAGGCAGGGCGAAGGGCCGGCCCGGCACCGGGAGCACCGTAGTTGTCCAGGGGGTCGTCCCCGGAGTCGGCGAGATGGTCATCCGCGCCGGAGCCGGGACGGTCGGGAGAACCGGGCGCCACCGGCCCCGAGGACAGCGGCCCCGACGGCAGCGGGCCCGACGAAGGCAGGCCCGACGAACGCAGGCCCGACGTCGGCGGAGCGGCCGGGCCGCTCACCGGCGCGACGGGCGGCAGCGGGCCGAACCGGCTGTTGCGACCGCCGCGTTGCGGCGCGATCGGCGCGGCCGGAGCGTGGTTCGCCGGGTGACCGGCCGCGCCCACGACCGCCTCGACCGCCGCGGCGGGCACTTGCGAGGCGGTCTCCGCGGAATTCAGTACGCCCTGCACCGGGGCGGCCTCCGCGCCGAAACCCACGGCGCCCGCCGGGGAGCCACCCGCGACGGAGTCGCCGGAGCCGGGAACGGCGGCGACGCCGCGCCCCGCCTGCACGTCGGCGACGGGCGTATATCCCGCGCGGAGCCGGCCGGCGACGTCGGTGTACGAGTGCGCGGTCGGCAGGATCGTCGTGTCCTCGCCGTTGTCGGCCCACTCCGGCACGAACGCGCGGGCCGCGGGCACGCCGGCCGAGACCGTGCCGAGGACGTGGGCGAGTTCGGCGCTGGACGGGCGGTCGGAGGGCCGCTTCTCCAGGCACCGGGCGATCAGAGCGGACACCGCGGCGGGTAGTCCTTCGACCGGCGGCAGCGGTTCCGGCTCGGTGTACTGGTGGGCGCGCAGCAGCGCGGTCGTGGTGCCCACGTCCCACGGGAGCTGGCCGATCAGGCTGCGGTAGATCAGCAGGCCGACCGCGTACACGTCGGTGGCCGGGCTGACCTGGCCGCCCTCGAGCCGCTCGGGCGCGAGGTAGGCCGGCGTGCCGAGCAGGCTGCCGTCCGGGTCGATGTCGTTCTCGCCGATCAGGGCCGAGATGCCGAAGTCGACGACCTTCGCGCCCGCGGGCGTGAGCATGACGTTGGCCGGGGTGACGTCGCGGTGCACGATGCCGCGCGCGTGCGCCGCGGCCAGCGCCGCGGCCACCTCGGAGGTGACGCGGACGGCCGCCGGCCAGGGCAGGCGACGGGAGCGGGCCAGCACGGCGGCGAGCGACTCGCCGTCGACCAGCTCCATGACGACGTAAGGGACCGGCTCACCGTCGACGGTGGTCGCCTCGCCGTAGTCGTACACATTGGTGATGTGCGGGTGGCTCAGGCGCGCGGCGGCCTGGGCCTCCGCCCGCAGCCGGCGCCGGAAGGAGGGATCGGCGCTCGTCGACGGCGGCAGCACCTTGACCGCCACCTGCCGCCCGAGAACCTCGTCGAAGCCTCGCCACACCACTGACATCCCGCCGGCGCCGAGCCGCTCGACCAGTCGGTATCGACCGGCTAGCAGGCTCGAACCGGGCAGGTCCGTCGTGCTCATGTGCCCCCACATGCGCGATCGGATGAAACACCGGGAGCACACCGCCATGTGTCCTGGCGCCGGGGCGGCTACCGGTCCGGAGACCGGACCGGGCATTCCCCATCGACGGCCAGGATCGTAGCCGACGATCGGCCTCCGCCTCGACTGATCGAGGGCGCGGATGACCTGCGGCTCGTCACCGTCCGTTTCAACGCGTGCGCCCCGGGTGTGCACCCCGGAGGCGCCCCGAAAGGCCTGGTCAGAGCACTGTGGATGATCATGAATGATGACCGCTGAGGTTATTGCCCGGTTCGTCGGTACTTGCGGGTATCCCCCGACAGGGAGGCATCCACAAGGGAATCTGCACGTGCAGTCGCGTTTGCATCACGCTCCGGCGACATTCGGCCGTCCGCCACCCTCCCTCACGGAGGGTGTCCGCGGCGTGTCCGGCGAGGGCAGTGACCTGCGCCACCCCGCCCGATCGGATGAAAGTTCGACGCCGATCATGTCTTATTGGTCCTGCTCACCGGAACGTAGGACAAATCGGGTCAGCTCACCCCGGCCGCCGAGTCGAGGACACCGGGTCGTCCACGCCCCGCGAGGCTCACCGGCGCGTGCCGCAGTCCGGCGACCGGCGGGGTGTCCACCGGCACCGCACCCAGTTCCTCGAGGTGGCTCAGCATCGGCGCCAGCTTCTCGTAGAGCACGAGTACGACGTCACCCGGCGCGGCCAGGCGCAGCGCCTCGCCGACCGCGGCCCGGAAGCCCTCGGCCCGCACCGCGCGCAGGTTCGGCCGCCGTCCCCGCATCTCCCGCTCGATCAGCGCCGACACCTCCCCCGGCTCCCGTCCGCGATGGTCCTCGTCGTCATAGAGGACCGCCCGCGTGACGCTGTCGGCGAGCACCTGCGCCGACGCCGCGAGCAGGTCGTCGCGCCGGTCACCGGGCAGCGTCACCGCCGCGACGCAGCGGTCCGGGCCGTAGAGGCGCTCGAGCGTACGCAGCACCGCCGCGATCGCCGCCGGGTTGTGCGCGTAGTCGACGAAGACGCTCACGTCGCCGAGGCGCAGCACGGTCCCGCGGCCGGGGTTGTGCAGGCGCGGCTCGAAGTCGGCCAGGCGCTCGGCGACCACGCCGGCCGGGGCGCCCAGGGCCCGCGCCGTCGCGATCGCGGCCAGGGCGTTGACGGCCGCATACGGCGCCGCTCCCCCGAACGTGCCGGGCACCTCCGCGACCCGCACCAGCGGCGTGCGCCGCGCCCCGGTCGCTTGCACCAGCCAGCCGTCCTGGATCAGGTACGCCATCCCGCCACGGCCGAGGTGGCTCACGATCACCGGCTGGCGCGGGTCGGCGCCGAACCAGACGATGCGCTTGCGGTCCGCGCGTACCCGGGGCCGGTCCGCCAGGCTGCGCACCCACGGGTCGTCGGCGTTGAGCACGAGCGTGCCGCCGTCCCTGACCCGCTCGGCCACCAGCGCCTTGACGTGGGCGACGTCCTCGATCGACTCCAGTCCGTCCTGGCCGAAGTGGTCCGCGGTGATGTTGGTGACCACGCCGACGTCGCTCCAGTCGTACCCGAGGCCGCGGCGCAGCATGCCGCCGCGCGCGGTCTCCAGGACCGCCGCTTGCACCCCCGGGTCGCCGAGGACCATCTGGGCCGAGCGCGGCCCCGTCGCGTCGCCGCGGTAGACCCCGCGCCCGTCGATGCTCACCCCGTCGGTCGTGGTCAGCCCGACCTGCATCCCGGCGCCGGCGAGCAGGTGCGCCGCCATCCGCGCCACTGACGTCTTGCCGTTGGTGCCGGTGACCGCGGCGACCGGGATCCGCCCGTCGGAGCCGCCCGGGAACATCGCCCGCACGATCGCATCGCCCACGTCGCGGGCCCGCCCCCGCACCGGCGACAGGTGCATGCGCAGCCCAGGTACGGCGTTCACCTCGATGACGCCCGCCGTCACCTCGTCCGGGTCGCCGGCGGGCGGCACGGGCGCGGCGATGTCCGGCAGGCGCAGGTCGATACCGGCGACGTCCAGCCCGACGACCGCGGCGACCCGCAGGCAGAGCCGGGCCACGTCGGGATGGACACGGTCGGTGACATCGCATCCGGTGCCGCCCGTGGAGAGGTTGGCGTTGTCGCGCAGCCACACCTGACGCCCGGCCGCGGGTACGGAGTCGACGGTGCAGTCCTGCCGGGCCAGTACGGCGCTCGCGGCGTCGTCGAGGGTGATGCGGGTCAGCGCACGCGAGTGCCCCGGGCCTCGCCGCGGGTCGGCGTTGATCCGCGCGACCAGTTCCGCCACGGTGTGCTGCCCGTCGCCGACGACGTGGGCCGCGGTCCGTTCGGCCGCGGCGACCACCTCACCCGCCACCACCAGCACCCGGTAATCCCGGCCGGGAAGCTGTCGTTCCACCACCACGTCCGCGCCGGCCGCCGCGCAGGCCGCCGCGACCTCCTCGGGGCTGCGCAGGTTCAGTGCCACGTGCTCGCCCTGCCGGCCCCGGCGCGGCTTGACGACGACCGGGGCGCCGAGGCCGGTGAACAGCCGTACGGCCTCCTCCACACCGTGCGCCGCACCGCCGGGGGCGACCGGGATGCCCGCGTCACCGAGCAACCGCCGGGTCACCAGCTTGTCGGCGGCGACGTCGATGCCGACGCCGCCGGTGCGGTCGGTCATCGCGGCCCAGACGAGCCGGCGGCGGGCGCCCCAGCCCAGACGCAGGAGGCTGAGGTCGCCGTACCGTTCGACCGGGATGCCGCGGCGTCGGGCGGCCGCGATGATGGCCGAGGTGCTCGGGCCGGTCGCTTCCCGCTCGGCGCTCGCGGCCAGGTCGCCCAGCCGGTGGGAGAGGTCGGCCGCGGACACCGTGGCGCCGGCGGCCACCGTCGTGACCAGCTCCACCGCGGCCTCGAGAAGCCGCTCGGGCAGGGTGGACTCCGGCGACTCGTCGCGCGGGCACTCCACGATGAGGTCGTAGACGCCCGGCTCCGGAGTCGACACCGTACGCCCGAAGCTCACGTCCCGCCCGATGCGCTGCGACAGCTCGAGCAGCACGTGCTCGGTAACGTGCCCGAAGTAGGTCCCACCGCGCATCCGGCTCACAAAGCCGCCCGGGGCGCCGGCCGCACAGTGGTGCTCGGCCAGCCCCGGCAGCACCCGCAGCAACCGCTCGGGAAAGCCTGTGACGTCCGTGGTCTCCCGCCCGGTGAGCTCGTCGAGGCGCAGTCTCGCCACCACGGCGGGCCGGGACAGGTGGACGTTGGGGCCCCGGAGGTGACGCAGGCTGAGAATCTTCATCGGACGGATCCCCGTTCCCGGTCGGCCGCGTCGACGATCGAGGGGCGGCGGCTGGACAGTTCGAACCTGCTCCCGGCAGGCAGTACGTGCAGGCGCGCCCCGGCGAGCGCGATCGGCCCGGAGGCCGGGACGTGGATGTCGGTGGCCGCGCCGGCGTCGACGACGGTGACCGTGCCGGAGCCGAGCACCTCGAAGCGGTCACCGTCGGCGAGGATCGCGGTGTCCTCGTCGATGCCGAGTCCCAGCTCGTGCGGATAGAGGGCCACGGCGCTCAGGAGCCGGTTGAGCCGGCCGCGCTCGGCGAAGTGCATGTCGATCACCACGCCGGACAGGAACTCCAGCCCGGGACCGGTCCGTACGCCGTCGCGGGTGATGCCGGGCGCCACCCCGCCGTGGATCATCGTGCCGGCCATCATGGCGGCGCCGGCGCTGGTGCCGCCCAGCACGATGGTCCCGTCGCGCACGAGGGTCTGCAGGGCCGAGTCGGTACGGGTGCCGCCGATGACGGTGGTGATCCGAGCCTGGTCGCCGCCGGTGAAGAACACCCCGGTGGCGGTGGAGAGGGCGTGAACGGTCTCCGGGTCGTTCGCCTGGGCGCGGGTGGTGATCCGCAGCCCGCGTGCCTGGCCGGCGCCGAGCCGGGTGAAGAGGCCGGCGTACTCGGCCTCGAGGACGTCGGGCTCGCCGCTGGCCGTCGCGACGACCACGATGTCCGCGGCGGGTCCGCGTGCCAGCTCGACGAAGCGGCGCAGGATGGCCGAGCCGCTGGAACCGTGGCGCTCGGCACCGCCGATGATCAGCAACCGGGCCGCCACGACCTACCTCCTCCGCATGCCGCTGCCGGCTGCCGGCACCGGCGGGAGGCCGGGCGGCGCCGCGGTCCGTCGCCGGCTTCGTCAACGCCGGACGCACTGAGAGAGAGCGGCTCGCTTATGAGGTTAAACGGAACAAATCCGAAACATCTGGCTAACCCAGGTAGTGGACGTCAGCGGCGGCGGGCTCCCGGGCCGGGCCGGGGCACGACGTCACGGAACTCCGTCACGGGGTGGCCGCCGGAGCAGTGCAGCGTGGCGTGGACCTGCGCGCCGCAGTCGCGGTGGACCATCTCCAGCGGGGGACCGTCGGCGTCGGCCAGATAGCGGTCGCCCCACTCCTTGACCGCGACCAGCAGCGGATAGAGGTCGAAGCCCTTCCGGGTGAGCCGGTACTCGTGGCGCACCCGCGAACCCGGCTCCTGGTAGGGCTCCCGGCGCAGCACGCCGTGCTCGACGAGCGAAGCGAGCCGGTTGGTCAGGACCTGCCGGGGGATGCCGGTGCGTTCCTGCATGTCGGCGAAGCGACGTACGCCGTTGAACACCTCCCGCAGCACCACGAAGGTCCACTTCTCGCCGAGCACCGCCATCGCGCGGGAAATGGTGCAGTGCTCCACGGACCAGTCGAGGGCCTCGGGTCGCGCTGTGGTCCGGGTCATACGTACAGAGGCTAGGTCTCATTGACAGACACAGCAAGCCCGTGACAGCCTGCGTCCATGACGCAGACTCAGACCGCAGAACGCTCCCGGACCTTCGCGTGGTCGGATCCGGCCGAACACGCGAGCCTGCTCGGCCGCCGTTCCGGCCTCGAGCTGCTGCAGGCCATGTCCACCGGCGAGCTGCCGCCTCCCCCGGTGATGCACATGATCGACATTGTCGGCATGGACGTGACCGAGGGCAGCGTCACACTCCACCTCGACCCGCAGGAGTTTCACTACAACCCGCTCGGCACGGTGCACGGCGGCGTGCTCTCCACGCTGCTCGACACCGCCGCCGCATGTTCGGTGCACTCCACGCTGCCGGCCGGCGTGGGCTACACCAGCCTGGACCTCACCGTGAAGTTCCTGCGCCCGGTCACGATCGCCTCCGGACGGCTGACGACGACCGGCGCGGTGCTGCAGCGCGGACGGCGCACGGCCCTGGCCGAGGCGCGGATGACCGACGCCGCCGGCCGCCTGGTCGCCCACGCGACCTCTAGCTGCATGCTCTTCGAGGCCGACCCGCGCTGACCGCACCGGCAACGAGAACAGCCCGCGCCGACCCTCGCCGGAGCGGCACGGGCTGTTTCGCTGTGGGGGTCAGCTCACGCTGATCGCCGGGAGGAGGTCCTGCGCCGGGGGCATCCAGCTCGCGGCGTCCGCCTCGACCTGCTCACCCGAGCGGATGTCCTTCACCGTGTCCGGCTCACCGTCGGCGCCCGGGAACCAGACGTACGGAATGCCACGCCGCTCGGCGAAGCGGATCTGCTTGCCGAACTTCGCCGCGGACGGCGCGACTTCGGTGCTGATCCGCCGCGAACGCAGGTCCTGAGCGATCTTGTCGCAGCGTCCCCGCAGCTCCTCCTGCGGCAGGGCCACCACCACGCACGTCGGGACGCTGCGCGAGACGGACAGCGCCTGGTGGCCGAAGAGCAGCCCCAGCATCCGGGAGACGCCGATGGAGATGCCCACCCCCGGGAAGCGTTCGCTGCCCGTCGACGCCAGGTTCTCGTACCGACCGCCGGAGCAGATCGAGCCGAAGCGCTCGTACCCCTGAAGCTGGGTCTCGTAGACCGTCCCGGTGTAGTAGTCGAGCCCGCGGGCGATCTTGAGCTCGGCCCGGACCAGCCCGGGCGCGTGCTCCGCGGCGGCCTCGACGACCCGGGACAGCTCCTCCAGGCCCTCGTTCAACAGATCGTTGTCCACATTGAGCTTGCGGACTGCGTCCACGAAGGAGCCATCCGTCGCCGAGATCTCGGCGAGGCGCAGGCAGGCGTCGATCTGGGCGCTGGTCGCGCCGATCTTGTCGGCGAGGAGCTGACCGACCTTCGCCGGACCGATCTTGTCGAGCTTGTCGATGATGCGCAGGACCTCGTCGGGATCCTCGAGGCCGAGCCCGCGGTAGAAGCCCTCGCACACCTTGCGGTTGTTCACCAGGATCGTGGCCGGCGGGATCGGCAGCGACCGGAACGCGTCGCCGATCACCAGCGGCATCTCGGTGTCGTAGTGGAACGGCAGCGTGTCGCGGTCCACCACGTCGATGTCGGCCTGCAGGAACTCCCGGTAGCGGCCTTCCTGCGGGCGCTCACCGCGCCACACCTTCTGGATCTGGTATCGCCGGAACGGGAACTGCAGCTTGCCGCTGTTCTCCAGCACGAACCGCGCGAACGGCACCGTCAGGTCGAAGTGCAGACCGAGCGCGTCGTCGCCACCGCCGGCGGCCGGGTCCTCCTGCAGGCGGCGCAGGACGTACACCTCCTTGGAGGTCTCGCCCTTGCGCAACAACTGGTCCATCGGTTCGACGGCGCGGGTCTCGAGCGGGGCGAAGCCGTACAGCTCGAAGGTGTCGCGGATGCGCTCGATGACGTTCTGCTCGATCATCCGCTGGGCGGGCAGCCACTCCGGGAAGCCGGAGATGGGCGTGGGCTTGCTCATGGTGCTGGTTCTCCTAGCGAGGGTCTAGAGGCCTCGGCTGGGCGCTTCGGTCAGCTCCCGCAGGTACGGGTTGACCGCGCGCTCGCGGCCGATCGTCGTCTCGGGTCCGTGGCCGGGCAGCACGACGGTGTCGTCGGCGAGCGGCAGGATCTTGTCCCGCAGGCTCGCCATCATCGCCGTGGTGTTGCCGCCCGGCAGGTCGGTGCGTCCGATGGAGCCGGCGAAGAGCACGTCACCGGAGAGGCAGAGCTGCTCCGCATCCCACGACGTGCCGGCGCCGGGCAGCCGGAAGAGCACCGACCCGCCGGTATGGCCGGGCGCATGGTCGACGGTGATCTCCACACCGGCGAGGGTCAGCGTGGCGCCGTCGGTCAGCTCCGCGACGTCGTCGGGCTCCGAGTAGGTCAGCCGGCCGCCGAACATCTCATCGAGGCCGATGCCCAGCCCCTTGCCGGGATCGGCGAGCAGCTCGCGATCGGCCGGGTGCACGTACGCGGTGATGCCGCGCGCACCGCAGACGGGAGCGACGGAGAACGTGTGGTCGAGGTGGCCGTGGGTCAGCAGCACCGCCGCCGGGTGCAGCCGGTGCTGGGCGAGCACCTCGTCGAGCCGGTCCAGCACGCCGATGCCCGGATCCACCACCAGGCACTGCTCGCCCGGGCCCGGGGCCACGACGTAGCAATTGGTGCCGAAAGCCTCGGCCGGAAAGCCGGTGACGAGCACTCGGCACCCCTCTCTAGCTGTCGCATTCCCCCGAAAGCCTAGCGGGACGCACCGTACACACCGCCACGCAACCTCGCACACCACATTCCCAGGCGTTACCCGTACACTCTTGCGGGCGTGTGGCATGGCGCACGGGCGTGAGTGAGGAAGGAAGCCCTAGGTGGTCTCCAGCAAGGATCGGGCGCGGAAACTGGCGCGAGAGAAACTTGATCGCCAGTTGGCGCGCCGGGCCGCCAAGCAGCGCCGGCGGCGCCAGATCCAGGCCGGCGTCGGCGCCGCGGGCGCCCTGCTCCTCGTGGTGGGCGGTGTCGCCTGGCTCGGCGGCGCCTTCGAGAGTGACAAGTCCGGCACCGATGCCGCGGACTCGGACGTTTGCGCGTGGACCCGGCAGAACGCCTCGACCAACACCAGCCTCAAGGACGTGGGCGAGCCGCCGACGTCGGGCATTCCCACCTCCGGCAGCCGCACGATGACGATCACCACCGACAAGGGCGCGCCGATCGTGGTGAGCCTGGACCTGGCGAACGCGCCGTGCAGCGCGGCGGACCTGGCCTACCTCGCGGGCAAGCGGTTCTACGACAACACCACCTGTCACGAGCTCACGACCGAGGGCGCGGTCCGGTGCGGCGATCCGAGCGGCACCGGCCAGGGCGGCCCGACGTACAGCGTCTACAACGAGAACGTCCCGCTGAAGCCTGAGCCGGCACCCAGCGCGAGCGGCTCCCCCGCGCCGTCGAAGGCTCCGGCCGCCCCGCTCTATCCAAAGGGCACGGTGGCGCTGATCGGCGATCCGCCGGGCACCAACGGCAGCCAGTTCCTCATCTTCCACAAGGACTTCACCCCCAAGGGCGAGCCGCAGTATCCGATCGTCGGCATGGTCACCGGCGGCATGGAGACGGTGGCGGCCATCGGCAAGATCCCGACCGTCGCCAACGACACGGGCGACAAGGTCAAGCCCAAGGACAAGATCACCGTTCAGAGCGTCACCGTCGGCGAGCCCAGCGCCGCCGACGCGGTGACCCCACCGGCCGTGACCCCGTCGGCGGTCGCGGCCCCGTCGGCCGCCCCCTCGGCGGCCCGCCGGTCCTGAGCACCCGGAGCAGCATCCACCCGACCGCAGCCCCTCACCGCACGAAGGCATATCAGGAGGAACACCGTGTCGACGATCAAGGACAGGCAGCGCGCCGCGGCGCGGGCCCGCCTCGAGAAGGAGATGGCCGAGCGGGCCGCCGCCGCGAAGAAGCGCCGGCAGCGCCAGGCCGTCATCGGCTCGGCCATCGCGGTGATCGTGATCGCCGGCGCCGCCGTGTGGATCGTCGCGGCGCTCGGCAACGACGACTCGTCGGGCACCGAGGCCGCCGCGCCGCCCCCGGGCACGGTCGCGTGCCACTGGATCCCGGAGGACGGCAGCACCGGCGGCAAAGTCAAGGACACCGGCGGTCTCCCGCCCGCCAACGCGGCGAACACCGGCAAGAGCACGCTGACCATCGACACGAGCCTGGGTGCCGTCACGGCGGCGGTGGACCTGTCGAAGACGCCGTGCACCGGCGCGGCCTTCACCTACCTGGCGAGCAAGAAGTTCTGGGACAACACCAAGTGCCACCGGCTCACCACCGAGGGCATCAAGGTCCTGCAGTGCGGTGACCCGTCGGCGTCGGGCAAGGGCTACCGCGAGACGGACGGCCAGGGCGGCCCGAACTTCAAATACCCGGAGGAGAACCTCCCGACCAACGCGAAGCCGACGTACCCCAAGGGCACGATCGCGATGGCCAAGACCTCGGCGCCCAGCACCACCGGCAGCCAGTTCTTCATCGTGTACGCCGACACCGACCTCCCGGCCGACTACACGGTCCTGGGCACGGTCACCAAGGGGCTCGACATCGTCGAGGGCGTGGCCAAGGCGGGCAGTGACAACGCCAACGGCAAGGGCGACGGTCACCCCAAGAAGGAGATCGACATCAAGAGCATCACGATGGCCGCGGCCTGATCAGCCGACATACGCGCGAAGGGCGGGCCCGCGAGGGCCCGCCCTTTCTCGTTGCCGCCGGCGCTCAGGCTCCGGACGTCACGCGGTAGGCGTCGAAGACTCCGTCCACCTTACGCACCGCCGCGACCAGGTGGCCGAGGTGCTTCGGGTCGGCCATCTCGAACGTGAAGCGGCTGACCGCCACCCGGTCGCGGGTCGTCGTGACCGTCGCCGAGAGGATGTTCACGCGCTCCTCGGAGAGCACCCGCGTCACGTCCGCGAGCAGCTTGTGCCGGTCGAGCGCCTCGACCTGGATGGCCACCAGGAACGTCGACGCCGAGGTCGGCTTCCAGCTCACCTCGACCACGCGTTCGCTCTGCTCGCGCAGGTCCTCCGCGTTGGCGCAGTCCTCGCGGTGCACGCTCACGCCGCCGGAGCGGGTGACGAAGCCGAAGACCGCGTCGCCCGGCACCGGGGTGCAGCAACGGGCCAGCTTGACCCACACATCGCTGACGTCCTTGACCACGACGCCCGGGTCCTGCGCGGTGCTGCGGTTGCGCGGCGGACGGGTCGCGACGGCCGTCTCGGCGATGTCCTCGACCGCGCCCTCCTCGCCGCCGAAGCCGGCGACGAGCTTCTGCACGACCGACTGGGCCGAGACGGTGCTCTCCCCCACCGCCGCGTACAGCGAGGAGACGTCGGCAAGGTGCAGATCGCGGGCGATCGTCGTGAGGTTCTCGCTAGTGAGCATGCGCTGCAGCGGCAGGCCCTGCTTGCGCATGGCCTTGACGATCGCGTCCTTGCCGGCCTCGATCGCCTCCTCGCGACGTTCCTTGTTGAAGAACTGCCGGATCTTGGTCCGGGCGCGCGGGCTCTTGACGAAGCCGAGCCAGTCCTGGGTCGGCCCGGCCGTCGCCGACTTCGACGTGAAGATCTCGATCACGTCGCCGTTCGACAGCGTCGACTCCAGCGGCACCAGCTTGCCGTTGACCCGGGCACCGATCGTCTTGTGGCCCACCTCGGTGTGCACCGCGTACGCGAAGTCCACCGGCGTCGAACCGGTCGGCAACGGGATGACGTCGCCCTTGGGCGTGAAGACGTACACCTCCTGGCTGGACAGGTCGAAGCGCAGCGCGTCGAGGAACTCGCTCGGGTCGCTCGCCTCACGCTGCCAGTCCAGAAGCTGGCGCAGCCACGTCATCTCGTCGATGTGCGCGGGCGGGCCCACGATGGTGGCGCCCTTCTGCTCCTTGTATTTCCAGTGCGCGGCGATGCCGAACTCCGCCGTACGGTGCATGGCGAAGGTCCGGATCTGCATCTCGACCGGCTTGCCGGTCGGGCCGATGACCGTCGTGTGCAACGACTGGTACATGTTGAACTTCGGCATCGCGATGTAGTCCTTGAACCGGCCCGGCACCGGCTGCCAGTTCGCGTGGATGACCCCCAGCGCGGCATAGCAGTCGCGGACCGTGTCGACCAGGATGCGCACGCCGACCAGGTCGTAGATGTCGTTGAAGTCGCGGCCCCGCACGATCATCTTCTGGTAGATCGAGTACAGATGCTTGGGGCGGCCGGTGACCTCGGCCTTGATCTTCGCCGACTTCAGGTCGAGGCCGACCCGGTTGGTCACCTGCCGCAGCAGCGCCTCGCGCTGCGGCTGGTGCTCGCCGATCAGCCGGTTGATCTCCTCGAAGCGCTTCGGGAACAGCGTGCCGAACGCGAGGTCCTCGAGCTCCCACTTGATCGTGTTCATACCGAGGCGGTGCGCCAGCGGCGCGAGGATCTCCAGCGTCTCCTTGGCCTTCTGCTCCTGCTTGGCGCGGGGCAGGAAGGTCAGCGTGCGCATGTTGTGCAGCCGGTCGGCCAGCTTGATGACCAGCACCCGCGGGTCCTTGGCCATGGCCACGACCATCTTGCGGATCGTCTCGGCCTTGGCGGCGTCGCCGAGCTTGACCCGGTCGAGCTTGGTGACCCCGTCGACCAGCAGCGCCACCTCCCCGCCGAAGTCGGCCCGCATCTGCTCCAGGCCGTAGTCGGTGTCCTCGATGGTGTCGTGCAGCAGGGCGGCCACCAGCGTGGTGGTGTCCATGCCGAGATTCGCCAGGATCGTGGCGACGGCGAGCGGATGCGTGATGTACGGATCGCCGGACTTGCGGTACTGCCCCGAGTGCCACCGGGCGGCCACGTCGAAGGCGCGCTGCAGGGCCCGCCCGTCGGCCTTGGGGTGGCTGGCCCGATGGGTGGCGATCAGCGGCTCGAGCACCTCGCTGACCTGCGTGCTCTGCCAGGGCGCGTTGAATCGCGCCAGCCGGGCCCGCACCCGGCGCCCGGTCGGCGCGCTGGCCAGCCCGAAGCCGACGGTGGGCTCGTCGC
This sequence comes from Couchioplanes caeruleus, assembly GCF_003751945.1. Lineage (NCBI taxonomy): Bacteria > Bacillati > Actinomycetota > Actinomycetes > Micromonosporales > Micromonosporaceae > Couchioplanes > Couchioplanes caeruleus. The sequence continues at coordinate 6,824,923 of NZ_RJKL01000001.1, read as the reverse complement.
CCGGCGACAGCGGCTGGGTGGTCTCACCGTCGGGCAGAGGCACGCCGGTGACCGGGGTCTCGGCGGCCCCGTTCGCGGGCTTCTGAGGTGAAGCCCCGTCAGGCTTCGACTGCGCCGCCGAGTTGCTCGACGACGAGGAAGCCTTGGTCGCGTCGGTCGGCTGCACCGTGCCCTCCGTCGGAGGGGCGACGTCGCTGGACACCGGCCTCCTCAGTCGCTACTGGTCACCTGGTTGAAAAAGCCATCGTACCCGCCCGGAGTTCCCGGTAGGCCTTGCCCGAAGCTCCGAAAGAGTACCGCCGCGCGGGGCGAAAAGCATTAAACGGTCAGCAGGGCATGGACCGCACGAGGGCTGAGCCGCTGCCGTCCCGGGAGGAAGCCGAGCTCCATGACGACCGTGAATCCCGAGACTGTGCCGCCGGCCCGCTCGACCAGCTCCAGAGCGGCCGCGGCGGTGCCTCCGGTGGCGAGCACGTCGTCGACCACCAGCACCCGCTGCCCCGCGGCGAAGGAGTCCTGGTGCACCTCGAGGGTCGCCTCGCCGTACTCCAGGGCGTAGGAGGCCGCGTGCGTCTGCCGCGGCAGCTTGCCGGCCTTGCGGATCGGTACGACGCCCGTGCCGGTCGCGTAGGCGAGCGCGGCGGCAAGCACGAACCCGCGCGCCTCGATCCCGGCGACGACGTCGAAGGAGTCGGCGCCATGGTGCGCGACGATCCGGTCGACGACCTCGCGGAACACCGGCCCGTCGGCGAATAGGGGGGTCAGGTCCTTGAAGGCGATGCCGGGCTTGGGGAAGTCGGGCACGTCCACGACCCGGCCAGCGACCAGCGCGGCGGCGTCGGGGCCGCTGTCCCCGCGTACGTCTGCAGCAGTATCCGTCACGCGCCACAGCCTAGACAAAGCCGACGGCCCGCCACCGATCCGGTAGCGGGCCGTCCCACATGCCTTGCGTCAGCGGCGCTTCTGGCCGCCGCTGGGGCGGTTGCCCGCGCCGCCGCCGCGGTTGGTGGCGCGCTTGCCGGTCGGGCGGGCGCCGGGGCGCGGGGTCGAGCCGGGTGTCGTGCCCGCGAGCGCCGGCTCTTCCTCGGCCGCGGCCGTACCGGTGCGGCCGCGCTCGCCGCGAGCGACGTCGCCGGAGCGGGCCGAGGAGCGGCGGGCGAGCACCCGGGCGTTGTGCGACTTGATCCGCGGCTCCTGGTCCTTCAGCGCGGCCAGCATCGGCGTCGCGAAGACGATCGAGGAGGCCACGCCCAGCCCCATGCCCACGAAGAGCACCAGGCCGAGGTCCTTCAGGGTGCCCGCACCGAGCAGGCCGGCGCCGATGAAGAGCAGGCCGCCGACGGGCAGCAGCGCCACCAGGCCGGTGTTGATCGAGCGCATGAGGGTCTGGTTGACGGCCAGGTTGGCCGCCTCGCCGTACGTCCTCGAGCTGCCGGCGGTGATGCCTCGGGTGTTCTCCTGCACCTTGTCGAACACCACGACGACGTCGTACAGGGAGAAACCGAGGATCGTCAGGAAGCCGATGACCGTGGACGGCGTCACCTCGAAGCCGATCATCGAGTAGACGCCGGCGGTCAGCACCAGGTCGAGCAGCAGCGAGGAGACCGCCGCGACCGCCATCCGCCACTCGAAGCGGACCACGAGATAGCCGAGCACCAGGACCAGGAAGATGCCGAGGCCCAGCAGCGCCTGCTGCGTGACCTGGCCACCCCAGGCCTCCGAGACGCGGTCGTCGCTGATCTTCTCGGCCGGCACGCCCAGGTCCTTGGCCAGGGCCTCCTTGACCTTGTTCGCGTCGGTCTGCGCCAGCTCGCCGGTGCGGACGTTGAACGTCGCGTCGGGACCGTCGCCGACCTTCTGCGCCGCGCCGACGTTCGCCTCGTCGGCGACACCCGCGGTCTCCACCGCCTGCTTGACCGCGTCCTGCGCGGCCTCGGCGGTGCCGACGCTCACGGGCAGCGAGAACTGGGTGCCGCCGGAGAACTCGATGCCCAGATGGAATCCCCGGACGAAGAAGCTGCCGATGGCGAGCACGATCAGCGCGCCGGCGATCGCGAACCACATCTTGCGGCGGCCGACGATGTTGAGGTTCGCCTCGCCCATGTAGAGGCGTTCGGCAAGGCCCTTGGCCATGTCAGGCCTCCTTCTCGGTCGGGGCGCGCTTGAGGGCACGGCCGAGGCCGCTGACCCGCGGCGACAGGAACGCCTTCGTGTTCGCGAACATCGTCATGATCGGGTGCCGGAAGAGGAACACCACGATGAGGTCGAGGATCGTCGAAAGACCCAGCGCGAACGCGAAACCCTTCACCGCGCCGATGGACACGATGTAGAGCACCACGGCCGCCATGATGGTGATGGTGTTGGCCGAGATGATGGTACGCCGCGCGCGGGCCCACGCCCGGGGTACGGCACTTCGCGCGCTCCGGCCCTCGTGGATCTCGTCCTTGAGGCGCTCGAAGTAGATGACGAAGGAGTCCGCCGCGACGCCGAGGGACACGATGAAGCCAGCGATGCCGGCGAGGGTCAGAGTGAAGCCCGTGGTCCGGCCGAGCACCACGAGGGCGCCGAAGGTCAGCAGACCGGAGAGCAGCAGGCTCAGGAAGATCACCGAGCCGAGCAGGCGGTAGTAGAAGAACGCGTAGATCGCCACCAGGCCCATGCCGATCGCGGCGGCGATGAGGCCGGCCTTGAGCTGCGCGATGCCCAGCGTCGCCGAGACGGTCTGGGTGGTGCCCGGGTCGAAGGTGACCGGCAGCGCGCCGTACTTGATCTTGTCGGCGAGCTCCTTGGCCGAGGTGGCGTTGAACTGGCCGGTGATCTGCGACTGGCCGCTGAGCACACCCTGGATCTCCGGCGCCGAGATGACCTCCTTGTCGAGGACCACGGCGACCAGGCAGTGCGTGGCGCCGGTCGACATGGCCTGCGCGGCGCTCAGGCAGGAATCGTTCGCGGCCGGCTGGAACGCCTCACGCGTCAGCTCGGTCCACTTGGACTGCCCGGAGCTGGTGAAGTCCAGCGAGACGACCCACTGGCCGGTCGTCTGGTCGAGCTGCGGGGTGGCGGTGTCGATGTCGGTCCCGACGACCTTGGCGACGTCGAGCATCATCTTCGCGCCGCTCTGGCACGCGACGACCTTGGACTTCTCGTCGTCGATCGCGCCGGCGGTCCGCTTGTTGAGCTGGTCGCAGCCGATCGTCGGGACGTTGAACTGCATCTCCGGCGTCAGCGCGTTGACCTCTTCGCCGCTGAGCGTGCCGAACGCCTTGTAGGGCAGACCGGCCGCCGGGTTGGTGGAGAGGTCGACCGGGTCGGTCAGCTTCTCGGCCGCGGCCCACGCCGCCGCCCCGACCTTCTTCGCGATCGCCGCGCGCTGCTCCTTGACGTCGGCGCTGACCGGGGCGGGAGTCGAGGCGGACGGCGACGGCGCCGGCGCCGGCGCCGAAGGTGCGGCCGCGGGCGCGGACGCGCTGGCGCTGGGCGCGGGCGCCCGCTCGCCGCCGCCCTGGCCGCCGGTGCCGGCGGACGGGGCGGAGCTGCCGGTCACGGCCGGCGCCTTGGTCGCCTTGACCGACGTGCTGGGCTTCGGCGACGCGGCGCCGCTCGGTGCCGCGCTCGGCGCCGCCGTGGGCGGGTTGGCCGCCACCGCGGCGCTGTCGCCGGTCACCTTGACGACCTTGCGGAAGCGCATCTGCGCCGCCTGGCCGACGGTCTTGAGCTGGTCGTTCGCCTCACCGGCGACGGACACCACGATGTTGCGGTTGCCCTCGACGACCACCTCGGCCTCGGCCACGCCGAGGGCGTTGACCCGCTGGTCGATGATCTTCCGGGACTCCTCCATGCTCTCCCGGCTGGGCGCCTGGCCGTTGGCGAGCGAGGCGACGTAGGTGGCCTGCGTGCCACCGATGAGGTCGAGGCCGAGCCGGGGGTGCAGCCGCTCCTCGTAGCCGAGCCCCTTGGTGCCGGGCCCCCAGAACACCAGCGCATAGAGGATGGCGAAGAGGAGACCGAGCACGGCGAGTTGCCGCCCGGGATGCGGTTGTCCCTGTGGTGGTCGTGCCACGACTGTCGATCTCCTCGTGCTGAGAGCTGCCGCGGGAGCGCGGCCGCAGGTGGGGAAAGGGCAGGGCAGGCGGCGTCGGACCGGAAAAGGCGATCCGGCCGGAATGCCCCGCGACGATTATTCACAACGACGGGCCGTTCAGGTGCCCCGCCCCGCGACCCGCTGTGGATTACGCCTTGGCGGCCCGCCGGGCGCGGGCCGCGGGCGCGACGTCAGTCGTTGGTCTTGCGGGTCTCGACGACCGGGCTCTGAACCGGCTCGTCGGCGGCCGGCTCGGCCACGACGGGCTCCTCGGCGGCGGCCACCGTCTCCGGCTTGACCACACGGGCGATCGCCGGGCGCGCGTAGCGGGCGTTGACCCCGGGGGCGATCTCGACGGTCACGACGTCGTCGTCGACCGCGACGACGGTGGCGTGCAGGCCGCCGATGGTGACGATCTCATCGCCCGGGCCCAGCGCCGACTGCATGGCCTGCGCCTCGCGGCGCCGCTTCTGCTGCGGGCGGATCATCATGAAATACATGACGCCGAAGAGCAGGGCGATCAGAAGCAACGGCATGAAGCTGCCGCCGCCCTGCGCTTGAGCTGCTGAAAACACGAGGGAGAACCTTCCGTGGGGCCACTACCGCGGCACAGGGCGCGCGGTGTGGCGAAATAGACACCCCGCTGGACGGCGGCGAGTCTAATCCTTCTACCTGGGAGATCCGTACGCGGCACACGTCACGTTCACATTACGGAGAGGAATCCGCATCCCGGGCGAAGAGGTCGGGTTGGTGCGGCGCGGCACCACGGCCCTCGGGCGGCGTCTTGCCGAGATGGTGCCAGCCGGCGTCGGTGGCCACCCGTCCCCGCGGAGTACGCGCCAGCAAGCCGGCCCTGACCAGGAACGGCTCGCACATCTCCTCGACGGTGTCCGACTGCTCCCCCACCGCGACCGCCAGGGTGGACAGGCCGACGGGACCACCACGGAACGACTCGACGAGCGCCCGCAGGACCGCGCGGTCCAGCCGGTCCAGTCCGAGCTGGTCGACGTCGTAGACGGTGAGGGCCGCCTTGGCGGTCGCCTCGTCGACGATCCCCTCGCCGCGCACCTCGGCATAGTCCCGGACCCGCCGGAGCAGCCGGTTGGCGATGCGCGGCGTCCCCCGCGACCGCCCGGCGATCTCGGCGGCGCCCTCGGGCGTGATCGGCACCCCCAGGATGCGGGCCGAGCGGTGGAGCAGCGCATCGAGGTCGGCCGGCGAGTAGAAGTCCAGATGCGCCACGAACCCGAACCGGTCCCGCATCGGCCCGGACAGCAACCCGGCCCGCGTGGTGGCCCCGACCAGGGTGAACGGCTCGACGTCGAGCGGGATCGCGGTGGCACCGGGTCCCTTGCCCACCACGACGTCGACCCGGAAGTCCTCCATGGCGCTGTAGAGCAGCTCCTCGGCGGGCTTCGCGATCCGGTGGATCTCATCGATGAACAGCACGTCGCCCGCGCCCAGGCTGGTCAGGATGGCGGCGAGGTCGCCGGACCGCTCGATCACCGGCCCGCTCGTGGTCCGGATCCCGGTCCCCAGCTCCGCGGCCACGATGTTCGCCAACGTGGTCTTACCCAGGCCGGGCGGGCCGCTGAGCAGGATGTGGTCGGGTGGGGCGCCACGGCCCATCGCCCCCTTGAGGAGCAGATCCAGTTGGTCGCGGACGCGGTGCTGGGCGATGAAGTCGGCGAGGCGGCGGGGGCGGACGCTGGCCTCGGCGTCCAGTTCCTCGTCTCCGGCGTACGGGGAGACCAGGCCGTCGGTCATCGGGTCCGGCCCAGGAGGCGGATGGCCTGGCGCAGCAGCATCGGCACCGGGGGCGTCTCGCCGTCGAGGGACTCGGCGACCGCCGCCACCGCCTGGTCGGCCTGCTGGGCGGACCAGCCGAGGGCCACGACGCCCTGGCGGACCTGGTCCTGCCAGCCGCCGGCGAGCGCGCCCGCGACCCCGTCCGGGGCCAGCGAGACGGCGCCGATGCGGTCGCGCAGCTCCAGCACCAGGCGTTCCGCGCCCTTCTTGCCGATGCCCGGCACCCGGGTGAGCGCGGCGATGTCTCCGGCGGAGATCGCGCGGCGGACGGCCTCGGGCTGGTGCACGGCCAGGACTGCCTGGGCGAGCCGGGGCCCGACGCCGCTCGCGGTCTGCAGCAGCTCGAACAGGTGCTTCTCGTCGTCGTCGGCGAAGCCGTAGAGGGTCAGCGAGTCCTCGCGCACGACCAGGCTGGTCGCCAGCCGGGCCTCGGCGCCCGCCTTCAGGCCGGCGAGCGTGCCGGGCGCGCACTGCACGGCGAGGCCGACGCCGCCGACCTCGATGACGGCGCTGTCGGGGGCGATGGCGGCGACCACGCCGCGCACGCTGGCGATCATCGGCGAGCTCCTGTCCTGCGGGCCGGGGCGGAAGGACGGGGGGTGCGGGCGGCTTTCGCCGCAGCGGCCTGCAGCCGGGACCGGGTGCCGCCGCGCCAGATGTGGCAGATGGCGATCGCGAGGGCGTCGGCCGCGTCGGCCGGGCGGGGCGGGCCGTCGAGGCCGAGCAGCCGGGTGACCATGCTGGTCACCTGCGCCTTGCCGGCCGTGCCGGAGCCGGTCACCGCCGCCTTGACCTCGCTGGGCGTGTACGTCTGCACCGGCAGCCCCGCGCGCGCCCCGGCCAGGATCCCGATGCCGCTGGCCTGGGCCGTACCCGTGATGGTCTGAGTATTGTGCTGGCTGAAGACGCGCTCCACCGCGACGCTGTCGGGGCGGTGCTCCGCGACGAGGTCGGCCAGCGAGCGGTCGAGATGCAGCAGCCGCAGGGCGATGTCGTCATCGGGCTCGGTGTAGACGACGTAGTAGCCGATGAGCGTGCACGGGCGTCCGGGCACTCCCTCGACCACCCCGACGCCGCACCGGGTGAGGCCGGGGTCGATGCCGAGCACCCGCACGAGCGCCCCCTCTCCTCGGACGTGTGTTCGACACACTAGTACCCTTCGTCCCAAGGCCTCCGAGCGACACACGCACCTCGGGCCCTTGTGCGGTGACCGGCGTCACTCGACCATGGAGAGATGGACGCCGAGCCTCCGCAGGACTACGTCACGTTCGTGGCCGCGCGCCTGGGCCCGTTGCGCCGGGAAGCCTCCCGCCGGTGCGGCGACGACGGATCCACGACCGCGACGGCGGTGCTCACCGACCTGGCCGGTCATTGGCGCCGGCTGGAATTCCAGAGCCGCCTGCACCACCGGGACCTGCGCGGCGACTACCTCGAACGCCGCCTGGCCCGGCGGACCGCCGAGTGGTGTGAGGACGGGATCCAACCGGTCGAGGTCACGGTCCACGCCCGAGCGCTCCCGTCCGCGACGAGGGGCAGGCCCGCAGCGGTGTCGGTCGCACAACGGCTGACGCCTCTGCTGCCGACGACCGTACGCGAGAACACCGGCGTCGTGGCCGAGGCGGAGATCGCCTGGGTGCACGCCTACCGGCGACATCTCTGGCACCACTACGCCCGGGTGTGCGCGGGCGGGATCCTGCTGGTCGGCGGCCTCGTCCACGTCATGTCCCAGGCGTCCGGAGCCGGATGAGCGCAACGGCCGCCCGGGACGGGACCCGGACGGCCGTTGCGGAGAACGCCGGAGCTAGGCGTCGATCTTTGCCATGATCTCGTCGCTGACGTCAAAGTTCGCGAAGATGTTCTGCACGTCGTCGCAGTCCTCGAGCACGTCGATCAGCTTGAGAACCTTGCGGGCGGCCTCCTCGTCGACCTCCACGGTCATCGTCGGCACCAGGGAGGACTCGGCCGAGTCGTACTCGATGCCGGCGTCCTGCAGGGCGGTGCGGACGGCGACCAGGTCGCCGGGCTCGCTGACCACCTCGAACGAGTCGCCCAGGTCGTTGATCTCCTCGGCGCCCGCGTCGAGCACGGCGAGCATGATGTCGTCCTCGGACTGCTCGCCCTTGGGGACGATCACCACGCCCTTGCGGTTGAACAGGTACGACACCGAGCCGGCGTCGGCGAACGTGCCGCCGTTGCGGGTCAGCGCGGTGCGCACCTCGGTGGCCGCGCGGTTGCGGTTGTCGGTGAGGCACTCGATGAGCATCGCCACGCCGTTCGGGCCGTAGCCCTCATACATGATCGTCTGCCAGTCGGCACCGCCGGCCTCGAGGCCGGAGCCGCGCTTGACGGCACGGTCGATGTTGTCGTTCGGAACCGAGCTCTTCTTCGCCTTCTGGATGGCGTCGTAGAGCGTGGGGTTACCAGCCGGGTCACCGCCGCCGACGCGGGCCGCCACCTCGACGTTCTTGATCAGCTTGGCGAACATCTTGCCGCGCTTGGCGTCGATGACGGCCTTCTTGTGCTTGGTCGTCGCCCACTTTGAGTGGCCGGACATGCGTAACCTCCGTGTCTTGCTACCGTGCGTCTGCGGCGTGGCGGACCATCTCGACGAAGTACCGGTGGACGCGCAGGTCGCCGGTGAGCTCCGGGTGGAAAGCCGTGGCGAGCAGGTTCCCCTGCCGAACGGCGACAATCCTACCGGCGGCGGGCCCGTCCGCGACGCGGCCCAGCACCCGCACGTCGTCGCCGACCTCCTCCACCCAGGGCGCGCGGATGAAGACCGCGTGGAAATCGTCGCCCTCGACGTCCTCGATGCGCACGGCGGCCTCGAACGAGTCGACCTGCCGGCCGAAGGCGTTGCGCCGCACGGTCATGTCGATCCCGGCGAACGACTCCTGATCCGGCCGGCCGTCGAGCACGGTCGTGGCCAGCATGATCATGCCAGCGCAGGAGCCGTACACGGGCATGCCGTCGGCGATCCGCTTGCGGATCGGGTCGAGCATGCCGAAGGTGACGGCCAGCTTGCTCATGGTCGTGGATTCGCCGCCGGGGATGACGAGCGCGTCGACCTCGTCGAGCTCCTCCGGCCGGCGGACCGGGCGCGCCAGGGCGTCGCTCTCGGCGAGGGCGGTGAGGTGCTCGCGAACGTCGCCTTGGAGGGCGAGGACTCCGATGTTCATGGTTCCGCCGATTTCAGATCAAGGTCAAGAGCTTGATGTCGTGCCTGAGTGGGTGGTGCAGGCCGCCGCTCCCGCCGAGGCCGGGCACGGAGGGCCAGTCGCCCAGGGGCTCCTGAACGGCCCTCCGCACCCTTCATTCTGCGTGAGTGGTGAAACCCGGTGGGGCTCACTCCAGGAGCGCGGGCCCGGCCGTGAGCGCCGGGCGCGCCGCGGGCGCGGACACGCGACGCCGCCAGGACGCGGTGCCGCGCCGGTCCGGACCGGCGCGGCGGGTGTCTTCTTACCAGCCGCGCTCGGCGAGGCGGTGGGGCTGGGGGATTTCCTCGACGTTGATGCCGACCATGGCCTCGCCCAGGCCGCGGGAGACCTTGGCGACGACGTCGGGGTCGTCGTGGAAGGTGGTGGCCTTGACGATGGCGGCCGCGCGCTGCGCCGGGTTGCCGGACTTGAAGATGCCGGAGCCGACGAAGACGCCCTCGGCGCCGAGCTGCATCATCATCGCCGCGTCGGCCGGGGTGGCGATGCCGCCGGCGGTGAACATCACGACGGGCAGCTTGCCGGTGGCCGCGACCTCCTTGACCAGGTCGTACGGCGCCTGCAGCTCCTTGGCCGCGACGAACAGCTCGTCCTCGGCCAGCGAGGTCAGACGGCGGATCTCGCCCCGGATGGTGCGCATGTGCGTGGTGGCGTTGGAGACGTCACCGGTGCCGGCCTCGCCCTTGGAGCGGATCATGGCCGCACCCTCGGTGATGCGGCGCAGCGCCTCGCCGAGGTTGGTCGCGCCGCAGACGAAGGGGACGGTGAACGCCCACTTGTCGATGTGGTTGGCGTAGTCGGCCGGGGTCAGCACCTCGGACTCGTCGATGTAGTCGACGCCGAGCGACTGCAGCACCTGGGCCTCGACGAAGTGGCCGATGCGGGCCTTGGCCATGACCGGGATGGAGACCGCGGCGATGATGCCGTCGATCATGTCGGGGTCGCTCATCCGGGACACGCCGCCCTGGGCGCGGATGTCGGCGGGCACCCGCTCGAGCGCCATGACGGCGACCGCGCCGGCGTCCTCGGCGATCTTGGCCTGCTCCGGCGTGACCACGTCCATGATCACACCGCCCTTGAGCATCTCGGCCATACCGCGCTTCACGCGGGCGGTACCGGTGGTGGGCTGGCTGTCGGGCGCGGTCTCGGACACGGTGACTGGACTCCTCACGAGGTCGGGATTCGTGAGAATTTTACGCACCCGGCGGGTGTCGGCCGATGGCCAATCGACCCCCCGGTGGCCTGCGCGGGGCGCGGCCGATAGCTCAGACCGCGGGGATGCGCAGGTCGGCAGGCTCGGCCGGACGCGGAGCCGGCGGCACGGGCAGTGTCGGATCGACGATCTCGAAGTAGCGCGGGCGCTCGTACTGCCGGGCCATGCGCAGCAGACGCACCAGGGTGCGGCCGCGGGCGGTCAGGGCGTCACGGACCAGATCGGTGTGCACCTGGCGGGCGAGCACGACCCGGCGGCTGGTGGCCACAAGGATGGCGGTGGCCGGGTCGGCGCCGGTCAGCTCCGCGGCCTGAAGCTGCCGGGTGAGGTCGTTCTCGGCCGCCTCCCGCTCGTCCGGCGCGGCGTCGAGGGCCAGGCGGGCGGCCAGATAGAGCTCGGTGAGGTCGGCGCGTTCGGCGACGACGGCCGCCGCGGCGGCGCGGCGCATCAGATGCGAGTCGAGGGCCCGGGCGCCCGACTGGGCCCGGACATGGACCCGTTTCACACGGTGCGCGGTCCACGCGAGGTACGCCAGCACAGCCACCACCGCGAGCGCACCCAGGACCCACCACATGCGGGGCATCGTAGTGCCTGATCGTGTCGGAGAGTCACGCCCCGTGGCGTGGTTCGGCCCACTCGTCGTCGAAAACCCGGCCGTCCGTCGCCTCGATCGCGGTCGCGTACACCTCGAGAACGCGTTGGGCCACGCTGGGCCAGTCGAACGTCTTGACTACGCTCCGTGCGCACATGGCCAGCTCAGCGCGACGCTGCGGATCGTCGAGGAGCTCGCCGAGCAGCCTGGTGAGCGCGGCCACGTCGCCGGTCGGGAAGAGGGCACCCGCCCGCCCGCCGTCGAGGACCCGGCGGAACGCGTCCAGGTCGCTGGCGGCGATCGTCGCGCCGGCCGCCATCGCCTCGGTGAGGATCATGCCGAAGGACTCGCCGCCCGTGTTCGGCGCCACATAGACGTCGACGCTGCGCAGCATGCGGGCCTTCTCCTCCTCGCTGACCAGCCCGAGGAACTCGATCCGGCCGCGCAGGTCGGCGGGAACGCCCTTGAACAGCTCGTCGCGGTCGCCGGGGCCGGCCACCAGCAGGCGCAGTCCCGGGCGTTCGCGGGCGAGCGAGACGAACGCCGTACGCAGTAGGTCGAAGCCCTTGCGCGGCTCGGTGAAGCGGCCCAGGAAGCCCAGCGTGCCACCCTCGGCGGGCCAGCCCGGCAGCGGCAGCGCGTCGGCGAACTTGGCCACCGCCACGCCGTTGGGAATCTCGACCGCGCCGCCGCCGAGATGCTCGACCTGCACCTTGCGGGCGAGCTCGCTGACCGCGATCCGGGCGGTGATCTTCTCGACCACGAGCTGGAGCAGGCCCTGCGCGGCCGACAGCGCGCGCGAGCGCGTTATGGCCGTGTGGAAGGTCGCGACGACCGGCCCGCGCGCGGAGAGCACGGCGAGCAGCGACAGGCTGAGCGTCATCGGCTCGTGCACATGCAGCACGTCGAACTTGCCGCGAGCCAGCCACCGCCGCACCCGGGCGGTGGAGACCGGCCCGAACGCGATCCGCGCGACCGACCCGTTGTACGGCAGCGGCACCGCGCGCCCGGCCGCCACCACGTACGGCGGCAGCTCGGCGTCCTCGTCGGCGGGCGCCAGCACGCTGACCTCGTGGCCCAGCCCGATCAGCGCCTCGGCGAGGTCGACGATGTGGTTCTGCACGCCGCCCGGCACGTCGAAGGAGTACGGCGAGACGATCCCGATCCGCACGCTGCCCCGCCCCTCAGACCCGGGCGCTCTGATCGAGCCACAGCTTCTGGAGCATGTGCCAGTCCTGCGGGTGCTCGGCGATGCCCACCTCGAACGCGTCCGCCATCCGCTGGGTTGTCTCCTTGACGCGCACGTCGAGGGCGCCCTCGGTGGCGGGCTCGATGCGGCGCACCCGGGCCATGGCCCGCTCCGGGGAGAACCAGATGTCCGCGGCGAACAGCGGGGCGCCCGTGCGCAGCGCGAGCAGCGCCGGGCCGGGCGGCATCCGGGTGCGGCCGCCGAAGAACCGCACCTCGACCCCGCGCGCGGACAGGTCACGGTCGGCCAGGAGCGCCACCGCCCAGCCCTGGACGAGCCGCTCGGCGAGCACGTCGAGCGGGGGCCGCTCGCCGCCGGTCAGCGGGAGCACCTCCATCCCGAGCTTCTCCCGGTACGCGACGAAGCGCTCGAAGAGCCCCTCGGGCCGCAGGCGCTCGGCGACGGTGATCATCTTGTAGTCGTGGGAGACGAGCCAGGCGGCGGCCGCGTCCCAGTTGCCGACGTGCGGCAGCGCGAGGACGACGCCCTTGCCGTCGGCGACGGCCTTGTGCAGTTCCTCCTCGTTCACCAGATGGAAGCCGTCGAGGAACTGCTCGCGGGACTGCGACGGCAGCCGGAAGGCCTCCATCCAGTAGCGGGCGTACGAGCGCAGCCCGGCCCGCACCAGCTCGTCGAGCTCGGCGTCGCCCATATCGGGCCCGACCACCTGACGCAGGTTGCGGCGCAGCCGCTGGGTCCCCGGGCCGTTGCCGCGGGCGGCCCGGTCGGCGGCGGCGTTGAAGATCGCGCGCGCGGCCGGCAGCGGCAGCGTGCGCACGAGCCGCCACCCCGCGGCGTACCCGAGCTCGGTGAGCCGGTCCTTCACGAGGCATCGCCCGCCGGGGCGACGGGGTCCGGCGGCGCGGCGCCGGGACGGTCGGAGCGGGCGGCGTGGACCAGCCGCTGGAGGACGGTGATCAGCGACAGGACGGCGAGCACCCAGAGCGCGGCCGGCAGCCCCCACTCCAGATCGGCGCTGCCGAGCAGGCCGCCGATGCCCAGGATCACCAGGCGCTCGAGGCGCTCGGCGATGCCGACGTCGGCGTTGAGGCCGAGGCTCTGCGCGCGCGCCTTGACGTAGGAGACGACCTGCCCGCCGACGAGGCAGACGAGGGCGGCCCACACGCCGCCGTACGGATTGCCCTCGGTCGCCAGGTAGTAGACGACGGCGCCGAAGACCGCGCCGTCGGCGATGCGGTCCATCGACGAGTCGAGCAACGCGCCGAACTGGCCGGCGGGGCCGCGCATGCGCGCCATCGTGCCGTCGAGGGCGTCCGTCAGCGCGAACGCGGTGACGATCACCGTGCCCCAGAGGAGCATCCCCTGGGCGCCGAACCAGGCACCGACGAGCACGCCGATGGTGCCGGCGACGGTGACCGCGTTCGGGGAGACGCCGCGACGCAGCAGGAAGCGGGCGGTCGGGTCGACGCCGTACGCGACGATGGCCCGGGCGGGCACGCTGACGATCTTTGCCATGGCCGTCCCACCATATCGGCGCGCCGCGAACCGCGGTACGGCCCCGGTCCTGCGTCGCCGAATCGTCACCGGGATCCGTGGTCACGCCCTCGGTTGACTACAGGGGGTTGCGCGGGCGACTGCGGTGGGTGTCAGATCCTAGGACAGCGTCGTAACAGCCGGGAAAATCCCCGTTCGCCGCGGCCGGGTGGTGCGACGCGCCATCGCACCAGGCGGCCACGTACGTCCATATCGACCGGATTCTTGGGAGAATGGCCGCCGACCGGCTGACAGGAGGTGCGTCAGGGATGGCGCAGAAGACCCAGGACAACTCGGCGGGGCCGGTGGTGACCGAGCCCGGCAGAGTACGCAACGTGGTGCTGGTGGGCCACTCCGGAGCGGGAAAGACGACGCTGGTCGAGGCGCTACTCGCCGCGACCGGCACGATCCCGCGCGCCGGAACGGTGGCCGACGGCACCACGGTCTGCGACCACGACCCCGCGGCGATACGCCAGCAGCGGTCCGTCTCGCTCGCGTGCGCGCCCGTCGTCCACGACGGCATCAAGATCAATCTTCTGGACACCCCCGGATACGCCGACTTCGTCGGTGAGCTGCGCGCCGGCCTGCGGGCCGCGGACGCCGCCCTCTTCGTGGTGTCCGCCGTCGACGGGGTGGACGAGGCGACCACCGCGCTCTGGGAGGAGTGCGCCGCCGTGGGTATGCCCCGCGCGGTCGCCATCACCCGGCTCGACCATCCCCGCGCCGACTACGACCAGACCCTGCAGGACTGCCAGGAGGCGTTCGGCGAGAACGTCATGCCGATCTATCAGCCGATGCTCGGCGACGACGGCAGCTCCGTCGCGGGTTTGATCGGGCTGGTGACCCTGCAAGTCCTGGACTACTCGCAGGGCTATCCGCCGCGCACCGCCGAGGCCGAGCCCGAGCACCTCAACCCGATCCGGGACGACCGCGACCTGCTCATCGAGGGGATCATCGCCGAGAGCGAGGATGAGACCCTGATGGACAGGTACGTCGCCGGCGAGCTGATCAGCACCGACACCCTCGTGCCGGACCTGGAGAAGGCGGTGGCCCGGGGCAACTTCTATCCGGTCATCCCGGTCTGCGCGGGCACCGGCGTCGGCCTCGACGCGTTGCTCGACGCGCTGGCCACCGGGGCGCCCTCGCCGCTGGAGCACGACCTGCCCGTGGTCACCGGCGTGGACGGCAGCCCGCGCCCACCGCTGACCTGCGACCCGGCCGGCCCGCTGGTCGCCGAGGTGGTCAAGACGACGATCGACCGCCACGTCGGACGGGTCTCGCTGGTCCGGGTCTTCTCCGGCACCCTGCGTCCCGAGCTGACGGTGCACGTCTCCGGGCACGGCCTGACCGACCGCGGCCACCCCGACCACGACGCCGACGAGCGCATCGCGCACGTCTACTCGCCGCTGGGCGCGCAGTTGCGGGAGGTGCCCGCCTGCGCCGCCGGGGACATCTGCGCGATCACCAAGTCGGGCAGTGCCGAGACCGGCGACACGATCTCGGGCAAGGACCAGCCGCTGCTCATGCGGCCCTGGACCATGCCCGAGCCGCTGCTGCCGATCGCCGTCGTGGCCAAGACGCGCTCCGACGAGGACACCCTGGCCAAGAACCTGGCCCGGCTGGTGGCCGGCGACCCGACGCTGCGCCTGGAACGCAACGCGAGCACCCACCAGCTCGTGCTCTGGTGCATGGGCGAGGCCCACGCCGACGTCGTGCTGGAGCGGCTCCGCTCCGGCGGCGCCGACCTGGAGACCGAGCCGGTGAAGGTCGCGCTGCTGGAGACCTTCGGCACCGCATCGAAGGGACACGGCCGGCACGTGAAGCAGTCCGGCGGGCACGGCCAGTACGCGGTCTGCGACATCGAGGTGACGCCCCTGCCCCGCGGCACGGGCTTCGAGTTCGTGGACAAGGTCGTCGGCGGCGCGGTGCCGCACAACTACATCCCGTCGGTCGAGAAGGGCGTCCGGGCACAGCTCGAGCGCGGCATCGTGGCCGGCTACCCGGTCGTCGACCTGCGCGTGACGTTGGTGGACGGCAAGGCGCACAGCGTCGACTCCTCCGACGCCGCATTCCAGACCGCGGGGGCGCTCGCCCTGCGCGAGGCCGCCGAGCAGGGCCAGATGACGCTGCTGGAGCCGGTCGACGAGATCGTCGTGCGGGTGCCGGACACGTACGTCGGCGCCGTGATGAGCGACCTCTCGGGCCGCCGGGGCCGCCCGATGGGCACCGACACCGACGCCGACGGGGAGCACAGCCTCGTCCGCGCCGAGGTGCCGGCGACCGAACTGCTGCGCTACGCCGTGGAGTTGCGCGCCCTCACGTCGGGGGCGGGCACGTTCTCCCGGACGTACGCACGGCACGAACCGATGCCGGTCCACCTGGCCGACGCGGTCCGCAAGGAGCACGCCGCCGCGAAGTGACCGCCGCCCGGACCCGGCGGGACCCATCCGGGTCGCCGCCGGGACCCGGCACGGGCCCACCCAGGTCTGCGCCGGAATCCCGGGGCGGTCCGCTCAGGTCCCCGCGGCCCAGGCCTTCGCGAGCAGTTCGCGCGTGTCGCCGAGCAGTTGCGGCAGGACCTTGGTCCGGCCGATCACCGGCATGAAGTTGCCGTCGCCGCCCCACCGCGGCACCACGTGCTGGTGCAGGTGCGCGGCGATGCCGGCGCCCGCCACCGCGCCCTGGTTCATCCCCAGGTTGAAGCCGTGCGGGCTGCTCGCCTGGCGGATCACGCGCATCGCCCGCTGGGTCAACTCCGCCAGCTCCGCCGTCTCCGGCCCGGTCAGGTCGGTGTAGTCGGCCACGTGCCGGTAGGGGCACACCAGCAGGTGCCCCGGGTTGTACGGGTACAGATTGAGCACCACGAAGACCGCCTCGCCGCGCGCCACCACCAGGGTCTCGCTCTCCGGCAACCCCGGCGCGACGCAGAAGGGGCAGCCGGACGGTTTCTCGTACCCTCCCTCGGGCCGGTCCGCACCGGAGATGTACGCCATCCGGTGCGGCGTCCAGAGCCGATCGAGACCGTCCGGTTCCCCCACGTCGCTCACCCGCCCACCCTAATGCCGGCCCTCAGGCCGCGGAGGGTCCGGTGTTGACCCGGGAGCGCACCACCTCGGCCACGTGGGCGACCGCCTCGTCCAGCGCCATTCCGTTGCGCTGCGAGCCGTCGCGGTAGCGGAAGGAGACCGTGCCGGCCTGGACGTCGTCGTCGCCGGCGATGGCCATGAAGGGGATCTTCTGCTGCTGGGCGGTGCGGATCTTCTTCTGCATCCGGTCGGTCGAGTGGTCGACCTCGGCCCGGATGCCCTCCTTGCGCAGGCGCGCGACGAACTCTTCGAGGTAGCCCGCGTGGTCGTCGCGGATCGGGATGCCGACCACCTGCACCGGGGCCAGCCAGGCCGGGAAGGCGCCCGCGTAGTGCTCGACCAGCACGCCGAAGAACCGCTCGATCGAGCCGAACTTCGCTGAGTGGATCATCACCGGCTCCTGGCGGGAGCCGTCGGCCGCCTGGTACTCCAGGCCGAAGCGGGCCGGCTGGTTGAAGTCGTACTGGATGGTCGACATCTGCCAAGTACGGCCGATCGCGTCCTTCGCCTGCACGCTGATCTTCGGGCCGTAGAACGCGGCGCCGCCCGGGTCGAGCACCAGGTCGAGCCCGGACTCCACCGCGACGTCCTCGAGCACCTTGGTGGCGACTTCCCACTGCTCGTCCGAGCCGATGAACTTGTCGCTCTTCGGGTCGCGGGTGGACAGCTCCAGGTAGTAGTCGTCCAGGCCGAAATCGCGCAGCAGCGACAGCACGAAGTTCAGCAGGTGCTTGATCTCGGCGGGGGCGTCCTCGGCGGTGACGTACGAGTGCGAGTCGTCCTGGGTCAGGCCCCGCACCCGGGTCAGGCCGTGGACCACGCCGGACTTCTCGTAGCGGTAGACCGAGCCGAACTCGAACAGCCGCATCGGCAGCTCACGGTATGACCGCCCGCGCGACCTGAAGATCAGGTTGTGCATCGGGCAGTTCATCGCCTTGAGGTAGTAGTCGGCGCCCTCCATGTGCATCGGAGGGAACATCGTGTCCGCGTAGTACGGCAGGTGGCCCGAGGTGTGGAAGAGGTTCTCCTTGGAGATGTGCGGGGTGCCGACGTACTGGAACCCCTCCTCGATGTGCCGCGCCCGGACGTAGTCCTCCATCTCCCGCTTGATCACGCCACCCTTGGGGTGGAAGACCACCAGGCCGCTGCCGATCTCGTCGGGGAAGGAGAAGAGGTCCAGCTCGGTGCCGAGCTTGCGGTGGTCGCGGCGCTCGGCCTCGGCGAGCCGGTTCAGGTACGCCTTCAGCTCGTCGCGGCTCGGCCAGGCGGTCCCGTAGATCCGCTGGAGCTGCGGGTTCTTCTCACTGCCCCGCCAGTATGCGGCGGCGGAGCGCATCAGCTTGAACGCCGGGATCATCCGGGTGCTGGGCAGGTGCGGGCCGCGGCACAGGTCGCCCCAGACCCGCTCCCCGTCCTTGCCGACGTTGTCGTAGTGGGTCAGCTCGCCGGCGCCGACCGCCGCGGCTTCGGCGTCCACGTCGCCCTTGATGTCGACGAGCTCCAGCTTGTACGGCTCGTTCTTCAGCTCCGCCTTGGCCTCGTCGAGCGAGCCGTACTCGCGCCGCCGGAAGGTCTGCCCGGCCTTGACGATCTCCTGCATGCGCTTCTCGAGCTTGGTCAGGTCGTCGGGCTGGAACGGCTTCTGGACGTCGAAGTCGTAGTAGAACCCGTCCCGGATCGGCGGCCCGATGCCCAGCTTGGCCTCCGGGAACACGTCCTGCACGGCCTGGGCGAGCACGTGCGCGGCCGAGTGGCGCAGCACGTCGAGCCCGTCCGGCGAGTCGATGGGCACCGCCTCGACGTCGGTGTCCCGCGCCGGCGTCCAGTCGAGGTCGCGCAGGCGCCCGTCGGACTCACGCACCACGACGATCGCCTTGGGACCGGACTGCGGGAGGCCGGCGGCGGCCACCGCGTCGGCCGCCGTCGTCCCCGCCGGTACGACCAGAGCTGCGGACACGGTGGTTCTCCTTCAGTTGACGAGCGATTCGCCCCCGATGCTAGTAGGTCCGTTTCCTCACCCTGACGCGACGCGGCCACCCGATCCGCCGGTCCCGGGGCCGGTGCCGGGAAAGAGTGCCGACGACACGGGTGAACCCTTCCGACCGCTCTATTCAGTCACTCTTCGTATTCGAGCAGCACCGCTCAATGACGAATTCGGATCCCCTTGCCAAGGGCAGTACCTTCTTCGCATGGCCACGGTGTTGCTCGTCGAGGACGACCACGTCGTGCGCGGTGCGATGCTCCGGTCGCTGGCCGACCGGGGGCACGCCGTGCACGCCGTCGGGACGGCCCTCGACGCCCTGCGCCGGGTGGCCTCGGAGACCCCCGACCTGGTGGTGCTCGACCTCGGCCTGCCCGACCTCGACGGCTCGGACGCGCTGCGGATGCTGCGCGGCATCACCGACGTGCCGATCATCATCGCGACTGCCCGCGACGACGAGCAGACCGTCGTGAAGCTGCTGCGGGCCGGCGCCGACGACTACATGGTCAAGCCGTTCACCGGCGCCCACCTCGACGCGCGGATCACCACGGTGCTGCGCCGCGTCGGCCGGGCCAGCCGGACCGCGCAGCCCGCCGTGCACGAGGTCGGCGAGCTGCGGGTCGACGTCGGTGAGCGCAGTGCCACCCTGGCCGACCAGCAACTGGCCCTGACCCGTAAGGAATTCGACCTGCTGGCCTACCTGGCCGCACGCCCGGGCCGGGTGGTCTCCCGTCGTGAGCTGTTGGAGGAGGTATGGCGACAGCCGTCAGTCGGCGAGGACCAGACGATCGACGTGCATCTGTACTGGCTACGTCGGAAACTGGGCGAGTCCGCGGCGAAACCTCGCTACCTGCGCACCGTGCGGGGAGTCGGATTCAGGTTGGTGGCCCCGGACTAAGGGCCCGGCTGGCCTGTGTCACCGCCGCCACCACCGCCGTCGCTACCCTCGCCTTCCTCGTCCCCCTGGGCTGGGAGCTGCGCACGAACCACCGCGACGGCGCCATGGCCGAGGCCGAGCGGCGCAGCGCCGCCGTCGCCGGTGCGGTCGCGGCCGGCGCCGGCAGGAAGGGCGTCGATGCGGCCGTCAAGGCGGCCGGCGGCGGGGTCGTCCTGCACGCCCCCGGCACCACGCAGAA
Source organism: Couchioplanes caeruleus (assembly GCF_003751945.1). Taxonomy (NCBI): domain Bacteria; kingdom Bacillati; phylum Actinomycetota; class Actinomycetes; order Micromonosporales; family Micromonosporaceae; genus Couchioplanes; species Couchioplanes caeruleus. The sequence continues at coordinate 6,805,067 of NZ_RJKL01000001.1, read as the reverse complement.
CAGCCGCGTCCCGGCGGAGGATCTCGTCGCGGCCGGCCGCGGCACCGCACCCACCGAGATCGAGGTGGACGGAGGCGTCGTTCGGTTACAGCCTGTGACGGTCGGTGGCAAGACGTCGGTCGTCGAGGCCTTCGTGAGCGACACCGAGCTGGCCGAGGGCACCGCCCGCGACTGGTGGATCCTGCTCGGCATCATGCTCGGGCTGATCATCGGTGCGGTGATCGTCGTGGACCGGCTGGCCCGGGGCGCCGTCGCCTCGGTGCGCAACCTCGTGCACGCCGCGATGGCGGTGGGCGGCGGCGACCTGGGCGTCCGCATCCACCCGTCCGGGCCTCGCGAGCTCGCCGAGGCCGGCTACGCCTTCAACCGCATGGCCGACCGCCTGGTCACCTCGCGCACCAGCGAGCGGGAGCTGGTCGCCGACCTGTCCCACCGGCTGCGCACGCCGCTGACCGTCCTGCGCCTGGACGCCGAGGCGCTCGACCCCGACGACACCCACATCGGCGAGTTCTCCGCCGCCGAGCTGGACCGCCGGCGCGGCATCCGGCGCATCCGGCAGGCGATCGTCACCCTCGAAGGCGAGGTCGACCAGCTCATCAACACCACCCGGGCCGCGGTCGCCGCGCAGGTCGCCGACGCGCCCGAGGAGGGGTTGTCCGACGCCGCCGAGGTGGTCCGCGACCGCATGGTCTTCTGGTCCGCCCTGGCCGGCGACCAGAACCGGCAGTATCGCGTGGTGGGCGCCCAGCTTCGCATCCCGGTGCCGGTGGCGCGCGCGGAGCTCGCGGCGGCGTTGGACGCGGTGCTCGGCAACGTCTTTCGCTACACCCCGCAGGGCACGGCGTTCGAGGTGAGCCTCTCCCGCCGCGACGGCTGGGTGGCGCTGCGGATCGACGACGCCGGCCCGGGCATCGACGACCCGGAGAAGGCCATGCAGCGCGGCCAGAGCGAGCAGGGCTCGACCGGCCTGGGCCTGGACATCGCCCGGCGGGCCGCGCAGGCCGCCGGGGGCTCGGTCAGCCTGGCCCGGGCCGCGATGGGCGGCGCCAGCGTGGTGATGCTGCTCGCCGACGCGGAGGCCCCGCCGAAGCAGGCGAGTCGGTTCGGGCTGGTGGGCCGCCTGGCCCGTGAGCGCGATCCGGGGAAGCGCAAACGGCCGCTCCAGCGTACGGATGATGCATGAAACGGCCCGGGCGGAAGCGCCCCGAGCAATTACCCCGGATGGTCGAAGTATTGCTTAGATCTGTATTAAGGGCGTTCCCCTGGCGCGGCCGGGCTGGCACGCTCAACGGCGATCCCATCCGGCTTCCCGGTGCCGAACCCACACCACGTCCCCAGTGGCGGGACCGGCGAAGCCCCCTCGCGGTGGGAGGTGGTCACCCCATAACCCCCTCCCACCGCGCTCCCGAAGCACGAGGAGAAGGTTTGTCCGCCCACCGACGGCCTGCGAATCGTGGGGAGGCTCCGCAGCGGCGGCGCTCAGCCCGCGACCGCGGCCGGCGGCACACGACCCCGGCCGCGCACCGGCTGCTGCCCGTGCTGCTCGGCATCACCGTGCTCGTCATCGGCGGCGTGATCGGCCCCAGCGTCGTCGACGGCCGGTGGGGTTCCGGGGCGAAGGACCGCGAGCGCATCACGTACGCGTCGCTGCCGGACGACGACCCGGGCCGGGGCCTGGTCTACGACGGCCTGGTGCCCGCCGGCAAGGATTCGCTCTGCGCGGGCACGTACGAGCTCGACGCCGAGACCTGCACCCACGGTCCGGACCCGGCGCCCGCCGGGCTGGAGGTCGGCAACGACGTCACCCCGGTGACAGGCAAGGTTCCCGAGCCCGCCGAGCCGCGTCGCGAGGCCGCGTCGGTGCCGCCGGACGCGGAGATCGTGCGCGACGAGGGCGGCACATCGCTCGCGCCGGGTGCGCCCGCGCTGATCCCGGACGCCGCACCGGGCCAGGCCGACTTCGTCATGGGCGCGCACGACGTGGCGTGCGAGGGCGACGGGCGTACGGGCAACCGCATCCAGGCGCTCTACCTGCACGAGTTCGGCACGCCGAGCCGCTACTCCGGCTACCTCGGCTCGATCCGGAACTGGGCGGCCGGCGTCGACCAGATCTTCGACGCCAGCGCGGCCGAGACCGGCGGTTCGCGGCACATCAGGTACGTGACCACGCCGCAGTGCCGCGTCGACGTCGCTGAAGTGCAGTTGCCCGAGGGAGCGCTCGCCTCCTTCACGAGCACCATCGCGGCGCTGCAGACCCTCGGCTACGACCGCAACGACCGCAAATACCTGATCTTCGCGGACGCGAACGTGTACTGCGGCATCGGCACGTTCGTCGCCGACAACCGGCCGGGGCTCGGCAACCGCAACAACGGCGGGCCGTCATACGGGCGGGTCGACGCCGGCTGCTGGAGCTCGGCGGTCGCGGCGATCGAGACGACCCACATGCTCGGCGCGCTGCTGCGCGACTCCCCCAACTCGACCGGCGCAGGTAGCTGCACCGACGACCACGACCCGCTGTGCTACCCGGACCGCTCCGGCGAACAGCTTCGACCGGTGTGCCCGAAGAAGCAGGAGATTCGCCTCGACTGCGGGCACGACGACTACTTCAGCACCGACCCCCGCCCGGACAGCTACCTGGCGAAGAACTGGAACGTGGCGCAGAGCGAGTTCCTGCTGCGCAGCGACGGCGGGGACGAGCCACCGGGCGCACCGAACGCCGCCGGAGCGTCCGCCACGGCGCCCCCGGGCGCCACGAGCCCGACACCGGGCGCCACCGGGGGCGGCGAGGCCAACGGCGGCACCACCGGAAACGGCAAGACCGGCGGCGGCACCACCGGGAACGGCGGGACCAACGGCGGCACCACCGGAAACGGCAAGACCGGCGGCGGCACCACCGGGAACGGCGGGACCAACGGCGGCACCACCGGCGCCGGCAAGGCCGCTAACGACGGCGCCACCGGAAACGGCCGAACCGGCGGCGGCACCACCGGGGGCGGCGAGGCCGACGGCGGCGGCGACGCCCCGGGCGGACCGGCCGGACCCCCGGCCGGCGGGCCCGTGACCGAGCCGGTCGCCCACGCCGCGGGCCAGGCCGGCCGGCAGGCCGCCGTGCAGGCCGTGCTCGAGGTCCGCGAGTCGACGAGCACCTCGGTCCGGCTCATCTGGAGCGAGGCGGCCCCGAGGTCGGAGTACGAGGTGGACGTCGACGGCAAGACCATCGCCAGGACCACGGCGACCCGCGCCCGGCTGATCGGGCTGCGGCCGGACCGCAAGTACCAGGTCACCATCCGCAGCACGGCCGGATACGCCGCCCGGGCGCTCGCCCAGTCGGCGCCCGCGGGCCGACCCGCGGCCAACTCCTGGTTCGTGCTGAAGAACTCGCTGACCGGCGGCGCGGCCGACCTCTACGCGGCCCGCACCGCGAACGGCACGCCGCTGACGCTGGGCAGCGCGGACGGCGGTTCCCAGCAGCAGTGGAAGCTCGTCCCGGCCGGGAACGACAGCTTCTCGCTGCAGTCGCGGGCGACCGGAAAGTGCGTGGTGCCGCTCGGCGGCAACCCGGTGGCCGGGGCGCCGCTGGTGCAGGGCGACTGCGCCGCGGCCGGCAGCGAGCGGTGGAAGCTCTTCGCCACCGACCACGGCTTCAGCCTGCGGACCAGCGGCGGCGACCTGACCGCCGGGGTGGGCGAGCAGCGCTTCGGCACGGCCCGGCTGCTCGTGCTGCAGCGCCCGGAGCAGGCCCGGCACCAGAGTTGGACGGCGGTGCCCGGCTGAGGTCCGGGCGAGGGAGAGAGACGATGCTCGACACGGACGTACGCACCGGACCGGAGACCGACGAGGACGACCGGAACCCGTTCTTCCACCGGCGGAGGGTCGTGCGGGTGGTAGCGATCCTGACGATCGGGATCGTCGCCGTCCTGGCGATCTGGCAGGACCCGCTCTACGCCCACCGCCCCTGACCACTCACCCCGGCCGGCGCGGACCAGGGCCCGCCACAGGCCGACGCAGACGCCGGTCGACGCGGACGCCGGTCGACGCGAAACGCCCGCCGACGCGGACGCGGGCGGCGTCAGGCGTGGCCGGCGGCGTAGTCGCCGATCTCGGTGAGCAGCCGCTCCTTGCCCGCGTGGGGCAGGAACGACGCGGTGACGGCGGCCCGGGCGAGGTCCGCCACGCCGGCCGCGTCGAGGCCGAGCAGGTGCGCCGCGACGGCGTACTCCTCCTCGAGCGTGGTGCCGAACATCGGCGGGTCGTCCGAGTTGATGGTGACGGTCACCCCGGCGGCGACCAGCGCCGGGAGTGGATGCTCCTCGATCGACGTCACGGCCCGGGTCCGCACGTTCGACGTCGGACACACCTCGAGCGGGATCCGGTGATCCGCCAGATGGGCCATGAGCTGGGGGTCCTGCGCGGCGGTGATGCCGTGGCCGATCCGCTCCGCGCCCAGGTCGCGCAGCGCGTCCCAGATCGTGCCCGGCCCGGTGGTCTCCCCCGCGTGCGGGACGCTGTGCAGCCCGGCCGCGCGGGCCTTGTCGAAGTACGGCTTGAACGGCGGCCGTGGTACGCCGATCTCCGGACCGCCGAGGCCGAAGCTGATCAGCCCGTCCGGCCGCTCCTCCAGCGCGATGCGCAGCGTCTCCTCGGCGGCGGGCAGCCCGGCTTCGCCCGGGATGTCGAAGCACCAGCGCAGCTCGATGCCGAAGTCGCGGGCCGCGCCCGCGCGGGCGTCCTCGATGGCCGTGCAGAACGCCGGCGCCGGAATGCCGCGGTTCACGTGCGAGTACGGCGTGACGGTGAGCTCGGCGTACCGGACCTGCTGGCGGGCGAGCTCCCGGGCGACCTCGTAGGTGAGCGTCCGGACGTCCTCGTCGTCGCGGATCAGGTCGACGACGCTGAGGTAGACCTCGATGAAGTGCGCGAAGTCGCGGAAGGCGAAGTAGTCGGCCAGCGCGGCCGGGTCGGCCGGGACCGGCGAGTTGCCCTCGTGCCGGGCTGCCAGCTCGGCGACGATGCGTGGCGAGGCCGAGCCGACGTGGTGCACGTGCAGCTCGGCCTTGGGCAGGCCGGCGATGAACGAGGCCAGCTCGGTCACTTTTCCTCCTGGACGTGGGCCACGACGAAGATCCGGCGGAACGGGAACGCCACCATTCCGCTCCGGGTAGGGTAGACCGCTGCCAGCTTCGCACCGAGGGTGGCCCGGAAAGCGCGCCACGCCGTGCCGTCCAACGCCGCCTTGACGGGCCGCAGGGCGGTGCCTTCCATCCAGCGCAGCACCGGATGGTCGTCGCCGGCGGCGCTCAGCAGGTGTACGTACGTCGTCTCCCATGCGTCCACGCGCGCGCCCTCGGCGAGCAGACGGTTGGCGTATCCGGCGGCGTCGTCGACCGGGGCCTCGCGCACCAGGTCGCCGAGCACCGCCGCATACGGCCGGCTGCGGGCGACCTCCCGCAGCAGCCGGTGCGAGTGCGCGTCGAAGTTTCCCGGCACCTGCAGGGCGAGCCAGGCCCCCGGAGGCAGCGTCCGGATCCAACGGCTCAGCATCTCGCCGTGGCCGGGGACCCATTGCAACGCGGCGTTGGTGACCACCACGTCGGTGTCGGGATCGGGCCGCCACTGCGCCAGGTCGCCGAGGCGGAACTCGGCGCGCCCGCCGCGCGCACCCGCCGTCGCGATCATCTCCGCGGACGAGTCCAGCCCGGCGACGCGGGCCCGGGGCCACCGCTCGGCGAGGGTTTCGGTGAGCTCGCCGGTGCCGCAGCCGAGGTCGGCGACCGCGCGCGGGTGCTCCGCGCCGACGCGCGCCATCAGGTCGGCGAAGGGACGCGACCGCTCGTTGCCGAAGCGGTGGTAGGCGGCGGGATCCCACACGAGGCCTCCAAACAAACCGTACGTACGTCTTGTTTGCAGGGTATCACCGGCAGACTAGGCTCGCCGTCGTGGAGAAGCGCAGGTTCGGCCGCCTGGGGCGGGAAGTCGCGGTGATCGGTCTCGGCGCCTGGCAGCTCGGCGCCGAGTGGGGTGAGGTGAGCGAGGACGACGCGCACGCCACCCTCCGCGCCGCCGTGGACGCCGGCGTGACCTTCCTGGACACCGCCGACGTGTACGGCGACGGCCGCAGCGAGCGGATCATCGGCAGCTTCCTGCGGGAAGCGCCGGGCCTGATGGTGGCCACCAAGATGGGCCGCCGGATGCCGCAGGAGCCGGAGAACTACACACTCGACAACTTCCGCGCCTGGACCGACCGTTCCCGCGCCAACCTCGGCGTCGACACCCTCGACCTGGTGCAGTTGCACTGCCCGCCGGCCGCGGTCCTGCACACGGAGGCGGTCTACGACGCCCTCGACACCCTGGTGCAGGAGAAGCGCATCGCGGCGTGGGGCGTCAGCGTCGAGACGACCGACGAGGCCCTCGCGGCGATCGCTCGGCCCGGCACCGCGAGCGTGCAGATCATCCTGAACGCCCTGCGGCTCAAGCCGCTCGAACGGGTCCTGCCGGCGGCACAGCAGGCGGGCGTCGGCATCATCGCCCGGGTCCCGCTGGCCTCCGGACTGCTCTCGGGCCGGTACGACGAGCACACCACGTTCGGTGCGGACGATCACCGCACTTACAACCGCCACGGCGAGGCCTTCGACGTGGGTGAGACCTTCTCCGGCGTCGACTTCGGCACCGGACTTGCGGCGGTGCGCCGGCTGCGGCCGTACGTGCCGGAGGGGATGACGATGGCCCAGTTCGCACTGCGCTGGATTGTGGACCACCCGGCGGTGACCGTGGTGATTCCGGGCGCCCGCAACGCCGGGCAGGCCCGCGGCAACGCCGCGGTGGCCGGCCTGCCCGCCCTGCCGCCCGAGGCACACGCGGCGGTCGGCGCGGTCTACGACGAGCTGATCCGGGCCCAGGTCCATGGCCGCTGGTGAGCAGGGGCAGCCAGGGCAGGGCCCGGCTGCGGAGGACGGCGTGCCGATGAAGGGCTGGCTCTGGCTGACCGGAGGCCTGCTCGCGCTCGTGCTGGGCGTCCTCTGGACGGCACAGGGCCTGGACCTGGTGCACGACAGCGTGCTGAGCGGCGTGACCGCCATGGCCGTGGCGGGCCCGGTGGTGGCGGTGGCGGGGGTGGCCCTGATGGTGACGGGGGTCCGGGTCCGCGCCCGGTTCAAGCAACAGCTTGCCGCTCAGCAGGACCACCGCGCGGAATCCTGACAGGCCATAAAGAAGTCAGCCCCGCGACCTGTCACCAGGACGCGGGGCCTCCCTGCTAGAGCCGATCTCCGCCAGGCGATCGGCTGCCGGCCGACGGCCGGCTGGTTGGTCTCAGAGGGGGCGAACTTGCTCCGCCTGCGGGCCCTTCTGACCCTGGGCGATCTCGAACTCGACCCGCTGGTTCTCTTCCAGAGTGCGGTAGCCGCTCGTCTGGATGGCCGAGAAGTGGACGAACACGTCAGCACCCCCGCCGTCGACGGTGATGAAGCCGAAGCCCTTGTCTGCGTTGAACCACTTCACGGTTCCTTGCGCCATGCTGAACTCTCCTTCTGAAAATGCCGGCCCGGTGATGCGGGGCCGATGGTCGTTTTCGAGCAGCGGCGCCGCGAACGGCCTTTCAGAAGGAGCGGTCTCCTGCAGAAGACCTACCACCTGAACCACTTACACAAAAACTGGCCACACTGTACCCGAAGAACGGCCCCGAAAGCTTCCCCTTGGCCGAATCCCATCGACTCCCGGGGCAAGGGAAAAGGCCCTCGGCAGTCGCCGAGGGCCTTGACGGTTATCGATACAGAGGGCGCCGATCAGTCCGGCCAGGTGCCGGTAATCTTGCGGACGCCCGTCGCCCCACCGCGGTCGACGAGGGCCTTCACCGTCGCGAAGATCGCACCCTGGAGCGCCGCCGCGGCGATGATCTCGCCCCAGCCGCGATCCTCGTCGGTGGCGTTCGGTGCGTCGTCGCCGCCGGAGGCCAGTTTCCAGATCTCCTTGAAGAGGAATCCGGCCACGGCGCCGGCGCCGATGCCCAGCAACAGGCCCACCGGCTTGTACGCGACCTTCTGCAGCTTGCCGCTCACCGGCGCCTCCCCCGCACGATCAGGATGATGCCCACCAGCGCCACTCCGGCCGCGACCACCGCCGCGAACGGGACGGGGTTGCGCTTCACCTGCTCGCGGGCCTCCTGCGCCTTGTCCAGCGCGCCGGTCTCGCGGACCATGTCGATGGCGGGGGCGATCTTGTCCTCGGCCTGTGAGGTGGCCGCGCGGACCTTGCCGGAGGCCGCCGCCGCGGCGGTCGCCGCCGCACCGCGCACCTTCTCGGTCGCCTCGTGCACCTGGGCCTTCGCCTTGGCCTTGGTGATCTCGACCTGCTCCTTCGCGCGCGCCTTCACGTCCGCCTTCGCGGCAAGGGCCTGGACGGTCTCGCCCAGCTCCGCGCGGGTCTGCTTGATCTCCGCACGAAGTGCGTCCACGTCGGGCTTGGTCCCCGACCCACCGTTCTTGTCGCTCATGCCCGGCTCCTAGCGTTCTTGATCGCGTGCTTGACCTCGTCGACGTCCGCCTTCGCGCTCTCGATGGCGGACTTCGGCTCCGGAGGAACCGCCTGGGACACCTGCCTCTTGCCGAGCAGCGCCAGCACGCCGGCCGAGGCAAACAGCACCACGGTGACGATCAGGGCGGCGAGCCACAGCGGCAGGAAGAGGTCCAGCACGATGATCAGCGTGGCGAGGAGCGCGCCGACGCCGTACAGGGCGAGCACGCCGCCCCCGCCGAACAGACCCACACCGATGCCGGCGTGCTTGCCTTTCTCCGCGAGCTCCGCCTTGGCGAGTGCGATCTCGTCCCGGACGAGGCGGGAGATCTGCTCGCTCGCCTTCTGGACCAGTTCCGAGGTGGACTGGTCGGTCCCCGGACGGGCCGGGCTACCGTTCAGGACATCGGCCATGGTGTCCTCCTTTCCCTGCACGCTGTATGCCCTGCACGACCCGGAATCAATCCTCGTGTCGCAGACGTGGTCAGCAGCGGTCACCGCGAGGGCGTGACCACCACCGGAAGTTCCGGTTCCGAGGTCGGTTCCGCGGCCCCGGAAATCTTCTCGTCCGGCCCGGAAAAAGCCGCAGCCCTTTCGTCGCCGTCGCCCGTGCCGCTGAAGACCCGGGCGTCGTCGACGGCCTCATCGTCTCCACGCCGGTCGAGGCCGCCGCGGCGACCCCTGGCCGGGCTCGCGGCCGCGTTGCCGTCGAGCGCCGACCCGGCGTACCCATGATCCATGCCCACGTCGGTCCTTGTCCGCGGAAGGGAGTCACGGCGGTGCGCGAAGACCCAGGTCACCAGTCGCTCCCGCACCAGGCAGCGCAGGTCCCACAGTGACCCCGCGTCGTGCGCGCTCACCAGCGCCCGCAGTCGGATCATGCCGCCGACCGCCTCCGTCACCTGGAGTACGCAGACCCGGCCGTCCCACAGCTCGGTGCCCTCGCACACGGCCCGCAGCTCGGCGCGCAACGACTCGACGGGCGCCGACCAGTCGACGTCGATCTCGGCGGTGCCCAGCACGGCGGATCCCGTGCGGGTCCAGTTCTGGAACGGCTTGGTGGTGAAGTACGAGGTGGGCAGGATGAGCCGCCGGTCGTCCCAGATCTGCACGGCGACGTACGTCAGCGTGAGATCCTCGATGCGGCCCCACTCCCCCTCGACCACCACGACGTCGTCGATCCGCACGGCGTCGCTGAAGGCGAGTTGGAGCCCGGCGAAGACGTTGCCGAGCGTGCTCTGCGCGGCCAGCGCGGCGATCACCGAGATGAGGCCGGCGGAGGCGAGCACGCTGGCGCCGAGCGCCCGTACGCCGGGGAAGGTCATCAGCACGACGCCGAGGGTGATCACCACGATCGCGGCCACGGTGACCCGGCGCAGCATCTGCACCTGGGTCTTGAGCCGGCGAGCCTTCATGTTGTCCGGGACGTCGATCCGCCACTTGGCGAGCGCGACGTCCTCGAGGACGAGCAGCAGCGCGCCGATCAGCCAGGCGACGGCGGCGATCACCAGGATCACCAGGGTGTGCAGGACGCCGCCGCGGCCCGGGAACTCCCCCGCGAAGCCGCGAACGGCCACCTGCACGGCGAAGACCGTGACGGTGGCCAGGAACGGACGGTGCGCGGTGGTCGTCAGGTCGCAGAGCAAGGACGAACGGCGGCCGAGGCGCTGAAGGACCAGGTGCAGCGACTCGACGATCACGATCGCGGTCCCGGCCGCCACGACGACGGCGAGCAGGGCGCTCAGAAGGCTGGTCACGGTTCCCTCTCCTCACCAGGGTTCGTTGCCAGCGATCCAGCTTGCCCCGCCCGCGCCGGAAAAGAACCCTCGCCGGGGAAGGTCAGACCTTGATCACACCTTGCGGTACCGGACCTGGAAGAAGCAGTAGATGCCGAAGGCCCCGATGCCGAGGGCGATCAGTGCCAGGAGCCAGGGGCCGTACTCCTGACCGGCCAGGGTCTTGAGCGCGGCGTCCAGGCCGCGGGCCTTGCCCGCGTCGTAGGTGACGGCGGCGGCCACGATCAGGCCGCCGGCGATGCCGTACGCGACGCCCTTGCTGGAGTAGCCGGCGACGCCGAGTCGGCGTGTGGTCCTGTGCACCGTACCGCTCATCTGGTGGGTGTTCAGGTGCTTCTCGAACTTCTTCTTGACCCCGTAGATCACCAGGCCGACGCCGATGCCGACGACCACCACGCCGATGAGGCCGACGAGGAACCTGCCGCCGGTGTTGTCCATGAGGCTCGAGGCGCTCTGCTGCTGACTGTCCCCGGTGGAGGCGTTGGCGCCACGCAGGATCTTGATGCCCACCCAGGCGAAGTAGAGGTACAGGATCGTCCGGCAGCCCGAGAGCAAGCGCTCGGCCAGCGCCGTGCGGTCCCGCTCGCCGCTCTCCCCGATGGCCGCCTCGAGCGCCTGCCACAGGGCCAGGCTGATCATGCCGACCACGGTGACGACGACGAGCGTCCTGCCCATCGGCTGTTGGGCGAGCGTCTGCAGGGCGCCGGACTGGTCGCTCTCCCCGGCACGGTCGCCGAAGGCGAGCTGCAGCGCGATCCAGGCGAAGATCAGATGGATGAGCCCGTACGCGATGAAGCCACCGCGGGCGAGATATTCGAGCGGCTTACTGTCCGCCGCCCGGGAGGCTGTGGAGCGGACGTGCGAGGAGGCTGTCATGGCCGCTATGTGACCGGCGGCGGGTTTTCCCAAACCTGCCCCGGACCCGGCCGAGGTGTGTTAACGGGAGACCTGGAAACTCACCGAGTCGGCCTTGATGCTGTCCAGGGAGACCTGCAGACCGCCGACGTCGACCGCCTGCTGGCCCTTGGTGAGCTGGATCTGCTCCCCCGCCACCTCGAGGGTCACCGTGTTCTGGTCGGCGCTGACGAACTTCGCCTTGACGCCGAGCACCTCCGCGCTGGCGTCGACGGTGCGGTCGATCGTGACCGTGCACTGGTCGACCCCGCAGGAGACGTTGTCGCTGCTGCAACCGGTGAGCAGGGCCAGGCCGAAGGCGGCGGTGAACAGGGCGGCGAGCGGGCGAGCGGCGGTCTTCGTCACGTGATCGAGTCTACGGGGGCGGTGCCAGCCCGCGGATCCACCGGCCGCCGGAGGAGCGCGACGCGGGCCGGGACCGCCCGTGCCGCACACCCGGCCACCCGGTGCCGCACACCCGGCCACCCGGTGCCGCACACCCGGCCACCCGGTGCCGCACACCCGGCCACCCGATGCCGCGGGCCGCCCACCGGCCCGCGGCACCGGGGCCGCCCGGGCGCCCGCCGTTAGGCGGCGAGCGCCCGTTGGTGGCGGTCCGGGACGGCCGCGCCGGCGATGAGCTCGGCGGCGGCCTGGCCGCAGGCCCGGGTGGCGCCGTAGGTGGCGACGTGCATCCCCCCGCTGACCGCCACCGGGACGCCCATCTCCACGACGATCGCGTCCGGGCGTACGGCCAGCGTGCGCGCGAGCGCGTCGGCGATCCACGAGTGCCGGTGCGCGTCGCGGACCACGAGCACCAGCGGGCGTCCTCCGCTGCCGTCGAGGACCCGGGCGGCCGGATCGCTCGCCCCGGCCAGGTCGTCGGCGCCGAGCCGGACCGCGGTGGTGCCGGGCAGCAGCCGGCTCAGCGGTGCGCCGACCCCCCACGGCGTCTCGGCGCCGATCGCGATGTTGCGCGGCGGCGCGAACTCCACCACGTGCGGCGCGACGACCGGGAACGCCGGCGCGTCCCCGGTGGTGGTCACCTTGACCGCACGGCGGGCGGCGGCCTGGCCCACCGCCGAGCCGCCGATGACGGCGATGCCCGGGACCGCGGAGCCCGCCGCGTCGGCGACCGCGCGGGCGCCGATCGCCGTCTGCCGCTCCAGCGTCCAGGCGGCGAGCCGGCGGACCCGGGCCGCGGCATCGCGCAGCCGCTCCTCGGGCAGATCGCCGGCGCGGACGGCCGCCACGATCGCGTCGCGCAGGCGGACGGCCGTCCGCTCGTCGGCGTGGTCGCCGCCCACGCAGATGGCGTCGGCGCCGGCGGCGAGCGCGCGGACGGTGGCGCCCTCCAGCCCGTACGCCCGGCGCACGCCCTGCATCTCGATGCCGTCGGTGACGATCAGGCCCTCGAAGCCGAGCTCCTCGCGGAGCAGGCCGGTCAGGATGCGCCGGCTCAGGGTGGCGGGCAGCTCCGGGTCGTACGCGGGCACCAGCAGATGACCCGTCATGATCGACTGAACCCCGGCCGCGACGGCCGCCCGGAACGGCACCAGCTCGCACTCCCGCAGCCGGGCCCGGTCGTGACCGATGACCGGCACGTCGTGGTGCGAGTCGACGGCGGTGTCGCCGTGGCCGGGGAAGTGCTTCGCGCAGGCGGCGACCCCGGCGTCCTGCAGCCCACGGATCCAGGCCGCGCCGTGCCGGGCCACCAATTGCGGCTCGGCGCCGAACGCGCGTACCCCGATGATCGGGTTGTCGGGGTTGTTGTTGACGTCCGTGTCCGGCGCGTAGTCGAGGGTGATGCCCGCGTGCGCCAGCTCGAGTCCCAGGTCCCGGGCGACGGCCTCGGTGAGCTCGGGATCATCGACGGCACCCAGCCCGAGGTTGCCGGGGCGGGAGCTGCCCTGCCGCGACTCGAGCCGGGTGACGTCGCCCGCCTCCTCGTCGACGGCCACGATGACGTCGGGCCGCTCGGCGCGCAACTGGGCGGTCAGCGCCGCGACCTGCGCGCCGGACTCGACGTTGCGGGCGAAGAGCGCGACGCCGCCGAGCCCCTCCGCGAGCCGGCGGCGCACCCAGTCGGGCACCGTCGTGCCGACGAATCCGGGCTGCAACACCGTCGCGGCAAGTTCGGGCAGTTCGCCAGAAATCGGCATGAGTCCGTATACCTCCGGTGACGATCGACGGCCCTATGGTCGCCCACGTCCATGGATTCAGTCAACAAACCTTTCTATTAGACCCGGTAGGCTCCGCCCGTGTCTGGTGTCGACTGGTCCGAGGTGCACGCCGTGCGCCTGCTCGGCGTCGCCCTCGCGGCCCTGATCCTGCTCTGGGCCATCAAGCGAATGTTCGGCGGCAAGTAGCCGGGGTATCCGCCCCGCATGCGAATCGGATACTTCCTGTCCTGCGAGGAGTACACGCCCGCCGAGCTGATCGCCCAGGCCGAGGGCGCGGAACGGGCCGGCTTCTCGGCACTGTGGATTTCCGACCACTACCACCCCTGGGTCGACGCACAGGGGCAGAGCGCGTTCGTCTGGTCCTTGATCGGGGCGCTCAGCCAGGCCTCCCGCCTTCCCATCACCACCGCGGTGACCTGCCCGACCGTACGCATCCACCCGGCCGTCGTCGCCCAGGCCGCCGCGACCAGCGCGGTCCTGACTTCAGGGAGGTTCCGGCTCGGCGTGGGCACCGGCGAGGCGCTCAACGAACACATCTTCGGAGACGCCTGGCCGGAGACCGACGTACGCCTCGAGATGCTCGAGGAAGCCGTCGAGATCATGCGCAAGCTCTGGAAGGGCGGCGTGGTCTCCCACCGCGGCAAGCACTACACGGTCGAGAACGCCCGGATCTACACGCTGCCCGAGAAGCCGATCGAGATCCTGGTCTCCGGCTTCGGACCGAAGGCCGTCGACGTCGCCGCCCGCATCGGCGAGGGGTATATCAGTGTGATGCCCGACGGCGACCTGGTGCGGCGGTTCCGTTCGGCCGGCGGCGGGGACCGCACCTGCCAGGCCGGGTTCAAGGCGGCGTTCGCGGCCACCGAGGAGCAGGGCGCGCGGATCGCGTACGAGAAGTGGCCGAACGCCGGCGTGCCGGGCGAGCTCTCCCAGGTCCTGCCCTCCCCCCAGCACTTCGAGCAGGCCTCCCAGCTCGTCACCCCGGACATGGTCAGGGAAGCGTTCGTCTGCGGCAACGACCCGCAGGCCCACCTCGAAATGATCGACAAGTACGCCCAGGCCGGCTTCGACGAGATCTACGTCGCCAACTCCGGGCCGCACTGGCAGGGACTCTTCGACCTGTACGCCGACCACGTGCTGCCCAAGCTCTCGTAGCGTTTCGGTGTCGACGCCCCGGGGCACAATGGCCGCGCGATGAAGATCCCCGTCTACGGGCCGCGCCTGCGCAGGGCCGCCCGCAAGCACTTCGGCTGGCCCTCACTGCGCCCCGGCCAGCTCAAGCCCATGCGAGCCGTGCTGCGGCGCAAGGACGCCCTGGTCGTGCTCCCCACGGGCGCCGGCAAGTCGGCGATCTACCAGATCCCCGCGGTCCTGCTGCCCGGGCCGACGGTGGTGATCTCACCGCTGCTGGCCCTGCAGCAGGATCAGATCGCCGCCCTCAACGAGCGCGACGACCCCAGGGTCCGCGCGGTCCGGGTCAGCAGCGCGGAGACCCCGGCGCAACAGCGCGAGGCGATCCGCGAGATCCAGCAGGGCCGCGCGGAGTTTCTCTTCATCACCCCCGAGCAGCTCAGCGACCCGGAACGGATGGCGGAGGTACGCGCACTGCGCCCGGGCCTGGTGGCGGTCGACGAGGCGCACTGCATCTCGGCCTGGGGACACGACTTCCGCCCCGACTACCTGTCGCTGGGGCACCTCATCAAGGGCATCGGCCGCCCGCCGGTGCTGGCCCTGACCGCCACCGCCTCGCCGCCCGTGCGCGAGGACATCATCGAACGGCTGCACCTGCGCCGGCCCGAGGTCCACGTGTCCGGTCTGGACCGGCGCAACCTCTTCCTGGAGGTGGCCCACTGCCCGGACGAGGACTACCGGTGGCGGCGGCTCGCCGCGCTGCTCGACGAGGCACCGCGGCCCGGCATCGTCTACGTCGCCACCCGCCGCGCCGCCGAGGACCTCGCCGCGCGGCTCACCGACGCCGGATACGCCGCGGACTTCTACCACGGCGGCATGGCGGCCGGCGCCCGCCGGCAGCGGCACGAGGACTTCACCGAGGACCGGGTCGGCATCATGGTGGCCACGTCGGCGTTCGGCATGGGCATCGACAAGCCGAACATCCGCTGGGTCGCGCACGTCGCCCTGCCGGACTCGCCGGACAGCTACTTCCAGGAGATCGGCCGGATGGGCCGCGACGGCGAGCCCGGCCGGGCTCTGCTGCTCTGGCGCGCCGAGGACGAGGCCATCCAGCGATTCTTCGCCGGCGGCGCCCCGGACGTCACCGAGCTGCGCGAGCTGGCCGCCGCCCTGCGCGCCGGGCCGGCCACGAAGACCGCGCTGAAGGAGCGGACCGGGCTCGGCCCGCGCAAGCTCGGCCAGTTCCTCGGCCTGCTCGAGCAGGCCGGCGCCGCTACCGCCGGCCAGGGCAACAAGTGGACGGTGCCGGTCTTCGCCCCGCTGCCGGCCGCGGCGGCGGAGGCGGCGGTCGCGGCGTACGAGCGCCAGCAGGTCGTCCAGCGCTCACGCACCGACATGATGCGCGGCTTCGCCGAGTCCCGCGCCTGCCGCACCCAGACCCTGCTCGCCTACTTCGGCGAGGACGTGCGCAAACCCTGCGGCCACTGCGACAACTGCGTCGAGGGCGTCGCCGCCGACGTCGAGGAGGCCACCGGCGACGCACCGTTCGCGGTGCACAGCACCGTGCGGCACCCGGAGTGGGGCTCCGGCATGGTGATGGGCTACGAGGAAGATCGGGTGACGGTGCTCTTCGAGGAGGTCGGTTACAAGACCCTCTCCGTCCCCGTGATCGAAGAGCATGATCTTCTGGTCGCCGAGAAGAAGAAGTGAGGACATCCGTGACCGACGAACCGTTGTACGCGAAGTTCGGCTTCACCGACGCCGAGTGGGGGCTGCTCGTCGGCCTGCCGCAGTCGGTGCTGACCGCCGCGAGCGTGGCGACACACGACAGCGCCCGCAAGACCCGCCAGGAGACCGCGGCGGGGCTTGATGAGATCTCGGACGCCCGGGCCTCGGCGAGCCCGCTGGTGACCGCGGTCGCCGGCGCGGTGCTCGACGCGACCGGCGACCCGGACCGCGGCGAGGAGATGCCCGCCATCGAGCCCGCCGATCCGGTCGGCTACGCCCAGGACGTCGTGACCCGGGCGCGGGAGGCGGCGGCACTGCTGTCCGCCAAGGCCGCGCCGTCCGACGCGGAGACGTACAAGCACTGGCTGGTGGAGATCGCCGAGAGCGTGGTCGGGGCGGCCTCGACCGGCGGCGTGCTGGGACTCGGCGGCGACCAGGTCACCGACAGCGAGCGCGCCTTCCGCGACGAGCTGGCGAAGGCCCTGGCGAGCTGACGTTTCCGCCCGCCCGTCCGCTGACCCGTCCCGCGCCTCGCCTCGCCCGAGGCGGGGCGCGGTCTGTCAGGCCTCGCCGGTGCCGAGCACGCCGCGGTCTGTCAGGCCTCGCCGGTGCCGCACCCGCACCACCCCTCTCGTCGACCATCCGCTGGGCCGCGGCGAAGATCGGCGAGCCCGGGGTGGGCCGGCGTTCGCGGGCGTGTTCAGTGACGCCATCAACGATCCGGCCCTGCGCACGATCCTGTCCGGACGCCTGCAGAAGCCCTACCGGGCGGCGCTGGGAGCGGCGCTGGACGAGCCGGACGACCGGGTCCTGCTCCTCATCGACGTCGGCACCGGCACCCTGCTCCACCGGATGGGCATGACCGGCGAGCCGATGGTCGACGCCGACGTCGCCGTACTCGTCGAGATGGTGCGGCGCACCTTCGGCTCCTAGGCGACGGCCTCCGCCTCGTTGGTGCGGCGACCGGCGACCGCCGAGTAGACCGAACCGAGCTGCGACGCCACACGCTTCCAGGAGTACGCCTGGCGGGCCCGGTCCAGCGCCGCCGTCGCGTACGCGAAGCGCCTGACCTTGTCGTTGACCAGGCGCCGCAGGGCGCCGCCGAGCGCGCGCGGGTCGCGGGTCGGCACGAGATCGCCGGTGAGGCCGTCCACGACCGTCTCGTTGAGACCGCCGATGGCGGTGCCGACCACCGGGACGCCGCACGCCATCGCCTCGAGCGGGGCGAGCTCGAACTGCTCCTGCCAGGGCGCGGCGACGAACAGGTCGGCGGAGCGGTACCAGCGGGGCATGTCCGTGGCCCGGACGCCGCCGACGAGACGCACCCGGTCGGCGACCTGGCAGCGCTCGGCGATGGCCCGGAGCTTCTCGGCCTGCGGGTCGGCCGCGAGCTCACGTGCGGGCGGACCGCCCACGACGACGCACTCGGCGCCCGGCACGTACCGCATGGCCTCGATGACATCGCCGAAGCCCTTGCGTTCGACCAGGCGGCCGACGCTGAGGATGCGGGGGCGCTCGGGGTCCCGCTCGGCCGCCGGCCCGTCCGGGGTGAAGTGGTCGCTGTCGACGCCGCCCGGGACGACCGCCAGCCGCGAGCGGGGCACCCCGATGCGGATCAGCCCGCGCAGCTCGTCCTGGCTCTGGGCGACCACCCGGTCGACGGCCCGGCCCAGCGCGCGTTCGTAGCCCGTACGGGAGGCGCCGGGGCCGGGCTGCGCCCCGGTGGCTATCTCGTGGAAGGACTGGACGACCGGGACGCCGACCTGGCGCGAGGCCGTGATCGCCGCGAGGCCGCTGGTCCAGTAGTGCGCGTGCGCGACGTCGGGCAGCCAGTCGGTGTCCCGCCACTCGGTACGCAACCACTGCGCGAAGTCGGCCATGTGCCGCGGCAACTCGTTCTCGGGCAGCACCTGCGCCGGGCCGGCCGGCACGTGCAGCACGCGGACGCCGCCGGCGAGCGTGGCGATGGCGGGCAGGTCCGGATCGTCCCGCCGGGTGTAGACGCGAACGTCGTGGCCGAGCTCGGCCAGGGCCGCGGAAAGCTCGGCCACGTGCCGCTGCTGGGCGCCCGCCGGGGCGTCGCTCGCGGGCAGCGGGCTCGCCTGCTCGGAGATCATCGCGATGCGCAAGTCATCCTCCTGGCGGCAGCATCATTCCCGGAGAAGACCGGAGTCGAGGTGGCGGTACGCGGTGGGTCTTGCCCGTGGCCCAAAAGCGTAAACATCGCCTGGTGGGGTATGCCGGGCTCGTGGCTATCGTGCAGCGTATCGTCCCCGCCCGCCCGGATCAGGTGTTCGCCGTCCTCGCGGACGGCTGGACCTACAGTGACTGGGTCGTCGGCACGGTCCATATCCGCGACGTGGACGCCGGGTGGCCGGCTCCGGGGTCGCGGCTGCATCACAAGGCCGGCCCGTGGCCGCTCTCGCTGCACGAGAGCTCCGAGGTGC
The DNA here is from genome assembly GCF_003751945.1 of Couchioplanes caeruleus. Classification (NCBI taxonomy): domain Bacteria; kingdom Bacillati; phylum Actinomycetota; class Actinomycetes; order Micromonosporales; family Micromonosporaceae; genus Couchioplanes; species Couchioplanes caeruleus. Next base: position 6,786,380 of record NZ_RJKL01000001.1, on the reverse strand, counting down.
TGACCTGCGAGCCGGAGCGCGAGCTGACGATCCGCGCCGGTCTCTGGCCCCTGGGCGAGGCACACGTGCGGATCCTGCTCGACCCGGTGGAGGGCGGCCGGACCCGGATCACGATGGAGGAGACGTTCGGCGCCGGTCCGCTGCGATGGGTGCACACCAAGCTCAACGATCTGGTGCTGCATCGGCGCAACATCGAGTCGCTGCGGCGTCTGTGCGACATCGCCACGCGGGAGAAGAGCCGCCCGTGAGTCGGAACGTCGTGATCACCGGAGCCAGCGCCGGGGTCGGCCGCGCCGTGGCCGTGGCCTACGCCCGGCGCGGGGCCCGGGTGGCCCTGATCGCCCGCGGCCGGGCCGGCCTGGAGGGCGCTTCCCTGGAGGTCCGCGCCGCCGGAGCCGCCGACGTACGCACCTACCGGGCCGACGTGGCGGACGCGGCGGCGCTCCAGGACGCGGCCGACGACGTGGCGGCGGCCTGGGGCGGCATCGACGTGTGGGTCAACGACGCGATGGCGTCGGTCTTCGCGCCCGCCTGGGACATCAGCCCGGCCGAGTACCGCCGCGTCACCGAGGTCAACTACCTGGGTACGGTCCACGGCACGCTGGCTGCCCTGCGCCACATGCGCCCGGCCGGTCGCGGCGCCGTCGTGCAGATCGGCTCGGCGCTGGCGTACCGAGGGATTCCGTTGCAGGCGCCGTACTGCGCGTCGAAGCACGCGATCCAGGGCTTCAACGACTCCCTGCGCGCGGAGCTGCTGCACGACGGCGACCGGGTCAAGCTGTCGATGGTGCAGCTCCCTGCCGTGAACACCCCGCAGTTCTCCTGGGTACGCACCCGGCTGCCCCACCACCCGCAGCCGGTGCCCCCGATCTACCAGCCGGAGGTGGTGGCCCGCGCCGTGCTCTGGGTCGCCGACCGGGGCAAGCGCGAGATCAACGTGGGCGGCCCGACCCTGAAGACCCGCCTGGGCAACATCGTGGCGCCGGCGTTCCTGGACCGCCTGCTGTCCACGGACAAGCGCGGCTACCAGAGCCAGCAGACCGGCGAGCCGGTGGACCCGGCGACCTGGCAGGACAACGTCGACAAGCCGGTGGACGACGACCGTGACTTCGGGGCGCACGGCGTCTTCGACGCACAGAGCCGGTCGCGCTCGTTCGCGCTGTGGGCGACCATGCACAAGCCGCTGGTCACGGGGGTCGTGGGCGCGGGACTGGGCCTGGTCACGGCGGGGGTCCTGCGCCGCCGGTGACTAGGGGTAGACGACGGCGTGGGCGGCGTCGATCACGGCCCGGTAGGCCCGGCCGGTGAGGAAGCGGTGGCGGGTGAGCGCCGCGCGGGCCGCGTTGGCGCCCGGCGCACCGTGCACACCGCCGCCCGGATGGGCCGACGCGCTCGCCAGGAAGAGCCGGTCCACCGGCGTGTCCGCCCGGCCCAGGCCGGGGATCGGGCGCAGGAAGAGCTGCTGGAACGCCGCGGCCGTGCCGCCGCCGAGCGCGCCGCCGACCAGCGAGGGATTCTCGGCCTCCAGTTCGGCCGGGGAGAACACGTTGCGCCCGGCGACCATGCGCCCGAAGCCGGGTGCGTGCTCCTCGAGCACCGCCTCCATCCGGGCGACGTGCGCCTCGATCTCTTCGGCCTCCCAGCGGGCCCGGTGGGGCAGGTGGGTGTACGCCCACACCGACTCGGTCCCCTCCGGCGAGTGCGACGCGTCGGCCGTCGTCATCTGCCCCAGCAGCAGGAACGGGTGCGGCGGCATCGAGTCGGTGGCGAGGTGCGCCGAAAAGCGGGTCAGGCCGTCGAGGTCGGCGCCGAGATGCACCGTGCCCGCCCCGGCGGCGGCCGGGTTCTTCCACGGCACCTTGCCGTCGAGCGCCCAGTCGACCTTGACCGTGGCGCCGTCCCACCGGAAGAACGCGAGGTCCTCGACGAGCCGCGGCGGGAGCCAACGCTCGCCGACCAGATCCAGGTACAGCGCGGGGGCCGGGACGTCCGCGATCACCGCACGGCAGGCGCGCCAGTTGCGGCCGTCGGCGCTGCGTACGCCCATCGCCTTGCCCCCGCCGACCAGGACCCGCGACACGGGGGTCTCGTAGTCGATCCGGCCGCCGCGCTCCAGCAGGCGGTCCACCAGCGCACTGGTGATCCGCTGGGCGCCGCCGACCGGGACCGGCCAGCCGTACTGCTGGCCCAGCATGGCGAGCAGCCAGCCGTACACCCCTCCCCCGGCCTCCTCGGGCGACAGGTCGGTGTGCAGCGCGCAGCCGGCCAGGGCGAGCTGGGCGCCCTCCCCCCGGAACAGCTCGGTGCCGAGCTCGCGGACGGACAGCACCAGGCGCCGGGCCAGCCTCAGGGAGCCGCCGACGCGCAGCCGGCGGGCCAGCCCCAGGCCGGAACGCACCGGCGGGAACGGCGTGAAGAGCACCTTCAGCATGTCCGCGGAGACGTCGCACCAGTCGTCGTACGCCTGCTTCCAGCGCTCCCCGTCGCCCGCCGCGAACTGCTCCATCGACGCCATGCTCGTCGCGAGGTCTCGGTTGACGGTGGCGGCGCGGCCGTCGGGCAACAGGTGGGTCAGCACGTCGGGGGCGTGGGTCCATTCCAGGCCGTGCGCGCCGAGTTCCAGGCCGTGCAGGACCGGGGAGGCGAAGCCCAGCGGATAGAACGAGCTGAAGAGGTCGCTGAGATATCCGGGCGCGGTCACGTAGCCGGAGCGGACCGCGCCGCCGGGATGCGGGGTCGCCTCGAGGACCTGGACGTCCCATCCCGCGTCGGCGAGCAGGTTCGCCGCTACCAGGCCGTTGTGTCCCGCACCGATGACGATCGCGTCCGCTCGCTCCACGGGCGGGTCGTACCCCGCGCCGTTTGCGGCAAACCCCATTTGGGTAGTGATCAATGCGCATGCAGTGACGGATGGGAGCCGGATGCGATGACTGCCGCCACGACCCGGCCGACCGTACGGTCCCTGCCCCGCGGCATCCGCCAACTGCGCTGGTCGACCTGGCGGGGCGTGCTGTGGCGCAGCGCCAACGGCTACCTCGACGACGAGTGCGCCGACCTGGCCGCCGCCCTCACCTACAACGCCGTGCTGGCGGTCTTCCCGGTCGCGATCGTCGTGGTCGCCCTGGTCAACCTCGTGACCGACGGGCGTACGGCGGTGAGCACCATCCTCGGCATCCTGGAGGACCTCGGCGCCGGCTCGGTCGTCGGCAACGACAACTTCCGGGCGGTCCTGGACGCGGTCATCGTCGAGCAGGGTTCCCCGAAGACGCTGCTCGGCTTCGGCGTGCTCGGTGCGCTGTGGTCGGCATCCGCCTACGTGGGCGTGTTCACCCGGGCGTCGAACCGCATCTACGGGGTCAAGGAGGGACGCCCCGTGTGGAAGCTGCGGCCGCTGCAGATCCTCCTGAGCGCGGTCGCGCTGGTCCTCATGGCGGTGGTCGGCACCGGCCTGGTGATCAGCGGCCCGCTGGTCGACGCGGTGGGCAACGTCCTGCACGCCGACAGCACCGCCCGCACGGCCTGGTCGATCGGGCGCTGGCCGGTGCTGGTGATGATCCTGATGCTGCTGCTGTCCCTGCTGTTCTGGATCGCGCCCAACGTCCGGCAGCCGCGCTTTCGCTGGCTCACCCTCGGCGGCGCGGTGGCCCTGCTGGTGTGGGTCCTCGCCTCCTTCGGCTTCGGGCTGTACGTCGCCAACTTCGGCTCGTACGACGAGACGTACGGAAGCCTCGGCGCGATCATCGCCTTCCTGGTCTGGCTCTACCTGGCCAACTCCGCGCTGATGCTGGGCGTGGAGATCAACGCCGAGGTGCAGCGCGGACGGCATCTGCAGGCGGGCGAGACGGATCCGGACCCGCCGCTGCCGCCGAAGGAGCCCGCGGAGGACGAGCCGGACCGGACGGTTTAGCCGCCGGGGCGCCGGGCACGTTGAGCCCAGGCGGGAAAGCCATAAGGAGGGAAACACCGTGAGTACAGTCACCGAGTCCGTTGACGTCAACGTGCCGGTACGCACCGCGTACAACCAGTGGACCCAGTTCGAGGAGTTCCCCCGGTTCATGGGCGGCGTGACGGAGATCCGTCAGCTCGACGACACGACGACCCACTGGAAGACGAACATCGACGGGGTGAAGCGGGAGTTCGACGCCAAGATCACCGAGCAGCTTCCCGACGAGCGCGTGGCCTGGACCACGATCGAGGGCAGCAAGCAGGCCGGCGTCGTGACCTTCCACCGCCTGGACGAGACCCACACCCGGGTCACGTGCCAGATGGACTTCGAGCCCGACGGTGTGGTGGAGCAGGCCGGCGACAAGCTGGGCTTCCTCGACCGCCAGGTCAAGGGCGACATGAAGCGCTTCAAGGAGTACATCGAGGGCCGCGGCGGCGTCGAGACCGGGGCCTGGCGCGGCGAGGTGGACCGCCCGCAGCCGTAACCGTCACGGGGTTTGCATCGGTTTCCGCTGCGTGGCAGCTCAGCCGTTCGCGATCGAGGGCCGCCGGGATTCCGGCGGCCTTTCGTGGGTACGCGGTAGGTATGACTGATCGCGAGAACGACGGCGTGTGGCGCGACGAGGACAAGCTCTCCACCCAGGCTCTCGGCGACGCCATGGCGAGCTGGGACACCGACGGGCAGGGCGACCCCACCGGCAACGACGCGGGCGAGGAACAAGCGTTCGGCCATGACGCGCAGGTGACCGACCCTGATCGCGAGGTTCGGCCGAGCACCACGGGACGCACCGGTCCGCACTGACACGGTCAGCCCCAGACGGTGACGCTGCCCACCTCGGCGGCGGCGTCGACCTGGTAGCGGCTCCCGGCGGCACTCCAGCCGGGCGGCGCGAGGGAAGTGCCCGGCGGGGCCGGGACCCGGGCCGCCCACGGCACCGCGACCAGACCCGCGCCCGCCCGGAGCCGTAGCTTGACGGCGGTTCCGGCGGGCACGGCGACGGCCAGTTCGCCGACCGTGCCGGTCAGGGTGATCGGCACGGAACCCACCGGAGGCGGCAGCCGCATGCTGACCAGCCCGGCCCCCGAGATCTCGAGTCGCCGGACCCGGCCCGAGGCCAGGTCCAGGTGGTGCTCCCCGGCGCCGGCGGGCAGGCGCAGGTCCCACCGGACCCGGCGGTTGAGCAGCACCTCGACGGTGTCGGGCCCGTCCGCGCCGGTCGGCACCAGGGCGAGCCGTACCCGTCCCGCCACGCCGGTGACCTGCGGCGCCAGTCCCGAGTCCGCCGGGGTGGTCACGCGGTAGAGCAGACCGGGGAGCTCCGCGAGCCGCACCTCCACCCGGGAGGCGGCGTCACGCACGGTGAGGAATGCCGCCGTCCGCCCGTGCAGCGCACCGGCCTGGACGTGCGGTTGCGGTCCGTCGTCGGCAGGCATCTGCCGGGCGCTGAGGGTCGTGGTCGGCGAGCACGCCGCGAGTGCCACGCCCAGCAGCGCGAGGACGGCAGGGGCGGCGCGCCGCCCCGTGTTCTTCTCCACGAAAGGTACAAACGCCCGAGAAAACAACAAAGCACTCTTGACCGTGCCGCAGGCCGCCCCCGGCAGTCCCTTCAGACCCCACGGCAACACTGTGAACAGGGGAAACAGACCGCTGGTACCGGCGGTGGGGCGACGATGACGTTGCGCAGTAGGCACCATCGGTCAACCCAGCATCGGCCGAAAGGGTGACGGCGAAGCGCCCGAATCCGGCAACACTAGCCGGATGCGTTCTGCCGGTTTCCTCTCCGAGCGTCAGCGTCGTCTCGCCTGGGTGGGCTTCCTGCTCGCCGCGTTCCAGGCGCCCGTGGCGGCGTCGCTCATCGACGATGCCTCCTGGCTCTTCGCGGTCGTCGTGGCGCTTCTGGTCGCCACCGTGATCGTCGCCGACGACGCCCAGCGCCGCCGCCCGCGCGCCGAGCTCGAGTAGCCACCGCGGCCGGTCAGGGCAGGGCCTCGTGGCCCGCCCGTCCGTGGGTACGACGACGCTCCTTCAGCTCGGCCTCCCAGAGGTGACGCCTGCCCTGGGCGAGCTCCTCCCGGGCGTCCCGCTCAATGCCCCGGAACTCGGCGTAGTACCCGTCGTCGAACTCCTCGACCACCTGGAACGTCCAGCGGCCGGGGAGGACGTTACGCCCGATCAGCTCGTGCTGGATGCGCTGCGCCACCGCAGGGTGGCCCGCCCGTTCGAACAGCTCCACGGCGTCGTCGAGCTTGAAGTCGGCCTCGCCTATGAGCTGGTGCACCGAGTACAGGTGGCCGCGCACGCGCTCCACCATCTCCAGGGCCTCGCTCAGCTTGCCGAGGGCTTCGACCGTGGCGTCGTCCAGCCCGGGGGGCCGGCGGTGGGCAGCGTCGGGACCATCGCTCATGCCGGGATCAGTTCCCCACCGGGACGCGGTTCAACCGAGCTGCACCGATCAGGCGAACCGTTGGCTACCCCGGCCTCCCTACCTTTTCTACTCATGAATGGTCTGTTCAGCGGCGCTGCCGCCCGTGCTGCCCTGCGTTCCGCCCACGCCTGCCTTGCCGAGCTGATGACCACCGTCGGCGTCAGCGGCCTCGAGGCCGCGGCACAGAGTCCGGGCCTGCTGGCCGCCCTCGACCAGCACGAGGCGGGCATCCGCGACAGCCTCTCGACCGACGTGCGGCCGCTCACCCCGGTGATCCTGGCCGCCTACGCCGAGGGCGTGCGCGACGCGGCCTTCAAGCACGGCTGGCGCGCGCCGGTCGGCCCGATCGACTGGGCCTCCGACGACTGGGTGCTGACCCGGCTGCTCGCGGTCTGCACGCTGGCCCGGACCCTGCCCCAGGGCCGCTGACAGCGCCACCGACCCCACGCTTCACCCGACAGGCCACACCGACCGTTCCGGGCCGGCACCTCACCGAGGTGCCGGCCCTTGTCATGTCCGCGACATCACCCGTGCGTACCGGGCACAACCGGACGTACGTACAGTGGCCATATCGTCCGAACGGCCGAGGCGGGCTACGCTCATCCCATGGTCGGCATGGGGAGCCCTTCGGCTACGGCGCTGCCCGCACAGGTGGCGGTGACGGCACGGCACGTTCCCGACTGCGCCGAGCTCGTGCGTGCCCAGCCGTGGGACAGCACGCCGCTCGGTCCGATGGAGAGCTGGGATCCGGTCGTCCAGGCCACCGTGGAGGTGGTGCTCGCCTCGCCGGTGCCGATGGCGCTGGCGTACGGCGACGACTACCTGCTCATCTACAACGACGCGTACGCGGAGGTCATCGGCGCCAAGCACCCGGCGGCGATGGGCTGCCCGGCGGCCCAGGTCTTCGGCGACCTCTGGCAGGCGCCCGGGATCGGCGGGGTCATCGACGACGTGTACCGCACGGGCCGGCCCTTCTTCGAGGCCGAGGCCCAGATGTCGGTCCCCCGCGCCGGAAAGGTGGAGCAGGCGTCGTTCACCCGCGGGCACTCGGTGGTGCGCGACCGGCACGGCTCGGTCGTCGGCGTCCTCACCGTGGCGGCCGAGACCACGCAGGTGACCCGCCGGCTGCAGAGCCTGGGCGAGCTGACCGCGCGGCTAGCCTCCACGCTCACCATCGACGACGTCGCCCGGGTCGTGCTGGCGTACGCGATGAGCTCCTTCGACGTCGACCACTGCGTCTTCGCGGTGGACGACGGCGCGGAGTTCCGCTACGTGCGGCGCATCCGGGGCGAGATGGTGGACGAGGTCGACGAGCGGCTGCCCCCGCTGTGGAAGCGGATCGGCAACGACCCCCGGTCCCCGATGGTGATCGCGGCGCAGAGCGGCCGTCCCTCGTTCCAGCCCGACGGCTCGCCGCTGCTGCGGGTGGCGACGGACCGGCACGAGCGCCGGATCCGGGCACTCGCCGCGATGCCGCTGCGCACCCCGTCCCTGCACGGCGCACTCACCATCGGCTACCGCACCGCGCACACCTGGCTGCCGGCCGAGCGGGCACTGCTCTACGCCGCGGCCGAGCTGGTCGCCCAGGCGGCGGAGCGGGCCCGGCGGTTCGAGGCGCAGCACGGCACCGCCCAGCTCCTGCAGCGCAGCATGCTCCCGGAACACCTGCCCGAGCTGGACAGGTTCCGGATCGCCGCGCGCTACGACGTCGGCGTGGACGGCAACGCCGCGGGCGGCGACTTCTACGACGCGTTCGAGCTGAGCGACGGCCGGCTCGCGATGGTCCTCGGCGACGTCGCCGGCCACGACGTCCGCGCCGCCGCGGTGATGGGACAGGTCCGGGCGGCGCTGCGCGCCCTCGCGCTCACCGATCCCGCGCCCGAGACCGTGCTGGCCGGCCTCGACCGGCTGGTCGGCTCGCTGGGTGCGGAGTCGCGCAACGAGGAGATCTTCGTGACCGTCGTCTACGGCGTGCTCGATCAGAGCGACGGGACGATCACGCTGGGCAGCGCGGGTCATCCCCCGCCGGTGCTGCGCCGGGCCGGGCAGGGTCGGGCCACGGCCGAGCTGGTCGCCGTGCCGCCGGGCGCGCCGCTGGGGCTGGGCGGCTCCTGGCGGACGAGCACGGTCCGGCTGGAACCCGGAGACTCGATCCTGATGTTCAGCGACGGCGTGGTCGAGCGCCGGGACCGGCCGCTCGGCGCGGGTCTCGCGGATCTTGTGGCGGCGGCCGCCGGCGCCGCCAGCGGCGACCCCCGCAACCTGTGCTCGCTGGCGACGGCGGCCGTCGCCGGGCGTACGGACGACGACGTGGCCGTCCTCGCCGTCGAGCGGGCGGTGGCGCTGAGCCGGTCGGCGACGATGCGGGTCCCGGCGGAGCCGACCGGACCGAGCCGGGTCCGGCAGTGGATGACCACCCGCCTGCGCGACTGGGGGGTGCCGGAGCCGGTGATCGGCGCGGCGATCCTGTGCACCAGCGAGCTGACCACGAACGCCCTGCTGCACGCCGGCACGCCGGCGCACGTGCGCATCGACCTCAGCGCGGAGCGCCTGCTGGTCTCGGTCGCCGACACCGGCACGCGGGGCAGCGTGACCCGCGCCCACACGGACACCCTGAGCAGCCGGGGCCGCGGCCTGGGCCTGATCGAGGAGCTCAGCGACACCTGGGGCACCGATCCCGCCGTCCGCGGTTCCACGGTCTGGTTCGAGATGTTGCTACCCCCGCCGGAACGGGGTAATCGGGGCACATGACGACCACACGGGGAGTGCTCTTCGACGTCGACGGCACGCTGGTGGACACCACCTACCTGCACGCGGTGGCGTGGTGGGAGGCGTTGCGCCGGCACGACCACGACGTGCCGATGGCGAAGATCCACCGGGCGATCGGGATGGGCTCCGACAAGATCCTCGATCAGCTTCTCGGCGACGGCCGCGACACCGACGACGAATGGCTGTCCACCGCCCACGACGTGCTCTACGGCGCGTGGTGGGAGCGGCTGCGCCCCCTGCCCGGCGCCGCCGATCTGCTGCGCGCGTGTGCGGACCGGGGTCTCGCGGTGGTGCTGGCTTCCTCGGCGAAGGGTGCCGAGCTGACGAAGCTGCGCGAAGTCATCGACGCGGACGACGTGATCACAGCGGCCACGTCGTCGGCGGACGCCGAGGAGAGCAAGCCTGCGCCGGACATCCTGGAGGCCGCCCTGGACCAGTCCGGGGTCGACCCGCGGCAGAGCGTCTTCGTGGGCGACGCGGTCTGGGACGTCAAGGCGGCGGCCAAGCTCGACATCCCCTGCATCGGGCTGGCCTGCGGCGGCACCAGCGCCGAGGAGCTCACGGCGGCGGGCGCCGTCGAGACCTACGACGACCCCGCCGCCCTGCTCGCCGCCCTGGACCGCTCGGCGATCACGAAGCTGTCCGGCTGATCAGGGCCGCCGCCAGTCGTCGTCCGCCAGATGGGAGCCGGCCTGGGGGCCCATGAGCAGCAACCCGCCGTCGACGGGCCAGGTGGCGCCGGTCACATAGGACGCACGCGCGCTCGCGAGGAACGCCACGACCGCCGCCACCTCCCGGGCGTCACCCGGCCGCCCCAGCGGCACGCCGGGTCGCCGCCGGGTGTGCGGATCGACGTCCTCCTGGCCGGTCATCGCGGTGGCGATCTCGCCCGGCGCGACCGCGTTGACCGTGATGCCGTGCTCGGAGAGCTCCTGCGCCAGCACCTTGGTCAGCAGCCCCAACCCGCCCTTGGCCGCGCAGTACGCTCCCGCACCGACCCGCGGCGCCGTCTCGTGCACGCTCGTGATGTTGATGATGCGACCGCCGCGCCGCGCCGCGACCATCCGACGGGCCGCGCGCTGGGCGCACAGGAAGGGCCCGTCGAGATCGACGGCGAGGACTTGGCGCCACTGTTCCCAGCGCGTGTCGAGCAGGGGCGTAGCCGTGCCCGTACCTGCGCAGTTGACCAGCACGCCGATGCCGCCGAGCGCCTCGGCGAGATCGTCCACGACGGCGGCCGCGCCCGGGAGCCGGGTGAGGTCCAGGGACCGGATCTCGGCACGCCGGCCGGCCTTGCGCACCTCGTCGGCGGTGCGCTGGGCGTGCGCGGTGTCGCGGTGCCGGGTGATGCCGACGTCGTACCCGTCCTCGGCGAGGGCGACGGCGATCGCCCGGCCGATGCCCGACTCGGAGCCGGTGACGACGGCGACCCGGGGATGACAGGCGCCTTGCACGGTCATGCGGAGCCGCTTACCCGGCACAGCGACGGGCAACCGCGCCACGACCGGCATGTTTTTGGCGTACGGCGGGCAGTCTGTGGCCCGTGCAGCTCCCCGACGTCCTCTTCGCCATCTTCGGTATGGGCGCCCTGCTGGCAGGCATCCTGCCGCGGGTCCTCGAACGCCGCCCCCTGTCCATGCCGATCGTCTTCCTGGCGCTGGGCATGGTGCTCTTCGCCGTACCCCTGGGTCTTCCGGAGGCCGACCCGCTCGCCAGCCCGCGGCTGACGCAGCACCTCACCGAGGTCTGTGTGATCGTCGCCCTGATGGGCGCCGGGCTGAAGATCGACCGGCCGCTCGGCGGGCGGCGGTGGACGTCGACCTGGCGGTTGCTGGCCGTCGCCATGCCGGTCACGATCGTGGCCGTGGCCCTGCTCGGCTGGTGGTGGGCCGCCCTGGCGCCGGCAGCGGCCGTGCTGCTGGGCGCGGCCCTCGCACCGACCGACCCGGTCCTGGCCTCCGACGTGCAGGTGGGCGAGCCGACCGACGAGGAGGACTCCGAGGACGAGGTCCGCTTCGCGCTGACGTCGGAAGCCGGGCTCAACGACGGCCTGGCCTTCCCCTTCGTGTACGCCGCGATCGCGATGGCGACGGCCGCGGTGACGCACGAGAGCTGGTTCGGCGAGTGGCTGCTCGTCGATGTCCTCTACAAGGTCGTCATCGGCCTCGGTGGGGGCTGGCTCGTCGGCAAGCTGCTCGGCGTGCTGTTCTTCCGCGCCCGCAGCCGCACGCTTCGCCTCGCGCACCATTCGGAGGGCTTTCTCGCCCTGGCGGCGACCTTCCTGGCGTACGGGCTGGTCGAGGTCGTCGGCGGCTACGGCTTCCTGGCGGTGTTCGTGGCGGCGCGAGGGATCCGGGCGGCGCAGCGCTCGCACGAGTATCACCAGGTGCTGCACGACTTCGCCGAGCAGATCGAGCGGCTGCTGACGGTCCTGCTGCTCCTGCTGCTGGGCGGGGCCGTGGTCGGCGGCCTGCTGGCGCCGCTCACCTGGCCGGCCGCGCTGGTCGGGCTGACGCTGATCTTCGTGGTCCGGCCCCTGACCGGGTTCCTCTCGCTGCGCGGTGCGCCGGGCCACGCGGCGGAACACTGGGTGATCGGTACCTTCGGCATCCGCGGAATCGGTACGTTCTATTACCTTGCGTACGCCACGAGCCACGCCACGTTCCCGAACGTGGATGTCGTATGGGCGACAGCGGCATTCGTCGTTCTGGTGAGCGTGGTGTTGCACGGCGTCGCGGCCACGCCCGTGATGCGGCTTCTGGACCGATACAACGAACGGTCGCGTACCCCGGAAGAGCGACACGCTCAGTAATCGCCATAACGGTGCGTAATCGCAACCCCGCGAGATCGTGGTTTATTAAGGACATTGAACCCCTGCGTAGTGGCAGAGCGTATTCATGGCTGTAAAGTGGCGGCACCTCCTCCGCAGCAGGTGATCCACGATGGAGCGACGAAAGGTGCGGCCGATGCGTATACGGGGCTTTGCGCCGGGGACACCCTGCTGGGTCGAGCTGGCGAGTGCGGATCCCGCCCGGGCGGCGGACTTCTACACCCGCCTCTTCGGCTGGGAATTGGCCGGTGACCGGTTCACGCTCCAGGGACGCGCCGTCGCCGGGCTCACTCGCGTCCGCGCCGACCGGCCGGTGGGCTGGATGACCTACCTCACCGAGCACAACCTCGAGTCCTCGATCATGCGGGTGCGCGAGGCGGGCGGCTCGCTGGTCAGCGAGCCGGCCGACCACAACGGCGGCCGCAGCGCCGTCATCGCCGACCCCGCCGGCGCGCGGCTGGGCATCTGGGAGCCGCGCGGCTTCACGGGAACCCAGCTCGGCGGCGAGCCGAGCACCATGACCTTCCCGGAACTGCTCACCGACGACGCGGTGGCCGCGGCCAACTTCTACGGCCAGGCGTTCGGCTGGCTGCTACGCGACGAGTACGGCAGCGACGGCACCCGAGGCGAATGGATCACCACCGCCCACGACGCGATGGCCGGGCTCGCCCCGTCCCGCGGCGGGAGCTGGTGGCGGGCCGCGTTCCAGGTCGCCGACTGCGTCGAGACGCTGGAAGACGCCCGGGCCTACGGCGCGACCGTCGTCTCCGGTGCCACCGCGATGGGCTTCGGCACGTACGCCGAGCTGCTCGACCCCGCGGGCGTGCCGTTCTCGATCGCGGCCCCGGCGGCGATTCCCATCGAACTGACCATGTCCTACACGCCGCAGTCGGGCATGGAGTTGACCTTCGGCGCATGAGGGGTGGAAAGGGGGCCGGTCGCGCCGACCGGCCCCCTTTCCCGTGTCCGCGCTCTCCCCGTGCCCGCCCCCGCTCTACCCCGCGCCTCGCCCATCCCCACGCCCCGCGCCAGCCCGCACCCGCGCTAGCCCCCGCCCCGCGCTAGCCCCCGCCCCGCGCTTGCCCGCAGCCGCGCCTTCCCCCACTCCGCGCTTTCCTCACGCCTGCGCCTTTCCGTGCCCGCGGTGTCAACCTGGGTTGACATCCTCGTCGTGTCAACGTAGGTTGACATGCATGACGGAAGCGACCGACCTCGCCGCCGCCGCGGGCAGCGCCGACCCCCGGGTCGGGCTGCGCGCGGTGGTGGCGCTGCGCCGCCTGCTCGAGGGCCTGGAGCACCTGCAGGTGGCCAACGCGCGCCGGAAAGGCTGGTCCTGGCAGGAAATCGCGGACGCCCTCGAGGTGACCCGCCAGGGCGTACACAAGAAACACGCGGGCCGCGTGCCGATGCAGGATCTCCGGGAGGACTGAGATGTTCGAGCGATTCACCCGCGCCGCCCGGGAAACGGTCATCCGCGCCCAGGCCGAGGCCCGCGAGCTGGGCCACGCACCGATCGGCACCGAGCACGTGCTGCTCGCCCTGCTGGCCGACCCCGCCGGGCCGGTCGCCTCGGCGCCGGCGCTGCGAGAGAAGCAGGTCGACGCCGGCTACGCCCGCGCCGAGATCATCCGTCGGGCCGGCGGGGACACCGGCACGGCCGCGACCGACGCCGACGCCGCCGACCGCGAGGCCCTGCGGGCCATCGGCATCGACCTGGACGCGGTCCGGCGGGCCATCGAGGAGAACTTCGGGCCGGGCGCGCTGAACCTGCCCCGCGAGCCCGCACCGAAGCGCAAGGGCCTGTTCCGGCGGGGCACCGGCCACATCCCCTTTTCGCCGCGGGCCAAGAAGGTGCTGGAGCTGTCCCTGCGGGAAGCGATCCGCCTCAAGCACAACTACATCGCGCCCGAGCACATCATGCTGGGCGTCCTCCGCGAGGAGCGGGGCCCAGGCGCGCAGATCCTGGCGGAACGCGGGGTCGACGCCGACGAACTGCGCGCCGACCTCGCCCGCTCCCTGCACGCCGACGCGGCGTGACGGCTCCCTCACAGGCCTACTTCCGGCGGTGACCGGGTATCGGGGGCGGCATGACGTACCGGGTCGAGTACAACGGCGAGGATTTCGAGCTCGCCACCCTGGATGCCGCCCTCGACAACGCCAAGCACGCGATCGCCGCCGACGTCGGCTCGGTCAGCGGCTGGGCCGTCGAGCACGACGAGACGATCAACGACTGGTTCGTCCAGGGCGTCCGCGACGGCCGGGCGATCGGAGCGACCGCCGTGGTCACCGGCCCCGAGCCGACCATGACGGCGCAGGCACTCCCCCGCCACGCACCCGCGCCCGGCGACACCGGGGCCCGCTGCATGACCTTCACCGGCGCGACCCCGGCCGAGACCCTGGGCATGGCGGCCACCTGGCTGGCCGGCCGCCCCGAGATCCTCGACGTCGACGACCTCGGCTGGCACCTGAGCCGAAGCGGATACGAGGCACGCGTCTACTACCGCGCCTGGTCCCCGGCTCGCACCTGAGCCGCGCCGCGAACGGGGTGCCGTGCCGAACGTGGTCGCGCCACCCCGTTCACGCCCACCGCGCCGCTCTCCGGGGCGCCGGCCGGCCACGCGATTCTGTCGGTGGTCGCCGATACCCTCCCGGCATGGCTGTGGATATCGGCGAGATGCTGAATCGGCTGCTGGTCGAGGGCGCTCGACACGTCGACGACGCCTGCGACTACCGCCTGACCGGGGTCCCGCTCGGTGACGTGACCCTGCCCACCGGTCGCGTGGTCGCGTGCGATCCCCTGGTGCATCCGGGCGAGACGCCGCCGTTCACCGTCACCGTCCCGCCGGGACGGTATCCCCTGCGGGCCTGGGTGGCCGTGGTGCACCCGGCCGCCGCCCTCGCCTCCGGTTCCCCGCCGTCCGGATCACCCACCCGCGACCGGGCATCGCTCGCCCGCGACCGGCCAGAGTCGGATCGGCGGACGGCCGCGCTGCACCTCGCCATTCGCGACGAACCGGTCGTCGCGTGGGAGCCTGCCGCCGTGCCCGACGCGGATCGGGCCCTACTCGACGAGGACGGCTTCTGGGCTTACCCGGTCGATTCGGGCATCGGCACGCTAGCCGACGAGTGCGCCCTGGCCGCGCTGAAGACCTGGACCTATGCGCGCGTCGAGCGGGTCTTCCTCCCGGAGCCAAGCCCTCCGGCGCCGGGCGCGCTCCGCGCGATCACCGATCCCGCGACCGGGGCCGGCGTGGTGGCGGTGAGCACCGGCTGGGGAGAAGGCGCGTATGCCACCTTTGTCGGCCGGACGGCGGAGGGAGAGGTCGCTTCCTTCGTCACGGACTTCCGCGTGGTCTGACTCCGGTCACGACGCCGTCGTCGGGACCGTCGACCCACCCCGAGGGCGGCCGGCTTCGGGTCGGCGACCCGCTCGCCGTCCCGCACGCTCCGGAGAACGAGGGCGATCGACTCCCGCGGCGACAACCACACGCTCCGGGGAACGCCGGGCCGGACCAGGGAACAGGCTCCGCCCGGGCCGGTTTCATTCGGGTCGGCGTACGCCTCGGCGGCCTCGATCGAGAAACGGAACGCGGCCGCGGGGCCTGCGAGACCCGCGACTCGACGACATGGCCGCTGGTGGCGGTCGCGGTGACGGCGATCGGGCGGGCCCTGGGGTCAGTTGGGGAAGGTGCTCGGGTCGACGTCGCTGGTCGAGGCGTTGCCGCCGACGACGGGGGTCAGGGTGATCGTCCAGATGGATGTGGAGGACGCCGTCGTCGTGAACTTGAAGGTGTCGTCGAACTTGCTGTACGCGCAGTCGCGGGTGAAGCCCTTCTTGTCCGCGTTCCAGTCCTCGCCCGATGCCGTGTAGATGCGGTACGTGCCGTCCTGGATGCCCTTGGCCGTGTAGGTGCCGCCGCCCCGCACGTACACGGTGAAGACGGGTTTGGGTTTCGTGCCCTTGCTGGGAACCAGGGAGATCGTGGTGTCGGACGCACCGTTCTTGATCTTCAGGTGGCCGAGGCCGCCGGCGCCGGACTGCTTGACGAAGGTCCCGTTCTTCAGTCGCCGTTTCTGTTCTTTGGGGGCCGCCGGCAGGAAGGTGCCGAACTTGTAGGTGGTGTCCGCCGCCGCCAACTTCCTGGCGTTCTCGCGCAGGCCGCCGGCCCAGCCGGACCGCAGGACCGTCGCGAACGGCGAGGCCGCCGGGCACTCCTGCTTCGCGCCCGCCGTGTCCTCGACCATGTCGCCAAGGCTGTCCAACTGGTGGGTGAGCTGGGCGTGCACGGACTGCGCGCCCGCCGGAGGCTCGGTAGCGCGCAGCTTGCCCGCCTCGGCGTGGATCACGGGCGCCGCCGCCTGGGCCGCCCGGGCGAACGCCGCCGGATCGCCGGTGTTGAGCTTCGCGAACGGCACCCTGATCGCGTTGTCCGAGGCGGCGAGGAGCTGGGCGTACTGCTGAGGGCTCATCGGGCCCGTCCCGGTGGGGGTGGCCGCCCCGATGCCGCTGCGCTTGCCCGCCTCCGACGTGTCGTCGTCGGATTGCGAGAAGGCGAGGCCGACGCCGCAGCATCCGACCACGAGCAGGGCCGCCAGGGAGAGACCGATGATCAGATTGCGCCGGCCGGTGCGCGGTTTCGCAGGTGGCGGGCCGTAAGCGCCGGGCGGCACGTAGGCGCCGGACGGCGCATAAGCGCCCGGAGGCGGGTTACCGCCAGGCGCCGGGTAACCATCGGCCGGCGGATATCCAGGCGGCGGGTAGGCCGCCGCCGGCGGGCCGCTCGCCGGAAGGGGTGGCGCCGCCGGTGGACCGCTCGCCGGAAAGGGGGGCGTCGCCGTCGGCGGGCCGCTCGCCGGGAACGGCGGTGCCGTCACCGGCGGGGGCGTGAGAGCCGTCGGCACCCGGATCGTCACCGCGACTGTGCCGGCCGGGGTCGGCACCCACACCACCGCGCCGTCCACCGTGCCGGGTGGGATTGTCACCGTCAGGGGACCATGCTCCGGGGTCCAGACGACCTTCGTCGCGCCGGTGGCCGCCTCGGCCGGTGGGACCTCGATCAATGCGCTGCTGAAAGCCGACTCCCCCGTCATGCCGAGGAGTATGGAGGAGTCAGCGGCTTTCGCGCTGCCCGCATTCCGTCACGAAAGCGACACCAGTGAGCACCGTAATAAGAATGTGAGAACCCCGGTCGTCAGGAGATGAGCAACATGGCGCCGACGCCCAACACCACCATCAGCAGGACGGCGATGAGTAGACCTCGTTCGGAGGAGGTGGTGGCGTCGGTCGGGGTCAGCGGCTGGCTACTCATAAGAGGGGTCCTTCGCACGGGTGGCTACGACTCAGGGTGCGGGTGGCCCTCGAGGGGCCTACCGTGAGGGCGTCGTCGACCTCGGAAGGGCTGCCCGTGTCACACCAGGAGTGGTTCCTGACCGCGGACGAGCGCGGCAACCCTGACACTCAGATACCCAACTGGTCGCCGGGAAACACCGTCGAGCCCCTCATTCACGGCGAGAACTACTTCGACCGCCTGGTGACCGAGGTCGAGATGCTGGGCGACGGCGACCACCTGTTCTTCACCGACTGGCGTGGCGACCCGGACGAGCGGATGCGCGATCACGGCCCCACGATCGTCGAGCTCTTCGCCGCGGCCGCGAAGCGTGGTGTCGTGGTCAAGGGCCTGCTCTGGCGTTCACACCTCGACAAGCTGGCGTACAGCGAGGAGGAGAACCGGAACCTCGGCGAGGAGATCGAGGCCGCCGGCGGCGAGGTGCTGCTCGACCAGCGGATCCGCCGGGGCGGCTCGCACCACCAGAAGCTGGTGGTGCTGCGCCATCCGCGGGCGCCCGAGAAGGACATCGCGTTCGCCGGCGGGATCGATCTCTGCCACAGCCGCAGGGACGGCGCCGACCATCGCGGCGATCCGCAGGCGGTGGCCATGGCCGAGGCGTACGGAAGCAATCCGCCCTGGCACGACGTCCAGCTCGCCCTGCGCGGCCCGGTGGTCGGCGCCCTCGACCTGGCGTTCCGGGAGCGCTGGACCGACCCGGCGCCGCTGGACCAGCACGGGCCGATCAGCACGGTCGCCGACCACCTCCGCCACGCCGACCTGCGCGCCGACCGCCTTCCGCCGCAGCCGCCGGATCCGGGCGAGTGCGGGCCGCACGACGTGCAGGTGCTGCGGACCTACCCGGCCATGCGTCCGCCGTACGGTTTCGCCAAGCTCGGCGAACGCAGCATCGCGCGCGGATATACGAAAGCCATCAAACGGGCGCGGCGCCTGATCTACCTCGAGGACCAGTACCTGTGGTCCAAAGAGGTCGCTCAGCTTTTCGCGGACGCACTCAACGACAATCCGGGGCTGCATCTGATCGCGGTCGTACCGCGGCATCCGGACGTGGACGGCAGGTTCGCCCTGCCACCCAACCAGGTGGGCCGGGCCGAGGCGGTCGCGCTGTGCCACAGAGCCGCGCCCGACCGTGTGCACGTCTTCGACGTCGAGAACCACGACGGCGCACCCGTCTACGTACACGCGAAGGTATGTGTCGTGGACGACGTGTGGGCCAGCGTCGGCAGCGACAACTTCAACCGTCGTTCGTGGACGCACGACAGCGAGCTCTCCTGCGCGGTGATGGACCGCACGCGCGACGAGCGGGCGCCGACCGACCCGGCAGGGTTGGGCGACGGCGCGCGCGTCTATGCGCGCGAGCTGCGGCTCACACTGCTGCGCGAGCATCTCGACCGTTCCGGCGACGAGGACCTTCTCGACCCCGAATCCACCGTACGGACGGTGCGCGCCTCCGCCGACGCGCTGCGTGACTGGCACCGTGACGGCGAGCGGGGTCCCCGGCCACCGGGGCGCCTGGTGCCGCACGAGACCGAACGGCTCGCCTGGCATCAGCGGCTCTGGGCGGTGCCCGCCTACCGCCTGGTCTACGACCCCGACGGCCGCCCGTGGCGGGAGCGCCGCGCCGGCACCTGGTAGGGCTGGGTATACCCACGGAACTATCCGTGGACGGCTGGGGCCGCCGGCCCGCGTTCGCCTACGGTGACGCGGTGCCCATCGATCAAGCTCCGCTGCGAGCCCTCCTGAGCCGCCGCTACCTGGTCTCGGCCGGTCCCTGGCGGGCGTTCGCCTACATCCTGACCGCCCTGCCCATCGCGGCCCCGATCGGCGCCGTGACGGCGCTGCTGGCCCTGCCCTGGGTCACCGCCCTGGCCCGGCTCCCCGACGGCATTCTGCCCGACGGCGGGATGCTGGTCTTCATGTTCGTGTCGCTGGTGCTCTTCGCCGGCTTCGGCCCGCTCGTCGCGATCCCGCTGGCGACCGTCGAACGGGCCCGGATCGGCCTGATCGACCCGCGGCCCCTGCCGTCGCCGCACCCGCCGGCGCCGACGCGCCCGCTCGCCTGGATCCGCGCCCGCTACGCCGAGACGGCCACCTGGCGCGCACTGCTGTACGCCGCGTTCCTCGGCCTCGTCGTCCCCGCCACGTACGGTGCGTTCGGATTGCTCGTCCTGATCGACGTGGCATTCCTGACGAGCCCGTTCGTCGCCGGCACGGCAACGGCCGACATGACGGTCGGGTCGTTCACGGTGCGCTCACCCGGCCAGGCGATCCCGTTCACGTTGCTCGGCATGCTGCTGATCCCCGTACTCGGATATCTGTCAGGTTTGATCGCGACCGGTCAGGCCGCCACCGCACGTGCCCTCCTCGGCGACCGGGCCGGAGCCGCCCTGCGAGAGGTGGCGCAGTCACGGGCCCGGCTCGTGGACGCATTCGACCTCGAACGCCGCCGCATCGAACGCGACCTGCACGACGGCGCACAACACCGGCTGACCAGCCTGACCCTGCAACTGGGCCTGGCGCGTCTGGACGTACCCGAGGACTCACCCGCCGCCGGACCGCTCGCCCAGGCTCACGATCAGGCGAAGGAGCTGATGGTGGTGCTCCGCGACCTGATCTACGGAATCCGCCCGCAGGCACTGACCGATCTCGGCCTTCCGGCCGCGCTCCGCGAACTGGCCGGCCGATCGCCGCTCCCGGTCGCCGTGTCGGTCGCGGACGGGGTGATCCGGCCCTCCGAGCAGGTCGAGGGTACGGCGTACTTCGCGGCCTCCGAGGCGCTCGCCAACGTGGTGAAGCACGCCGGCGCCGGCCGGGCTGACATCCTGCTCGCCCGGGCCGGAGAGGCTCTGGTGCTGGAGATTCGCGACGACGGGCGCGGCGGCGCCGACCCGGCGGGCGGCACCGGCCTGACCGGGCTGGCGGACCGGGTCGCGGCGGTCGGCGGCCGGCTGCTGCTGGCCAGCCCCGAGGGCGGCCCGACCCTGGTACGGGTCGAGCTACCGTGTCGGGCATGACCAGGGACTCCGCCCGCGTTGCGGCCACAGGCGCCTCTCCCGGCGGAGATCTTCCCCGCGGTGCTTCTGCCGGGGTGACGCGGGTGGTGATAGCCGAGGACGGTCTTCTGCTGAGGGAGGGGCTGACCGGCGTGCTGGCCCGCTTCGGCTTCGAGGTGGTCGCGGCGGTCGGCGACGCCGAGGCGTTGATCGCGGCGGTCGCGGAGCACGCCCCGGACCTGGTGCTGACGGACATCAGGATGCCGCCGGGCTTCCGCGACGAAGGCCTGCGCGCGGCAGTCACCCTGCGCCGGGCACGCCCGCGGCTGCCGGTCGTGGTGCTCAGCCAGTACGTGCAGGACGAGTACGCGGCGGCACTGCTGGACAGCGGCTCGGGGGCCGGCGTGGGCTACCTGCTGAAGGACCGCGTGGTCGACGTGCAGGACTTCGTGGCGGCACTGCGCACGGTGGCAAGCGGCGGAACGGTCGTGGATCCGGAGGTGGTGCGCCGGCTGCTGCGCCGCCCCAAGGACCCCCTCGCCGCTCTGTCCTCCCGGGAGCGTGAGGTGCTGGCTCTGGTCGCGGAGGGCCACTCCAACTCGGCCATCGCGGCACGACTGTTCGTGACCGAGGCGGCGGTCGGCAAGCACGTCGGCAACATCCTCGCGAAGCTGGACCTGCCACCGGCCGAGGACACCAACCGGCGGGTGCTGGCAGTGCTCGCCTTCCTGCGCGCCTGACCAGCCCCCCGGATTTCTCTCATCGCCAGGTCGCGGGTCACTTGTCCAGTTCCCAGGTCGCCGGGCACCAGATGGGGGCGGCGGGGTCGCCGGTGAGGGCCAGGGTGATCCGCCAGGCGTGCATCGGCGGGCGGTTCGCCGACTCCCAGCGGTCGAGGATCTCGGTCGCCTCCGCCGCGTAGCGGGGTGCCTGGGCTCCGCTGGAGAGGACCGAGCCGTCGGGCAGGATCGCCGCCCCGCCCGTACCCGTCTCGTCGAGCAGGATCAGCGTGCTGCCGTCCCGTCCCGGCACCGCCGCGTGCGTGGCGCGGGTGCTCCACACGCCGGCCGCGTACCAGAGGTCGCGGTAGGCGAGAGAGTCCAGCGGACGGTCCCAGCGGGAGGGGGCGGCATGTCCGAAGGGAGCTAGGGAGTCCGCCGGAACGGGATGGGGATGCGAACGGGCGTGCCGGGCGGTGAGCGGGCCCGCCGCGGTCATGAAGCCCGACGGACACACGACCCGAGCCGTGACCGAGGCCGCGGCCGAACCTTCCACCAGACCCTGAGCCGCACCTCCCACCGAGCCCTGAGCCGCACCTCCCACCGAGTCCTGCACCGAGCCGACCGCCCGACCGGGCAGGCCGTGAACAGCCAGGACGGGGTGGGTGCCCGCATGTTCGACAGGCACGACGATCGGGCCGGACCGAACGACCGGCTCGTCCCCGGCACCGACCTGACCGGACCACCCAGCCGACTCTCTCCCGGCACCGACCGGGCCCGACCCTTCCCCGGCGCCAGGTAGGCCGGACCGAGCGGTCGACTCCTCCCCGACGGCACGTGGGCCGGCGTGGGCGGTGGCGTTGGTGAGCCGGCCGGGCTGGGCCTGTTCGAGCCAGGACGGGGACACGCCGGCGACCCCGACTGTCACGATCACGCCGTCGAAGCGCTCGCCCGGTGCACCCGCGTAGCCGTCGCCGGCGAGGAGGCGGACGCCCGCGATGCCGGTGCGGGCGAGAGCTGAGCGGGCTCGTTCGACCACGTCGGCCTGCACATCGACCGTGGTGACGCGGGCACCGAGCACGGTGAGCAGCGCGGCGTTGTATCCCGTGCCTGCGCCGATCTCCAGCACCCGGTCCCCCGGCTGGACGTCCAGAGCGGCCAGCATGATGGCCATGAGCGACGGCTGGCTCGAGGAGCTGACCGGTATCCCCGCCTCGAGCTTGGTGACCAGCACGTCGTTGCGATAGACGTCCTCGAGGAACCCCGCGCTGCCTGGCCGTGCCCAGGTGCCGTCACGCCGCTGGAAGCCGTCCACCACGAACGCCTCGCGCGGGACCGCGGCGAAGGCGGCCGACAGTTGCGGGCTGAGCGGCGCACCGTCGCGGCGGATCCGCTCGACGAAGCGACGACGCAGATCGGTCACGCCCTCCACCGTAGACGTGCCGGTTCCCGCCGCCGCACCGGAACCTTCCCATCCCACGCCCAGACGATCAGCCTGGCGATGAACGTCAAACTGCGCAACCGGCCGGACCCCACCACCGTCGCGCCTGACATCACCCCTTTCCGCGCAGAGCAAGGCGGGCGGACAGCGCCAATCGGACTGAGCGGCCCCCAGGAGGCCAGGAGAGGCGGGGTCGGGGGTCGCCACGCCATGAGAGGCGGAAGGCCGCCGGGCCGGGCGTCATCAGAGGCGGGCGGCGGACACCGCCGCGGCCAGCCGTTCCGGGACGTCCGCCTCGTGATAGGGCCGCTCACTCTCCTCGATCTGGTCCAGGAAGTCCTGGTAAACGGCCGCCGCCCGCAGCTCGGCCACCGGGCGGATCAGCGCCGCCGCGGTCTCCGCATCACAGCCCGGGGCGGCCTTCCTCCACCATCGCGCCCACTCCCCGATCAACGCCGCGGCCTCGGCTTCCGGCAGGTCCTGCGTCAGCCTCAGAATGTCGTACGCCGGGTTCGCCACGGCCGCGTCACCCCAGTCGAGAATGACCCGTCCCGCCGCCGACTCGCGCACGTTCCCCGGGTGCAGGTCGCCGTGGACGAGCGTGTCCGGCAGACCGCACGCGTCGATCGCGGCGAGCCGGGCCGGCAACTCCTCCATGAGCTCGTCCAGACCCTCGACGGTGTCCCGCCACGGCGCCGCCACCTGCGCCAGCCGGTTGTGGTTCCACCGCCGGTCGGGCACGCCGGCAGCGAGCAACTCGCTCACTCGGCCGGTGAAGTGGACCTGCACAGGGTGGAAGTCGCGCGCCACCTGGGCGCAGAACCACGCCTCCGCGCCATACCGGTCCTCTCCCGGCACGTGGGCGAGCAGGGAGCGTCCCGCGCCGTCGGCCGCGAGCACCTCCGGCACCAGTTCCGGCGCCGCCTCCGCGACGAGGCGCAGCAGCGGCGCCTCGTGCGCGAAGAACGCCGGTACCTGTTTCAGCCAGGCCACCGGCACGCCGCCGGCGTCGAGGCGCCAGATGCTCGAGAGGTTCCACGTACGCTGCTGCGCCGCCACGACATCGTCACGACCGAGCCGGCTCAACGCCCAGCGCAGCGACGCTGCCGGCCCACCGGGGACGGCCCACGGCGCGCGTAGCGGGGACTGATCGGTGCCCGGATCGTACGGTGTCAGCGGCGCCCCCACCGGCTCGCAGACCTGCGCCAGATAGCTGACCGGTCCACCCGGCGGCGCCGCCTCGCCGGCCGCGAGCAGGCGCAGCACCGTGACTCCTACGCCATGACGTGTCCTGGCCGCCTCCACCACGTCGGCGATCTCCTGCCACCACGGCAGCGCGACGTCGAAGGGTGGCAACGCGCCGAGCACGTCGCCGGCGCCATCGACGAGTACGAGAGTCACTGTCCGTCCCACGCGAGAGACCGTAGCGCTTGGAGGCACCCCGCGTCGGGGCCCCTGGGGACAACGCCGATGGCCGTGAGCGGGACTGTGGAAAACCCGCGGCGGCCGCCGGCGAGTGCAGTAGAAAATCCCCTGTGCAGAATCGACTAGGACCGTTCCCGGATCACCGGATAGGTGAGATGCGTGACGCCCTGACCGGCGACAACCTTGGGATCGCCCAGGCCCACAGGCGTCTTCGCCAGGCCGCCGAAGAACGGGATGCCGCTGCCCAGCAGCACCGGAACGAGCGACACCACGATCTCGTCGAGCAGTCCCGCGTCGAGGTACTGGCGGGTCAGCGTCGGCGTGGACACGGCGACGATCCGTTCCCCGGCCTCCTTCTTCGCGGCCTCGAGCGCGGCGAACGCGTCCGTGTAGAACGTGGTGTCGGAGTCCGGACGGGGCCACCCGTCCGGCACCGAGTGGCTCACCACGAAGACCGGCACGCCGAGCGGGTGCCGCCCGCCCCACCCGCCGGTCAGGTCGAAGATGCGCCGACCGGCGAGCAGCGCGCCGACACCGCCGGTCAGTGCCGGGCGCAGGTGCTCGGCGCTCGCCGGCGACACCTTGAACGTGTACTGCGGGTCCGCGGTCGGGATCTCGACGTCGCCGTTGCCGTACCAGCCGAAGAGCTTCCCGACACCGTCCTGCGGGTCCGCGACGAACCCGTCGAGCGACATCGACATGTCCGCGACAACTCTGGCCATGACCCTCACTCCTTCACTCCCCCGGACTTGCTTGCACCAGGGGGTCGGAGCCCGCGGCCGATTCTCTACACGGTCCGTGCCGCGGTTGCTCCGGGCACGTGCGCGCAGACCCGATCAGGTGGTCGCTTCGTACCGTGCGCGGAGCACCGCGTCGTCGGGACGTCCGTACAGTCGCAGCCGGGCCATGCCGCCGTCCGGGAAGATGTCGAGCCGGACGTGGGTGGCGACCGGCACCACCGGGACAGGGAAGCGGTGCCGGGTGTCGGGGCTCAGCCTGATCTGCGGCAGCAGCTCGAACCAGTCGTCCGGGTCGTCGAGCAGACCCGTACGGGTGTCGATCCCGCGCAGGGTCGCGCTGCCCGGCGCGTTGCCCTTGAAGTGGCTGGTGTCCAGCTCGGCGAGCTCGACGACGGAGGGCGCGGCGAGCTGTACCAGGACCCAGTCGTTGCCGTCGTCGCGGCGGCGGGAGGTCTCCCAGCCGTCGCCCATCGACCGGGCGAGCCCAGGGTTGATCATGTTCTGTGGATGCCCGTAGAACATATTGCTGCAGCTCGCGATGCGGGCGCCGTGCTCGGCCGCGGCGACGTCGATGACGGCAGGCAGCAGGCGGGGGTCGGGCACCACGTCGCCGTGCACGCGCAGGCGGGCCACGCCGCCGTCGGGGTAGATGGTGAGGCGAACGTGGGTGAAGCGCTGCCGCGAGTCCACGGCGTACAGATTCTGGCTGTCGCCCGCCAGCGGCGAGCGCGGCACCAACGGCACCCAATCCGCCTCGGCCAACTGCTTCGCATCCGGATAGCCGTCCAGCGCACAGCCGTCGACCGATGCGTACGGCGGGTAGTTGCCGGTGAAGAACGCCGTGTCGATGTCGACGCCGTGGACCACGCCGGGAGCGCCCAGCCGCACGATCGCCACGTCGTGGCCGGGCTCGCGGCGGCGGCGGGTCTCCCAGCCGTCGTACACCTGACCCTTGTGCCCGAAGGTCTGGGGTGCGAACACCGGGGTGGCCGGGTCGACCAGGTGGTCGGCGGCGGCGAAGAACTCGTCGTTGGCGTACACCACCCCACCGCCGAAGATGCGCGACGCAAGGTCGGGCAGGCGGGTGAACTCTTCCATCAGGAGACCTCCCGGATGAGGAAACGGCCCTGCGGGGCGTCGCCGTCCACCGCCCGGCCGCGCAGCCAGGTCGTGCGGACGACACCGCTCAGGGTCTTTCCCGCGTACGGTGTGACGGGGTTGCGGTGGTGCAGCCGCGCCGGATCGACCACGAAGGTGGCGTCCGGGTCGAAGGCGACGAGGTCGGCATCGCGGCCGACGGCGATCCGGCCCTTGCCGGTGAGTCCGACGAGGTCGGCGGGCCGGCGCGCCATCCAGGCGACCACGTCGGCGAGACTGTGCCCGCGATCCCGGGCGGCCGTCCAGACGACCGGCAGTCCTAGCTGGACCGACGCGATGCCACCCCACGCGGCGGCGAAGTCGCCGGTGTCGCGGCGCTTGAGGTCGGGCGTGCAGGGCGAGTGGTCGCTGACGACGCACGTGATCAAACCGTCGGCGAGGGCCGACCACAGTAAATCCTGGTTGGCGGCGTCGCGGATCGGCGGGCAGCACTTGAACTCGGTGGCACCGGCCGGGATCTCGGCCGCGTCGAGGGTCAGGTAATGCGGGCAGGTCTCGGCGGTTACCCGCACCCCGTCCGCCCGGGCCGCGGCGATCAGCGGCAGGGCGCTGGCGGCGGAGAGGTGCAGGATGTGCAGCCGGGCGCCGGCGGCACGGGCCGCCTCGATCGCGGTGGCGACGGCGTCATCCTCGGCACGCGGTGGCCGGGAGGCGAGGAAGTCCGCGTACGCGGAGGACGGCGCGGCCGCGTGCAGGTGGTCGGGGTCCTCGGCGTGGACGACGAACAGGGCCGGCACGGCGGCGAACGCCTCGGCGAGCTGGCCCGCGTGCAGCGGTGGAAACTCCGGGACGCCCGAGTCGGCCAGGAAGGCCTTGAAGCCGTACACCCCGGCGGCGTGCAGGGCGGGCAGATCGGAGGCGTTGCCGGGGATCGCGCCGCCCCAGAAACCCACGTCCACGTGGATCTTGCCGGCCGCGGCGTCCTTCTTGACGATGAGGGCCTCGGCGGTGACGGTCGGCGGGAGGCTGTTCAGCGGCATGTCGACGATGGCGGTGATCCCGCCCGCGGCGGCGGCTCGGGTGGCGGTGGCGAAACCCTCCCACTCGGTGCGGCCGGGCTCGTTGACGTGCACGTGCGTGTCGACCAGGCCGGGCAGCAGGGCAAGCTCGCCGAGATCGACGTCCTCGGCGGCGTCGACCGGCGCCTCGTACGCGTCGACGGCGACGATGCGGCCTCCGCTGACGGAGACGGCGGCCGGACGTTCACCGTCGGGGATGACGGCGCGGCGGGACCGCACTACGAGATCGACCATGGACCGAGCCTAACGGTCCCGGGTCCCCGGACGGCGACGTCACACGAAGCCCCCGCAAGAACACCTGAACCCACGCGGTTGTCGGGTTTCCGATCTTGGCGGCTCCGAGGGCCGACGGCCCTGGTCCGGTGCCGCTATAAAGGAGCTCGCCGAGCGCCTCCGGCGCGGCACCTGACCAGGACGGAGTCCCGCGACCCCATGACCCGACGCATGAGTTCCCGCAAGGTCGCGCTGAGTGCCGCGTTTCTCGCACTCGCCGCCGGTGGCACGGCCGCCTGCGACGCCTCCTCGGACGACGACCTGGACTCCTGGGGTTCCGCCTACAGCTCGGACTCGGGTGGCTACAGCGCCGACTCCGGCGGTGGCAGCTCGAACGTCGGCAACTCGCGCTCAGGCGGCGCCAGCTCCAGCGGGGCCAACTCCAGCACGGCCGGCTCCAGCTCCGACCTCTCCAGCTCCGACGGCTCCGACTCCGGCGTCGACGGCTCTGACTCTGATGACTCCGGCTCCGGCGACGGGTCTGACGGCTCCGGCTATGACGAGGTCTTCTACTGCGCCGATGAGAGTGGCGAGGTCGTGGACGAGGAGAACTGCGACGACCCCAGCTCGAGTTCGCCGTATTTCCTGTGGCATTCGCCGAACTACGTCCGGGGCTTGCCGCTGGGCACGTACCTGGATGGCGGCGACTACTTTCCGGCGGGTGACCGCACCGCTCGGCGCTCGTTCAATCTGCCGGTCACCGGCAAGGTCGGCAACGGCACCGTCAAGACCAACGTCGTGGGACGCGGCAGCGGCGGCTCCGGCATGAGCACCGGCATTTCGGGCGGCTGACCGGTCAGCGGCACCTGGGGGCGGCAGAGCCCAAGGCCGGGCGGCAGCAGCGGCAGCGGCAATAGAAGACCGGCAGCGGCGGCCCACGGCGACAGCGCGCAAACGGGCGGCGGGCGGGCGCGTCAGGGTGGTCTCGGGGTGGGCGGATTTCAGGTCAGGGCGGTGAGTTGCTCCCTGGTGAAGCCCACGGTGTCCAGGGCGCCGCAGTCGAGGCCGCGCAGCAGATAGCCGGCCAGGGCCCGGGCCGTGGCGGGTTCGTCGAGGATGCCGCCCGACTGGCGTTCCAGGTAGCGGCGGAGCCTGAGGGCGGCCGCGTCCACCCCGTCGGCGAAAAAGGCGTAGGTTGCCGCGAAGCGGGTCGGCAACTGCGCCGGGTGCAGGTCCCAGCCCTGGTAGAAGCCTCGTTCCAGGGAGCGGCGCACCAGGCGGTAGTGCAGCGCCCAGCCGTCGTGGACGGCGACGTCGGAACCGACCGGGAGGATGTTGGTCGACCCGTCGCTGAGCCGGACGCCGGTGCCGGCCGCGGCGGCCTGGATGACCGCCTTGGCGTGGTCGGCGACCGGGTGGTCCATGGATTGGTAGGCCGCCGCCACGCCCGCCGCGGCGCTGTAGTCGTACGTGCCGTAGTGCAGGCCGGTGCAGCGGCCGTCGGCTGCCGAGATGAGCCGGGCCACGGTGGCGGTGCCGTCGGCGCCCAGCACCGCCGCCGGGAGCTCGATCTGGATCTCGAAGCGCAGGGCGCCGGCGCCCAGCCCGTACGCGTCCTCGAGCCGCTGACAGAGCGTGACCATGGCGGCGACCTGGTCGGGGCCGCTGACCTTGGGCAGTGTGACGACGAACGGCTCCGGATACAGCGAGAGCCACAGGTCGAGCGTGCGCAACGCGCGGCGCCGCGTCGGTGCCTCCAGCGACTTGACCCGGATCCCCACGAACGGCGGCCGCGGCCCGTCGAGCAGCGCCGCGGCGGCCTGCTTCACCGCGGCGTCCTCCTGGTCGTCGTCGCGGACGCCGTAGCCGTCCTCGAAGTCGACGCGCAGGTCCTCGATCGGCTCGTTGGTGAGCTTGGCCCGGACCCGTTCCTCGAGCGCGGCGGGGAACGGCAGCGGCGGATGCTCGGCGAGCACCGCCAGCGCCCGCGAGCCCCACTCGCGGAAGCCGGCGATCCGGTCGGCGGGGATGTAGACCGTGTGCACCGGCTGGCGCCCGGCCCGCTCGCCCGGGTAACGCGCGCTGAGGAACGCGTCGTGGGCGGCGAGCCGGGCGTCGAGCGCGGCGTAGTCGTCGTCGCGGAGCCGCACGTCAGTCGATGGAGTCGTATGCGGCGGTCGTGAGGAAGTCGGCGAAGTCGTCCGCGAGCGCCACCCGCTCGAACAGCTTGCGGGCGTCGTCGAAGCGGCTCGCCGTCCAGGCCTCGTCGCCCAGGGACTGGCGGATCTTCACCAGCTCCTCATCCTCGATGCGGCCGACGAGCTCCGCGGTGATCGGGGTGCCGTCGTCCAGGCGGACGTCGTTGTGGATCCACTGCCACACCTGCGAGCGCGAGATCTCGGCGGTGGCCGCGTCCTCCATCAGGTTGAAGATGGCGACGGCACCGTTGCCGCGCAGCCACGCCTCCAGGTATTGCAGCGCGACGGAGACGTTGGACCGCAGGCCCGCCTCGGTGACGGCCCCGCCGGTGGCGGCCACGTCGAGCAGTTGGGCCGCCGCGACGTCCACGTCGTCGCGCCGCTTGCCGAGCTGGTTGGGCGCCTCGCCCAGCACCCGGTCGAAGATCTCCCGGCACACCGGCACGAGGTCGGGGTGAGCCACCCAGGAGCCGTCGAAGCCGTCGCCGGCCTCCCGCTCCTTGTCCTCGCGCACCTTGGCGAGCGCCACCTCGTTGACCGCCGGGTCGCGACGGCTCGGGATGAAGGCGGCCATGCCGCCCATCGCGAACGCGCCGCGCCGGTGGCAGGTGGAGACCAGCAGCTCCGTGTACGCCCGCATGAACGGCGCGGTCATCGTCACGGACGCCCGGTCGGGCAGCACCATGGCCGGGTTGTCGCGGAAATACTTGATGATGCTGAACAGGTAGTCCCAGCGGCCGGCGTTGAGCCCGGAGATGTGCGGGCGCAGCGCCCACAGGATCTCGTCCATCTCGAAGGCGGCCGGGATCGTCTCGATGAGCACGGTCGCGCGGATGGTGCCGACGGGGATGCCGAGCGCCTCCTGCGCGTAGGTGAAGACGTCGTTCCAGAGCGCGGCCTCGTGGTGCGACTCCATCTTGGGCAGGTAGAAATACGGCCCGCTGCCGCGCGCGATCAGCTCGGCGGCGTTGTGGAAGAAGTAGAGCCCGAAGTCCACCAGGGCGCCGACGGCCGGCTCGTCGTCGACCGGCAGGTGCCGCTCGTCGAGGTGCCAGCCGCGGGGACGCATGACGATCGTCGGGTAGGGCCCGTCGCCGAGCTCGTAGGTCTTCTTGTCGGTCTCGAGCCGGATCGTGCGCCGGATCGCGTCGTAGAGGTTGCGCTGGCCGTCGACGACGTTGGCCCAGTGCGGGGTGTTCGCGTCCTCCAGGTCGGCGAGCCACACCTTGGCGCCGGAGTTGAGCGCGTTGATGGTCATCTTGCGCTCGGTGGGTCCCGTGATCTCCACCCGCCGGTCGGTGAGATCGGCGGGGGCGGGCGGCACCGTCCAGTCGCCGGAGCGGATCTCGGCGGTCTCGCTCAGGAAGCCCAGCGACCCCCCGGCGGCGATCTCGGCCCGGCGCTGGGCGCGACGGGCCAGCAGCTCGTCACGGCGGGGTCGGAACCTCCGGTTCAGGTCGGCGACGAACGCCACGGCCTCGGCGGAGAGGATCTCGGTCACGGGCGGGAACTCCCTTCACGTCTGACTCCCCGTACCGTATCGGTCGGGGACGCCGCGCGCGCCCGAGCTGTGGACAACCCGGAGCACCGCGCGATGATCACTGACGATTCCCGACCGGGCGCCGCGAGTCAGGACCTGGGGGGTGCGAAGTGGGTCACAGATACCACTCCGTGGGAGCCGGCGGTACGTCGTCGCGGGTGACCGTGCCCTCGATGAGGCCGTACGGGCGGTCGCCGGCGATGAAGACCTCGCCCGGGTTCTCCAGGTCGAACGGGGACAGGTCAACCAGGTAATGGTGCTTGTTGGGCAGCGCGAGGCGGATCTCGGCGATCTCCGGGCGACTGTCCAGCACCCGCGTACCCATCGAGAACAGCGTCTGCTGCAGCGAGTAGCTGTACGTGTTGACGAACGCGTTGACGAGTGCGTCCTTGGCCTTCTCGAAGGACTCGCCCCACGCGGCGGTGTCCGAAAGATGCCGCCAGCGGGCGTCGACCGCCGTGGCCAGGATCCGGTCCGTCGCCTCGGGCAGGGTCGTGTAGCGGTCGCGGGGGAAGCCGTGGAACTCCGAGGCCGTCGAGTTCAGCAGCACGAAGTCCTTGAGGCCCGACACGACCTGGGTGAAGTCCTCGCTCACCGTGACCACGCACAGCCGGGTGAAGTCTCCCTTGCGCCGGAACGAGTGCGGGCCGAGCCGCTCCCAGCCGTACGCCTCGATGCTCACCCGGGCGGACGAGACCTGGGGCTGGGTGCTGACGAAGTGGCGGCCCAGCCGCAGCGCGAACGCCTCGGGCTCGCCGACGCCGTGTTCGCGGGCGAACGCGTACACGGTGTTCTTCATCGTGTCGGTGGGCAGCACCCCGGAGTTGTCGCCGGTGAGATGGGTGGCGGAGAGGTCGCCGGAGAGCGCGACGCTGACGTTCAGGTCTCTCAGGCCGTGGGTGTCGCCCTCGCGCGTGACGTGCACGAGCCGGGTTTCCGCCTTGCCGTATCGGTTGGGTCCCAGCACGAACGCCACGCGTCAGCTCCCTCGGTAGGTGGTGTAGCCGTAACGGCTCAGCAGCAGCGGCACGTGGTAGTGCCGGTGCGGGTCGTGCACGTGGAAGGCGATCGTGATCTCCGGGAAGAACACGTCCTCGCCGAGGTAGGGCTCGACCTGGAAGACGAGCCGGTAGCCGCCCGCCCGCCAGTCGTCGGCCGCGATCTGCGGCTTCAGCCGGCCGTCGCCGTCCGTACGGCCGTCGGCCAGCGGCCGCCACTCGCCGGCGTCCTGGCGCTCCAGCCGCACCTGCACCTCGCGCGCGGGCTCGCCGGTGACCGTGTCGAGGACGTGGGTGGAGATCTTCGCGACGAACTGCTCATCCGAGCCCATCGAGCAACCTCTCCAGCCGCAGCAGCGCGATCTTGCGCAGTTCCCCGGCGACGATGGGCCGCTCGGTTTCCTCGTCGTGGTCCAGGCGCTCGCGGGCCGCGGCCAGGATCTCCTCCTGCGTCTTTCCGCTGGCGAAGATGAGGAAGACGTGCCCGAACCTCTCCTCGTACGCCCGGTTGGCCTCGATCAGCTCCGGCGAGGGGCCGCCGGTCGCGGCCGTGGACTGCTCGCGGCGCGACCAGGCCGCTTCCTTCGAGTCGCCCTGGGCGCGTTCCCCGATGCGGGGATGCGCGGACAGCCCCGCCAGCACGTCGGGCCAGCTCAGCTCGCGAGCCGCGGCGTCCGCCGCGGACAGCAGCGCGGCCCGTGACGGGTACGGCCGGCCCGCCGCGACCGTGGCCGCCCAGGCCGGGACGGCGCAGACCGCCAGCAGGTCCGCCTCCAGAACATCGGCGGGCAGGGAATTGAACGCCTCCACCTGATCTATTTACCACGCTGCCCGGCCGGAGCACGGCGTAGGCCAGACTTGTCCGGTGCTGATCGCCGCCGACGCCCTCCCGGATCTCCCCATCCGCGCGGTCCTTCCCGACGTGACCGCGGCCCTCGCGGAAGCCGGCGCGGCGGTCCTCGTGGCACCGCCCGGCACCGGCAAGACGACGGTGGTCCCCCTGGTGCTCGCCGCGGAAGGGACACGGGTGGTGGTCGCCGAGCCGCGGCGGGTGGCGGCGCGGGCGGCGGCCCGGCGGATGGCCGCCCTGCTCGGCGAGAAGGTGGGCGCTCGCGTCGGCTACACCGTGCGGGGCGACCGTCGGGTGTCCGCGAGCACCCGGATCGAGGTGGTGACCACCGGTGTCCTCGTCCGGCGGCTGCACCGCGACCCGGAACTGGCCGGCACCGCCGTGGTGGTGCTCGACGAGTGCCACGAACGGCATCTCGACTCCGACCTGGCTCTCGCCTTTCTCATCGAGGTACGCGCCGCCCTGCGCCCGGACCTGCACCTGCTCGCCACCTCCGCGACCGCCGAGGCGCAGCGCCTGGCCACGATCCTCGGCGACGCACCGGTGGTGACCGCCGCGGCCGCGCTGCATCCGGTCGACGTGCGATGGTGCCCTCCGCCGCAGCCGGTCGACGCCCCGCACGGCCTGCGCGTCGATCCGCGCCTGCTGTCCCACGTGGCGGCGACGGTCCGCCGCGCGCTGGACGAGGGGGACGGCGACGTGCTCGTCTTCCTCCCCGGCGCCCGGGAGATCGCGACAGTCGCGGGAATTCTGCACGGCATCGACGCGGAGATCGTGCCGCTGCACGGCCGGCAGACCGGCACGGCGCAGGACGCCGCCCTGCGGCCGGGCACGTCGCGGCGGGTGGTGCTGGCCACGGCCGTCGCGGAGAGCAGCCTGACGGTCCCCGGCGTCCGCGCGGTCGTGGATGCAGGGATGAGCCGGGTCCCCCGGATGGACCACGCGCGGGGTCTCGGCGCCCTGGTGACCGTGCCGGTGTCACGGGCGGCGGCCACCCAGCGCTCGGGCCGGGCCGGACGCGAGGCCCCCGGCCGGGTGTACCGCTGCTGGTCGCAGGCGCAGCACGACCGGCTCCCGGCGCAGCCGGAGCCGGAGGTCGCCGCCGCCGACCTGACCGGCTTCGCCCTCGACCTGGCCCTGTGGGGGCACCCGGACGGCGACGGTCTGGCCCTGCCGGATGCGCCGCCGCCGGGTGCCTTGCGCTCGGCGATGGGCACGCTGCGCACGCTCGGGGCGACCGGCGCGGACGGCCGGGTGACCGCGCGGGGCCGCCGGCTGGCCGACGCCGGCCTGCATCCGCGCCTCGCCCGGGCGCTGCTCGACGCGGCACCGCTGGTGGGCGCCCGGCGCGCGGCCGAGATCGTGGCGCTGCTCGACGCGGACCGGACCGCGGACGACCTCGTCGCCGCCTGGCGCCGGGCCCGATCCGAACGCGACCCGGCGTGGACCACCGAGGTCCGCCGGCTGAAAGCGGCACTGGACCGGCAGGAAGGCCCGACGGCGGACGAGGCCATGGGGCTCACCGACGATCTCGCGGCCGGGCTCGTCGTCGGCCTCGCCCACCCCGAGCGGGTCGCGCGGGCCCGGGAAGCCGGCTCCCGGGCGTACCTGATGGCCGGCGGGACCGCCGGCGAGCTGCACGGCGGCAGCACGCTGGCGGGGACGACCTGGCTGGCGGTCGCCGACGCGGACCGCGCGCCGGGGGCACGGACGGCGCGCATCCGTAGCGCCGCCCCGCTCGATGAGGCGACGGCCCGCATCGCCGCCGCGACGCTGGCCGCGACGGCCGCGGAGATCGGCTGGGTCAACGGCGACGTGGTCGCGCGGCGGGTGGAGCGGCTCGGCGCGATCGTCCTGGCGGAGCGCCGGATCGAGGACCCGGATCCGGACCTGGTGCGCGCCGCTCTGCACGAGGGGCTGCGCCGCGAGGGGTTGGGGCTGCTCACCTGGTCGCGCGCCGCGACGGAGCTGCGGTCGCGGCTGGCGTTCGCGCACGCGACGCTCGGCGAGCCGTGGCCGGACGTTTCCGAGGCGGCGCTGGCGGAGGCGGACTGGCTCGATCTCGGGCCGGCCCGGCGCCGTGCCGATCTCGCGCGGATCGACGTGGCCGGTGCGCTGCGCCGGTTGCTGCCATGGTCGGTCGCGGGGCGCCTCGACGAGGTCGCGCCGGAGCGCCTGACGGTGCCGAGCGGGTCGGCCGTCCGCGTCGACTACTCGGATCCCGCCGTGCCGGTGCTGGCGGTGAAGCTGCAGGAGACGTTCGGCTGGCAGGACACCCCGAGGGTGGCCGGCGTCCCGGTGGTGCTGCATCTGCTCTCCCCCGCGGGCCGGCCGCTGGCCGTGACGAGCGATCTCGCGTCCTTCTGGGCCAATGCCTATCCGGGTGTACGGGCGGAGATGCGCGGCCGCTACCCCCGCCATCCGTGGCCCGAGGATCCGGCGACCGCCACCCCCACCCGGCGCACCAACCGCCGGGGGCCGTGAGGCACCACCCCTAGGGCGTCCTAGGAGGCTAGGTGTGCGGTGGAGGACGGATCGGGCTGGGCCGGGATCATCGTGGTCAGGCGGTGCGCGGGGCCGGGCTGGCCGAAAAGGTATCCCTGGCCGAGCTCGCAGCCGAGCGCCGCCAGCGCCCGCGCCCGCTCCGGCGTCTCCACGCCCTCGGCGACCACCGACACGCCCAGCTCGGCGCAGATCCGCAGCACCGACCGGCACAGGGCGCCGGCCCGCTCCGGACTGACGTCCACATCGGTCAGGCTGGAGTCGAGCTTGACGATGTCCACGGGCAGCGAGTGGAGCTGTGCCAGCGCGTTGTAGCCGCTGCCGAAGTCGTCGAGGGCCACCCGCACCCCGTACTGCCGCAGGCGGTGCAGCACCTCCACCGCGCGGGGCAGGTCGGGAATGCGGCGGGTCTCGGTGATCTCCACGACCAGGCGGGAGGCGCGTACGGCGTGCCGCTTCACCGCGCGCAGCACCGAGTCCTCGAGCCCGTGCCGGCCCAGCCGGGCCGCCGACACGTTGACGTGCACGTCGATCGGGCGGCCGTACGCGGTGGCCAGCGCCGCCGCCTGGTCGCACGCCCGGTCGAGCACGAAGTCGTCGATCGCCGCGACCAGGCCGGTGCGCTCGGCGACCGTCACGAACACCTCCGGGTCGACCGGGCCCGCGACCGGATCCGTCCAGCGGGCCAGGGCCTCGACGGCCACCACCGCGCCGTCCGAGAAGCGCACGATCGGCTGGTAGTGCACCTCGAAACCGAACTCCGCCGGCGCGCTCACGGCCCGGGCCAGCAGCGCCGGCAGATCCGCGTTGGGGCCGCCGTCGGCACCCGCCGCATAGCGGGCCATGGCGTTCTTGCCGCGGCGCTTGCTGACGTACATCGCCGCGTCGGCCCGGCGCAGCAGGACGTCGGCGGTCAGCTCCTCGTCGGCGCACTCCGGCAGGACCAGGCCGAGGCTGGCGCTGACGCCGAGGGTGTGCCCGTCGATGACGTACGGCTCCCGCAACGCGGTCAGGATCCGGTGCCCGGTCTCCTCGGCCTGGTCTCCCGGGCGTTCCAGCAGCACCGCGAACTCGTCGCCGCCGAGCCGCGCCACCAGGTCGCCCGGCCCCACCGCGGCGGCGAGGCGCTCGGCGATGAGCCGCAGGAGCTTGTCACCCACGGCGTGGCCGAAGCCGTCGTTGATGAGCTTGAAGTCGTCGAGATCGGCGAAGATGAGGGCGACCGGCACCCGCCGGTACCGGTACGCGTCCAGGGCGAGCACCAGCCGTTCGCGGAACAGCGCCCGGTTGGCGAGCCCGGTCAGCGGATCGTGGTAGGCCTGGTGGTGCAGCTCGCGCCGGCCCTCGGAGATCCGCGCCAGCAGCACGGTGTTGTCCACAATGGTGAACATCTGCCGCGCGACCACCAGTCCCAGCACCAGCCAGCCGAGGTACGCCTCGGACGACGTCAACTGGCCGCCGCTGCCGGTGCGGACGGCGAGGAAGACGCCGGTCGCCACGACGGGCACGTACGGCAGGAGCAGGTGCAGCCACTCCCCGTCGCCCCGCTCGGCGACGGCCAGCTCGCCGACTCCCTTGTTGGTCGTGGCGGCGAGGGCCAGCAGCGCGGGGCCGAGCAGCCAGCCGGCCGACTCGAGCGGCGTCATGACCGTGCCGCCGAGATGCAGCAGACGCAGGGTGTCGGAGCAGCCCAGGGCGAGCATGGCGAGCACCAGGAGCCGCAGCGTCACCCGGCCGGGCCGCGACGCCGGGCGGGTGCCGAGCAGCAGCAGCGCCATGACCACCAGGACCAGGTCCGCGACCGGGTATGCCGCGGTGAACCCGGCCGTCCACGGGTCCTGGCCGGCCCGCTCGAGGAACCCGTGGGGCAGGGCCGACCGGATCAGGGCGAGCAGCGATCCGGCGATCAGCACGCTGTCGATGACGAGCACCGTGCGGTCGCGGCGCATCGAGGCCTGCACCGGCCGCGGCAACGCCAGGGAGCCGGCGATCAGGCCCACGAAGATGAGGGCGGGCAGCGCCAGCGGGCCGGCGTCGGCCAGGGTGACGGCCGGCGCCCGATCCGGCTCGAGGACGTCCCACAGGGTCCACCACAGCCGCGCCAACGTCCAGGCGGCGAGGCCGGTGCCGAGGATGAGTCGCCAGTGTGCCCGCGCGCCGGCGTGGTCCCGGGCCGCCACGAAACAGACCACCGCGGCGAATGCGCCGGCGGCGAACTGAGCGGCGTCGGTGAAGAACCGCTGACCGGAGCCGGCGGGGACGGCGTACGTGCCGACGGCCGTCACGGCGGCGACGAGCCCCAGCGTCACGGGCACTCGCGCGGACAGCCGTACCGTCGTCATCACCACCCGCAGAGCCCATGAGGAACGAACCAGTGACGGCCGGTCATCGGCCGCCAGTAAGGTACCGCAGCCCGGTCCACCCGCAAGTAGCCTGCGCCGGGGACCGGCGGGGACGCCTCAGGTGCCGACTGTCAGATCAGCGACAATCACGGTGATGTTGTCCGGGCCACCGCCGTGCAGGGCGAGGTCGAGCAGGCGCTCGGCACAGATCTGCGGCGCGTCGCAGGCCAGCAGCTCGGCCTCGATCCGCTCGGGCGCGACGACGGCGGTGAGGCCGTCGCTGCAGAGCAGCCAGCGGTCGCCCGGCTCCGGCTCCACGATGACGTACGACGGGCTGACCGGCTCACCCTGCAGCGCCTGGGTGACCACCGCGCGCCGCGGGTGGCCGGCCGCCTCCTCGGGCCGGATCAGGCCCTGGTCGACGAGCATCTGCACATAGGTGTGATCCTTGGTGAGCTGGTTGAGCCGGCCGTCGCGCAGCAGGTAGGCGCGGCTGTCGCCGACGTGGGCGAGCGCCGCGCGGTCGCCGGAGAAGATCACGGCGGTCAGCGTGGTGCCCATTCCCTGCAGGGCCGCGTCGCCCGCGACCGCCTCCGCGATCCGCCCGTTCGCCACCTCGAGCGCCTTGTGCAGCGCGTCCATCTGGTGCTCGTTGTCGATGCCGATGTCCAGCGACACCATGGCCTCGACGGCGATACGGCTGGCGACGTCGCCGGCGGCCATCCCACCCATGCCGTCGGCGACGACCAGGAGCCGGTCACCGGCGTAGTAGCAGTCCTGATTGCTGCTTCGCACGTGGCCTTTGTCGGTGACGGCCGCCCACCGCAGGTGCAAGGTCATGGCGTGCAGCCTGCCAGGTCCGGTCCAGCCTGTCTGCACGCGGTCGGCGGCGCGCCGGGACAAGCGTCCGCGAACTGCGGAAAAAGGCACACCGTCACGGATCGAGCGGCCGGCCCAGACACCGGGGATCGACGTCGGCGACCGGCCGGGTGGGCGCGACCCATTCCAGCGCCGACTCGTCCACCGCCCAGCCGCGGACGGTGATCCGGCTGGGCTGGGTGCGTACCGGCTCGGGGCACAGTGTCTTGGACCGGACCTGGTCGTTGGGGACGAAGACGACGTCGCCGCCGCGGCTCAGGATCGTGGTCGCGGTGTCGTCGACGGTGATGAGCTGGCCGCGGAGCACCCGCATCGCCTCGTTGCCGTTGCGGACCTCGACGGCGCTGTTGGGCAGCACGGGGGCGCGCAGGAAGACGACGCCGATCACGAACGGGGCGACCAGCGCCGCGCCGACCGCGGGCCAGTGGGTGGCGAGCCGGGCGGCACGCGCCGGCACCGGCCCGGTCAGCAGCCAGCCGAGCAGCGGCGGCGCGAGCAGCAGGACGGCCGTACCCGTGTCGCCTGCGGCCAGGGCCGCCCGGATGCCGGGCCGCAGCCAGAGCAGCTCCAACCCGCCGAGCGCGAGCGGGATGACCAGAGTGACCACCACGAGCATCCGGCGCTCGTCGGGGTGACGATGCACGGCCGTGAGCCCGAGAATCGAGACCACGAGCATGAGCAGCATGGGGAGCATGCGCATCTGCCAGGTGAAGCCGGCAAGCACCGCGGCGAGCAGCACCACCCAGTCGGGCATGCGCAACGCGGTGAGCGCGATCAGCGAGCGGCGGCCGGCGTCCTCCGAGTCCGGGGTGCTGACCAGTAGGATGCCGCCGAGCATCCGGAGCACGAGCACCACCGCCGGCACGGCCCAGATCAACGTGATCACCAGGGCGCTGATCATGCCCAGCGGGCTGATGTACTGCACCAGCAGCAGCATTGTGGGCAGATCCTGCCGGCTCAGGTACCAGAGCCGGAGCACGAGCAGGACCAGCGGGAACGCCGGCAGCGCGGTGAACAGCCAGTTGAGCTGGGCGCTGCTGCGGCGG
Source organism: Couchioplanes caeruleus (assembly GCF_003751945.1). Classification (NCBI taxonomy): domain Bacteria; kingdom Bacillati; phylum Actinomycetota; class Actinomycetes; order Micromonosporales; family Micromonosporaceae; genus Couchioplanes; species Couchioplanes caeruleus. The sequence goes on along the minus strand of NZ_RJKL01000001.1, from coordinate 6,746,999 downwards.
CGCGGACGGTCGATCGTGCGCACCACGGTCACGGGGTGACCTCCTCCCACGGCAGCTCACGCACGTCGGGGCGGCGGGCGAGCGGCTGCTGGGCACGGGCCAGCGGGACGGGTGCGCCGCCGGGCTCGACGTTGGCGCGTACCTCGGTGGCGATGTTGTTCTGGAAGGCCTGCTCCCACCGGGCGTCCTTCGGGTCGGCGTAGGAGCGGTAGAGGCTGAGGTCGACCAGGTCCAGCAGCGCCTTGTTGTCGCCGACGCTGACGCCCCAGGCCTCGGTCTTGTCGTCGCCCAGGTCCCAGTGGTCGTACCGGCCGGGGTCGCGCGTCTTGAAGCCGCCCAGGATGGCGGCGTCGGTGCTGACCGCGCCGACGGCGCCCTTCGCCAGTTCGGTGAAGCATTCCGACACCCGGTTGCGTCGGACGAGCTGGGCACCGGACGCTCTCGCGGTGATCGCGCTCGTCGACGCGGACAGGGTGCAGACCTTCTTGTCCTTGAACTCTTCGAGGCTGGCGACCTTGTCGTGACCGCGCAGGGTGATGACCGACTGCTCGGTGTGCAGGTAGGACGCCGAGAACATGACGTTGGGCATGGCCTCGCGCTCGGCCGTGATGCTGTAGCTCGCGATCACCATCTTCACCGGCACCGGGTTGCCCTGCGGGTCCGTGGCCTCCATGCGGGCCCGGTCCTCGCTCTCGATGCCGTAGAAGCGCACGTCGTCGCGGCGGAAGCCCAGATCCTCGGCGATCATGTACGCGATGTCGATGTCGAACCCGCTCCAGGCGCCCTGCGGGTCGCGGTAGGCGACGCCCGGCTGGTCGTCCTTGACGCCGATGGGCAGCGTGCGCCACTCGTCGACGCCCGCCGCCCGGCGCAGGTCCTCCACCGACGGCGGGCCCATGTGGAACAGTCGCACCCAGGCGAAACCGAGCACCAGGGCGATGACCACGCCGAGGGCCGCCAGCCGCCACGGTGCCAGCGAGGCACCCCAGCCGCGGACCACGGCGTCGGGCCGGGTGAAGGTGCGCTGCAGCCCGCTCAGCGCCCGCTCGGCACGGCGTTGCCGGGGGCCGGTCCCGTGCCGGGGAGCGCCGCGTTGCCGCGGCGGCCGGCGTACCACGATCTTGCGGACCGGCGTCCGGCCCCGCTCGCCGTCCATGGTCGACACCCTGCACTCCCGTCCCCCGTCGCGGAGGGACCATCGTGCCGGACGAAGGTCACGGAACGGGGTCGGCGGTACCGTACGAGACCCCCGGCCGGCAGCGACGCAGGCGCTCGGCCGTGAGCCGCAGGCCGCGGCGGGTGCCGTGACGCTGCACCGCCTCGAGTCCGTAGGCGCTGCAGGTGGGCGTGAAACGGCAGCGGGTGGGCAGCCGCGGGGACACCCGGCGGTAGCCACGGATCGCGGCCGTCACCGCGAGGTCGGTGCCTGAGACCCGGGTCCCGCGCTCGCCGCCGAACCGGGAGAAGGCCAGCAGAGTCGTACTCAGCAGGCTGAAGTCGCAACCCGGGATGTCACAGACATCGCAGTCGCAGTCGCCGCAGTCGCCGAAATGCTTCTTGCGCCGCTTGCGACGCCGCTTGAACCCCCACATGGTGACCATGGTGGCGCACCGCCGCGACCCGGCGGGGATTCGCCGCGGAAATGCCTCGTGATCGGCGGTTCGGTTGCCGAGCGGTTGCGCCGCCAGAGCTATCCGGTCAGGCGACCGCGTCGCTACGCCCATCGAGAGAGCATTGATGACTGATTTCGCCGGACTTGTCCCTTTCCGTGGGGAACGACCCCGCAGCTCAGCCGCCGTCAAGCGGGTGGTCGCCGCGGCCCTTTGCCCCTGATCTCCGTGCCGGGCTGCTGGACACCGGCACCTACCGCCTGAGGAGCCCCTGAAGCTGCCGCCGAACGTGAACCTGCGGGGCCGGCGCGGTCGGCACGGGCGCCATGTCGCTGACCTCCAGCGTGGTCGCCTCCTCGTAGTCCGCGGCCGCGAACAGCGAAGTCCCCGGGAGCCGGTCGGTTCCCGGGGACTCTTGCTAGCGGGCGAACACCACCACGGCGGTCTCCGGCGGCAGTTCCACCCGGTCCCGCTGGAGCACCACCCCGGGCTCGGTCGCGAGCAGCACCTTGCTGGGCACCGAGCGCAGGCTCACCGTCTGCGGCACCGGCGCCAGGTTGGCCGCCACGATGCACCGGCCGCGGCATATCACCACGTACTGGTCGCCGTGCCAGACGTCGACGCGGTCGAGTCGCGGGTCCGTCAGGTCGGCGTGCCGGCGACGCAGCGCGATGAGGCGCTTGTGCAGGTCGAAGATTTCCTGATGGCCCGGCTTGTCACGCTCCGACCAGTCGAGCTTGGAGCGCTCGAAGGTGGCCGGGTCCTGCGGGTCCGGCACGTCGGCCTCGGCCCATCCGTGCGCGCCGAACTCGCGCCGCCGGCCCGTCTGCACGGCCGCCGCGAGCTCCGGCTCCGGATGGCTGGTGAAGAACTGCCACGGGTTGCTCGCCGCCCACTCCTCGCCCATGAACAGCATGGGCGTGAACGGCGAGGTCAGCAGCAGGGTCGCGCCCACCTTCAGCAGCCCCGGCGACAGGAGCGCCGAGAGCCGGTCGCCGACCGCGCGGTTGCCGATCTGGTCATGGTTCTGCAGGTACGCGACGAAGCGGTGCCCCGGCGTCCGGGCCCGGTCGATCGCCCGGCCGTGGTGGCGCCGGCGGAAGCTCGACCACGTGTTCGCATGGAAGAACGCCCCGGTCAGCACCGTCTCCAGGCACTCGAGCGAGCCGAAGTCGCCGTAGTAGCCCTGCCGCTCCCCGGTGAGCAGCGTGTGCAGGGCGTGGTGCACGTCGTCGTCCCACTGCGCATGCAACCCGTGGCCACCCGCCTCCCGCGGCGTGATCAGGGTGGGGTCGTTGAGGTCGGACTCGGCGATCAGCGACAGCGGGCGGCGCAGGTGCACCGAGAGGCTCTCCACCTCGGCCGCCATCTGTTCGAGCAGGTGGATCGCGTTGTGGTCGACGAGCGCATGCACGGCGTCCAGCCGCAGGCCGTCGATGTGGTAGTCGCGCAGCCAGGCCAGCACGCTGTCGATGACGTAGCGGCGGACCTCGTCGGACAGCGGGCCGTCGAGGTTCACCGAGGCGCCCCACGGGTTGCTGCCCGACGCGCTCAGGTACGGCGCGAACATGGGCGCGTACGCGCCGCTGGGCCCGAAGTGGTTGTAGACGACGTCCAGCACCACGCCCAGTCCCTTGGCATGCGCCGCGTCGACGAAGCGCTTCAGCCCGTCCGGGCCGCCGTACGCCTCGTGCGGGGCGTACCAGCAGACGCCGTCGTAGCCCCAGTTGTACTCCCCGTTGAAGGCGTTGACGGGCAGCAGCTCCACCAGGTCGACGCCGAGCTCGACCAGGTGGTCCAGCCGCTCGACGGCGGCGTCGAACGTGCCCTCGGGAGTGAAGGTGCCGACGTGCAGTTCATAGAGGACGGAGCCCGGAAGCTGACGTCCGGTCCAGGCGCCGTCCGTCCAGGGGAAGGCCGCGTGGTCGTACACCCGGCTGGGACCGTGCACGCCCTCAGGCTGCCATCTGGACCGCGGGTCGGGAAGCGGGCTGTCGTGATCCGGCAAAAGGTACGCGTAGTCGGTGCCGGGGCCGGCGTCGGGCACCTCGAGGCGCCACCACCCGTCCTCGCCGCGTTCCATCTCGCGGTCGGTACCGCCGAGCCGCAACCTGACCGACTTCTCCGGAACCCACACCTCGAACAGGGCCATGGTCACTCTTTCACCAGCAGGGCGACGGGGTACGTGTGCAGCAGGTCGGCCACGGACAGACGACTGCCGCCGTAGCTGGTGCAGGTGAAGGCTTCCGTCCAGGTGTGGCCGTCGAGTGACAACGTGGTGTCGTGCCAGCCGCCGTGGCGTGACAATCCCACCGGCATGCGGGTGGCGACCACGACCACCCCGCCGCGGTCGAAGGCGAGCACGTGCTCGGCGACGCGGCCCTCGGCGTACACGGGCCGGTATCCGGTGAACAGCTCCGGGCGCTGCCGGCGCAGACGCAGCGTACGGCTGGTGACCAGCAGCTTGGCCGCGCCGCCGGCGTCGATCGGCGGCTGCCAGCCGTCGTCGAGGCGGGCGAGCAGCTCGCGGCGCAGGCCGAAGTCGACCGGCCGCCGGTTGTCGGGGTCGACCAGGGAGTGGTCCCACAGCTCCGTGCCCTGGTAGACGTCGGGGACGCCGGGCATGGTGAGCTGCACGAGCTTCTGGCCGAGCGAGTTCGACCAGCCGGGTGCGGTGATCGACCGGGCGAAGCCGTCGACCTCGCCGTGCAGGGCCGGGTCGTCGTAGATCCGGTCCACCATGGCCCGCAGCGCGGCCTCGAACTCCTCGTCCTGCCGGGTCCAGCTCGTGCCGACGCCGCCCTCGCGGGCCGCCTTCAACGCGTACGCCTGCAGCCGCTCCCGTTCGATCGGCCAGGCACCGACCGCGGCCTGCCAGATCAGATGGGCGAGTGCGGGGTCCGGCAGCGGCGCGACGCGCACCCAGCGGCGAACCACCTCGGTCCAGTCGCCGGGCACCTCGGACAGGACGGCGAGCCGGGCCCGGACGTCCTCGCTGCGCTTGGTGTCGTGGGTGGAGAGCGTGGTCATGCCGTCCGGCCAGCGCCGCTGCCGCTCGTCGGCGAAGTCGTGGAACTCGTCGGGGCTCACCCCGAACTTCGCCGGGTCGTTGCCCACCTCGTTACGGGCGGTGAAGCGGGTCCAGCGGTAGAACGCGGTGTCCTCGACGCCCTTGGCCATCACGGCGCCGGTGTACTGCTGGAAGCGCAGCGCCAGCTCGTCGGCGGGGTTGCGCAGGCGGGCGGTGAGCCGCTCCAGGGCAGGGATCAGGCCCGGACGCCGGCGGCCCGCCTCGGCACGCGCCCTGGCCAGATGCCGAGTGCCGAACGGCACGTACGAGCGGTAGACCGGGAAGCAGGCGGCCAGCTCGGCGAGCGCCGCGGACGCGCCCTCGATCTCCGGCACGAGCCGGGACATCCGGGCGAGCTCGGCGGCGAGCTGGGTCGTGGCGATATGGTGCTTGGTCTGGTGGACGAGGTCCTGCCAGCTCGTCTCGCCGCCGGTGAGGTGGTGGTCGAGAGTGTCGAAGAATGCCTCGGTGGCCGGGTCGACGAACACGCCGCAGACCTCGGACAGCGCGTCGTAGCCGGTGGTGCCGGCGACCGGCCAGTCCGGCAGCTCCTCTCCCGGCTCGAGGATCTTCTCGACCACGAGCCAGGCGTCCGGCGCCGCCTCGTGCAGGCGCCGCAGGTACTCGCCGGGATCGCGCAGGCCGTCGGGGTGGTCGACCCGGATGCCCTGCACCGCGCCCTCGGCGTACCAGCGCAGGATCTCGCGGTGGGTGGCGTCGAAGACCTCCGGGTCCTCGACGCGCAGCCCGGCGAGGTCCACGATGGCGAAGAAGCGCCGGTAGTTGAGCTCGGCGTCGCCTCGCGTCCAGTCGACCAGCTCGTAGTGCTGCCGGTCGTGCACCTCCCGGGCGGTGCCCTCGCCCGTGCCCTCGGCGATCGGGAACCGCTTGTCGAAGTAGTGCAGCTCACCGCCTGCGACGCGCAGGTCGTCCAGCGCGGCGGGATCGTCGGCCAGCACCGGGATCAGCAGCCGGCCCCGCGACCAGTCGATGTCGAACCATTTCGCGTACGGCGACCGCTCTCCGTTGCGCAGCACGTCCCACCAGGCCGGGTTGGCGGCGGCGACGGCCACCCCGGCGTGGTTGGGCACGATGTCGACGACCAGGCCCAGCCCGGCCGCATCCAGCGCCGCCCGCAGCGCCAGGCGGCCCTGCTCGCCACCCAGGTCCGGGCTGACCCGGGCGTGGTCCACGACGTCGTAGCCGTGCTCGGAGCCGGGACCGGCGGTGAGGATCGGCGCCGTGTAGAGATGGCTCACGCCGAGGTCGGCCAGGTAGTCGGCGAGTTCCGCGGTGCTCTTGAAACCGAAGTCGGGTCGGATCTGGACGCGGTAGGTACCGGATGGGCGGCCTTCAGTCCGGTCGTGGGCGGCGGCGGGTTGCTCGGATGGGGCCATTAAACCGTCCTGTCCAAGACGATGAGCGAGCGGTCCGGAACGAGGATCGTGGTGCCCGCCTCGACCACGTTCGGGCGGTCGGGCGACGGTTCGGCCGTCTCGATGACCTTCTCCCACTTCTCGCCGTACTCGGCGGGCGGGGTGGCGAACTCGATCGGCGCGTCGTGGGCGTTGAAGAACAGCAGGAACGAGCTGTCGACGTGGCGCTGGCCGTACTGGCCGCGTTCGCGGATGCCCTCGCCGTTGACGAACAGGGCGACCGCGCGGCCGAAGTCGTTGCCCCAGTCGTCGCCCGCCATCTGGCGCCCGTCCGGGGTGAACCACTCCAGGTCCGGCAGCGGGTCGCCGCCGCCACGGGCGGTGACCGGCAGCCCGGTGAAGAACCGGCGCCGCTGGAAGACCTGGTGGCGGTGCCGGAACGCGGTCAGCTTGCGGGTGAACTCGAGCAGGGTCTCGTCGGCCTTGTCCCAGTCGATCCAGCTCAGCTCGTTGTCCTGGCAGTACGCGTTGTTGTTGCCCTGCTGGGTGCGACCGAGCTCGTCGCCGTGCGAGATCATCGGCACGCCCTGGCTCAGCATCAGCGTGGCGAGGAAGTTGCGCCGCTGCTTGGCGCGCAGCGCGAGCACCGTCTCGTCGTCGGACGGGCCCTCGGTGCCGCAGTTCCAGGAGCGGTTGTGGCTCTCGCCGTCGCGGTTCTCCTCGCCGTTGGCCTCGTTGTGCTTGTCGTTGTAGGAGACCAGGTCGTTGAGCGTGAAGCCGTCGTGCGCGGTGACGAAATTGATCGAGTGGAACGGCTTGCGGCCGTCGTCCTGGTAGAGGTCGGCCGAGCCGGTGATCCGGCTGGCGAACTCGGCCAGGGTGGCCGGCTCACCGCGCCAGAAGTCGCGCACGGTGTCGCGGTACTTGCCGTTCCACTCCGTCCAGTTCGGCGGGAAGTTGCCGACCTGGTAGCCGCCCGGGCCGACGTCCCACGGCTCGGCGATGAGCTTCACCTGGCCGACCACCGGGTCCTGCTGCACGACCTCGAAGAAGGTGGAGAGGCGGTCGACGTCGTAGAACTCCCGGGCCAGGGTGGACGCGAGGTCGAAGCGGAAGCCGTCGACGTGCATTTCGGTCACCCAGTAACGCAGCGAGTCCATGATGAGTTGGAGGCTCTGCGGGCTGCGCACGTTGAGGCTGTTACCCGTACCCGTGTAATCCATGTAGAAGTTCGGCTGGTCGTCCACAAGCCGGTAGTAGGTCCGGTTGTCGATGCCCTTGAGACTCATGGTCGGGCCTAGATGGTTGCCCTCGGCCGTGTGGTTGTAGACGACGTCGAGGATGACCTCCATGCCGGCCGCGTGCAGCGCCTTGACCATCCCCCGGAACTCCTGGGTCTGCTGGCCGAGCGAGCCCATCGCCGAATACCCGTGGTACGGCGCGAAGAAGCCCAGGGTGTTGTATCCCCAGTAGTTGCGCAGGCCCAGGTCGTCGAGGCGGTTGTCGTGCACGAACTGGTGCACCGGCATCAGTTCGAGCGCGGTCACGCCCAGTTTGGCGAGGTGCTCGATGATCGCCGGGTGGCCGATCGCCGCGTACGTGCCGCGCATGTCCTTGGGCACGTCGGGATGGCGCTCGGTGAGGCCCTTCACGTGCGCCTCGTAGATCACCGAGTGGTGGTACGGGATGTCCGGCCGCCGGTCGTTGCCCCAGTCGAAGTAAGGGTTGACGACCACGCCCTTGGCCATGTGCGACGCCGAGTCGAGGTCGGACATCTGATCCGGGTTGTCGAAGTCGTACGCGTACAGGCTCGGATGCCAGTCGATGTCCGAGTCCACCGCCCGTGCGTACGGGTCGAGCAGCAGCTTGTGCGGATTGCACCGCAGCCCCCGCGAGGGGTCGTACGGCCCGTACACCCGATAGCCGTACCGCTGCCCCGGCTCCACGCCCGGCAGGTAGGCGTGCCACACGAAGGCGTCCTGCTCGTGCAACTGGACCTTGCGCTCGTTCCCCGACGCGTCGAACAGACATAGCTCCACGGCTTCGGCTACTTCCGAGAAGATCGCGAAGTTGGTGCCCGTCCCGTCGTACGTCGCCCCCAGTGGATACCGGTGCCCCGGCCACACCTGCATGTGCTGCTCCCACCCTCGACCGTCGGTGCCCGCGGCCGCGAGGGGCCTCGCCGCGGGCGGGGCACGAATGCCCAACCGGGGCGCGGTTCAATCCTCTACGGCCGGTCAGCGGTCATTCTCACCGATGTGGCGGGTGACGTCTGCGCGACTGTCCGGTTGCCCTCAGATACTTCGCCGCGCGGGCACGGCACGCCGGATCAGGCGCCCAGCACCTCGTCGACGAAGCACCACCGCCACGTCTCGCCCGGCTCGTACGAGCGCATCACCGGATGCCCGGTCCGCTCGTGGTGGCGCGACATGTGCCGCCGCGGTGAGGAGTCACAGCAGGCCACGTAGCCGCACTCCAGGCAGAGCCGCAGGTGGACCCAGTCGTCGAAGCCGGCGGGCACGCACTCCGGGCAGCCGGCCGCGTAGGGCGACGCCGGCATCGCGTCGCCGGCGTCCTCGAGATGCTGGCAGGTCAATCGTCACTCCGGGTCAACTGGGACTCTTCCAGGTCGAGCTCGCGTTGGGCGCGGTTGAGCACCTCCTCGGAGATCCGCCCCTCATTGCGGGCGATCTTGAAGACGTGCCGCTCGGCAGAGATCATCTCGCGTCGCAGCCGGCCGTACGCCGCCGAGGGGGTCTCCTGCTCCTGGCTGCCGAGCCGCTCCCAGGCGACGTTGGCCCGGCTGTCGGTGAGCGCGCGCAGCCGCTCCACCACCGAGGCGGGTGCCCCGTCGGCGTGCTCCTCCAGCCGCTCGCGGGCCGCCCGGCTCGCCGCGTGCTGGACGCTGGCCTCGGCGAGCGCGTCCTCGGCGGCGGCGTCCTCGTGCACGCCGAGCCGCCGGGCCAGCACCGGCAGCGTGGTGCCCTGGACCAGCAGGGTCAGCACGATGGTCGCGAAGGCCACGAAGACGAACAGGTCGCGCGGGTATCCGCCGGGGACCTCGCCGCTCTCCGGCAGGGTCAGCACCGCGGCGAGCGTGACGACGCCGCGCATGCCGGCCCAGGCGACGACGGCGGGCACGGCCGGCGGCGGACGGTCCTCGCGGGCCCGGATCCGCGGGACGAGGCGGGCCAGATAGGTGGCCGGGTACATCCACACGAAACGCGCCGCCACCAAAGTCAGGAACACCAGCACGGTCACCCGGGCGGTGGTCGCCGCGCCGGTCTCCAGGTGGCCGATCAGGTCACGGAGCTGCAGTCCGACCAGGAGGAAGACGACTCCCTCGAGCAGGAAGGTGATCAGCCGCCAGACCGCGTCCATCTGCAGCCGCGACGTCGGCGACAACAGGTACGGGATCCGGTGCCCGAGGTAGAGCCCGGCCACCACGACCGCGACCACGCTCGACGAGTGCACCTCCTCGGCGACGATCACCACGACGAACGGGGTGAGCAGCGAGACGGCGTCGTCGAGCAGCGGGTCGACGATCCGGCGGTGCAGCCAGGCCGCGCCCACCGCGGCGATGAGGCCGAGCAGCAGGCCGCCGCCGGCCTTCAGCGCGACCTCGCCGGCGATCTCCGCGAACCCGACCGCCGAGCCGAGCAACGCCGCGGCCGCGATCCGGACCATGACGAGGGCGGTGGCGTCGTTGAGCAGGCTCTCGCCCTCGAGGATGACCACGACCCGCCGGGGTAGGCCGATGCGGCGGGCGATCGCCGTCGCCGACACCGCGTCGGGCGGGGCGACCACGGCGCCCAGGGCGACGCAGGCCGCCAGGGGTACCTCGGGCAGCAGGGCGTGCAGCACGAACCCGGTGATGAAGGCGGTGAAGACGACCAGCCCGACGGCGAGCAGCAAAATGGGGCGAAGCGCCCGGCGGAAGGCGACGAGGTTGGTCTGCAGCGCCGCCACGTAGAGCAGCGGCGGCAGGATGCCGATCAGCACCAGCTCCGGCTCGACCCGGATCTCCGGGACGCCGGGCACGAAGGACAGGCACAGACCGGCCACCAGCAGCACGAGCGGCGCGATGAAGCCGAGCCGCCGGGCCAGGGCCGCGCCGAGCACGCAGATCGCCACGATCACGACCGTGTCGACGATGGGTTGCATGTCGCGAAGCTTATGGCCTAGAGAAATTGAGCCGTTCTACTCACGCACCGCCGCCCGCCGATGATGAAGGCTGGCGCCCATGACCTCGATCGTCGCCCGCGTGGGCATCACCGCGGTGGCCAGCGCCCTGCCCGAGCGGGAGGTGACCACCGCCGACCTGCAACAGCAGGTCGCCGCGGCGAGTGGCCTGCCGCTGCCGGCCGGGATGTTCGCGCAGGCCACCGGCATCGACCGGCGCCGGGTCGCCGCCGCCGACGAGTACGCCTCCGACCTGGCGGTCCGCGCCGGCCGGCGGGTCCTGGCCCAGGCCGGGCTGGACGCGCTCGACGTCGACCTGCTGCTGTTCGCGTCCGCCACCCGGGACATGGTGGAGCCGGCGACGGCGCACGTGGTGCAGGCGGCGCTGGGCAGCCGGGCGCACGCCCTGGACGTCACCAACGCCTGCAACAGCTTCCTCAACGGCATCGACCTGGCCCGCTCGATGATCCTCGCAGGCCGGGCGGGGCGGGCCCTGGTCGTCACCGGGGAGACCCCCACCCGCGCCATGCGGCCGGCGGTGGACGGCATGGCGCAGGCGCGGACGGCGTTCGCCGGCTACACCTTCGGCGACGCGGGCGCGGCCGTGCTGGTCGAGCCGGTGGAGGCCGGCGGCATCGTGGACGTCGACAGTGAGACCCACTCCGAGCACTGGCCGGTCGGCGGCATCTTCGGCGGCGGCTCGCGGCATCCGCGCGGCGACGAGCACACCTACTTCACCGGCGACGGGCACAGATTGCGGGGCATCTTCGAAAAGATCGGGACCGGGTTGCTCGAGCGGGTCGCGTACCGCACCGGCCTCGGCTGGGACGACTACGCCAAGGTGCTGGTGCACCAGGTGACCATGCCCTATCTGCAGCGTTTCGTCGAGGTGGCCGGGGTGCCGGCCGACAAGCTCGAGGTCACCGTGGCCGAGCTGGGCAACATGGCCAGCGCCACGCTGGGCGTGCAGCTCGCCCGGGTCCACCACCGGCTGCGCCCCGGCGACCGGGTGCTCCTCGTCGGCCTCGGCGGCGGCGTGAGCCTGATGACCATGGTCTGGGAAGTGTCATGACGGACCTGTGGGTCATTGTGCCGGCGTACGACGAAGCGGCGCGGATCCGGCAGACACTCGACGCGCTGGCGGCGCAGACCGACACGGACTTCGAGCTGCTCGTGGTGGACAACGGTTCCACCGACGGCACCGCGGAGATCGCGCGGGGCTTCCGGGCGCCCTTTCCCGTCCATGTGCTGGTCGAGCCCGAGAAGGGCGTCGGCTGCGCGGTGGACACCGGCTTCCGGCACGCCATCGCGCGGGGCGCCACCCTGCTCGCCCGTACGGACGCGGACTGCCTGCCGCGGCCGGGGTGGCTGGCGGCGGCGCGAGCCACGTTGACCGGCGGCGCCGGACTGGCCTGCGGCCGGATCACCGCACGGCGCGACGAGCACGGGCCGCTCGGCCGGGCGGTGTTCCGCGGCCTCGTGGCGCTCGCCGCCCTCTTCGGGCGGCTGCGCCCGGCGCACCGGGCGAAGGGCTACCTGGCGCCCTACCGGATGCACGCGGGCAACAACATGGCGATCACGGCGGAGCTCTACCTGGCGTGCGGCGGCATGCCCCGTCGTCCCTCCCCCACCGACCGCACGTTCCTCAACCGGGTACGCCGCACCACCCCGGCGATCCGGCACAGCCGGGCGATGGTCGTGGAGAACTCGACGCGGCGGCTGAGCGCGTACGGGATCGTCCGCACGGCCCGGTGGTATCTCGACCGCGGCAGCGGCCCGCTCACGGTGGACCCCCGCTGATGCTCGGCGATCTGATCGCGGGCCTGCGCGACGACGATCCCCGCCCGGCCCTGCTCGGCTGCGGGGGCACCGGCCGAGCGGTGGTGCGCGCCACCCGCGGCGACCTGAGCCGGCTGACCGGCGGCTACGCGGCCGCCCTGCACGCACGGGGGCTGACCGCCGGCGACACGGTGGGCGTCGCCGTACGACCCGGGCCGCACTCGCTCGCCGTCCTGCTGGCGGCGTACCACCTGGGCCTGCGGGTCGCCGTGCTGGATCCGACCGCGGGCCCGGACGTGCTCCTGGCCCGGCTGGCCCGGGCCGAGCCGAGGCTGGTCCTCGCCGACGCGGCGGCGCAGGCCGTCGCGGGCTGGGCCGCGCCGCTGGCCCGCCGCGCCCGGCTCGCCCTGCCCGAGCTCTCCGCCCTGGCACCGGTCGTCACCATCGGGCGGCGGCTGCCGGGCGGCGCGGCGGCGTTGGCGCCGGCGGCCGGGCCGGTCCCGCGCGGCTTCGACGGCGATGGCGACGCGGTGGTGGTCTTCACGTCGGGCACGACCAGCCGGCCGCGGGCCGTGGTGCACACCCGGGCCGGCCTGAGCGCGGGCCTCCGTACCGTGCACGACCTGGTCCGCGCGCAACCGGACCGGCCGGTGCTGGGCGGCACGTTCTTCGTCCTCGTCCCCGCGCTGACGGCGGGGGCACCGGTCGCGCTGCCGGCCCGCCGCCCGGGCCGGCTGGTGCGGCAGGCGGCCCGCTTGGCACCCCAGGCGACCTATCTGACGCCGCCGCAGGTACGCGCCGCGCTCGCCGCCGGCATCCGGTTCACCGGGCGGGTCTACAGCGGCTCCGCCCCGGTCAGCGCGGAGCTGCTCGCGCGGGTTCGGAAGGCGGGTGCGGACGAGGCCTGGGGCGTGTACGCGCTCACCGAGATCTTTCCCGCCGCGGCCGTGGAAGCCACCGAGAAGGCCGCGTTCGCCGGCGCCGGCGACCTGGTCGGCGCGCTGGTGCCCGGCGTGCGCGCCCGCACCGACGAGCGGGGCCAGCTCCAGCTCGCCGGGTCGAACGCCGCGCACCGCTACCTCGGCGAAGCGCCGCAGGAGTGGATCTCCACCGGCGACGTCGGCCGGGTGGAGAGCGCCCGGGTAGTGCTCGGCGGCCGCTGCAAGGACATGATCCTGCGCGGCGCCGAGAACATCTATCCCGGACTTTACGAGCCCGCGCTGCACGTACCCGGCGTCGAGCTGGCGGTGATCGTGGGCGTGCCGCACGGCGACGGCGACGAGCGGGTGGTCGCGGTGGTGCAGCCCGCAGCCGGCGTTCCCGCCGACACGGTGCGGGCGGCCCTGCGCGCCCCACTCCAGCGGATGGGCTCGGCCCGCCCCGACGCGGTGGTGCTCGCCCAGGTCCCCCTTTCCGGCCGGTCCCGCAAGCCGGACCGGGCCGCGGCGGCACGCCTGGCGGCGCTCTCATGAGGGAGCTCGCCGTGGTGGTCCCCGCCTACAACGAGGCGCGGCTGCTGCCCGGGACGCTGGCCGCGCTCGCCGCCCAGTCCGACCGCGACTTCACGCTGGTCGTCGTCGACAACGCGTCCACCGACGGGACCGCGACTCTCGCGGCCGGATTCGCCGGCGACGTCCGGGTGGTGACCGAGACCCGGCCGGGCGCGGGCACCGCCGCCGACACCGGATTCCGGTACGCCATCGCGGGAGGCGCCACGAAGCTGCTGCGCACGGACGCCGACTGCCTGCCCGCCCGGGACTGGGTCGCGACCGGCCGGTCCCTGCTCGACCGGGTGGAGCTGGCGTGCGGCCGCAGCGTTCCCCGCCGCGACGAGAACCCCACCTGGGCGCAACGCAGAATCTATCCCGCCGTGGTGCGCGCCGCGGCCCGCATCGGCCGGTGGCAGCACCGCTCGACGACCGCGCGGGCGCCGTTCGTGCTGGTCCACGGCCACAACCTGGCGGTCACCGCGGACCTGTACGAGCGCTGCGGCGGCACCCCCCGCGAGGCCCTGGAGGACGGCGCCGAGGACGTGACGCTGCTCAACCGGGCCCGCGAGCACAGCGGCCGGATCATCCGCGCCGACAACCTGGTCGTCGAGACGAGCCTGCGACGGCTGCGCGGCTGGGGCCCGCGCCGCACGCTGCTGTGGCACTGGGACCGGCGGTACCGGCCCACCGGCGAAACGGTGCACGTGCGATGAACGCCCGTACCCGGGACCGCAGGGTCTACCTCGGCAGCCACCCGGTGCTGTTCGCCCTGCTCGCGGCCACCCGCCGGCGTCCCGTGCTGCGGCTGGGCGGCACGCTGCTCGTCCACGACCGAGCCGCCTTCGTCGCGGCTCTCACCCGGGTGCCGCTGGACCGGACGGCGCCCGGCACCACCGGCGGGGCGGCCGGGCGGCTGGCGGGCGGCGCGCTCCTCTTCGACCAGCACGGCGCCGAGCATCGCCGTGCCCGCCGGGACGCGGCCGACGCGCTGGGCGCGGCGGGCGTGGCCGAGCTGCGGCCGGGCTGGACGCGGCTGCTCGAACGCCTCCTCGGCCCGCTGGCCGGCGGCGGCGAGGTCGACCTCGTGCCGGTCGCCGCCGAGCTGGCCGGGAGCACCGCCGCCACCCTGCTCGGCGTGACGGCCGACGGGCCGGCGCTCGCCGCGGCGGCCCGCGACGCCGCCGACGCGGCGGCCCGCGCCCACCTGCCCGGCCTGCGCCGCCTGCGCGCCGATGCCGCGGCCCGGACGGCCACGGAGAAACTGACCGCCCTGGTCGCGCCGGACGGCGGGGAACACGCCGCGCTCGCCGCCATGCTCGCGGTGGCCGCGGTCAGCACCACGGTCGCCGTCGTGCCGCGCGCCGCGGCGTGGGCCTGCGACGCCGGCCTCTGGGAGTACGCCGACCGCCCGGCACTGGCCGACGAGCTCCTGCGGGTGACCGCCCCGACACCCCTGCTGCCGCGGGTCGCGGCGGGTCCGGGCGAGCTGCCCGTGCCCGGCGGCTGCCCGGTGCGTTCCGGCGACCGGATGCTGCTGGTCGCCCGGCACGCCCTGGACGCACACCACCTCGACCCCGATCCGCGCCGTCCGGCTCCGGCGCGGATCGCCCAGCTCGCCTTCGGCGCCGGAGCGCACGCCTGCCCGGGGGCACGGGTGGCCCGTACCCAGCTCGGCGACGTGCTGCGGGCGCTGGCGCCGTACCGGCCGGTGGTGGTCCGGGCCCGGGTGGACCGCCGCGCGGCCCTGCCCTCGTGGCGGTCGCTCGTGGTGCGGGCGTCGTGAGGCTGGCGGTGACCGGCGCCTCCGGCTTCTGCGGCACGGCCGTCGCCCGGCTCGCGGCATCCGCCGGGCACGACGTGATCTGTCTCGGCCGGCGTCCGGGACCGGCGGGCGCGTACGTCCGGTGGGACGCCACCCGCGAGCTTCCGGATCTGTCGGGCGCCGACGGGGTCGTGCATCTCGCCGCCGCCGTCGGCGACCCCGGTCCCGGGCGTCGTGCCGAGGCGGCCTACCGGGCGGTCAACGTCGACGGCACGGCCCGGCTGCTGCGCTCGGCCGGGGACCGTCCGGTGGTGTGGGTGAGCAGCGCCAGCGTGTACCGGCCGGGGCCGTACCAGGAGCCGGTGCGCGAGGACCATCCGGTCGGCGGCCAGCGGGGCGCGTACGGTCGCACCAAGGCCGCCGGGGAAAGGCTGGCCCTGGCCGCGGGAGCGGTCGTCCTGCGGCCGCGTGCGGTCTACGGCGACGGTGACCGGCATCTGCTGCCGCGGCTGCGCCGGGTCGTCCGGGGCGGGTACGCGTGGCTACCCGGCGACGACGTGGCGATGAGCCTCACCTCGGTGGGCAACCTGGCGGCGGCCTGCCTGGCGGCGCTGAGCTGGCCCGCCGGGGCGTACAACATCGCGGACGCGACGGCGTACCGGCGCGACGAGGTCCTCGGCCGGGTGCTCGGGGTTCCCGTCCGGCACGTTCCCGCCGGGCTGGTCCGCGGGCTGGCCGCGGTGACGCCGTCGCTGACCCGATACGCCGTCGATCAGCTCACCGACGGCATGGTCCTGGACCTGACCCGCGCCCTCGACCAGGGCTACCGGCCGCGGCTGAGCCTCGCGGACTACTTGGTGTAGATGACGCCCGTGCGCATGATCGTGCCGGCGCGGGTGCCGCCGCCGCTCTGCCGGGTCACGACCGCGTCGAGCGAGAAGACGTAGCCGGTCTTCCGGTCGAGGTTGCGGATCGTGGCGGTCAGCGTCGTGCAGGCTTCCTTCGAGCCGACCCTCACCCAGCCGATGTCCCGTTGCGGCCCGGGCTTGAGGTCCTGGCTGAGCGCGGTGAGGCGGTATTCGACGAGGTTGTTGCCGCTGAAGTCGGTCCAGGTGGCGGTCGCGGTCGTGGTGCCCGCGACGACGTCCAGCGAGGTGATGCGGGAAAAGTGCACCTCGCGCACCGAGCAGGTCGAGCTGGGGACGGCCTGCGCCGCCGATGCCGCCCGCGACGAGACACCAGTGGCGGCGGATACGGTCGGGAACGGATACGGTGGCACGCCGCTCGTGGGACTGGGCGAGGGCGTGGCCTTGCCCTGGGCGACCACGAGCCAGTCGTCGCTGCTGTCGGTCGGGGCCTGCGTGGACGTCGACTCGGCCGGGGTGGCCGAGGAGCCGTTGAGCCCGCCGCAGCCGACCAGCAGGAGGGGCGCCAGGAGCAGCAGCCAGCGTCGGCGGTGCTTCACGCGTTCCTCCCTTCGTCGCACAGACCTCTTGATATCCGTGAGAGATCGTCGGGAGCGGGGGCGACTTTAGGACTCGGCCGCGTACAGCTCCCGCGTGCGCCGGGCCAGGTCCTTGGTGGCGGCGGAGTTGACCCAGGTGCCCAGGACCACGGCGGCGCCCGGCACGATCTTCGCGAACATCCGCTTGGCCGCGCGTACGCCCGCCATCTGGGCCAGCTTGACGCCCAGCCGGAGCATCACGCCGGTGAGCGGCCGGTCGGCGACGCCGGCGAACAGCAGGCTGGCCCGCTCGCGGCCCGCGGCCACTCCCAGGGCCAGGCGTGCCGTCTCGGCGACCTTGTGCACTCTCTGCAGGACGAGCAGGTCGGTGGCGCGCTCGGAGCCGGCCGGGTCGACGCCGTACGCAGCGGCGATGTGCAGCACCATGCGTGCCTGGGTCCAGGCGAGGACGCCGACGTCGACCACCGCGCCGGGCAGCCCGGCGGCGCCCGAGACGGCGCCCGAGAGCCGGGCGTGGTTCAGGAAGCGCTTGACGGCCTGATCGGCCAGGGCCTCGCCGCTGACCCCCGGCTGCTCCTCCCGGGCCCGCTCGGCCCAGCCCCGGGCCTGCGGACCGATCCGGCGGACCGCCTCGAGGGCGAGGTGTTCCGGTGCGTACTGCGGGTCGGCCTTCATTCTGGCCCAGAGGGATCCGGGCAGGCCGGCGTCGTCGGGTTCGTTCACCAGTTCGCTCCGAGGGGCAGGGGGAATGCTGGTGCCATTGTGCCTTGCAGATGCACGTGCACGGCATGGGTTGCCACATTCCCCGCTCCGTGGCCGCACGGCGGCCCTCCCGGACGCGGTGTTCTGCTCATGCGATACCCGGTCCGACCGATAGCGATGACGGAAGCACCAGAGCTCTCGGGAGGCAACGCCGCATGACGGTCGACGAACGGCAGGTGGAGCGGCTGCGGCCGACTCCGGTGCTGCTGACGGCCGCCTCGGTCCTCGTGGCCTCCGTCATACTCTTCGCCGTCAACTACGCCGAGCAGCGTACCCAGGTCGTCTGGGGCTGGTTGCCGGCCATCGTCGGCACCGCCGCCGCGGGCTGGGCGTGCTGGCAGACCGCGTCCGCCGAGGGGCTGGACCGGGTGACCGCGCGCGTCTGGCGTTCCCTGGCCGTGGTCTGCCTCTTCATCGTGCTCGGTGTCGCGGGCGATGCCCGGCACTACGCGCTGAACCCCGGCGCCATGGATCAGGACCACGACATTCCCACCATGATCGCGTACTCGATGGCCCTGGTCGTCCTGCTCTGGACCCTGCTGTGGTTGCCGGTGGGCGCGGGCGGGCGCCGGGACCGGGTCATGGTCCGGTTCCTCCTGGACGCCGCCACGGTCACCGTCACGCTCGGAATCTTCTCCTGGTACCTCATCACCCGGGTGCTCGACGCCTGGCACGACGGCAACGGTGACGCCGTGCCGATCCTCACGCTGACCGCGCTGGGCCTCGTCGGCGCGCTCGCCTTCCTCAAGGTCGCGGTGAGCGGCTTCGGCGGTCTCGACCGGATCTCGCTGCGGCTGCTGGCCATCGGCGCGGTGGTCGGTGCGTCCGGCGGCGGGCTCTTCCCGATCTTCGTGCAGTTGCACCCGGGCCTGAGCGGCTCGATGATGTTCATTCCGGCGACGCTGCTGTGCGTCGCCTTCGCGGCCGACCGGCAGCGCCGGGCGGCCCGGCTGCCGGTACCCGTCCAGCAGGGCGACTCCTTCAGCATCGTCACCTACGTCGCGGTCGCTTGCACCGACGCTCTGCTGCTGGTGGTGAGCAGCGGCGCGGGGCACGTGGTGCTGAACGTCGCCCTGGCCGCGGTCGTGCTGACCGCGCTGGTGGTGGCCCGCCAGATCAACGCCCTCTCCGAGAACGGCAGGCTGCTGCGCCGCGTCGACGCCAGCCTGCTGGAGCTCAACCGCTTCCAACACCAGCTCGAGCACCGCGCGAGCCACGACGCCCTCACCGACCTCGCCAACCGGTCGCTGTTCGAGCAGAGGACGAGCGAGGCGCTCGCCGCGACCGGCGGCGCGATGGACGGCGCCGAGACGCTCAGCCTCGCGCTCATCGACCTGGACGACTTCAAGGCGATCAACGACCGGCTCGGGCACGCCGTGGGCGACGCCCTGCTCGTCGTCGTCGCCGACCGGCTGCGCGAGGCGGTCCGCACCGACGACGTGGTGGCCCGACTCGGCGGCGACGAGTTCGGCCTGCTGCTGCACGGCCTGCGCAGCGACGAGGCGACGGAGGTCCTGGACCGGATCGCGGAGTCGCTGACCCGCCCGGTCCACGCCCTCGGCTACGACCTGCTGGTCAAGGCGAGCATCGGCCTGGCCGAGGTGTGGCCGGAGGCCAGCCCGCAGGAGCTGCTGCGCCGCGCCGACCTGGCCATGTACGCCGCCAAGGAGCGCGGCAAGGGCCGGCACGCCGTGTACGACGCCCGCCTCGAGCAGGACCAGGCGGCCGACGCCCAGCTCGGCGCCGAGCTGCGCCGGGCCCTCGACAACAACGACTTCTCGCTGGTCTACCAGCCGATCGTGGCCCTGCCCGGCGGCGAGTGGACCTCGCTGGAGACGCTGATCCGCTGGAAGCACCCGGAGCGCGGCTTCATCGGGCCGGACGTGTTCATCCCGATCGCGGAGCGCACCGGACTCATCGTGCCGCTCGGCGACTGGATCCTGCGGACCGCGCTGCGGCAGGCCGCCGAGTGGCAGGAGCGCTACGGCGCCGCCGCGCCCGGCGAGATCGGTGTCAACGTGTCCGCCCGCCAGCTTCGGGAGCCGGGCTTCGCCGCCGACGTGCGCGCGGCCCTGGCCGACACCGGCTTCGACCCGGAGAAGCTGGTCGTCGAGGTCACCGAGACCGCGGTCTTCGACGGCGGCATCGCGCTGGACGCCCTGCAAAGCCTGGTCACGCTCGGCGTGCGGATCGCGCTGGACGACTTCGGCACCGGGCATTCCTCGCTCGGCCTCCTGCGCACCTGCCCGGCGGACACGCTCAAGGTCGACAAGTCGTTCGTCGATGGGATCGGCGGCCGCTCGGAAGAGGCGGTCATCGCCACCGCGATGATCCAGATCACGAACGGCCTGCACCTGCAGGCCATCGCCGAGGGAGTGGAGACCGCCGAGCAGGCCGACACCCTCTACCGGCTCGGTTACCGCTTCGCGCAGGGATACCACTTCTCCCGGCCGTTGTCCGCCGCCCAGGTCGACGAGCACCTGGACGCGCACCGACCGCTGACCGTGTGAGTTCGGTCTAACGGATACCACCTCAGTGAACCCGGACGACAACCGATAGTGGGAAGGGACGATTCCGTCCCGTATCCCCTACCGCGAGGTCGCCACCACATGCCATCCGCCCTGAAGACTGCACAGTCGCCGCCCGGCCGCACCGGCGGCGGCAATCCGCTGCGCGCCTGGGTCGGCAACCGGTCGCTCAACACGAAGATCCTGATCATCGTGGGCGCGATGACGATCGTCGCGGCCACGGTGGCGGTCGTGGCCCTCGCCCGCCTGGCCGCCGTCAACACCGTCGGCGAGAAGCTCTACCAGGAGAGCTACGTGGGGTTGCAGCAGTTGAACCGGGTCACCTCGGACGTCGGCTCGATGCACGGCTACGTGATGGGCTACGGCCAGACGCCGGCGCCGGAGCTCGCGGCCATGATCAAGGAACTCGACGGCCGCATCGACGCGACCACCTCCGCGTACCGGGCCAAGTCGGTCGATCCCGCGCTGATGGACGAGACAATGGCGCTCTGGGGCAAGTACAAGACCGCCCGCGACGCCTTCATGAAGACCGCCGAGGCCGGCGACCCGAGGGCCACCATCGCCGCCCGCCAGGAGCATCTGATCCCGGCCATCCTCGCCTCCAAGGAGAAGCTCGAGCAGCTCACGGCGAAGGAAGACGAGGGCGCCAAGGAGCGGGTGGCCGCCGTCGCCGACGCGAACACCTCGGCACGGGTCATCGTCATCTCCACGTTGGTGATCGGCCTGGCCCTCGCGACCCTGCTCGGCCTGGGCATCGCGCGCAGCATCGTGGCGCGGGTGCGGACGGTCTCCCACGTCATCGACGGCATCGCCGAGGGCGATCTGACCCGCACCGCCGGCCTGCGGACCAAGGACGAGGTCGGCCGCATGGGCGACCAGCTCGACCGGGCCACCGTCACGCTGCGCGAGACGATCACGCGGATCACCGGCAGCAGCCACACCCTGGCCGGCTCCGCGCAGGAGATGGCCGAGGTGAGCAACCGCATCGCGGTCAACGCCGAGCAGACCAGCTCGCGCGCCGACCTCGTCTCGACCGCCGCCGGCTCGGTGAGCGGCAACGTCGACACCGTCGCCGCCGCCAGCGAGGAGATGACCGCCTCGATCCGGGAGATCGCCGGCAGCGCGACCGACGCCGCCGGCGTGGCCCGCGGCGCGGTGGAGGTCGCCCAGTCGGCGAACAGCACGGTCGCCAAGCTCGGCGTCTCGTCCGCCGAGGTCGGCAACATCGTCAAGGTGATCACCTCGATCGCCGAGCAGACCAACCTGCTCGCGCTCAACGCCACCATCGAGGCCGCCCGGGCCGGCGAGGCGGGCAAGGGCTTCGCGGTGGTCGCCAGCGAGGTCAAGGATCTCGCGCAGGAGACCGCCAAGGCGACCGAGGAGATCTCGAACCGCATCCAGGCGATCCAGACCGACACCTCCGCCGCGGTCGACGCCATCGGGGAGATCGCCGCGGTGATCGAGCGGATCAACGCGTACTCGGACACCATCGCCTCGGCGGTGGAGGAGCAGACCGCCACCACCACCGAGATCGGGCGCAGCGTCGCCGAGGCCGCGAGCGGTTCGACCGAGATCGCCCACACGATCTCGGGCGTGGCCGAGGCGGCGCAGAGCACCAACGAGGGCGTGGCCGAGTCCCGGCGCACCGCGGGCGAGCTGGCCCGCCTCGCCGAGGAACTCCAGTCGCTGGTGGGACAGTTCCGCGTGTGACGGTCGGGAATCCGCGGGAATGAACCCCCGTACGCGGGCGTTGTCCTCCTATCGCCCGTGGGTCCACGGGCGAGGCACATGAGGAGGTCCGCAGCGTGCTCGACCCACACGGGCTCTACGAGTTGGCCGACGACCTGCCTGAGCTGGACGGCGTGGTGCTCGTCCAGGCGCTCACGGGGTTCGTCGACGCGGGGAGCGCCATCCAGCTCTCCCGGCAACACCTTCTGGAGCAGTTCGAGGGACGCGTCCTGGCGACGTTCGACCTCGACCAGCTCCTCGACTACCGCTCCCGCCGACCTCCGATGATCTTCGTCGAGGATCACTGGGAGAGCTACGAGCGGCCCAGCCTGGCGCTGCACCTGTTGCGGGACCTGACCGGCACGCCGTTCCTGCTGCTCGCCGGCCCCGAGCCGGACCTGCAGTGGGAACGCTTCATCAAGGCCGTACGCGCTCTCATCGAGCGCTTCGGCGTCAGCCTGACCGTCGGCCTCAATGCGATCCCGATGGCCGTGCCGCACACCCGGCCGGTCAGCGTCACCGCGCACGCCACCGACCGCCGCCTGCTCGGCGAGCGCGACTCGTGGCTGCAGCGGGTGCAGGTGCCGGCCAGCGTCGGCAACCTGCTGGAGTTCCGCCTCGGCGAGTCCGGCCACGACGCCATGGGGTACGCCGCGCACGTACCGCACTACCTCGCCCAGACCACGTACCCGGCCGCGGCCGAGCTGCTCGTCGAGTCGGTCGCCAACTCGACCGGCCTGGTGCTGCCCACCGCGGCGCTGCACGAGGCCGCCGCCGAGATACGCGAGGAGATCGACAAGCAGGTCGCCGACGACGAGCAGGCGAGCCGCCTGGTGACCTCTCTGGAGGGCCAGTACGACGCGTTCCTGCGGGGTCGCACCGGCAACCTGCTGGCCGAGCCCGGCGGGGCGCTGCCGAGCGCCGAGGAGCTGGGCGCGGAGCTGGAACGGTTCCTCGCCGAGCAGGCCCGCGACACCGACTGAGCGGTGCGGCCGGGGCGCCCGGGGCGCCCCGGCCACGGCCGTCCTTCCGGAGCACCGCCGCACGTCGCGGCCGGTTCCGTCAATCGGCAGCCGAAAGGGTCCGACCTGCCCCAGAATGGGACAGGTCAGGCGGGCGTCGAGTGACAGGAGTGTCCGGTGGTCTCCTTCCGATCGCGGGCGACGGCGGATCCGGTCGCGTTGCGCCCCATTCCCCGCGACGTCGAGAGTCTCGAGAAGCTGATCTCCGATCTCGAGACCGTCCGCGACGAGGACTCCGCCTGGCGGGTCACCGTGGACAGCACGGTGGCCTCGCACAACTTCAGCTACGGCGCCGTCTGGCTGCCCGACGGCAATGGCCAGGTCGCCATCCAGTACGAGACCGGCTCGATCGTCCGAGAGCTGGACGCCGTGATCTCCGGGCAGTCGGCGCCCATGGACGCCGGCCTGGTCGGCCGGGCGGCCCGCACCAAGCAGCCGGTGTACGTCGACGCGCTCGACCAGTGCGAGGACTGCCTGCGCTGCCAGGCGGCCGCGCGAGCCGCGATGGAGGCGGCCGTGGTCATGCCGGTGCTGCGGGACAACCAGGTCATCGCGGTGCTCGAGTACTACTCGGCCGAGCCGATGTACATCGACGGCCCGCGGACCGAGAAGTGGGCGTCCATCGCCCGCATCGCCGAACGCGCCCGGTTCTCCGCGCTCGCCGCCGCCGAACTGCGCCAGGTGGCCGATGACCGCCTCGCCGTGACGAACGTGGTCACCGCCCTCGGCGAGGCCAGGGACGTGCCCACCACGCTGCGGATCGCCCTCGACTCGGTACGGACCGCCTTCGGCTGGGCGTACGGCTCGTACTGGGAGGTCGACGAGGTCGACCAGGTCCTCAAGTTCGCGGTGGAGTCCGGCTCGGCCGGCGACGAGTTCCGCAAGGTGACCCTCGCGGCCACCTTCGCCGAGGGCGTCGGCCTCTCCGGACGCGCCTGGCGGGCCAAGGATCTCGTGTTCGTCCACGACATCGGCGAGCTGACCGACTGCGTCCGGGGACCGGCGGCGCAGGCGGCCGGCGTACGGTCGGGCGTCTGCTTTCCCGTGGTGAGCCACGGCCGGATCATCGGCACCATGGACTTCTTCACCACCGAGTACATCGAGCTGTCGGAGTCGCGGGCGTCCGCCCTGCGCAACGTGGCCCAACTCGTGTCGCAGCGGCTCGACATCGTCCGCGGCAACGAGGTGGCGGCGGCGAACGCCCGCTCCCTGCTCGACACGGTGTCGCGGCTGCGCGCCGCCAGCGACGATGCCACCCGGGTGGCCCAGGACGCCGTCTCCCGGGCCTCGGAGATGACCCAGGAGGTCGAGGCGCTGGGCCAGGCGTCGACCGCCATCGGCGACGTCATCAAGATCATTTCGTCCATCGCGGACCAGACCAACCTGCTCGCCCTCAACGCGACCATCGAGGCGGCCCGGGCCGGCGAGGTCGGCCGCGGCTTCGCGGTTGTCGCCGGCGAGGTCAAGGACCTGGCCCGGGAGACCGCCGAGGCCACGCAACGGGTGTCGGAACAGATCAACGGCATCCAGAACAGCGCGCGTACGGTCTCCGCGGGCATCCTGACGACGAGCGAGACCATCGGGCAGATGGACGCCGTGCAGGCCCGCATGAACGAGGTGCTCGAGGAGCAGGCGCGGATGGCATCCGCGCTGCAGGCCTAGTTCTTCAGCGGCAGCCAGTCCAGGACATTCTGGATCTGGACGTCCCAGTAGCCCCACTCGTGCGCGCCCGGCCCGAACTCGGCGTCGATGGCGACGCCGTACCGGTGGCAGGTCGCGACGAAGCGCTCGTTCTGGGCCACAAGGTGATCCTCGGTGCCGCACCGCAGCAGCAGCCGGGGCAGTTCCTCGCCGGCGTCCGCGACAAGATGCAGCAGGTCGTCGACGGTCCCGGCGACCGGCCGGTCCCCGAACACCCGCGCCATCAGCTCGGTCATGTGCGGCCGCTTGTCCCACTCGTACATGTACGCGAGGTCCAGCGCCCCGGAGAGACTGGCCGCGGCGGCGAACCGCTCGGGCTGCCGCAGCGCCCACTTGAAGGCGCCGTACCCGCCCATGGAGAGCCCGGCGACGAAGGTGTCCTCGCGCCGGGTGGAGACCCGGAAGAAGGACGAGACCACCTCGGGCAGCTCCTCGGAGAGGAACGTCCAGAACCTGGCGCCGTACCGCTCGTCGGCGTAGAAGCTGCGGTGCACCTGCGGCATGACGACCGCGATCCCTTTGGCGGCGGCGTACCGCTCGAGCGAGGTGTACCGCGTCCAGGCGGTGTCGTCGTCCGTCAGCCCGTGCAGCAGGTAGAGCACGGGCGGAGCGGCGTCGCCCGCCCGGCCGCTGAGCCCGATCTGCGTGCTCGCCGCCTGCGGCAACAGCACGGTCATGGTCGTGGCGAGTGCGAGGGCCTCGGACGAGAAGTCACACCGGATCAATGCCATCGCACCAGTATGGAATATCCGCTCGCGCGTCACGTGCCCGCGTTTCTCACCGCGGGAGAGCCGCTCGTTACCGCGGCGCCGCGGCGACGGCTTGTCAGCCAGGCGACGACGCCGACGGAGACGGCGACGGCCATCAGCGGCGAGCCTGACCAGCCACCCTGGACCATCACCCAGCCACCGAAGCCGAGGAGTGCGACAGCCAGAACGCCGCTGAGCAGGATGAGCGCAAGACGCATGAAAGCCACCTCGTGTGGATCTCCACGATCAGCCCGGCACGGTGGGCGGGACGGTTCGGTGTGGTTGCCGTCTGGCGTCATCTCGCCCCCCGGCCGGATCGTTGGGAATGTCGTACCCGTCGATTAGAATGTGTGTACGAAAACAGCGTCTGAGCTGCGGGGAGATCACAGTGACCACGCCCGTTTTGTCCACTTCGGTGCCCACGATCCCGCCCTATGCGACCATGCTCGGCTTCACGCGCTACGTGGCGCGCACGGGGCCGGCGAAAGCGACGTTCGTGGGCGGCCTGCGCCGCCAGCGTGAGCGCCGCACCGGCTTCAACCCGCACGGCCAGCTCGTGAAGGCCCTCAAGGCCGACATCGGCTTCCGCACCGGGGGCAGCTATCTCACGAACGTCGTCGACCTGGTGAAGCCGCGCTGGAAGCCGCTCTACGAGGCGATCAGCGCCGGCGCCCTGACCTACCTGCACTCCCTCGGCGACCCGGCGGACGTGAGTCTCGCCCAGATCCGCGAGGCGCTCGCCTCGGTCGGCCCGCTGGCGGTGAAGGTCAACCCCCACTTCGGACTCCGGCTCGCGGACAACCGCCGGGAAGCGGTCCGTCTGCACTTCGACGAGCAACCACCCACGCCGGAGCTCGTCACGGCGACCCTGCACCTGATGGCCCGCCACATGGACCAGATCCTGCCGGATGCGGAGCCGGTCCTGGTGGATCTGAGGCGCGGGACGACGCACCGGATCGACCCGGCAGCCAGGACGGGCGACGTGGAGCGCTGGCTGGCGGGCGAGGCCGCGGCGTTCACCGCCATGTGGACCGCGACGGCCGCCTGACCTGCCGGCCTGCCCCGGGGGGCGGGCCCGGGGCAGGCCGGGTCCGGAGCGGGGCAGGTCGGGCGGGCCGGGGCGGGGCCGGGCCGGTCCGGGGGCCGGGCGGGCCGGGCCGGGGCCGGAGCATGCAGGCCGGGCATGCAGGCCGGGCATGCAGGTGGGGTCGGGCAGGCCGGGGACGTCGGGTCGGCGAGGCCGGGCCAGGTCGCGGCAGGCCACGCGTAGCCGGGACCACGCAGATCCCGGGACCGGGCAGATCCGGGGACCGGGCAGAGTGCCCGGCCTGGCGGCCGGCCTGAGGCCGGCTCCAGGGAGGGTCTGGAGGGATTCCGGCAGCGAGGCTCGCGGGCGCGGCGCGCTTTCTGGGGGGCGGCGGGGGATCACCGGCGTGCGAGGTCGTCCGAACGGTCCGGATTTATCTGGGTTTCGGAGTGGGAACCGCTTAGGTGCAGGCCGGTTGCGACGATGTCTCCGGTGTAAGCGGGGGCGAGACGTCGGGGGGCGTTGGTCATGTCGGTCATGGGGCGGGTTACGGGAAGTCTTCTCACGGCGGCGGCGGGGCTTGCCGGGGTGGCGATCGCGGCGCCCGCCTCTGCGGCTTCGGTGCCGAGCATGGCGACGCTGGTCGCCTATGTGCGGGGCGGGGACGTGTACGTCAGCAAGGGTTCCGCCGAGACCCGGCTGACCACCGGCGGTGGCTGGTCGCGGCCGCAGTGGGCGCCGAACGGGAAGTCGATTGCGCTGCTCAAGGGCGGTCAGTTGTGGACCATGAAGGCCGACGGCAGCGCGAAGCGGCGGGTCACGACGCGGGCCGCGGCCGGGGCCTCGTGGTCGCCGGACGGCCGGTTCCTCGCCTTCGCGTCGCTGTCGTGCTCGGGTGGGCCGGGGGTTTACAAGATCTCTGCCACCGCGGTGAACGCCGTGCCAGAGGTCGTGTTTCCTTCGTACTGCCGGGGCGAGGAGCTGCCGGCCGAGCCCGCGCCGCGGACCGCGCCCACCGGGTCGCTCAGTGAGCGGCTGCGTGCCGACGATGCCGTCGCCTGGTCGCCGGACGGGACCAAGGTGGCCTTCCGGGGCGGGGACTGCGAGTCGATCTACGACGCGTGCCTGACCGTGGGCACCATCGCCACCGGCGGGGAGAAGACCGTGGCCGCGTACGGCGGGGGCAGCCGGCAGAACTCCGGCTTCGCCGTCCTGCCGACCTGGCGCCGCGACGGGGCGAAGCTGGCGTGGACCGCGTACCAGAAAGGTGAGACCCCGGCCGACGACCAGCCCGTGCACGTCGTGGAGTACGACATCGCGACCGGGGCGACGCGGACCGTCGGCGCCAGCCAGGATCGGGAGCTCGCGTACGTCGACTCGGCCCGTGCGGTCGCGACCGGCACCCACAGGAACGGGTCCTGGGTGATGGTGGTCAACCTGACCACCGGCGCGCGCACGCCGTTCCACCAGGGTTCGCAGCCGAGCGTCCAGCCGAAGCGATAACGCCCGCGGGCATATGCCGCAGCACGCCGGTCCGGATTCGGGCCGGCGTGGTGCGTATCGTGGGGCGCCTGATGAGCGACACGACCGAGCGGGCGATCCGTACCTTCCACCCCCGTCGCGGCCGGATGAGCAACCGGCACGCCGACGCCTTCGCCGAGTTGTGGCCCGAGCTCGGGCTGACCGTCGTCGACGGGGATCGCAGACCGCTCGATCTGCGCGAGTTGTTCGGGCGGGACGCTCCGCGCGTACTCGAGATCGGGTTCGGCATGGGCGAGTCGACCGCGGCCATGGCCGCGGCCGACCCCGGCCGGGACTATCTCGGGATCGAGGTGCACACGCCGGGCATCGGCAACCTGCTCGCCCTGGTCCGCGAGCGCTCCCTGACGAACGTACGGGTGGCGCACGGCGACGCGATGGAGCTTGTACGCCGCCTCGCGCCCGGCAGCCTGGACGCCGTGCACGCGTTCTTCCCGGATCCGTGGCCGAAAGCGCGGCACCACAAGCGGCGGCTGATCCAGCCCGCGCACGTCGCCCCGCTGCGGGAGCGGCTGCGGCCCGGCGGCACGCTGCACTGCGCCACCGACTGGGCGCACTACGCCGCGGCGATGGCGCAGACGCTCGATGCCGACCCTGGCCTCGCCAATGCGCACGGTGGCTTCGCCCCGCGTCCGGCGCACCGGCCCGTGACGAAGTTCGAGCAGCGGGGCGTCCGGGCCGGGCGGGAGATTTTCGACCTCGTGTACCGACGACGCTGAGTCGGTTTGCCGTTCTTACGGCTTTCGCGCCCGTACCCTGGGAGGCGGAGGTCGGAGCATGCCACAAAGCGATCTGGGCCTCGCGCGCCTGGAGAGCCTGCAGGGCCCGACGCCCCTGGGGCGGGTGGGCAGTGCTGGTGCCAACGGGATTCCGCCCGGCGGCGGCCAGACCCCTCCCCCGGCCGAGCACAGAGAAACCGGCGAAACTCCCGAAAGCAGCATGGAAACGCCCGCAACCGACCACGGCCCGGCCACCCCAGGGGACGACGCCGACATCCCGCGCGCCGCGCTGATCAGCGACGCCGCCGACCAGGTGGCCACGCTCGTGGCACGGGCGGTGCACGCGCGCTGCGGCGTCGTCTATTTCGTCGACGGCGACCGGCTGGTGCTGTACGGCGGGTACGGCCTCCCGCTGCCCCGCGCCGACTACGCCGACATCCCGATCGAGAACACCCTCGCCGGCATCGTCGTGCGCACGGGTGCGGATCTGGTCATCGACGACCTCACGACCGACGAGCGGGTCCCCGCCGGCTCGCCCATCCGCCGGCACGGCCTGGCCGGTTCCTACCTGGGCCGGCCGATCCGCGACGAGCGCGGAGCGATCATCGGGGTGTGCTGCGCCTTCGACGCCGAGGCCCGCCGGTGGAGCGACGACGACCGGGCCGCGGTGGCCGCGGCCGCGCAGGTCGGCACGCTGCTCATCGCCGAGCGGCTGTCCGGGTACGAGATCGACCGGCAGCGTCGCTTCCTCGACGCCGTGCTGGACAGCCTGCACGACGGCGTGACGGCATGCGACGCCGACGGGCGGATCCTGCTGGTCAACGCCCGCATGCAACAGCTCTGGGATGCCGCGCGGATGCCGGGCGACCTCGACAGCGACGCGGTCCTCGCGCATCTCACCGACGGCGACGGGAATGCGGTCAGGCCCGAGGAGATATCGCTGCACCGGGCCCTGCGCGGCGAGCGGCTGCGGGACCACGAGCTGATCTTCTCGGGGCAGGGACGGCGGACGCGCCACTACGTCGTCGACGCGCAGCCGATCATCGGGCCGGACGGACGTACCCTCGGCGCGGTCCAGGCCGTGCAGGACGTCACCCGGCGCAAGCGGGCCGAGCGGTTCCGCACCTGCGAGCTCCACGTCATCACCGCGCTGGCCGACGCGCCGAGCGTGGAGGCGGCCGGCCCGCGGGTGCTGGAGTCGATCGTCCGGACGCTGGGCTGGACGCACGCCGAGTTGTGGCTGGCCGACGACGCCGCCGGGGTGGTCCGGTCGGCCGCACAATGGCACACGCCCGAGTGGCCCGACGGGATCGAGGTGCCGGCGGAGCTGCCGTACGGCACCGGGCTGGCCGGGCGGGCCTGGCAGGCCGGCAAGCCACTGTGGATCCGGGACGTCGGGCTCCCGCAGAGCCTCATCTCTGCGCAGACCGCGGCGGAGTCGCAGTTGCACGCGGCCCTGGCGATCCCGGTGCGCAACGGCCTGGAGACGCTCGGGGTACTCACCGTCTTCGCCGACAGCGCCGAGGACGCCGACGACGAGCTGGTCGCGCTGATGTCCGGGATCGCCGCGCACATCGGCCAGTTCGTCGAGCGGCGCACGGTCGACGACCTGCAACGGCAGTTGACCCGTACGAAGAACGAATACCTGGCGTTGGTCGGGCACGAACTGCGGACGCCGCTGACGTCGATCGGCGCGTACACCGAGCTGCTGCGCGATGCCGACTCCGAGATGCTGGTGCGGGAGGGGCCCCGGATGCTCGAGGTGATCGACCGCAACACCACCCAGTTGCGGCACATCATCGAGGAACTGCTGGAACTCTCCGCCCTGGACGCCGGCCACGCCTCGGTGCAGTTCACCCCGGTCGACCTCGCCGAGGTGGTGCGCGAGTCGGTCACCCGTACCCGCAAGGCGATCGAGCACGAACCGCTCACCGTCGAGGAGAGCCTGCCCGAGCGGCTGGTGCTGCCCGGCGATCGGCGTCGGCTGGGACAGGTCGTGGACAACCTGCTCGGCAACGCGGTCCGGTTCAGCCCGGACGGCGGGCGCATCACCGTACGCCTGAGGGTGGCCGGCCGGGCCGCCGAGCTGGCGGTCTCCGACACCGGGGTGGACGTGCCCACGGACGAGCGGGAGAAGATGTTCACCGGCCTCTACCGGACCAGCCGCGTCCGCGACCAGGCCATCCCCGGCTCGGGGCTCGGCCTGACGCTGAGCCGTGCCGTGGTGCAACGACACCACGGCAGCATCGAGCTCAGCGAGCACGATGGCCCCGGCACCACCGTCCTCGTCCGCCTTCCGCTGGACGCCCGTTGACCACCTGTTGACAGGTGACCCTGTTCACCGGGCCGGCGCCGGACGAGGATGTCGGTATGACCCGGTGGACACCCGATCCGACGTTCTACGCCTCGCCACGGGAAGCGCTCACGGCCCCCGCCGAGCGCCTCGCCTACGTCGCGGCCTTCGACCGCTCCGCCACCCGACCGGACGCCATCGCCGTCCTGGACACCGATCCCCATTCGCCGACGTACGCGAAGGTCGTGGGGTGGACCGACCTTCCGCACACGGGCGACGAGCTGCACCACTTCGGCTGGAACGCGTGCAGCAGCGCGCTGTGCCCGACGGCGCCGCACCCGCATGTCGAACGCCGTTACCTGATCGTCCCCGGGCTGCGCTCCTCCCGGCTGTACGTGCTCGACACCAAGGACGATCCGCGCAACCCGGTGCTGGTCAAGGAGATCCCGGCCGAGGAACTGGCCGCCAAGGCGGGCTACTCGCGGCCGCACACCATCCACTGCGGACCGGACGGCATCTACGTCTCGGCGCTGGGCGGCGGCTCCTCCGAGGGCCCCGGCGGCATCGCGGTGCTCGACCACACGACCTTCGAGGTCCGCGGGGCGTGGGAACGCGACCGCGGCGACCAGTATCTCGCGTACGACTTCTGGTGGCACCTCACCCGCGACGTGCTGGTGTCCTCGGAGTGGGGCACGCCGTCGATGATCGAGAACGGGATCGACCCCGAGCTGCTCGTCGGCCGCAAGTACGGCCACCGCATCCACTTCTGGGATCTCGCCAAGCGCTCCCTCGTGCAGACCGTCGACCTCGGCGACCAGTACCAGATGCCGCTGGAGCTGCGCCCGGCCCACGACCCCCGCAAGGAGTACGGCTTCGTCGGCGTCGTCACCAGCGTCGAGGACCTGTCCGCCTCGGTCTGGATCTGGCACCGCGAGCGAGGGCAGTCTTCAGGCCGGTCAGGGGTGGCGGCGGGGTGGTCGGACGGGGACTTCAATGTCACCAAGGTCATCGACATCCCCGCCGAGCCGGCCGATACCGCGGACCTGCCCCCGGCACTACAACCCTTCGGCGCGGTGCCCCCGCTGATCACCGACATCGACCTCTCGGTCGACGACCGCTTCCTCTACGTCTCCTGCTGGGGCACGGGAGAACTCAAGCAGTACGACGTCTCCGACCCCTTCCACCCGAGAGAGACAGGCGCGATCCGCCTGGGCGGCATCGTCGGACGCGTGGCACACCCCGCCTCCCCCACCGAACGCCTCGCGGGCGGACCACAGATGGTGGAGATCTCGCGCGACGGCCGGCGGGTCTACGTCACCAACTCGCTGTACGGCTCCTGGGACGACCAGTTCTATCCGGACGGCGTCGGCGCCTGGATGGCCAAGATCGATGTGGACACCGAGACCGGCGGCATGACGCTCGACGAGCGCTTCTTCCCGCACGGCGACGACTTCCGAGGCCTGCGGGTGCACCAGACGCGGCTGCAGGGCGGCGACGCCTCGTCCGACTCGTACTGCTTCCCGTGACAGGTGGTCACCTCGCCGCACTCGCCGCCCTGGGCGCCTTCCACGGGCTGAACCCCGCGATGGGCTGGCTCTTCGCCGTGGCCCGCGGCATGCAGGAGGCCAGCCGTACGGTGCTGCTCACGTCCCTACCCCCGATCGCCGCCGGACACCTCGCCTCGGTGGCGATCGTGGCGGCCGTGGTCTCGGCGACGGAGTCCGCCGTGGCGGGCAACACGGTCGCGATCGCGGGCGGCGTCGTGCTGGTCGGCTTCGGCCTGTGGCGACTGCTGTCGGCGCGGCACTTCCGGTGGGCGGGCATGCGGCTGTCGCCCGGCCAGCTCGCAGGCTGGTCCTTCCTGATGTCCTCGGCGCACGGGGCTGGTCTGATGCTCCTTCCGGTCCTGGCCACGACGTCGGTGGCCACGACCGGGCACGCGACACACACGGCGCCGCTGGCGGGAGTACCGGCCGGCGCCCTCACCGGCATCCTCGCCGCGACCGTCCACACGGTGGCGATGTTCACGGTGCTGGGCGTGTGCGCGGTCGGGGTCTATGAGTGGGCCGGGCTGAGACTGCTGCGGCACGCGTGGTTCAACGTGGACAGACTGTGGGCCGCCGTGCTGGTGACGGCGGGCGCCCTGACCATCGCCCTGACAGCCTGACGTCGACAGATCACGATGATGGTCTGAGCGCCCCGCTACACATGTCTACACGTAGACGTAACCGATCATGTGCACGTAGGTCTGCATCGACGTGCAGCGGTAGAAGTCCCACTTTCCGCGGGATCGACCGTCTTTTCCGTAGGCCTGACAATCCGCCGATGCGGCCGGACCCGAGAAACTGGCTCCGTCGACCGGAACGTACGTCACCGCGGACGCTGCCTGTGGCGTCGCCAGCAGACCGACCGCCACCATTGTCGCCGTCGCGCCCAGCGATGCCATACGCATGCGTACCGACATATCACACCTCACCCAAGGGAAGACATTGAAGTCTCACCATAGGTCGCATGTGGACTCGCGGTCCTCAGATGCCGTGTGAGGCTTCTGTAAAGGTTACCGCTGGGCAGACCCTGAGGCGGTCGCCGGCAGCGGAGGCAGAATCAGCGGCCTCGTCCGGTCCAGGTGGGCGACCCTGAACCTACAGCCGGAGGGATTCCAGGCCCTCGGCGACGCCTCCATCAAGGCGTCCTCGCCTACTACCGATCGGCTCACAGGCGCGTCGCTTGTCGGCGTTGCTCAGGCCCGGTGGCCGGCTCGGGGCCGGTCCCCACCCGTGCGCGGAAAGGCGGGCAATGGCCGGACAGGATCGGGACGGAAGTCGCGCCATGTCCCGTCGAACGGGAATGCGGCGGCTTCGATGTCCTGGATGACGCGTTTTTCCGGCCGGGCTGCGGTTGTGCCGCCAGTAGATCAAGCAGCCGAATGGAGGATGCTTGCGACCCGGTATCTTGCGGACATGTATCGGACGATCGCCGTTGACGGGTTCCGGCTAGCGTACGAGCGGACAGGAACGGGTCCCGCCGCGGTGTTGCTGCACGGCTGGCCGAGCGACCGGAGCGAGTACCGCGATGTCGTCCCGCTGCTCCCGACGGTGGACGTCGTGGTGCCGGACCTTCGCGGTTTCGGCGCGTCCGACAAGCACCCGGTCGAGCCGAGCAGCGGGTACAGCGCCGAGGCCCAGGCTCGCAGTGTCATCGCGCTGATCGAAGAGCTCGGGCTGGACCGGCCGGTTCTCGGGGGCCACGACATCGGCAGCAGAGTCGCGCAGGCCGTCGCCCGGCAACGGCCGGATCTGGTCCGGGCGTTGGTCCTCACGCCGCCGCTGCCGGGCATCGGCGAGCGGATCCTGGCACCGGCGGCGCAGCAGGAGTTCTGGTACCTGCCCTTCCACCAGCTCCCGATCGCTGACGAACTCATCGACGGCAGCCCGGACGCCGTGCGCCGATACCTGCGCCACTTCTGGATGCACTGGTCCGGCCCCGGATTCACGCTCACCGACGACCACCTCGACCACCTCGTCTCGGTGTACGCCGAGCCAGGCGCGTTCACCGCGTCCATCGGCTGGTACCGCGTGGGTGCCGGCGGGCTCGCCCGGGTAGTGGCCGAGCGGGCACCGCAGCCGGCGGAGCGGATCGCCGTGCCGACCACGGTGCTGTGGCCCGACCACGACCCGTTGTTCCCGTCCGCCTGGTCCGACCGGCTCGACCAGTTCTTCGCCGACGTGCGGTTGCAGCACGTCGACAGCGGGCACTTCCTACCGCTGGAACGCCCTCGGGAGTTCGCCGCAGCCGTGGCCGCAGCGGCCGCACCGTCCGCTTGAGCAACGGCAGCGGCAACTCCGTCAGCCGGCATGCGGCGACAGGGCCGAACGCGGTGTGGCCGACGTCCTCTCCGCCGTCGAGTGCTTCTACGCCGGCGAGGAACCCGACAGCGCAACGTCGTAGCGGACTCGGGTTCGTGGTCGGGCGGCGGATGCCGCTCAGCGGTGAGTGCTACCGAGTCGCAGCCTGTTCCCGTCCGGGTCGGTCACCTGGATCTCGGGCCCCCACGGGGCTTGTTCGACGGCGACGTCGAACTCGGCCGCTACCGCGTCGAGGTCATCGACGTTGAGGTAGAGCAACGTGCCGGGACGGGCGTCGTCGCGATGCTCGGACAGGAAGATCTGCATCCGGCCTCGCGAGATGCACACGAAGAGCGGAAATCCGGTTTCGAAACGGTGTTCCCACTGCTTGGCGAAACCCAGCCGGGCATACCAGGCCACGGCGGCTTCAGCGTCGCCGGTGTGCAGAATGGGTGTGATCATCTCGTCCACGGGACCATCGTGACAGGCGACTGCCTGCCGGCTTCCGCGACGAGGCGGGTTGTGGGCAGCGGTGATCGTGACGGCGGGCTCACTGACGATCGCCCTGACGACAGAGGTGTGCGCTCCGTGGATCAGGCGTGCGGGTCGGTGCTCTGCCGGGCGGCAGCGATGATCCGGCGCCGGGCTGCCTCCCTTTCCTCCGCCTGCCAGGCCCGTGCCGCTTCCAGGACGGCCCGCCGAACGCGGCGCCGGACCCACGGCAGACGACGCCACCATCGATGGCTGATCACACCGCACCCGCCTCGGTCCAGACCATCAACACATGCCGAATTCCGGTGGTGCGGGCGACGGCCGCCACGACGTCGTCGACCGTCGCGTGCCCGGTGCGTAGCTCGACGGCCGGGATGGACAGCGACCATCCGTCGCGGTGCCGATGGGCGGCCGCCACGAGGCGTCCGCACAACGGGCGCGGCTCATCCGCGTCCCGGAAGGTCACGATGGCGTCGGCACGGGTCTCGGTGAAGGGCCGAATCATCTACCCAGCGTCGTCGATCGATCACGGATGGCGCGACGACGGAGGCGGCGCCTTTCCAGCGACATATTGGGCGTCATTTCGGCGGCATTCACCGGTATCTTGGGCCGATGGGAACCGCGAATGCAACATTGCGGGCCGTCCGGATGGGCCTGCTGATGAGTCAGGACGACTTCGCCCGTGCCGTCCGGGCGGCGGGAGCGCGGGCGGGCGAACCCAACGACGCGAGCAAGCGTCTCGTGCAGCGGTGGGAGTCAGGCGACATCGCGTCGCCGCGGCCGTTGCACGCCCGTGCCCTGGAGCTGGTGACGGGGCTGCCCCTCGCCTCTCTCGGGTTCGCGCAGCCGGTTCCGCAGGCCCGCGTCTCCCGCGACGCTCACGGCGGCCACGACGTGGGATCGGCCGCCGCCGTGGTGGCGCGGCCGGGGCCGGCGCTGGCGGCCGGCGGGGCGGCGAACTACTCCGGGGTTTGGCTGAGCCGCTACGAGTACTTCTCCAGCGGCCGGGACGGCATGTTCGTCGGGCGGCACTACGTGGTCATCCTGCAGCACGGCGACCGGTTGACGGTACGGTCGCTGCCCGGGTCGGCGGACTCGGCGCTCACCATGGACCTGACCGCGGACGGATCCGTGCTCACCGGGACGTGGGTCGAGCAGACCGAGCAGAGCGGCTACTACCGGGGCGCCCGGTATCACGGT
Organism: Couchioplanes caeruleus; assembly: GCF_003751945.1. Lineage (NCBI taxonomy): Bacteria > Bacillati > Actinomycetota > Actinomycetes > Micromonosporales > Micromonosporaceae > Couchioplanes > Couchioplanes caeruleus. The sequence goes on along the minus strand of NZ_RJKL01000001.1, from coordinate 6,710,660 downwards.
GCGATCCAGATGCTGGCCGAGCCGACCGGGCGGCGGGTCCGCGGCAAGTGGGTGGGGTTCGGCAAGGAGATGGATGTGAACACCGGGCCGTGGGAGCTGACGTTCCAGGACGCGTCCACGCGCCGGACCACGTTGGACTCCTACAACCGGCCACCCGAAGGCGAATGAGCGAGGAGGGGGCGGACCCGTCGGTCCGCCCCCCCTCCGAGTCAGTAGCGGGGATGGACGACGGCGGCCGTGCCGCCGCCTCGGCGGGCGGGTTCGGCGGAGGCGATCATGCCGCCGTGGCGGGCGAATTCGATCGCCGTGGCGGCGCCGAGTTCCGCGACGTCGGGGGCGAAGGTGTGGCCGAGCGCTTCCAGGCCGGGACCGTAGCGCTCGTGGAAGGCCGGTTCGGACTGGATGCCGGCGGTGTTGCGCTGGGAGGCCCGGGGTGCCGCCATCGCTTCCGGCAGCGTCATGCCGAGGTCGATGCGGTTGACCAGGATCTGGAGCACGGTGGTGATGATGGTCGCGCCGCCGGGGGTACCCACGGCCAGGAAGGGCTTGCCGTTCTTGAGGACGATGGTCGGGGACATCGAGCTGCGGGGGCGCTTGTTCGGGCCGGGCAGGTTGGGGTCGGGGGCGCTGCCCTGGGTAGCCGTGAAGTTGAAGTCCGTGAGCTCGTTGTTGAGCAGGAAGCCGCGACCGGGGACGACCATCGCGTTGCCGCCGGTCTGTTCGATCGTCAGGGTGTACTCGACGACGTTGCCCCAGCGGTCGGCGACCGTCAGGTTGGTGGTGCTCTGGCCCTGCTCGACCGGGCCGCCCACCGTCGCCGGGGTGCAGCCGGTCGCGGTGAGGTCGCCCGGGGGCACCGGCTTGGTCATGGCCCGGGCCGGGTCGATGTGGCAGGCCCGCCGGCTCGCCCACTCGTCGCTGATGAGCTGGTCGAGGACCGGCTGCGGGGTGTACGCCCCCACGTAACGGTTACGGTCGGCGAACGAGAGCGCGGTGGATTCGACGTACCGATGCAGCGCCTCGATGGGTGTGGCCTTCGACAGGTCGGTCTTCTCCAGGATGTTCAGGGCCTCTCCCACGGCCGTGCCGCCGCTGGACGGGGTCGACATGCCGTAGACGGTGAGGCCGCGATATGCGGAGCGGGTCGGCTCGGGGTGCCGCACCCGGTATCCGGCCAGGTCCGAGAGCTGGAGGTCGCCGGGGCGGATCGGGTACGCCCAGGTGCCGGTCGGGTCGTCCGCGACCGGCGGGTGCTGGACCGTCTCGACGATGTCGGCGGCGATCGGTCCGCGGTAGAACATGCCCGTGCCGCGCTTCGCGATGAGCCGGTAGGTGTCGGCGAGGTCGGGGTTGCGCAGCGTGCTGCCGACCGCGGGCGGCGCTCCGCCGGGCAGGAAGAGCTCGCGGGTGGAGTCGAACTGCCCGAACGCGGCGGCGTTGTCGGCGACCTGCTGGCGGAACGTGGCGTCGACCGGGAATCCGCGGTCGGCGACGTCGGCGGCCGGGCGCAGCAGGCTGCCCAGCGGGCGGGTGCCCCACTGCTGTGCCGCCGCCTCCCAGGTGGCAAGGGTGCCGGGGGTGCCGACCGAGAGGCCGCTGACGCGGGCCTCCGCGAAGTCGTACGGCAGCCCGTCCGCCGGGTCGATGAAGGTGCCCTCGGTCATGGTCGCCGGCCCGGACTCGCGCCCGTCGATGGTGCTGACCTTGCCGGTCTTCCCGTCGTAGTGGACGAAGAATCCGCCGCCGCCGATGCCCGCGGAGAAGGGCTCGGTGACGCCGAGGGTGGCGGCCGCGGCGATCGCGGCGTCGACGGCGTTGCCGCCGCGGCGCAGCACGTCCAGGCCGACGGCGGTGGCGGTGGCGTCGACCGTGGAGACGGCTCCGCCGAAGCCGGTCGCGGTGGGTCCCGGGTCGCGGCTGCGGGCCGTCGCGCCGGTGGGCGCGACGGTGACGCTGGACAGGACGAGGGTGGCGGTGGTGGCGAGCGCGAGAGTGAACCGCATCGTGCCTCCGGCGGAAAAGGTGAGTGTGGACGAGCCTTCTCTGCCTACCGGCCGGGGCGGGCCGGCACAACCCGGGACACGCGCGACGGGCGTTTGCCCACTCCGGACGGCTTGGGCTCGACACCCGGGCAGGAGCTGCCGGCGGCGGGTGGCCGTACCGTCAGCAGGTACCGGTCGACCAGGCCCGTCACGCAGCCGGAACGCCCGTACACGGTGTGGCCCCACCCCTCGTACGTGACCAGCGAAGCCTTCGGGCCGAGCTGGCGCGCCACCTCGGCGGCCCAGACGTGCGGCGTCGCCGGGTCGTGCCGGGCGTTGATCAGCAGGACCGGTCCGGTGCGGGCCGTCGCCAGCGTCCGCTGCGGGTTGTCCGGGGGCAGCGGCCAGCCCAGGCAGCCCGCCACCGAGGTCATGGCCAGCGGTGACACCGGCATCTCCGGGTTGCCTCGGGCCAGCGTGGCGAGCCGCCGGCGCAGGTCGTCCCAGCCCCGCACCGGCATCGCCCAGTCGTCGCAGAAGACCGCCGGGAAGCTGTACTCCACATCGGTGAAGGGTTCGCGGGCGCGGCGCCCCGCCGGTCCCGACGCCTCCTTGAGGTAGCGGGCGAGCGAGTGCCACTGCGGGTCGTAGAACGAGCCGAACGCCACGCCGAGCAGGTCGTGCAGGCTCATCCGGTACGACGGGTCGAACGGGTCGCGCAGGGCGCCCCGGCGGGCCCGGTCCATCAGGGCGGCCCAGGCGGCCCGGACGTCGCGGCCGTGCATCGCGCATGCGGTGCTGCGCGCGCACCAGGCGACGAACTCGTCGAAGGAGTCCTGCGCCGCCCGGGTCTCGGCGTCGAGGAAGGCGCCCGTGTCGCCGCTGTGGTCCATGACGCTGTCCAGGACCAGGGCCCGGACGCGCCGCGGGTAGCGCTCGGCGTACTGCGCGCCGAGCAGGGTGCCGTACGAGGCGCCGTAGTAGCTGATCGTCTCCACGCCCAGGGCGGCCCGGACGGCGTCCATGTCGTCCACCACGCTCAGCGTGTCGGCGTACCCGAAGACGGAGCCGGTGCGGCGGGCGCAGTCGGCGGCGAGCCTGCGGTTGTAGGCGATTGTCTCGGAGTAGCGCCGGGCGCTGTCCAGATGCACGGGTGGTCCGGCGGCCAGCAGCGCCGCCGAGCACTTGACCGGATTGCTGCGGGCGACGCCGCGCGGGTCGAAGCCCACGATGTCGAAGCGGCGGCGGATCTGGTCGCTGAAGAACCAGGGGCTGTCCAGGGCGAAGTCGACGCCGGAGCCGCCGGGCCCGCCGGGGTTGACCACCAGCGTCCCGATCCGGTGTTTCGGGTCCGTGGCCGGGCGGCGGGCGAGGGCGACGGTCAGCGACGGGCCGTAGGGTGCCGCGCGGTCGACCGGCACCCGCAGGCTCGCGCACTGCGCGGTCTTGTCCTCAATGCAGGGTTTCCAGGTCAGCGCGCGGTCGCGGGCGGCTTGTGCGGGGCCTGCCACGCTCGCCACCGCGGTGAGGACAGCCAGGAACGCGGCCAGGACCGGCCGGGTGGTTGATCGCACCGCGATGTCTCTCCGCCCTGCACGGCAGCGCGCCGCGCGCCTCATGTCTAGACGAAGCGCGCGGCGCGATCTACCGATTGGGGACTTTAGCCCCGGAAGGAGGGAACCTTCAGGTGCTTCATCGCCCGCCGGACCAGCTCGTCGCGGTCCGCCGGCGCCAGTGTCTCCAGGCCGAAGCCGAGGTAGACGCTGTCGGTGGTGGTCACCGCCGCCCCGGAGTCGAAGGCGAGCCGGCTGCGCGACCAGTCCGTGCTGTTGGTGCCCGAGCCGGGCGGCGGTCCGGCCACCGTCCAGCCGCCGAGGTCGCCCTCGAACGAGGTCCGCTCGGCCACCGTGCCACCGGTCTCGACCCGGACGTCGTCCAGGAAGACGCCGAGGCCCTGGGTGCCCCAGTCGGACATGTAGCTGATCGAGAGCTCCACCTTCTTGCCCGCGTACGCGGACAGGTCGGCGTCGAACTCCTTCCACCCGCCGCTGGAGCCGGTGGCGGCGTTCCACGTGCCGGTCGTGCCCGTCGGCGTGCACTCCGCGCCCTGGTAGTGGGCGAGGAACGGGTGCAGGTCCGCGACACCGGACTTGCAGCTCTCGCCGGTGCCGGTGGTGGTGAGACCGCCCGCGTCGGGCAGGGTCGTCCACGTGTCGGTGCCGACCTCGTGCGCCTCGACGAACATGAAGTCCCAGTCGGTCTCGACGTCGAACGACGTACGGAACTTCAGCCGTGCGGCCTGCGCGCCGGTGAGGTCGACGGTCTTGGTGAGCCGCTTGTACGAGCTGTCCGACTGCCCGCTCCACAGATACCAGTCACCGTCGTACGGCTCGTACGGCGCGGCCCCCGGCAGCTTCCAGTCGAGCGGCGCGGCCGAGGACGCGAACTGCGGGAACTTCTTCGGGTCCAGGAAGCTGGACGTGGACAGGAACGCGGCGGTGTGCCCGGCGCCCGGCGTGGCGGAGAAGCCGTCGAACGCGCCGGCGTTGCCGACCAGCGGGAGCGGGTTGCCGTCGGCGCCGGTGCCGCCCTCGTCGACGTATGAGTACGCCCCCAGCCAATACTGCTGGAAGTCGTTGAAGAGCTGCAGACACGCCGGGTTCTGCGTGTCGGTGCATTCCCCCGGCCCCTCGGGCAGGTAGCGGTACGAGCCGTCGGCGCTCTGGGCGAAGCCCGCGTTCTTGCCGCCGAACAGCAGCTTGCCGCCCTCGTTGAGGTAGTCGCGGACGGCGAGCTCGGTCTCCAGCGCCGACCGGGCCACCGTGCCGGCCGGCTGGCCGGGAGCCCGCGGGATGACGTCGTCGCCGGTCTCCCAGACGACGGCCTTGTAGTGCGACAGCACGCCCAGCGGGTGCGGCGCCGCCCGGCCCTGGGTGTCGAGGTCGTAGACGTCGGCGCGGTAGCCGGCCTTCTTCAGCGAGGCGACGTGCTCGTCGGCGTACCGGGCGCTGGTCGCGCCGTCGGTGGCGGCGGGCGAGATGCCGGTGACGTCCTCGGCGGCCAACACCAGCACGTCACCGCCGATCTTGTCGGCGACGGTGTACGTGAAGTCGGCCGAGGTGACCGTGGCGCGGCCCTTGCGGGCGGTGAACCACACCTTGACCTTGTCGCCGGGACGGGCGCTCGGCACGGCGCCGCGGACCTCGGCGAAGTAGCGGTCCAGGGCGTCGCCGTAGCGCTCGCCGCCCTCGAACTCGGCGGTGCGGGCGGTCCGTGCCCGGGCACCGTTGATCGAGTAGTGCAGGGTGATGGCACGCAGGCCGCGCCGGGCGGTCACCGCGACCTCCTGCGCCGAGCCGTACGAGGTACTGAACGCGTCGACGGCCAGGTCGGGCGTGCTGCGGCCGACCACCGACACCGGGTTGGCCGGGTCCTTGGCGGACTGGGCGACGGAGAGCGCGAACGGCAGGTTCTTGAGGAACTCGTCCTGGATCAGCTTCTCGTCGTCCGGGAAGTTGAAGCCGCTCTCGCAGTCGTCGGGGTTCCACCGGTCGTCCGGGTCCAGCCCGGAGATCGTCTGGCAGGTGCTCATCTCCGGCGTGAAGCCGATCGTGCCGGTGCGCGCCTGGGCGTGGTAGTCGGTGTCGCCGTTGGTGGTGTAGAGCTCGGCGGAGATGTCGGGGTCGTAGCCGGGCACCGCCGGGTGGGCGTCGTCGCCGACCAGCGCCACCGCGATCGTGTCGTCCGGACTGGGCGTGTTGACCTGCCACCCGATGCCGTAGAGCAGCAGCTCGGCGGCGGAGTGGTAGTTGATCAGGAACTCGAAGCCGACCCGCTCGAAGAGCCCGTCCAGGGCCTTGGTCTCGGGCTCCGAGCCGGGCGCGGGACCGCGGAAGGTCTCGCTGGCCGGGTCCGGTGAGGACCCCTCGTTGTCGTAGGCCCACTTCTCCGCGAAGTTGCGGTTGAGGTCGACGCCGTCGCCGGTCGTGATCTGGCCGTCGCCGTTGTTGTCGCGCAGGTTCTTGCGCCACAGCCGGTGGCCCTCGGTGAACGTGAAGTCGTAACCGTCGGGGTTGGCGACCGGCAGGAACCACAGCTCGGTGGTGTTCAGCAGCGTGGTGATGGTGGCGTCGGTGCCGTAGGAGTCGAGGACGTGGTGCAGCAGCCGGCGGTTCATCTCCGGGGTGATCCACTCGCGGGCGTGCTGGCCGCCCAGGTAGAGCACCGCCGGACGGCGCCCGTCGCGCACCACGCGCGCGTCGCGGGTCACCTTCACGGCCTGGATGGGTACGCCCTTGACCGACTTGCCGATGGTCACGAGCTTGGCGAGTCGCGGGTGACGCGCTGCCGTGGTGGACAGTTCGTCCCGGATGCCGCCCGGCGCGGCGTACGGCCGGAAGACGGTGGGCGCCGCGCTCGCCTCGGCGCGCATCCGGGCCGTGGTGCGCTTGGCGGTCAGCGGCACGCCGGCGGCGACGAGCCGTTCGGCCTGGCGCTCGCCGAGGATGGTCTCGACGGCGATCTTGCCGTTCGCGGCGGCGGTCACCGCGCTCTCGTCGTGGTCTATGCCGACGGCGCGCAGCTTTTCGAGCTGTGCGGCGTCGAGGGTGCCGACGTAGACCCGCAAGGGGTCGTCGGCGGGAGCTGCGGCGGCCGGCGCGATCCCGGGCAGGACCGCGGCGGCCGCGGTCACGAGGGATAGCGCGCAGGCGGTCGCCCAGCGGGCTGGTGTCATGGTCAAGGCCTCCATGGATGGGAAGGTCGTGAGTGGACCTTCTCCGCAGGCCAGGGGCATGTCAAGCATCCGGACCGGTCGATTTTCAGTTTTCTCCCAGGTGGTACGGGCACGGTATGGGGATGACTTCCGCCACACGCTGGGGATTCGCGGTCGCAACGGCCAGTGTCGTCCTGCTTACAGCCTGCTCCGGAGGCGACGGAGAATCACCCGCCGCGCCGGTCGTGCCGGCCCCGTCCACCTCGGCGGCGCCGGCCTCCGCGGCACCCTCCGCGACCGGCGGCACACCCGACCTGAGCCGGCCGGAAACGGTCGCCACGGGCCTCGACACGCCCTGGGGACTCGCGTTCCTGCCGGACGGCGGTGCGCTGGTGGCGGAGCGCGACAGCGCCCGGATCCTGCAGATCCCGGCAGGCGGCGGCAAACCCCGCGAGGTCTACCGGGTGCCCGGCGTCTCCGCCTCCGGCGAGGGCGGCCTGCTCGGTCTCGCGGTGGCGAAGAACCACGCCGAGACCCGCCACGTGTACGCGTACTTCACGGCGGCCGACGACAACCGCATCGTCCGGTTCACGCTCGGCGGCGCCGCCGCTCCGAAGGTGATCTTCGACGGCATCGACAAGGCGGGGATCCACAACGGCGGCAGGATCGCTTTCGGCCCGGACGGGATGCTCTACGCGGGCACGGGCGACGCCGGCGACCCGTCGGCGTCGCAGAACCGGGACGACCCGAACGGCAAGATCCTGCGGCTCACCCCGGAGGGCGCGCCCGCGCCGGGCAACCCGCGGGCGGGCTCACCGATCTGGAGCCTGGGGCACCGCAACGTGCAGGGCCTCGCCTGGACCGCCGACAAGACGATGTACGCCGCCGAGTTCGGCCAGAACCAGTTCGACGAGCTCAACAAGATCGAACCCGGGCGCAACTACGGCTGGCCGGAGGTCGAGGGCAAGGGCGACGACCGCAGGTTCGTCAATCCGCTGGTCACCTGGACGACCGAACAGGCGTCACCGTCGGGCGTGGCGATCGCCGGAAGCACCGCCTATGTGGCGGGTCTGCGCGGTGAGCGGCTGTGGACCGTACCGCTCGGCGGGGGCACGGCGAAGGCGGAGCTGGCGGAGCGCTACGGGCGGCTGCGCACCGTGGAGGTCGCACCGGACGGCGCACTGTGGCTCACCACGTCGAACACCGACGGGCGCGGAGACGTCCGCGACGGCGACGACCGGATCCTGAGGTTCCCCGCCCGGTGACGGGCAACGGGCGGGGAACGTCAGGCGACGCGGTTGTTGGGGGGAAGCAACGGCAACTGACTGATCGCCATTGCGTACTGTGCGATCTTCTTCTCGTTCGGGAAGACGCCGAAGCTGCGGAGCTGATCGTTGATGGCCTGGGCAACCGCATCCTCGGACTGGCCGCGATGCGTTTGCATGACCTTGTTGACGACATAGTCAACACGGAGCTGCATCTGCCAGCCAGTGGCGCGGTGTGACGCTCCACTGGCGAAGCTGACTGAGGTGATGGGTTCCATGTTCGTGAGTATCGGAGGACGGTGGCAGTACCCAAAGTGTTGGAATCGGGTGCAACTCATCTGCACCCGAACCGCACCGGATTCTTCATCAGAAGGTCCGCTCAGTTGCCGCTCAGTTACCCTCTGTTTCCCTACAGAGCCCCGAGTGCCAACATCGAGAGCCCCATCCGGAGGTTGATCCGCGCTCCGGACGCCTTGTCGACGTCGGCGCTCCGAGGTGAATGTCTTTCACACCCGCCCCAGCCTTCACTCCGGGGCCGCGATGCGATCGAATGTCATCTATGCGTATGCCCCGCCTCCTCCTCGTGGCCCTGCTCGCCGTGCCGGCAGCGCCGGCACCGGCGCACGCCGCTCCCGGCGCATCTTCCACGCCTGCGTACATGCGCGGCGGTGAGACAGTTCCCGTCTACGACTACGCCGACGCCGTCCGGGAAAGCGTCTGGGTGCAGACGACCGGCGACGCCGACGAGGACGGCGAGCCCGACCGCGTCGCCGTGGACCTGGTCCGGCCGCGCACGGAGCCGGGCGTCCGGGTCCCGGTCATCATGGACGCCTCGCCCTACTACGCCTGCTGCGGCCGCGGCAACGAGAGCGAGCTCAAGGAGTACGACGCGAACGGCGTGATCAGCAAGGCGCCCCTCTTCTACGACAACTACTTCGTGCCGCGCGGGTACGCGTTCGCCGCCGTCGACCTGAGCGGCACCAACCGCTCCACCGGCTGCGAGGACGTCGGCGGGCCGCATGAGGTGGCCGGCGCGAGGGCGGTGGTCGACTGGCTCAACGGGCGCGCCCCCGCCTTCACCGCGGACGGCAGCCCGGCGGTGGCGACCTGGACCACCGGCCGGGTCGGCATGATCGGCAAGTCCTGGGACGGCTCGGTCGCCAACGGCGTGGCGGCGACCGGCGTCGAGGGGCTCGAGACGATCGTGCCCATCGCGGCGATCTCGAGCTGGTACGACTACACCCGCGCCAACGGCGCGCTGCGATCCACGAACTACCCCTCCTTCCTGCAGTCCGCGGTGAGCGGCCGGGTCGCATCCTGCACGGCGGTGACCAGGTCGCTGGCCACGGACAGCGCGGAGGAGACCGGCGACTACAACGCCTTCTGGCGCGACCGCGACTACCGCCCGGCCGCGTCCCGCGTGCGCGCCAGCGTCTTCGTGGTGCACGGCGTCAACGACCTGAACGTCACCACACCGCAGTTCGCCCGGTGGTGGGACGAGCTCGCGCGCCGCGGCGTGCCCCGCAAGATCTGGCTGCACCAGGCCGGCCACGTCGACCCGTTCGACCTGCGGCGCGGCGCCTGGGTCGACGCCCTGCACCGGTGGTTCGACCGGTGGCTCCAGGGCCTGGAGAACGGCGTCGAGCGCGAGCCCCGGGCCACGGTCGAGACCGCGCCCGGCGTCTTCACCGACGCCCGCGACTGGCCGCTGCCGGCCGCCCGGCCGGTCAGCGCCCCGCTGGGCGCCGGCGTCGTCTCGTACACCGACGAGTCCCTGCCCGAGGACCTCGCGGTGGCCCATCCGGGTGCGATGGTCCCCGGCCGGGTGGCCGTCCGCTACGGGCCGTTGACCGCGCCGCTGCGCCTGTCGGGCTCGCCGTCGGTGCGGCTGCGGGTCCGGGTGGACCGGCCCACGACCCAGCTCACCGCCCGGCTCGTGGACTACGGCACGGCACCACGCATCCAGTACGCCTGGGGCGAGGGCGTCCGGACCCTGGAGACGGAGTCGTGCTGGGGGGAGTCGACCGCCGCGGACGACGCCTGTTACCTCGACGTCGCGCAGGAGGTGTCGACGACCGACCACGCCGTGCTGACCCGCGGCTGGCAGGACGCCGCCCACCACGTGACGCTGCGCCGTACCACCCCGCTGCGGCCGGACCGGTGGTACACGATCACCGTGCCGATCGGCGCGTACGACGCCACGGTGGCGGCCGGGCACACGCTCGCAGTGGTGCTGACCCAGAGCGATCCGGGCTACACGGCGGCCGCGAACACCGGCGCGACGGTCGAGGTGGACCTGGCGCGCAGCACGCTCATTCTGCCGGTGGCCGGGGCGGTCACGCTGGCCCCGTCGGCTGCGGCGCCGCACACCGCCCACGGTCTGACCGCACCGGCACGCCCGCAGCGCCGGCTGCCCTGACACCCGCGGTCCGAGTGGGTCCACGGCTCAGCGACGGCTGCTGATCAGCACCTCGAGGCCGTCGAGGATGCGGGCCAGGCCGTACTCGAAGGCCTGACCCGCGCCCTCTTCCCCGGCCGCGTCCGCCATCGTCGCCGTGAGGTGAGGGAACCGCTCGCCGTGCAAGCGGAGGATCTCGGCCATCGCCGCGATCATCTCCGTCTCGCCGAGCATCGCGGCGGCCTGCTGCGCGAGCGTCCGGCCATGCCCGGCCAGCACCGCGATGGTGTCGAGACGTTCCGCACCGCGGAGCGGAAGGCCCTCGAGCCGCGCGAGGGCGCATTCCATCCAGCCGATCTCGTGCGGCCCCAGCGGCCGCCGGCCGACGGTCGCCTCGATGGACCAGGGATGGGCCAGATAGCGGCCGAACAGCAGCCGTGACCACTCCTCGAGCCCGGGGCGCCATCCGGGCGAGGTGAGCGCCGGCGGCCGCCCGAGCGCCCGCTCGACCATGACGGCGATCAGTTCCGCCTTGCCCGGCAGATAGCGGTAGAGCGACATCTTCGTGAAGCCGAGCTCGGCCGCCACCCGTTGCATGGAAACGGCGCCGAGCCCTTCCGCATCGGCCACCGCGATCGCCGCGCCGGCGATGCCGTCGAGGGTGAGGGCCGGTTTCGGCCCGCGGGTGGGCCGGGCGCGTCCGCCCCACAGGAACTCGGCGGTCAATCATTTCCCCTTGCACTTCATGACAACTGTTTCTATCGTACACAGAAATAATTGATTCCTAGGGACACAGTTAGGAACCTGCCATGCAGACGGTTCTCATCTCGGGCGCGAGCATCGCCGGGCCCGCCTTGGCCTATTGGCTGACGCAGCACGGATTCCGGCCGACCGTCGTCGAGATCGCACCCGTCCTGCGCACCGGCGGAAACGCCGTCGACTACCGCGGTCCCGTGCACCTCGGTCTGCTGGACCGCATGGGTGTGCTCGGCAGGCTGCGGGAGCTCCAGACCGGTGGCACCGCGATGCGCTTCGTCGACGAGCACGGCCGACGGCTCATGGAGATGCCCGCGGACTTCGCCGGCGGTGAGCTGGAGGTGCTGCGAGGTGACCTGTCGCGGATCCTCTGCGAGGCGAGCGGCGACCGTACGGAATGGATCTTCGGGGACACGATCACCGCGCTGGCACAGACACGGACCGGCGTCGACGTCACCTTCCGCAGTGGAACCCGCCGCACCTTCGACCTCGTCGTGGGGGCCGACGGCGTCCACTCCACCGTGCGGCGCCTGACCTTCGGGCCGGAGCGCGACTACGTGCGCCACCTCGGCTACTACGTCGCGGGCTGGGACATGCCCAACCACCTCGGGCTGGGCCGCGACTCGTCGAACTACAACGTGCCCGGCCGGCTCGCGGCGATCGGCGGCGATCACCGGGACCCGGCGCGCGCGAGCGCCTTCGTGGCATTCTCGTCGCCGCGGGAGATCCCGTACGACCGGCACGACCTGCAGGCACAGAAGCGGATCGTCCGGGAACGTTTCGCCGGGCTGGGCTGGGAGGTGCCGCGCATGCTCGGCGCCCTCGACGACGCGGCGGACCTGTACTTCGACCAGATCTGCCGGGTGGACATCAGGCCATGGTCACGGGGACGCATCGCGCTCGCCGGCGACGCGGCCAGCGGCGCCACCCTCGGCGGCATGGGCAACGGTACGGCGCTGGTCGCCGCGTACGTGCTGGCCGGCGAGCTGGCGACGGCGGGCGGGGACCACACCCTGGCGTTCCCCCGCTACGAGGCCATGGTCGGCGCCTCGGCCCGGCGGGCACAGCGCGGCGGCGACACGACCGGCCGCTTCCTGGCGCCGCGCACCGCCCGGGGCATCCGGATGCGCAACTGGCTGCACAACCGCGACTGGTTCCTGCGCCTCACCATGCGGGTCGCCGGGGACCGGAGCACGAGGATCGACCTCCCCGGCTACCCCACCCGGCCGGCGCGGCCGGCGGGCTGAGGCTCAGCGCAGCTTTCCGACGGCCTCGACCGTCAGCTCGGACAGGTCGTGGACGACCAGGCTCGCCAGCGCCAGGGCGTCCTCCGCGGGCGGATAGACCCCGTGCGGGACGGCGACGACCGCCAGTCCCGCCGCGCCCGCCGCCCGCAGGCCGTTGCTCGAGTCCTCGACCGCGGCGCAGACCCGCGGGCTGAGGCCGAGGCGGTCGACCGCGGCCAGATAGACGTCCGGCGCCGGCTTGCCGCGGGCGACCTCCTCGGTGGAGAGGGTGACACGGAAGGCGTCCCGCAGCCCCGCCGTCTCGAGCACCTGGTCGATGAGGACCCGCGCCGACGAGCTGGCCAGCGCAAGCGGGAAGCGGGCGGCGAGCCGCCGGACGGCTTCCACCGCGCCGGGGATCAGCGGCAGCGCCTCGCGGTAGCGCCCGGCCATCCGGCCGAGCACGTCGGCGGCCACGTCCTCGGGCCGGCGCGGGACCCCGACATCCTCGCTCAGGTGCCGCGACCACTCCCCGGTGCTCATGCCCATCATCCGGGTCTGGCTGTCGGGAAGGAACTCGCGGCCGTGCTCGGCGACATAGGCGCGGCGCACCTCCTCCCAGACCTCCTCGGTGTCGATGATGACGCCGTCCAGGTCGAAGACCACCGCCTCGATCGTTGTCACGAACCTTCCCCTCCCATGGGCGACTCCTTGGCACCCTACTGGCGCGGTTGACGCACCGTAGTCCATTGGTAAGTTGAGATCCGTCCCTGCGACCTGCCCCCGCCGTCGAGGAGCCCCCCATGTCTCCCTCGTCGCGACGCCCTACGCCGCCCACCGGCGCACCGTCACCCACCGTGACCGTCGTGATCCCCGCCCTCAACGAAGAGGACAACCTCCCGCTCGTCCTGGAGAACCTGCCCCCCGTCGACCAGGTCGTCGTGGTGGACGGCCGCTCCGACGACGACACCGTCGCGGTGGCCCGCGAGGTACGCCCCGACGTGGTCGTCGTCCGTCAGACGCGGTCGGGCAAGGGCAACGCCCTGGCGTGCGGGTTCGCCGCCGCCACCGGCGACATCGTGGTGACGGTCAACGCCGACGGGTCGGCGGACCCGGGCGAGATCCTGCGCTTCGTCGACGCGCTGCTCTCCGGCGCGGAGGCCGCGCACGGCTCGCGCTTCCGTTACGGCGGCGAGCACCGTGACGCCCGGCCGGTCGAGCGCCTCGGGCACGCGGTGCTGAGCCGCATCGTCAACCTGCTGTTCGGGACGCGGTACACGGACCTGAGCTGCGGCTACAACGCGTACTGGCGGGAGCTGCTGCCCGTGCTCGACCTGCCCGGACCGGACGTGCCGGGGCTCAGACGCGGGCGCCGGGCCTGGGGCGACGGCCCGGAGATCGAAACCCTCATCACGATCCGGATGGCGACCCGTGGGCTGCGGGTGGTGGAGGTGGCCACGGTCGGTTACCCCCGGATCTACGGCGACCGGCAGCGGCGCCTGCTGCCGGTGGCCGTACGGATGGTGCGCACGGTGGCTATCGAGTACGCACGCCGCCGGCGCCGCGTACGGATCCACCCGGCGGGCCGCCCGTCCCCCGGCGCGACGGCCGGCGCGACGCCCGCCCCGGAGGCCGTCGCGCCGGACCAGCAGGCGGGCCGTCACGGCGCCCGGCACTCGGTGCCCGTCCCGCCCCGTCCCCGGCGCCGTTCGGCTCCGCGGATCGTGAGGGGCGAGCGGCGCGACAATCTCTAGCCCTGCTTGACGCGGTCGCGCAACCGGGGCAGGACCTGCTCGCCGTAGACCCGCAGGAACCGGTCCTGGTCCGGGCCGGGCGCGTGGAACACGAGGTGCCGGAAGCCCATGTCCAGGTACTCGGCGACCTTCGCCGCGTGCTCGTCGGGGTCCGAGGAGACGATCCAGCGGGTCACCGTACGGCCGATCGGCAGCGCGTCGGCACGGCGCTGCATCTCGATCGGATCCTCGACGCCGGTCTTCTCCTCGGGCGAGAGCGCCAGCGCACCCCAGTAGTGGGTGTCGTTGCGCGCCTTCTCGAGGTCGGGGTCGAAGGAGACCTTGACCTCGATCATCAGGTCGAGGTCGTCGAGCGGGCGGCCCGCCTTCTCCGCGCCCTCCCGGACGGCCGGCAGCAGCGTGTCGGTGTAGAGCCCATGGCCCTTGCCGCTGGTGGTGATGAAGCCGTCGGCGACGCGACCGGCGAGCCGGGTCGCGGCCGGTCCGGAGGCGCCGATGTAGATCGGGACCTGCTGCTCGGGCTTGTCGTAGATGGTGGCGAGCTCGGTGCGGTAGTAGGTGCCCTCGAAGGTCACCCGGTCCTCGGTCCAGAGCCGCCGGATGAGCGCCACCGCCTCCTTGAGCCGCGCGAACCGCTCCTTGCCCTCCGGCCAGGCCAGGCCGAGCGGCACCTCGTTGAGTGACTCGCCGGAGCCCACCCCGAGGATGACGCGGCCCGGGGCGAGGCAGCCCAGCGTGGCGAACGCCTGCGCGATGACCGCCGGGTGGTAGCGGAACGTCGGCGTCAGCACGCTGGTGCCGAGCAGCACCCGCTCGGTGCTGGTGGCCAGTGCGCCGAGCCAGGGCAGCGCGGCGGGGGCGTGCCCGCCGTCGTGCCGCCACGGCTGCAGGTGGTCGCTGACGAACACGGAGTCGAAACCCCGCTGTTCCGCGTCGATGCCGTAGCGGAGCAGCTCGCGCGGGGCGAACTGCTCGGCCGATGCCTTGTAGCCGAACCGAATCATGGTCCGACCCTATCGCCGTCACACACCGGGTGTGGTTAAGCCTGCACCCGGGCGGGAACACAGAGGGTGCCGGTATCGGCGCGGCCACCACGAGCCGCAGGAGGAGGGATCGCATGCGCATCTCGGTTCATCTGAACCTGCCTCGTGAGGTCGGCAGCGTGCCGGCGGTGAGGCGGCTGCTGCGCTGCGCTCTGTCGGTCTTCCACGTCGACCGGGAGGCCGGTCAGGACCTGGAGGTCGCCCTCACCGAGGCCTGCGCCAACGTGGTCAACCACGCCTGCGGGGCGGACAGCATCGAGGTGCGCCTGGACGTCGCCGAGGACCACTGTGCGATCGACGTCGCCGACAACGGCACCGGTTTCGAGACGGGCACGGTGGACAGACCCGAGGTGGACAGCGACCGTGGCCGCGGCCTGTTCCTCATCAGGGCACTGAGCGAGAACGTCCGCATGCAGTCCACACCGCGCAGCGGGAGCCTCATCCACTTCGAGAAGTCGTTCGCCACGGCGCGCTGACGCGCCGATTCCCGCAGTCGAACACCCCGCCGCGCGGCCCCGCGCGGAGCTGCTGCGCGCGTTCCCTATCATTCTTGCTCTACAGCAAATATTGCCGTACACGCGCGAAAGTAGGGCTCCCTTGTCAAAGCGTCCGACGCCAGTGGGCGCGTTGTTGCGGGTGACACCGCCGGACCGGCTGCCGGAGGTGGCGGCTGAGCACCTGCGCCGGCACCACTGCGCCGGCCGGGTCGAGGTGTTGCTCGGCGACCTCAGCCTCACCGCCCTCCGTCCCCTGATCGAACCGGACGGCCCGCACGGCAACGCGCTCGCGCAGCGCTGTTTCCGCAGTCAGCGGCCGGTAGCCGACATCGCGTCCGGCAGGCACCGCGCGTACCTGCCGCTGAGCGCCTGGGGCGAGCGGGTCGGCGTTCTCGTCGTGGAGACCCCGTTGCCCGCGGACAGCGGCCTCATCGAGGAGCTCAGCACGGTCGCCGACGAGCTCGCGGTGGCGCTGCGGGCCGCCGACGTGGCAACCGACCGCTACCGGCGCGCCCAGCGGCACGAGCGCCTCACCATGGCCGCCGAACTGCAGTGGGAGCTTCTCCCGGGACGCTCGCTGGGCGATGACCGGTTCCTGCTGGCGGGTCAGCTCGAGCCGGCGTACGCGGTCTTCGGCGACCACTACGACTGGTCGCTGGCCGGGGACCGGCTCACCGTCACGGTGCTCAACGGGCACGGCGACGGCCTGGAAGCGGCGGTCCTCACCACCGTCGCCGTCAACGCGATGCGCAACGCCCGCCGCTCCGGTGCCAACATCGTCGAGCAGGCCGAGCTGGCCTCCGACGCGGTCTACGCACGCTTCGGCGGCGCCGGGCACGCCGCCACCCTGCTGCTCGAGATCGACCTCGTCGACGGGCGGGTCGAGGCGGTCGACGCCGGCTCACCCCGCGCGGTGATCGCCCGGGACCGCGAGATCCAGCCGGTCACCCTCGAGCAGCAGCTCCCCCTCGGCATGTTCGGCGAGACCCGGTACGAGACCCAGAAGTTCTCCCTCCAGCCGGCCGACCGCCTGCTGGTGGTCAGCGACGGGGTGCACGCCGCCACGCCCGGCGGGCGGTCCCCGTACGGTGAATCCGCCCTGCTGACCGCGTTGCGTCGGACGCGGTTGCAGCCGGCGACCGAGGCAGTCGGTACGGTGATGCGCAACCTCCGCGAATACCACGGGGGTGTGGAACCCGAAGACGACGCGGTCACCGTCTGCCTCGACTGGCGACGATGACGCGTCGCCCATCCGGTGACGGGTGCGGGCTGCACGCACCACTCACCTGCGCACAGAGGACCGGCATGGAGCGCCTCACGGACGTGGCCGCGGCGGTGGAGTCGACGGTCGAGTCGTTGCTGGGCGTGTTCGAGAGCGCGCGGCTGGCGCAGTCGCCCGCGGTGCCGCCCGCGCAACTGCGCGTTCTGACGATCATCTCGCGCAACGAGCGCACGAACATGAACCGCCTGGCGGAGGCCCTCGACGTGGTGCCCTCGTCGGCGAGCCGCCTGTGCGACCGGCTCGAGGCCACCGGACTGCTGCGACGCGTGCCGGATCCGCGGGACCGCCGCGAGGTGCGCCTGGTGCCGACCCCGGCCGCCCACCGGCTGCTGGACGAGCTGCGGGAGCGCCGCCGGATGGCGATCGGCGAGGTGCTGGAGCGGATGAGCCCGGCGCGGCGCAGCGAGCTCGTCCGCGCCCTCGCCGCCTTCGAGGACGCGACGACGACGGCGGCGAACGGCGACAGCGACGGCCTGCGTCTGGCCTGATCAGGCCCTGAGGTACGGTCCCCCGATGCGCATCGGCATCGTGATCCTCCCTGAAGAGCGCTGGATGTCGGCGCGACACCGCTGGCGGCTTGCCGAGGAGTACGGCTTCGACCACGCCTGGACCTACGACCACCTCGGCTGGCGGGACCTCGTGGACGGCCCGTGGTTCGACGCGATCGCGACCCTGACGGCCGCGGCGACCGTCACCGAGCGGATCGGTCTCGGCACCTTCGTCGCGTCCCCGAACTTCCGGCACCCGGTGCACCTCGCCCGCGAGGCCCTGGCCGTCGACGACGTCTCGCAGGGCCGGCTGCTGCTGGGCGTGGGCGCCGGCGGCACCGGCTTCGACGCCGAGGTGCTCGGCCAGGAGCCGCTGACGCCGCGCGAGCGGGTCGACCGCTTCACCGAGTTCGTGGAGCTGCTCGGCCGCCTGACCCGCGAGGACCACGTGTCCTACACGGGCCGCCACTACCGGGCGGTGGACGCCCGCACGCTGCCGGGACCGGTCCAGCAGCCCCGGCCACCGCTGATCGTCGCGGCGAACGGCCCGCGCGCGCTGCGCGTGGCGGCCGAGCACGGCGACGGCTGGGTGACCACGGGAGCGGTCCAGGCCATGGACGACGAGCGGGCCTGGTGGCGCTCGGTGCGCGAGACGGCCGACCGCTTCGGCGCCGCGCAGGCGCGCTCGGGCCGGCCGGCCGTCGCCCGCTATCTCAATCTGGACTCGTCGCCGGTCTACTCCCTGAGCAGCGCCGAGGCCTTCGAGGACGCGGTGGGCCGCGCGGCGGAACTGGGATTCACCGACGTGATGGCGCACTGGCCCCGCTCGTCGAGCTGGTACGCCGGCGACGAGAAGGTGCTGGAAACGGTCGCGGAGATGCTGCCGCGCCTGCGGGATTGCTGAGCGCCGGCGCGGCAAAGTCGGCCGAATCCCCACGGGTGGCCGAATCCCGAGCGGAGTGCAGGACTTTCTGTGTAGGACCCGGCCGATCCGGCCTATCGCCGCGGGAGGACTTTGCTCCTCGCGCACGCGTCCGGCACCGCCGCACGGCATAAAGGACGGCACGCCATAACACGAAGCCGGGGCGCGAGACCCCAGCATTCACCATCTGCGATGCCTTGACTGCGTACCGCTATTGCCCGGCACCGCCGGCGACAGTCAGCGGCCGTGCGCCGCCCGATAGGCGCTGCTGACGCTCTGCGGGATGCGGCCGCGCTCCGAGATCTGGTGACCGTGCTGGGCAGCCCACTCGCGAATGAGCCTGTTCTCGTCGCGGCTGCCGGCCGTGCGCACCGGTGTCGTGCGTGCGGCCGAGCGCCCCGACCCGGAACGGCCGATTCGCGTGCCCGCGTTGATGAACGGGTCCAGTGCCTTGCGAAGCTTGCCGGCATTGGCCTCGGACAGATCGATGGTGTAGGCCGTGCCATCGAGACTGAACTCCACCGTGCGGTCGGCCGGCTTTCCGTCGATGTCGTCGATGAGGGTGGTGATTACCTGCCGCGCCATAGCGACTCCTGAAGAGAATCCTAAGAACCGGGCTCAGTGTGGCGCGGGATGGACTCCGCGCGCAACAGTTCTGCCGTAGTTCACAGAATATCGCCGACGGCGGGCAATTATCGAGCCATGGCCTTCACGAAATGCGGAGGCGCAATTTGCGCGCAATCACCGGCCGGGCCGCGAGGCGCCGCGGCCGTTAGGGTCGTCGTCATGGACGCCGCCGCCGACTCCGCCGCCGCGGCGATCCGGCCGTGACCGCCGGCGGCGCATCCCGGCTCCGCCGCCGTGCCGCGGCGGCGGCCGCGGCCACCGCCCTCTGCGCGGGCGCTCTCGGGCCCCCGGCCCCCGCGGCGGCAATCCCGGCGGGCGCGCCGGCCGCACCCGGCATCGCGCGGGCGGCACCCGGCATCGCGCGGGCGGCACCGGCGGCCGTCGCCTGCCCCCGGCCCGACGTGAAACCGCCCGCCGGCCGGCCGCCTCGTCCCGCGCCGCCGAAGGACGACCCCGTCCTGCGGGCGGTGGGCGGAGACGCCCTGGCGACGGACGGGCTCGTGATCCCGGCCGGCGCGAGGCGACCGCCCGCGCTGACCGCCACGAGCTGGCTGGTCGCCGACCTCGGCACCGGCGAGGTGCTCGGAGGCTGCGGGCCACACGTGTACGGCACCCCGGCCAGTGTGCAGAAGCTGCTGCTCGCCGCCACGGTCATGGACAGGCTCGACCCGCGCCGGACGATCACCATCATCGAGGGCGACCTCGACATCGAGCCGGGCAGCTCCGCGGTCGGACTCCTCGAGGGCGGCCGGTATCCGATCGCCACGCTGTGGCTCGGCCTGCTGCTGAACTCGGGCAACGAGGCGGCGAACGCGCTGGCCCGGCTGGGCGGAGGCACCGGCGGCGTGGAGGCGACGATCGCGGCGATGAACGCCGAGGCGCAGCGGCTGGGCGCGTTCCAGACCCACGCGGTGACGCCCTCGGGCCTGGACGGTCCCGGGCAGTTCACCAGCGCGTACGACCTCGCACTCATCGCACGGGAGTGCTTCGCGGATCCCGCTTTCCGACGCTATGCGCTCACGAGGAAGGCCCGGGTCCCCGGGCAGAAGCGGCTGAAGACCCGCGGCTTCGAGATCCAGAACGAGAACCCGCTGATCTTCGACTATCGTGGCGCGCTCGGCGGCAAGACCGGCTTCACCCAGCTCGCCCGGCACAGCTACGTGGGCGCGGCGGAGCGCGGCGGGCGGCGGCTGGTCGCCACGCTCCTGGGCGCGGAGGCCCGGCCGTTGCGCGGCTGGCAGCAGGGCGCCGCCCTGCTCGACTGGGGCTTCTCCCTGCCCCGGGACGCCTCGGTGGGCAAGCTCGTGGATCCGCACGGGGTCGAGGGCACAGCCACGGCCGCGTCCGCCGCTCCATCGCCTTCCTCGACGCCGACCGGCCCGGCACCCGCTCCGGCCGCCGCCCGCGCCACGGACGGGCCGGGACTCTCGCCCGGGATGGCCGCGGCGATCGCGGTCACACTGGCCGCGCCGCTGCTACTGGCGCTCGGCCGCCGGCGCCGCCGCCTCCGGCACCGGGTGCGGCGCTCGCGGATCGTTTCCTGACGTCACGTCGCCAGCAGGCCGAACATCCACACCACCGCGACGCCGAGGGCGGCGGCGAACTCGACCAGCATCGACAGGCCCACCGCCTTCAGGGCCCCGCGCGTCGACGGCCCCGCCTGTCCCGGCCCGAGGCGCGCCCGCTCGGCGAGGAAGAGGCCGAGCACGAAGCCGAGCACCAGGCCCACCACCGGCACGACGAAGAAGCCGACCAGGCCGAGCACGCCCCCGGCGGCCAGCGACGACGTCGGCACGCCGGTGCTCTTCAGGCGCCGGCCGGGCCAGAGGTACTTAGCGACCGTGCCGCCGAGCGCCACCAGCGTGGCCAGCGCCAGCACCACCCACCGGCCGCCGGAAGCATCGCCCAGCAGCGCCCACAGCAGCACCGCGGCCCAGCACAGCAGCAGCCCGGGCAGCACCGGGATCACCACGCCCAGGACGCCCACCAGCATGGCGAGGCCGGCGATCACGGTGACGATGGTGCCGGTGTCGCTGAGATCCATGGGACCAGCGTGCCGCAACCGCGCCACAACCCTCAACCGCGGGGTCCGCCCGCCGATGGACACTCAGCGCCGCCGACCCCGGTCCGGCGCCGAGGAGGCGAGGAGGTTCCGTGGCACGCAGCGTCCTCGCCGTCGGCGCCCGCCCCGGCGACCTCGAGCTCGGCTGCGCCGGCACGCTCGCCGCGCATCGGGCCGCCGGGGACTCCGTGACCATGCTGGTGCTCTCCTGCGACGGCCCTGATCATCCCCTGACCCTGGGCAGCGAGGCGTCCGCCCGTGCCCTCGACTGCCTGCTGGTCTGGGGCCCCGAGGCCGCCGAGCGCCGCCGTACGGCCGACCGGCGGGGCCGGCTGCGCGGCAACGACCGCCGCACGCGGAACCTGTCCGGCGCGACCTGGGACGGGGCCGCCGTCGCCGCCATCGAGAACGTGCTCACCGGGGTCGACGCGGACGTGATCTACGTGCCCGCACCGGACGACTCCGCCGCCGAGCGGCGGGCGGCCGCCGCGGCGACCGGGTGTGCGGCCCGGCACAGCGGCCGGATTCTGCACTACCCCGGCGAGACGACCCTGGCCTTCGCACCCACCGTGTACGTCGACATCACCGCGCACCTCGAGCACAAGCTCGCCGTGGTCACCGACCCCGAGCTGCCCACCGCCACCGCCCGGCACTACGGCGCCCAGGCGCGGGTGCGCTACGCCGAGGCGTTCGCGCCGGAGCGCTTCGTCTGGGACCTCTCCCAGGCCACTTGAGGAAAAGAGACGAAGCAACCAGGCGGCAACTGTCCGCGACCGTTACCTATACCCCTGGTCACCCAAAGTTTCCCTCTGTCAG
This sequence comes from Couchioplanes caeruleus, assembly GCF_003751945.1. NCBI lineage: Bacteria > Bacillati > Actinomycetota > Actinomycetes > Micromonosporales > Micromonosporaceae > Couchioplanes > Couchioplanes caeruleus. The sequence goes on along the minus strand of NZ_RJKL01000001.1, from coordinate 6,688,828 downwards.
CCGGTGCCGCCCACCAGCCACGGGCCACCGACGAGAACCGGGGGAAACGACATGACCAGCACCATGACGACCGCTGCCGACTTCACCGCCGACACCGCGACCGCCGTGCCGGCCCTGTCCGCCGCGGAGCAGGAAGAGCTGATCCGTACGCACATGCCGCTGGTCGGCCACCTGGTGCGCGACATGCTCACCCGCATCCCCAACCACATCCACCGCGACGACCTCACGAGCGCCGGACTGCACGCGCTCGTGACCGCCGCTCGCGGCTGGGACCCGACCCGCGGGATCCCCTTCCACCGGTTCGCCACCACCCGCATCCGGGGCGCCATCCTCGACGAGCTGCGCTCGCTGGACTGGGCGACCCGCTCGGTGCGGACCAAGGCCCGGGCCACCGACACGACCCGCCAGAACCTGACCACGACTCTGGGCCGCACCCCCACGGCCGAGGAGCTGGCCCAGGCGCTCGGCACCACCACGACCGATCTGCACCAGACGGACAACGACGTGCAGCGCGCCACCGTGCTGTCGCTGCAGGGCTTCACCACGAGCAGCGCCGACGACCTGGTGACCGAGCCGACCCCCGGCCCGGAGGACATGCTCATCCGCCGGGAGCAGATCGGCTACCTGCACCACGCGATCGACTCGCTGCCGGAGCGGCTGCAGTACGTCATCTCCGAGTACTTCCTCAAGGAGCGCCCGATGGCGGAGATCGCCGCCGACCTGGGCGTCACCGAGAGCCGCATCTCGCAGCTCCGCGCCGAGGCGCTGTCGCTGCTCAAGGACGGCCTCAACACCCACCTCGACCCGCACCTCGCCCCGGTGCCGGAGAACCCGGAGGGCATCACCGCCCGCCGCCGGGCCGGCTACTACGCCGCGATCGCCGGCAACACCTCCATGCAGTCGCGACTGGCGATGACCAACGCGCACGGCCACACGCCGTTCGCCGTGGGCGCCGCCTGACGGATCGTCCTCGAGCGGAAGGGCCGGCGCAGCTTCGCCGGCCCTTCCGCTGTTTCACGCCAGCGCGGCGAGCACCTTCGGCAGGTCCGCCGTGTGCAGGACGCCGAGCCGCCGCGTCGCCCGGGTCACCGCGACGTACAGGTCGCTGAGACCGCGGGGGCTCTCCGCGACGATCTCGCCGGGCTGCACCACCAGCACGCTGTCGAACTCCAGGCCCTTCGCCTGCCGCACGGTCATCAGCACGACGGGGTCGCGCAGGTCGGGCTGCTCCCCCACCGCCGCACCGGGGATCGCCGCGGTGAGCGCGTCGCCCAGCGACTCCTCGAGGGCGGCCGGGACGAGCACACCGACCCGTCCGTCGGGCACCGCCGCCGCCTCCCGGCGCACCGCGTCGATCAGCTCGGCGGCGAGCCGATCGCGGGACACCCGGCTCGCCCACGGCAGGTACCCGGACTCGCGGACCGAGCGGGGCGGCGGCGCCGACGGGTCGACGGCGGCCAGCACGTCCGCCGCGACGGCCATGACCTCGGCGGGCGTACGGTAGTTCACGGTCAGCTCGGTGAGGCGCCAGCGCTGTTCCACGTACGGCTCGAAAACGTGGTCCCATGTCGTCGTCCCGGACAGCTCACTAGTCTGCGCGACGTCGCCGACCACCGTCATCGACCGGCTCGGGCAGCGGCGCATCAGCAACCGCCAGGCCATCGGAGACAGCTCCTGCGCCTCGTCGACGATCACGTGACCGAAGACCCACGTACGGTCCACGGCGGCGCGTTCGGCGGCGGTCCGCGTGTCGATCACCTCATGCCGCTCGACGAAGGCGCTCGCGCTCACCACGTCGAGCGCGGAGAGGATCTCGTCCTTCTCCTCGGACTCGTCCTCGAAGTCGAGCGAGCGGGAGCCCTCGACGATCTCGAGCACGCCCTCGGCGTACTCGACCGCCTGGCGCCGCTCGCGCGCCGCCGCCCGGGCCTTCAGGGTGTCGTCCACGCCGAGCAGCTCGGCGAGCTCGTCCAGCAGGGGCACGTCGGCCGGAGTCCAGCGGGATGCGCGGTCGCGCAGCAGCAGGGCCCGCTCGTCGGCGCTCAGCTCCGGTGCCGCGGACTCCAGCCGGTCGGGGTCGCTCAGCAGGTCCCGCAGGACCTGCCGCGGGGTCAGCACCGGCCACAGCTCGAAGAGCGCCCGCTGCACGTCCTCGTCCTCGCGCAGTTCCCGGCGGGTCTCCGCCAGGTCCGCTTCCTCCAGCAGATTGTCGCCGCCCAGCGGGTCGGCGCCGATGCGCTCGGCGATCTGCAGCGACAGCGCGTGCACGGCCTCGGTCACGAACATCTGCCGGGCCACGTTGTGCGGCCGCCCCGAGCGCCGGGCGGCGGCCCGGGCGTCCTCGCAGACGGCCCGCTCGATGCGCAGCGGATAGCCGTCGTGGTCGACCTCGACGAAGTCGTCCGGCACGGTCTGCCGGTCGGCCACCGCGCGCTCGAGCACGCCGAGCATGTCGAGCCGCCCCTTGAGCGCGGCCGTCTCCGGCGACTCGCTCGCGCGGGCCGTCACGCCCGGGAACATGTCGCCGAGGGTGGCCAGGAACACACCGGTCTCCGCCAACGACGGGAGCACCTGGGAGATGTAGCGCAGGAACGTCGCGTTGGGACCGAGGATGAGCACGCCCTGCTTGGTGAGCTGAGCGCGGTACGTGTAGAGCAGATACGCGGCCCGGTGCAGGGCGACGGCGGTCTTCCCGGTGCCCGGCCCACCCTGCACGACCAGGACGCCGGGCAGGCCGGAGCGGATCACCTCGTCCTGCTCGGCCTGGATCGTCTCGACGATGTCGCGCATCCGGCCGGTGCGCCCGGCGGTGAGCGCGGAGAGCAGCGCCGCCTCGCCGGTCACGTCCTCGCGCCCGCCCGCGCCGGCGTCGAGGTCGAGCACCTCGTCGTCGATGCCGGTGAGCTCGCGCCCGCGGGTCCGCAGGTGCCGCCGCCGGGTCACCCCCTCGGGGGACACCGCCGTGGCGAGGTAGAACGGCCGGGCGGCCGGTGCCCGCCAGTCGATCAGCAGCGGATCGCGCTCGCGGTCCTCGGCGAACATTCCGAGCCGGCCGATGTAGCGCGGATTGCCCGCCGAGAAGTCGAGCCGGCCGAAACACAATCCGTTCTCGACCGCATTCATCTGCGCGACCTGCTCGGCCCAGTGGCTGCGGGTGGCCTCCCGCTGGGAACGGCCCTGTGGGGTGCCGCCGGCCTCGAGAAGGATGGCACGCAAGCGCTCGGCGGCCTGCTCACGAAGCTCGTCGAGGCGGCTGTAGAGGGCGGTCAGATACGCCTGTTCGGACTCGATGTCGTCGTTCCGCAAGGTGTCCGTACCGTCGGCGGAGCTTGACAAAACCACTCCCTGTTGTGGTAGCATTCCGCAGGTCAGCGACCATTTGTGGTCGCCCTTTTTGTTTCCCGTGGAAACGCTCAGAATAGCCGATGGGCGTTTCCGGCGCCGACCGCGCGGGCGAGGTTACGGCCTGCGCCGAGAGTGTCAGGAATCAGTCAACAGCGACGCTCGCCGTTACGTGTCGGCCTGTCCCGGGTTGAACCGGGTCATGAACCACAACCACCCGTTCCGGCGTGCCGGCGCTCTGGTGCTCGCCGCCGTCGCCGCCCTCGCCTTCACCTCCGCCTGCTCCGACGACGCCGAGAACGCCCCCGCCGGCAATGCCGCCGCGGCCGCGGCCGGCGGTCCCGAGCCGAAGTCCATCGAAGGCGCCAGGGCCGCCGCGCAGACCGTGTTCGACCGCTTCAGCGGCGGCGACTTCGGCGGCGCCTGGGAGATGTACACCGCCGCCGGCAAGGCCGCCATCAGCAAGGCCGACTACGTCAAGCTCAACGAGGCCTGCTCCCGCAAGGGCCTGGCGATCCAGTTGACCAGCGCCCGCATGGAGGGCGAGGACAAGGCCGTGGTCATCGCCAAGCAGCTCGTCGCGGCGCAGTCCTACACGATGGTCTACGAGCAGAACGCCTGGAAGCTCGAGCCCGCCAAGGAGGGCCTGGCGCTCTACGCCAAAGGCGCCGACAAGGCCATCGCCGCCCAGAAGAAGGCCGGCACCTGCGCCAACGCCTGATCAGTCCAGCAAACGCCACCGGGCTCGGTCATCGCGCGATGACCGAGCCCGGTGAGCATCTTTCGTCAGGCGGCGACCGGCAGGCCGTCCGGCCCGGTGATCGCCAGCCGGTCCCGCAGCGTGCCACGGGTCGCGATCTGGTCGTAGTACGCCGCGCGCCGGCGCGCCACGCAGCCGTCCTTGTCCTTGGCCGACGTCGCCAGGCCCGGCTCCAGGTGGGTGTTCAGGCCGTCCTTGAGCAGCGACAGCGCCTCGGCCCGCAACTGTGACACCCGCGACTCGGTGACGCCGAGATCCGCGGCGATCTGCGCCATCGGGCGCTCGTCGAAGAAGTAGCCGGTGATCACCGCTTTCAGCCGGTCGGGCAGCACCTCGACCGCGTGCCGCAGATAGCCCATCCGCTCCCGGCGGAGCAGCATCTCCTCCGGGCCGGCGCTCGGCTCGGTCACCATGTCGTCCGCGCCCGCCGTGGCGAAGCCCTGGAGGCTGAACACCACCGCGCGCTGGACGTCGTCGTCCGCCGACTCGATGTCCTCCACGGAACAGCCCAGCCGCTCGGCGACCTCGGCGACGGTCGGCGTACGGCCCAGCTCCGCGGTCAGCTCCTGACGGGCCGAGTCGGTACGCCGGGCCCGCTGCCGCACCGAACGGCTCGCCCAGTCCAGCCCGCGCAGCTCGTCGAGCAGGGCGCCGCGGACCCGGGCCGCCGCGAACCGCGCGAACGGCACGCCGCGGGAGTCGTCGAATCCGCGGGCCGCGGCGACGAGTGCCGCGTACCCGGCCGAAAGCAGGTCGTCCCGGTTCACGTGGGAAGGCACCCGGGCCAGCATCTCGCGGACGAGATGCCCGACGAGCGGCATGTGCGCCCGTACGGTGTCCTCGCGACGGCGGTCGACCTCAACAGCACCGCTCATGGGGGGGTCTCCTCCTGTACCTGGCCGGGTCGGGGGGAGACACCGGCACTGAGGAGAAACGGTCCGGTCCGTCAGGTGCAGGACGGGTCACACACGGGTGCAGCGGGGTTGCGGTCGGCGGGGGGTACACTTGATCTCGCGGTCACGACCAGTTCTGCCTCGGACCGCGTACGGATCGACCACCACGCGCCGCGACCCGTGAGGTCTGCGCCGGGCAGGACGACCCCCTCAACCGTTCGGAGTTCACACCTACATGTCCTCGTTCATCGACCTCGGCGTGCCCACAGAGCTCGCCGAGGTACTCGCCGGTCTCGGCATCAGCTCCCCGTTCCCGATCCAGGCCGCGACGCTGCCCGACTCGCTCGCCGGCCGGGACGTGCTCGGCCGCGGGCGGACCGGCTCCGGCAAGACGTACGCCTTCGTCCTGCCGGTCGTGGCCCGCCTCGCCGCCTCCCGGACGCCCCGCAGGCCGGGCCGTCCCCGGGCGCTGATCCTCGCGCCGACCCGTGAGCTGGCCACCCAGATCGACGCCACCCTCGCCCCGCTCGCCGCCGCGATGGGCCTGCGCACCCTGACCGTCTTCGGCGGGGTCGGCCCCAACCCGCAGATCAAGGGCCTCAAGGCGGGCGTCGACGTCGTCGTGGCCTGTCCCGGCCGGCTCGCCGACCATCTGCAGAGCGGGCACGCCAGCCTGGACGCGGTGGAGATCACCGTGCTGGACGAGGCCGACCACATGGCCGACCTCGGCTTCCTGCCGGTGGTCCGGCGGCTGATGGACGCGACGCCGCGCGACGGCCAGCGGATGCTCTTCTCGGCCACCCTCGACGGCGGCGTCGACGTGCTCGTGCAGCGCTTCATGCGCAAGCCCGTCACCCACCACGTCGACGCGGCCGCCGAGGCGCCGGTGGAGATGGCCCACCACGTGCTGCACGTGCAGCACGACGACCGCTTCCCGGTGCTGGTCGACCTGGTCGCCGCGCCGGGCCGCACGGTCGTGTTCACCCGCACCAAGCGCCGGGCCAAGACGCTGACCCGCCAGCTCGTCGCGGCCGGGGTGCCGGCCGTCGAGCTGCATGGCAACCTTGCGCAGAACGCGCGCAACCGCAACCTGTCGGCGTTCTCGGACGGCAGCGCGCAGACCCTGGTCGCGACCGACATCGCCGCCCGCGGCATCCACGTGGACGACGTGGCGCTGGTGATCCACGCCGACCCGCCGGTGGAGCACAAGGCGTACCTGCACCGCTCGGGGCGTACGGCCCGGGCCGGCGCGCAGGGCACGGTCGTCACTCTGATGACCGACGACCAGCAGGGCGACGTGCGGGACCTGACCCGCAAGGCCGGCATCAAGCCGACCACGACCAAGGCGCGGCCGGGTCACCCCCTGCTCGCCCAGCTCGCACCGGGCGAGCGCAGCTTCACCCCGCCGCCCGCGGTCTCCGCCGAGCCGGCCGCGTCGTCCGGGGAGGCCCGCCCGGGACGGCCGCGGCGCGGCCGGGGCGCGAGCCGCCCGGCCGGCGGCGGGCACGACCAGAGCGCTCCCAAGGGCGGCGGCCGGGCCCAGTCCGAGGTGCCGGCCCAGGGCTCCCGTTCCCAGGGCTCCCGTTCCCAGGGCTCCCGTTCCCAGGCCGCCCGCGGCGCACAGAGCGGCACGCGGAGCGGACAGCCGGCGCGGGCCCAGGGCGGTCAGCCCCGGAGCCGGCGCGGCGGCGGATCGACGCCCGTGCACACCAGCCAGTCCGGCGGTGCGGCCGCGTTCTCGGCGGGCACCCGTGTAGGCGGGCGACGGAGCCGCTGACGTACAGCGGCCGCCTCCGGCGAGGCGGCCGCCACTCGTCGTCCTCGTCAGGGGGTGCTGACGGCGATCTCGGCGCCCAGCCGGTAGCCGTCGCAGAGCTCCAGGTCGTCCCCGCTCCAGAAGCGGCCGGGGTCGTACCAGTTGGGCTGGCGTCCGCGCGGCAGCAGACCCATCTCCTCGTAGGTCACTGCGACCACCTCCGCGCAGTACGCGAACTCCAGGTCGGCGTCGGTCCGTACGCTCTCGTGCCAGGGCAGGCGAAGCTGCGGCAGCCGGCCCCGCGCCCAGCGCCAGGCGAGGCGGGCGGTCGAGGGGAACGGCGTGCCGTCGAGGCGGGCCACCGTCCTGAGGGCACGGTCCTCCATGTCCTTGGTCACCGGCTGCTCGAGCTGACGCAGCCAGCCGCGCTGGCCGTACCGGTGCGCCCAGACCGTCACCGCGTCGCGCAGGTCGTGCAGTTGCACGCCGCGCTGGAACGTCCCCGACCACAGGTCCGGCAGGGACTTGCCCAGCTCGGCGTGCCACATCAGCGGCGGCATGTCCTCGATGACGATCGACATGCCGACGTGGTTGACCGGGCTGTTGGTCATGGCCTGAATGGCGCGGTCCGGACCCGAGCGGCCGCGGAACAGCCAGACGTCACCCGTACGCGTCAGATCGATGGCCTCGTCGAGGCTGATGTCGGCAACCACGTGTCTATCCTCGGCAGATGCGTTGGTGGAAAGTAGCGGGATTGGCCGGGCTGGCGGGAGTCGCCGCCACCGGAGTGGTGCTGGCACGCCAGGAGCGGCGCAGGCGGGCGTACACGCCGGACGAGATCCGGGAGCGGCTGCACGCCCGGGTCGCCGAGGCGGGCACGCCGGAGACGGCGGTGCCGGCGGAGGAGGACTGACCCCACGGCGGCTCAGACAACGTCGGTGTCCCGTAGCAGCGACCAGAGTCCGGCGCCGTCCGGCGCGGAGAACCAGGTCTTGCCCCCCGAGCCGACCGCCTCCGCGCCGCCCGTCGGCCCGGGAATGGCGCCGGCGAGCACGGCCTGCGTCGGTGACAGGCGGCGGATCGCGACCGCGGCGACGTTGTCCGGGTGGGCGTGCGCGAACTCGGAGTAGATCTCCTGGTCGTGCTGACCGTCGTCGCCGATGAGCAGCCACCGGATGTCCGGGAACTCGGCGGACAGCCGGGCCAGCGTGTTGCGCTTGTGCTCCTGGCCGCTGCGGAACCAGCGGTCCGGGGTCGGGCCCCAGTCGGTCAGCAGCAGCGGTCCGGCGGGGTAGAGATGACGGGACAGGAAGCGGGTCAGCGTGGGCGCCACGTTCCACGCGCCGGTCGAGAGGTAGAACACCGGCGCGCCCGGGTTCGCCGTGACGAGCCGCTCGTAGAGAACGGCCATGCCGGGCACGGCCGCGCGGGCGTGCTCGTCGAGCACGAACGTGTTCCAGGCCGCGAGCAGCGGACGCGGCAGGGCGGTCACCATCACCGTGTCGTCGATGTCGCTGACGAGGCCGAACTTCATGGCCGGATCGACCACCCGGATGGGCGCCTCCACCGGCTCGGCGCCCTCGGTGAGCAGCCGCACGCAGCCCCACCCGGGCGCGAGGTCACCCTTGACCCGGGCGTCGACGTAGCCGCTGCGGTCGGTGCGCGTCTCGTGGACCTGGCCGCCGATCTCGATCTGCACCGTCGCGTTGTTCACGGGCGAGGTGGTGAAGCTGCGCCAGCCGCGCACTTTCTCGCGCCGTTTCGGCGCCGCGGCGCGACGGGAGAGCACGACCCGCGCCATGACCCGCGCCCAGCCCGGGGCGCCGTATCCGGTGTACGCCGTGATCACCGGTCGCCAGCCACGCTGACGCAGCCGGCGCTCGATGACCTCGTGGACGGCATCCTCGATCCGCGCGGCGCGGTGCAGCCGCGCGGCGGGCGGGAGACCCGCCGGGGTCAATGACACTGTGGCCTCCTGCCTTTCACCCGTCGACGCCTCTGTGACGGTACCCGGCCCGCCTCAGTCCCGCGCCGCAACGCCGGGAACGGAAAGGCGATCCACACTGGAGGGTCAGTGCGCCGCCAGGGTCGCCGCCGGACGCGCCACCGGCTCGGCGGGATTCCATTGTCCGGCCCGTTCCCGCGCGCCGATCGGCCGGGGATCGCCGGCGGGAAGCAGGCCACGACCGACGCGCAGGCGCGCGGCCAGGGCCTCCGCGCGCAAGGTGCGCAGCGCCGCCGCGGCCTTCTCCGCCTCCTCCCACGCCGCGCGTTCCCGTGCGGTGGCCGCCTGGTACGCCGCGAAACGATGCTCGCGCACCGCGGACCGCAGGGCCGCCTCCTGGGCGACCGGGTGCTTGCGGGGATTCCATCCGCCGCGGTGCGCCAGAGCCTCGTTGAGCTGGACGATCGACAGCTCCTTGCGCCGGCAGGCGGCGACCGCGGAGCGGTGCAGGAACCGTTCCCGGTCGGCGATCTCGACCCGGGTGCGGCGCTGCTTGAGGATCGGGAACGCGGCCGCGGCGGTGCAGCGGCGGGCCGTCCGGTCGGCGGCGTCGAACGCGGCCCAGGCCTCGTCGACTCCCTCCTGCGCGCGTTCCCAGTCCGCGCGCCGGCGGCCGGCGATCTCGGCCGCGCGCACGGCGGCCCGCGCCACCTCGTCGGCATACCTCTCCGCCTCGGTCTCCGTCGCGACGGCGGCCGGATCGGTCCGGGCTTGCCGGCGTAGGGCGCCGGCGGCCTGACGGTCGTGACGGCGGAAGCCGGCCGGGCGGCTCCGCCGGGGCACGGCGAGGACGGCCGTCGCGGCGGCGACGGCGAGCATCAGGGTCATCCAAAGTACGGCAGCGGTTTCCACGATTGGCACCGGTTTCTCTCGTGCGCCGGGGGGTTCGCTTTTCGGTGAGGGGAACGACGACGTCGGTGACGCCCGGCATGCCGGACACGGGCACGCGGAGGGCCCGGGACGGCACGGGTGGAGGAACGGTGACTCAGGCGAGCGGCGGGCCGCGCCCCGACTGGGCGCACAGCGCGGCGCTGCCGGGCCGCGGGAAACTCGCGTCGCCGAGCTGCGTGGCGTCGCCCGGCTCGAGCACCGGGGTGGGTGCGGCCGGGGCGGCGTCGGTGCGCTCGGCCGGCACGGCGGCCGGGCCGGCCACCTCGATCCGGTCCGTCCACGCCGTGCGGCCGTGCGGGGCATCCACGGTGGCGACGGTCACGGCGGTGTCCGCCGGCCGGGGAGCGGCGGTCAGGGCCGGGATGGCGAAGGCCAGGGCGATCAGCGCCAGGCCGGTCAGGAACTGCAGCAGGCGGCGCCCGTCCCAGAGACGGGGAAGCAGGCGCGCGACGACAGCCACCCGATCAACCTACCGTCATCCGCAGGTCCGTGCACAGAACGCATTGACTGAGCGCTTCGTCCCACTCCGGCGGGTGACCCCGGCGAGGGACCATGGTGGGGTGGAACGAGTGAACGAGCTGGCCGACTGGGTCGGCGACGGCGGGGTGGTCGTGCTCAGCGGCGCGGGACTCTCCACCGAGTCGGGTATCCCGGACTATCGCGGCCCCTCGGGCGTGGCCCGGCGGGCCACGCCGATGACGTACCAGACGTTCACCGGCGATCCGGCGGCCCGGCGGCGCTACTGGGCGCGCAGTCACCTCGGCTGGCGCACGATCGGCGACGCCCGCGCCAACGCCGGGCACCGGGCGGTGGCGCGCCTGCAGGAGCTCGGCCGGCTCGACGGGATCATCACGCAGAACGTCGACGGGCTGCACCAGGACGGCGGCGCGCACGCCGTCGTCGAGCTGCACGGCAATCTGTCCCGGGTCGTCTGCCTCGACTGCGGCGTGCGCAGCGGCCGCGCCGAGCTCGGACGGCGGCTCGACGCCGCCAATCCCGGCTTCGCGGCGGCCGTGTCCGCGGTGAATCCGGACGGCGACGTGGAGATCGACGACGCCGCGCTGGACGGCTTCGCGGTGGTCGGCTGCGCGGCCTGCGGCGGCATGCTCAAGCCGGACGTCGTGTACTTCGGCGAGACGGTGCCGAGCGAGCGGGTCGCCCGCGGCTTCGAACTGGTCGCCGGCGCCCGCACCCTGCTCGTCCTCGGCTCGTCGCTGACCGTGATGTCGGGCCGGCGTTTCGTGCTGCGCGCCGCGAAGGAAGGCGTGCGCGTCGCGATCGTCAACCGGGGCGTCACGCGCGGAGAGCCGTACGCGCAGCTCGTCGTCGACGCCCCGCTGGGCCGGGTGCTGCCGGAGATCGTCCGGCAGGTGGAGGGCCTGGGGTGCGGCAAAGCCGGTGACGAACGAGCGCCGCGGTGGTCACGTTTCGAAACCTGAATAAAGCCAGGGTCTCGTTGACGTGATGAGAGTCACCAATGTTTACTTCCGGAACCGCTCCCGAAACCGGTTCCGAAGCGACGGTGTGCCGTGCGCTCGGACGTCACGTCGGAGGACCTGTGCCCATCACCATCGCCGATGTCGCCGCTCGCGCCCAGGTCAGCAAGACCACGGTGTCGCGCGTGCTCAACGGCAAGGGTGAGCTGGACGCGTCCACCGCCGCGCGGGTTCGCGCGGTGATCGAGGAACTGGGCTACGTGCCCAGTTCCCGTGCGGTCGGGCTGGCCCGCGGACGAACCCGCGTGGTCGGCATGCTCGTGCCCTCGCTGACCTGGCCGTGGATCGGCGAGGTCCTGCAGGGCGCGGTCGACGTGCTCGAGACCGAGCGCTACGGCCTGCTGCTGTTCACCTGCAACCGCGGCGAGGAGTCGATGCGCCAGTTCAGCGCGCAGGTGTCCGCCAAGAGCTTCGACGGCCTGCTGGTCATCGAGCCCGAGGGCACCCTCGACCACATCGCCACCCTGCACGCCCGCGGCCTGCCGGTGGTGCTCATCGACGACCGCGACGTCCAGCCCGGACGGATCCCGAGCGTGGGCACGACGCACTTCACCGGTGCCAGAGCGGCCGCCCGGCACCTGCTGGAGATCGGCCGCCGCCGGCCGCTGGTGATCGCCGGCCCGGCGCGCTTCGGCTGCACCGTCCAGCGCCTCGACGGCTTCGCCACCGAGTACGCCGAGGCGGGGCACCCGATCCCCGCCGAGAATGTGCTCCCCGGCGACTTCACCATCGCCTGTGGCGCCGCGGCGGTGACCGCGGCGCTGGCGGCGGGGCTGCAGTTCGACTCGATCTTCGCCCACAACGACCTCTCCGCCGTCGGCGCCATGCGGGCCGTGCTCGACAGCGGCCGGCGCATCCCGCAGGACGTCGCGGTGGTGGGCTTCGACGACATCCCGCTGGCGGCACACACCCAGCCGCCGCTCAGCACGGTGCACCAGCCGCTGCGCGAGATGGGCGAGGCCGCGGCGCGCACGCTGCTCGCCCACTTCGAGGGCTCACCCCTGCCCAACCGACCGACCGTCATTCCCGCCACGTTCGTGGCGCGCGCTTCCACAGGCGCAAGTCCGCTCATCGAAGAGTGACCCCGACTCGTCCGCCGGCACCCCGGCCCCCTCTCACCCCTGCCACACGCATTACCTGAGGAGATCCCAAATGCAGAGAAGGACCTTGTTCGCGGCTGCCCTGGCGGGCGTGCTCGCCACGGGCGGGACGGCCGCGTGCAGCGACTCACCGAATGCGGGAAACAGAAACGCGGCCGGCGGCACCACCTTCCTCACCGTGGGCATGCCGAACGGCCCGCAGACGGAGAACCACAACCCGTTGCTGACGACCTCGGCCGCCGCCTCCCTGGGCTACAAGTGGATGATCTACGAGCCGCTGATGATGTGGAACCCGGTGAAGCCGGCGGACCCGTCGAAGCCGTGGCTCGCGACCGGCGCCGAGTGGACGCCGGACTACAAGAAGGTGACGATCACCGTCCGGGACAACGCCACCTGGTCGGACGGCCAGAAGGTCACCGGCGACGACGTCGCCTTCACCTTCGGGCTGGCCAAGAAGAACGAGGCGATCAACACCGCCGCCACCCCGTACGGCGACATCACCGCCAGCGGCAACACCGTGACGGTGACGTTCACCCGGTCGATGTTCGTCTACAAGGACAAGTGGCTGGGTCAGACGCCGATCCTGCCCAAGCACATCTGGGAGAAGGTGAGCGACCCCAGCAAGGACCCGAACAAGAATCCGATCGGCTCCGGACCGTACACGCTGAAGTCCTTCACCCCGCAGACCACCACGCTGTCGGTGCGCACCGACGGCTACTGGCAGGACCTGCCGCAGGTCAAGGAGCTGCGCTACACGTCCTACACCGACAACAACGCGCAGACCACCGCGCTGTCGGACGGCTCCAACGAGTGGAGCTTCGTCTTCATCCCCAACTACAAGACGGTCTTCATCGACAAGGACCCGGCGCACTACAAGGTCTGGGCGCCGCCGGTGCTCGGCATCCACGGTCTCTACATCAACACCACCAAGAAGCCGTTCGACGACCCGAAGCTGCGCCAGGCCATGAACATGGTCATCAACCGCCAGGACATCTTCCAGCAGGCCGAGGCAGGCTACTTCCACCCGCAGGTCACCAGCGTGACCGGCCTGCCCACGCCCGCCGGTGACGCCTTCATCGCGCCCGAGTACAAGGGCAAGAACCACTCGGTGGACGTGGCCGGCGCCAAGGCCCTGCTGGCGCAGGCCGGCTACCAGCTCTCCGGCACCACCCTGAACGACCCGAGCGGCAAGCCGGTCAAGCTGACCCTGACCGACCCGAGCGGCTGGTCCGACTACCAGACCTCGCTCGAGATCGTGAAGAGCAACCTCGCCGAGATCGGCATCGCGGCCACCGTCGACAAGGCCAACCAGGACGCGTGGTTCCGCAACGTCGAGGAGGGCAACTTCGACGCCACCTTCCGCTGGACCAACGGCGGCTCGACCCCGTACGACATCTACCAGACGATCATGGACGGCAAGCTGCTCAAGCCGATCGGCACCTCGGCCGCGGGCGGCAACTTCGGCCGATTCTCCAGTGACGAGGCGACCACGGCGCTCGAGGCCTACGCGAATGCGACGGACGACGCCGCCCGCACGGCCGCGCTCGCCACGATCCAGAAGATCTTCGTCGAGCAGGTGCCGATGATCCCGGTCGGCGCGGACAACGTCGGCATGGCGTACAGCACCAAGAACTGGGTCGGCTGGCCCGACGACACCAACCCGTACGGCGCCGGCCAGCCCACCCAGGCCAACGCGCTCGACGTCGTGCTGCACCTCAAGCCCGCCAACTCCTGATCCGCTCCGCCGCCCCCGGAGCCCCGCGTCCCGGGGGCGGCACCGCGGCGGTTCGACCCCCCTCTGCGAAGGAAACGGCATGACGCTGAGCCCCGAGGCCACCGCGCCGGCCGACGAGGTGGTGCTGGAGGCGATCGGCCTGACCAAGCACTTCCCCGTACGCCGCAAGCTGCGCGACCTGTTCCGGCGCGAGCACGAGGCCGTGCACGCGGTCGACGACGTCCACCTGACGCTGCGGCGCGGCCGGGTAGTCGCGCTGGTCGGCGAGTCCGGCTCCGGCAAGTCCACCGTCGCGCGCCTGCTCGCGCAGCTCCATCCGCGGACCGGCGGGGACATCCGGTTGCACGGAGAGTCGACGGGGGTCAAGCGCGGCCGGCAGTTCCGGGCGTACGTCCGGCGGGTCCAGATGATCTTCCAGGATCCGTTCGCGTCGCTGAACCCGGTGCACACCATCCGCTACCACCTCACCCGGTCACTGCGGATCCACGGCAATGCCGGAAAGTCGGCGGCTGAACTCGAGCGGGCGCTCGCCGACCTGCTCACCCGGGTCAGCCTGACACCGCCCGAGCGCTACCTCGACAAGTTCCCACACGAGCTCTCCGGGGGCCAGCGGCAGCGCGTCGCGATCGCCCGGGCGCTCGGCGCGAACCCGGAGGCGCTGCTCGCCGACGAGCCGGTGTCCATGTTGGACGTCTCTATCCGGCTGGGCGTCCTCAACCTGCTGCGCGACCTGAAGGAACGGCTCGACCTCGCGATCCTCTACATCACCCACGACATCGCGTCGGCGCGCTACTTCGCCGACGAGACGCTGGTGATGTACGCGGGCCGGATGGTCGAGGGCGGCGACAGCGAGAGCGTCACCCAGTCGCCGGCGCACCCGTACACCCGGCTCCTGATCGATTCGGCCCCCGACCCGGATCGCCTGCACAGCCTGCGGCCGGACGCCGCGGATCGGGGCAACGGCGAGCCGCCGAGCCTCATCCGGCCGCCCGCCGGCTGCCGGTTCCATCCGCGCTGCCCGGCGGCGATGCCCCGCTGCACCACCGACCTGCCGGTACGCCTCGAGATCGGCGACGCGCCCGGCCACTGGGCCGCCTGCTGGTTGTACGACCGGAAGGAGGGCACGCGATGAGGTATCTGCTCCAGCGGATCCTGTTCTACGCGTTCACGGCGTGGGCCGCGATCACCATCAACTTCTTCATCCCCCGCATGATCCCGGGCGACCCGGTCAAGTCGCTGCTCGCCCGCTACCAGGGGCAGATGAGCACCGACGCGATCGACTCCCTCTATGTGCTGTTCGGCCTCGACAAGGACGCCAGCGTCTGGAGCCAGTACGTCGACTACTGGCAGCAGCTCCTGCGCGGCGACCTGGGCCTGTCGTTCACCGCGTTCCCCGCGACGGTCTCCGAGGTCATCAGCGACGCGCTGCCCTGGACCGTGGCCCTGGTCGGCATCACCACCATCATCAGCTTCGTCCTCGGCACCGGCCTCGGCGTGCTCGCGGGCTGGCGGCGCGGGTCGTGGATCGACGGCCTGCTGCCCACCACCACGTTCCTGTCCTCGGTGCCGTACTTCTGGCTCGGCCTGCTGGCGATCTACCTGCTCGCCGGGCCGGGCAGCTTCTTCCCGTCCTCCGGCGGTTTCGAGCCGGGCCTGGTGCCGGCCTGGGACCAGTACTTCATCCCGAGCGCCGTCCAGCACAGCCTGCTGCCCGCGCTGACGATCCTCGTCTCCTCGGTGAGCGGCTGGATCCTCAGCATGCGCAACATGATGGTCACCGTCGCGGCCGAGGACTACATCACCGTCGCCCACGCCAAGGGCCTTCCCGAGCGCCGGGTGGCGGTGGGCTACGCGGCCCGCAACGCGCTGCTGCCCAACGTCTCCGGCTTCGCGCTGGCGCTGGGCTTCATCGTCGGCGGCACCCTGCTGGTGGAGATCGTCTTCTCCTATCCCGGGCTGGGCTTCCTGCTCTTCCGGGCGGTCGGCGCCAAGGACTACCCGCTGATGCAGGGCATCTTCCTGGTCATCACCATCTCGGTGCTGCTGGCGAACCTGATCGCCGACGTGGCGTACCTGCTGCTCGACCCGCGTACCCGCAAGGAGGGCTGACCGGTGACCATCCCTGCCTCCAGCATCGAACAGGCCGCCACGGAACCACCGGCCCGGCGCAAGCGGTTCCGTTTCGTCGCCAACGCCAAGGCCGCCACCGGCCTGACCGTGCTCGGCATCTACGTGCTCTTCGCGATCATCGGGCCCTGGATCGCGCCGTACGATCCGGACGCCCGCGGCCCGGCGCTCGTGGCACCCCCGTCGGCCGACCACTGGTTCGGCACCACGCACCTCGGCCAGGACGTGTTCAGCCAGGTGCTGGTCGGCACCCGCGGCGTCATGCTCGTCGGCCTCACCGCCGGCGCGCTCGCCACCCTGCTGTCCGTCCTCATCGGAGTCACCGCCGGTTACCTCGGCGGCGGCTGGGACGACACCCTCTCCGCGCTGTCCAACGTCTTCCTGGTGATGCCGGCGCTACCCCTGATCATCATCGTGACCGCGGCGGCGCCCGGGGGCGGCGACACCCTGGTCGCCCTGATCATCGGCTTCACGTCCTGGGCCTGGGGCGCGCGGGTGCTGCGGGCGCAGACCCTGTCGCTGCGCCGCCGCGACTACATCGAGGCGTCGCGGGCCAACGGCGAGAAGACCTGGCGGATCATCCTCTTCGAGATCCTGCCCAACCTCACCGCGATCATCGCCTCCGGCTTCGTCGGTACGGTCATCTTCGCGGTCACCTCCGAGATCACTCTCGCCTTCATCGGCGTGGGAACGATATCGGAGTGGAACTGGGGCACGATCCTCTTCTGGGCGCAGAGCCAACAGGCCCTGGCGCAGGGCGCGTGGTGGTGGTTCGTCCCGGCCGGCCTGGCCATCGCCCTGCTGGGCACCGCACTGTCGCTGATCAACTTCGGCATCGACGAGTTCGTCAGCCCCCGCCTGCGCAGTGCCGGCAAGACCAGACTCAGGACCGCCTCCGGCCGCACCGTACGGATGCGCGTCGGCTTCACCCCGGTGTTGAGCAACTCCCCGGCGCCGCACACCCACGCGCGCCCCATCCCGGCGATCACCACCGCGGCGGCGACACCGGTGAACCGTGGCAAGGAGGCGACGCGGTGAGACGCGAACCCGTCCTGGAGATCAGGAACCTCAACGTCGACTACGGCCTGGGCGACCAAGCGGTGCACGCGGTCCGCGACGTCAATCTCACCCTGCACCGCGGCGAGGTCCTCGGCCTGGCCGGGGAGTCCGGCTCCGGCAAGTCCACCCTCGCATACGGCCTCACCCGGCTGCTCGCCCCGCCCGGCGTGATCAGCGGCGGCAAGGTCGTCTACCACCCGCAGGACGCCGAGCCGTACGACGTCCTCAACCTCGACGACGACGGGCTGCGACGGTTCCGCTGGGCGCAGACGGCGATCGTGTTCCAGGGGGCGATGAACTCGCTGAACCCCGTACACAAGATCTCGACGCAGTTGACCGATGTCCTTCAGGCGCACGAACCGGCGATGTCGGCGCACACTCGTTCCGCCCGCGCCCGCGAGATGCTCAGGCTGGTCGGCATCTCGTCGGACCGGATGGACGCCTACCCGCACCAGCTCTCCGGCGGCATGCGCCAGCGCGTGATGATCGGCATGGCGCTGATCCTGCAACCGCAGGTGGTCATCATGGACGAGCCGACCACCGCCCTCGACGTGGTGATGCAGCGGCAGATCCTCGGCCAGCTCATCGAGCTGCGCGAGCGGCTGGGCTTCTCGGTCATCTTCATCACCCACGACCTGTCGCTGCTGGTGGAGTTCTCCAACCGCATCGCCATCATGTACGGCGGCCGCATCGTCGAGGAGGCGCAGGCCGCCACGCTGTACCGGGGCTCGCTGCATCCCTACAGCGCGGGCCTGCTCGGCTCGTTCCCCGCGCTGAGCGGCCCGCGGCGCGAGCTCAGCGGCATCCCCGGCTCGCCGCCCGACCTCAAGGGCATGCCCACCGGCTGCTCGTTCCACCCGCGCTGCCCCAAGGTATTCGACCCGTGCGCCGCGAACATCCCGGTGCTGGGCAACCCGGATACCCCCGACGGGTCGGCGCGGACCGTGGCCTGCTGGCTCCACCCCACCCGCATCCCCAGCCCAGGAGACGCATGAACCCCGTAGGCAGCTCCTTCCCCGACCTGCTCCTACCTCCCACCGCCTTTCCCCCGTCGTTCCAGTGGGGCGTCGCCACCTCCGCTTATCAGATCGAGGGTGCCGCCGCCGAGGACGGCCGCACACCGTCCATCTGGGACACGTTCTGCCGGGTTCCCGGCGCCGTGAGAGGCGGCGACAACGGCGACGTCGCCTGCGACCACTACCACCGGATGCCGCAGGACGTGGCGCTGATCAAGAGCCTCGGCGTGGACTCGTACCGCTTCTCCGTGGCGTGGCCGCGTGTCCAGCCGCACGGCCGCGGCCCGGTCAACCCGGCCGGCCTCGCCTTCTACGACCGGCTCACCGACGAGTTGCTCGGCGCCGGGATCGCACCCTGGGTCACGCTGTACCACTGGGACCTGCCGCAGGCGCTCGAGGACGCCGGCGGGTGGCCGCACCGGGACACCGCGTACCGCTTCGCCGACTACGCGATGCTGGTCTTCGACCGGCTCGCCGACCGCGTCGGGACCTGGACGACGCTCAACGAGCCGTGGTGCTCCGCGTGGCTGGGCTACGAGGTCGGCGTGCACGCCCCGGGCCGCCGGGACTTCGGCGCCGCCGTGGCGGCGGTCCACCACCTGCTGCTCGGCCACGGTCTCGCGACGCAGCGGATGAAGGCGGCGGCGACGCGGGAACACACATTCGGCATCACCCTCAACATGGGCACGGCGGACCCGGCGACCGACGCACCGGCGGACCACGACGCCGCCCGGCGCGCCGACGGCATGGGACTGCGCGCCTACCTGGATCCGCTGTGCAAGGGCACGTACCCGCAGGACGTGGTCGACGACCTCGCCGAGCGAGGCGTCGCCTTCCCGGTCCGGGACGGTGACCTCGACGTCATCGCCACGCCGATCGAGGTACTGGGCGTCAACTTCTACTTCGGCCAGGACTTCAGCGGCACCGACGAGCACGGCTGCCGGGTCGACGCCGACGGCCATCCGGTCGTCCGCGTGGTGCCGCAGGACCGCCCGCGGACCGCGATGGACTGGCCGATCACGCCGGAGCGTCTCACCCAGTTGCTGCTGCGGCTGCACCGTGACTACCCGGGCCTGCCGCTCGTCATCACCGAGAACGGCGCGGCCTTCGACGACGCGGCCGGCGAGTCGGGCTTCGTGGCGGACGAGGGGCGCACCGCGTACCTGGCCGAGCACATCGCGGCGGTCGCGGCGGCGTGCGAGCAGGGCGCGGACATCCGGGGCTACTTCGCGTGGTCGCTCATGGACAACTTCGAGTGGGCGGAGGGCTACGCGAAACGGTTCGGCATCGTGCACGTCGACTACGAGACCCAGCGGCGTACGCCGAAGCGGTCGGCCCTGTGGTTCCGCGACACGATCGCCCGCCACCGCGCGACCTGACCGCCCGCACGCCGCCGGCCGGGGCACCGTGGTCGACGAGCCGTGCAGCGCATCTCCGGCGCGCCGGCATGGTCCGTGCGGGACGCCGGCGGTTGCCGGGCACGCCGTGCCGGCATGCTCCACGACCGACGGCTGCCCGGGCACGCCGTGCCGGCATGCTCCACGACCGACGGCGTGCCCGGGCACGCCGTGCCGGTTCAGGTGCGGTCCCGGGCCGCGGCGCGGCGGTGGGCGGCGCGGGACATCGGTGCCGGGCCGGTCGCCGTCGGCAGCCCGCCGTCGGCGAGCAGCCGGGCGATCGGAAGGGTGGCCGCGCCCATCGCGACGGCGTCGGGTCCGAGCTGGCACAGGTCGATGCGGGTCCGCGAGTACGGATGCCGCAGCGCGTTGCGGGCGGCGGCCTCGCGGATGCCGGTGAGGAAGCGCTCGCCCAGCGCCAGGCCCACCCGGCCGCCGAGCACGATGCGCTCGGGAGAGAAGAGATTGATCAGCCCGGCGATGCCCGCGCCCAGGTAGCCGACGGTCCGGCGGAGGACCTCCGCCGCCGCACCGGCGAGCGGCTCGTCGGCGAGCACCCGGGTCAGCAGGTCCGGCCCGGCCGCGAGGCCCGTCGCCTCGGCGAGGCGGGCGGCGATCCGGTCGGCGCCGATGTACGCCTCCAGGCAGCCCCGCGCGCCGCAGCGGCAGAGGTCACCGTCGTAGACGAGGGTGGTGTGCCCCCACTCCCCCGCATTGCTGTGCGCGCCGCGGTAACCGCGCCCGTCCATCACGACCGCCGCACCGACGCCCTCGCCCACCAGGACGATCACCGCGTGACGCGCCCCGCGGCCGGCGCCGAACCACATCTCGGCCTGGCCGACCGCCTTCGCGCCGTTCTCCACGTGGATCGGCACGTCGGTGCCGTCCCGCAGCATCGCGCCCAGCGGGACGGCGTCCCAGCCGGTCGGCTGCGAGTGCACCACGGGCGCGCCGCCGGACTGGTCCACCACGCCCGCGACGCCCACGCCGAAACCCAGCACCTCGGCCCGGGCGACGCCGGCCTCGGCCATGACCGCCGCCAGCCCCTCGAGCAGCTTCTCGGCGGCCAGGCACGGATCGGGCTGTTTTGGTGCGGGCAGGGCGTACTGCGCAACGCCGAGCCGGGACATCGCGAGGTCGTACAGCTCGACCAGGACTCGTGTCTCGCTGACGTCGGCGCCCGCGACGTACCCGAAATCCGGCGCCACCCGCAGCAGGGACCGCGGGCGGCCGCCGTCCGAACCGACCAGGCCGGCCTCCTCGACCAGGCCCTCGTCGATCATCTCGCCGATGAGGTTGCTGACGCTCGCCTGGCTCAGCGCCGTGGTGTCACCGAGCTGCTGCCGGCTCTGGCGCCCGCCGTGGAAGAGGTCGGTGAGCAGGCTGGCCCGGTTGGCGCGGCGGACGTCCCGCACCGTCGTACGCCTGGTCTCCACATCCGCACCGCCTTCGATCCGCCCGTGCCGAGGTAATGATGCGCCCCGGGCCGGTCGGAAACCAGGCGGTGAACGGCCCATGATCTGCTGTACGGTCTCCGCCGTGACCGACTACCGCGACGTGAACCGCGCCAACTGGGACGAACGGGCACCCTTCCACGCCGCCTCTCCCGGCTACGACCTTGCCGCCTTCGCGCGGGATCCCGAGCACCTCAGCGACGTCGTCACCTTCGACCGGCCGCTGCTCGGCGACATCCGCGGGCTGCGCGGAGTGCACCTGCAATGCCACATCGGCACCGACACGGTGTCGCTCGCCCGGCTGGGCGCGTCCATGACCGGGCTCGACTTCTCACCGGCGTCGCTCGCCGAGGCCCGCCGGCTCGCCGAGCTGGCCGGCGCCGCGGTCGACTTCGTCGAGTCCGATGTGTACGGCGCACCGGACGTCCTCGAGAACGGCGCCTTCGACCTGGTCTACACGGGGATCGGGGCGATCTGCTGGCTGCCCGACATCCGCCGCTGGGCGCGGGTGGTGGCCTCGCTGCTGCGGCCGGGCGGGCGGTTGTTCATCCGCGAGGGCCACCCGGTGCTGTGGTCGCTGCGGGACGACCGCGAGGACGGCCTGCTGGCCCTGGACTATCCGTACTTCGAGCACGCCGAGCCGGTGGTCTGGCAGGACGACGGCACCTACGTCGAGACGGATCACACGTTCGCGCACACCACCACCCACGAGTGGAACCGCGGCCTGGGTGAGATCGTGACCGCCGTCCTGGAGGCGGGCATGACGCTCACGGGCCTGGTCGAGCACGACAGCGTGCCGTGGGAGGCGCTGCCCGGCATGACGAAACTGCCCGGCGGCGAGTGGCAGGTCACCGACCGGCCGCGGCGGCTGCCGCACACATACACCCTGCAGGCGGTGCGTACGGCCGTTTAGAGATCGTCGGGTACGGGGTATGTCGCGAGCCAGTCCCCCCACCTCGCTGAGGAGCCCCCGATGCGCGCAGGATCGATCGGCGGAATCATCGTCGTCATATGGCTGGTGCTCGGCGCCATCGCCGCGTTCGAGCGTGGTTACTTCAAGGACACCGGCGACACCAGCTGCGCCGAGGCCGGCACGGTCATGGTGACCGTGGTGGCCGGCCCGCTGAACTGGCTCGGGGTCAACCCGAAGATCACCTGCGACATCCCCGAGCCGTCGAAGTAAGCCCTCGCCCGTCCGCGGTGGAGGGCCGCACCCCGCGCCCCGCCCCACCCGTCGTGGCGCCGCCCGCCGTCGTCCGACGGTCGTCGTCGCGCCGCCGTCGCCGTGGTCGCGCTCAGGCCGCCCGGCCCTCGTCGCGTCGTGACCGCGCGGCCATCGGTCGCTGCGCGGCGGGCGACCTCCACCGATCCCGGACGCCGTACAGGCCGCCCGGTCCTCGTCGCGTCGTGACCGCGCGGCCGCCGGTCGCTGCGCGGCGGGCGACCTCCACCGATCCCGGACCGAGCTCAGGCCGCCCAGGGCGGGCTGAGCTCGGTGCCGTCGGCGAGCGTCGCCCGCAACCCGGCGCTCGTGGTCACCCAGGCGGTCGCGAGCTCGCCGGACGTGTTGTCGATGGCGAACTGCGCCCCGGCGGGCACGAACGCGGCCTCTCCGGCCCGCACGGTCGCCGTCTCTCCGTCGATGGTGGTGGTGACCGCGCCGGAGAGCAGGAACAGGACCTCCTCGCGGCTGACCCGGTGCGGCACCCCGACGGTCCCGTCGGCGATCTCGAGCCGCCACGCACTCAGCTCGCGACTGCCCCGCGAGGGGGCGACATACGAGTGGAAGGTCGCCCCGTGCATCCGGTGCTCGACGACGTCCTGTTCACGAATCACAGCCATGGTCGCTCCTCGTTTGGTCAAGCAGATTGACTATATGGTCAAGCAGATTGACGTATCTGTCAAACTGGTGCCGTGGAAAGTGGCCTCCTCGATCTGCCGGTCCTGCTGCTGAGCGCGGCACGGGCCCTGGTGGACGGCATCGACGCGGGCGTGCGCGCCCGCGGCTTCACCGATCTCCGTCCGGCACACGGCTTCGCCTTCGCCCGCCTCGCCGGGCCGGGCGCGACCGTCGTGCAGTTGGCGGAGCACCTCGACGTCACCAAGCAGGCGGCGAGCCAGATGGTCGAGGAACTGGCGAAGAAGGGCTACGTGGAACGCCGGCCGCATCCGGACGACGCCCGGGCGCGGCTGGTCGTGCTGACGGAGAAGGGCCGGGCCTGCACCCGCGCGGCCGACGAAGCCGCCGCCGAGATCCTCCGGCCCTGGGCCGCGGCGCTAGGCCCCGCACGCCTGGCCGCCCTGCGCCAGGACCTGTCGAGGCTCGCCGTTCCGGGCCGCATGCGCCCCGTGTGGTGAGCCGGAGAAACCACCGGCCTGCCGCCCGCCGGGTCGGTGCGGCGGACTGACCCGATGTGCCACCGGCCTCCCCGCCGGGTCGCGACCTATGCGTCGTTGGACCAGCTCCGGGTCGACAGCACCAGGCGGTAACCGTCGGGATCCTCCACGGCGACACCCCAGCGATCCCAATACTCGCCCTGGGAGACGCGCTTTCCACCGGCCCGCTCGAGCCGCTCCAGGATCCCGTCGTCGACCGGCGCGGCCAGGTAGAGCACGAGCAGGTCCTCCGGCGTCGGCGCGGGCTCCGGCACGCCCGGACCGGCGACCAGCTCCAGGTGCCAGGACGCACCTGGCCAGCCCAGCATGACGAGGTCGTGTTCGCCGGGAGTCTCGCCCGCGGCCCGGTAGAGCACGTCCAGCCCGAGCCCCTCGACATAGAAGCGTTCGACGGCGGCAAGGTCCCGGCTCGGCCGGGCGATGCGGACGGCGACGGTCGGATCGATCATGTGATTACCTTTCCCGGCACCGGGGCGGGCCCGGAGGAACGGCCCCGGGCGTGCGGCCGGAGTCAGCCGCGCTCGATCAGGTGGCCGATGATCTGCGGGCCCATCAGCACCGCCTCGCCCGAGCCGTCGCGTCGGGAATCCTGCTCCGGCAGGTCGACCGGGTCGCCCGTCGCGCTGGCACCGACCGGACGGGGGCCCACCCAGGCGACCGCCAGGCGGGACTCGCCCTTGAGGAAGCGCTGGACCCGGACGCCGCCGGTGGCTCGGCCCTTCGCCGGGTACGCCGCGAAGGGGGTCACCTTCACCTGAGTGCCGGTCGAGGTCACCACCATCGGCTCGCCGTGCTGCTCGTCCCGGGTGTCGATGGCGTGGAACGACAGCACCTCGGCGTCCTCGGAGAGGTTGATGCCCGCCATGCCGCCACCCTTGAGGCCCTGCGGGCGGACCAGCTTGGCCGGGAAGCGCAGCAGGGACGCGTCGGAGGTGACGAAGGCGAGGGACTCCGCGCCGTCGGTCAGCCAGGTGGCCTGGACGACCTCGTCGCCGTCCTTGAGGGTGATGACCTCGAACTCGTCGGAGCGGACCGGCCACTCCGGCGCGCACACCTTCACCACGCCCTGGCGGGTGCCGATCGCCAGGCCCGGGGACTTGCCGGGCAGTAGCGGGGCCAGGCCGACGACACGCTCGCCCTTCTCCAGCGGGATCAGCTCCGAGGCCGACATGCCGCCGCGCAGCGAGACCGTGCCGGACTGCTCGGGCAACACCGGCAGCGGCAGCACGTCCGTCTTGAAGGCGCGGCCCGCGCTGGTCACGAGCAGGACCCGGCCGCGGGCGGTCGAGTGGACGACGGAGCGGACGGCGTCGTGCTTGACCCGGCCGCTGCGGCGTCGCGCCTCGGTGGCCTCCTCGCTCTCCGCCGCGGTGCGGGCGATCAGCCCGGTGGCCGACAGGATCACCTGACACGGGTCGTCGGCAACCTCCAGCGGCCCGGCCGGGGCGGAGGCCGCGAGCACCTCCTTGAGGTCGCCGTCGATGAGCGTGGTGCGCCGGGGCGCGCCGAACTCGGCCACGACCTCGGCGAGCTCGTCGGAGACCACCTGCCTGAGCACGCCGGTGTCGTCGAGGATCCGGGACAGCTCGGCGATCTCGGCGTTGAGCCGCTCCTGCTCGGCCTCCAGCTCGATGCGGTCGAAGCGGGTCAGCCGGCGCAGCGGGGTGTCCAGGATGTAGTTGGCCTGGATCTCGGTGAGCCCGAACTCGCTCATCAGGCTCGCCTTGGCCGCGGCGGCGTCGTCGCTGCCGCGGATGATCGCCACCACCCGGTCGATGTCGATGAGGGCGATGAGCAGGCCGTCGACGAGGTGCAGCCGGTCCTGCCGCTTGGTGCGCCGGTGCGTCGTCCGGCGGGTGACCACCTCGTAGCGGTGCGCCAGGAACACCTCCAGCAGCGCCTTGAGCCCGAGGGTCTGCGGCTGGCCGTCGACCAGCACGAGGTTGTTGATGCCGAACGAGCTCTCCAGCGGCGTGAGCCGGTAGAGGTCGGCGAGCAGCGCCTGCGGGTTGACGCCGACCTTGCACTCGATGACCAGGCGGGTGCCGTGCTCGCGGTCGGTGAGGTCCTTGACGTCGGAGATACCCTGCAGGCGCGCGGCCTGTCGCTGGCCCTTGCGGGGGCCCGAGGTGACGAGCTTGCCCTTCACCTCGTCGGTGATCGCCTCGATGATCTTCTCGGTGCCGACGCCGTACGGCAGCTCGACCACGGTGATGGCCTGCCGGCCGCGGCCACCCTCCAGCGGGCCGGTCGTGGCGCGGGCCCGCATGCGCACCACGCCGCGGCCGGTCTCGTATGCCCGGCGCACCTCGTCCAGCCCGAGCAACTGCCCGCCGGTGGGCAGGTCGGGGCCAGGCACGAAGCGCATGAGCGTGTCGAGGTCGGCCTCCGGGTCGGTGATGAGGTGCCGCGCCGCCGCGACGACCTCGGCGAGGTTATGCGGGATCATGTTGGTGGCCATGCCGACCGCGATGCCCGACGTGCCGTTGACCAGCAGGTTGGGGAACGCCGCCGGCAGCACCGTGGGCTCCTGCTCGGAGCCGTCATAGTTGGGCTTGAAGTCGACGGTGCCCTCGCCGAGCTCCCCGACGAGCAGCATGGCCTCGCGCGACATCCGGGACTCGGTGTAGCGCTCGGCGGCCGGGCCGTCGTCGGGCGAGCCGAAGTTGCCGTGCCCGTCGATCAGCGGGACGTTCAGCGAGAAGTCCTGGGCGAGGCGGACCATCGCGTCGTAGATCGCCAGGTTGCCGTGCGGGTGGTACTTACCCATGACGTCGCCGACGACGCGGGCCGACTTCACGTACGCCCGGTCGGGACGGTGGCCCTGCTCCTGCATGGACCAGAGGATGCGCCGGTGCACCGGCTTGAGCCCGTCGCGGGCGTCGGGGAGGGCGCGCGAGTGGATGACCGAGTAGGCGTACTCCAAATAGGAGTCCTCGACCTCGGTGGTGATCGGGTTGTCGATCACCCGGGCCCCGGCCTGGTCGAAGGCCGACAGGTCCACCCGGGACTGCTCGTTCTTGCGGCGTGCCATGTCTGTGACCCGTTCCTCAGGCGTCGATCGTTTCCCGGTCGATCCGGCCGGCGGCCTCGATCAGCCAGTTCTTGCGCGGCTCGACCCGCTCACCCATCAGCAGCTCCAGCGTGGCCTCGGCGCGCTCGGCGTCGTCGAGGGTGATCCGCCGGACCGTCCGGGTCGCGGGGTTCATGGTGGTGTCCCACAGCTCGTCGGCGTCCATCTCGCCGAGACCCTTGAACCGGGGCACCGGCTTGACGACGGTCTTGCCGGCCTTCTCGAACCGGGCGACGGTCGCCTCCATCTCCTGCTGGGTGTACGTGTACACGGTCTCGGGGTTGCGGCCCTTGGTGGCCACCTTGTGCAGCGGGGGCATCGCGGCGAAGAGCCGGCCGCTCTCGATCACCGGTCGCATGTACTTGGCGAAGAGCGTGATGAGCAGCGTCCGGATGTGCGAGCCGTCGACGTCCGCGTCCGCCATGATCATGACGCGGCCGTAGCGCATCGTGCTCAGCTCGAAGGTGCGGCCCGAGCCGGCGCCGAGCACCTGCACGATGGCCGAGCACTCGGCGTTGTCGAGGACCTGCTGGAGGCTGGCCTTCTGCACGTTGAGGATCTTGCCGCGGATCGGCAGCAGCGCCTGGTATTCCGAGCTGCGGGCCATCCGGGCGGTGCCGAGCGCGCTGTCGCCCTCGACGATGTAGATCTCACTGCGGTCGATGCCGGTGGAGCGGCAGTCGACCAGCTTCGGCGGCATCGAGGCGCCCTCGAGGGCGGTCTTGCGGCGGGCCGCGTCCTTCTGCTGCTTCTGGGTGAGCCGGACCCGGGCGGCGTCGACCACCTTCTGCAGGACCGTGCGCGCCTCGCTCTTGGTGCGCCGGTCGTCGATCCACTGCTTGAGGTGCTGCTCGACCAGGCCCTGCAGCACGCGGGTGATGCCCGCGGTGGAAAGCTCGTCCTTGGTCTGCGAGGTGAACTGCGGCTCGGGCACCCGGACGTGGATGACCGCGGTGAGCCCCTCGAGGTAGTCGTCCAGGACCGGTGCGTCTTCCTTGGGCTTGAGCAGGCCGCGCGCGTTGCGGACCGCCTCGCTCAGTGCCCGCACGAGGGCGCGGTCGAAGCCCTTGCGGTGGGTGCCGCCGTGCACGTTGCGGATCGTGTTGGTGAAGCACTCGACCGTGCGCTCGTAGCCGGTCCCCCAGCGGAACGCGACCTCCACCTGGGCGCGGCGCTCGACGTTGGACTGCATCACGCCGTTGGCGTCGGCGGCGTTCTCCTTGTAGGTGCCCTCGCCGGTGACCATGAGGATGCCGGAGACCGGCTTGTCGCCCGAGGGCGTCAGGAACTCCACCATGTCGCCGAGGCCCTGCGGGTAGTGGAAGGTCTCCTCGGCGGGTGCCTCGCCGGTGAGGTCGCGCAGCACGTACGCCACGCCGGGCACCAGGAAGGCCGTGTTGCGCAGCTTGGTCCGCACGATGTCGACGTCGAGCCGCGCGCCGGTCTCGAAGTACCGCGCGTCGTACCAGTAGCGGATCGACGTGCCGGAGCTCTCGCCCCGCTTCATCTTGCGCACGACCCGCAGCCCCGGCTCGGCCTGGAACTTCGCCGCCGGGCCGTCGCCTGCGAACACGCCGGGCACGCCGCGCTGGAAGGAGATCTCGTGGACCTTGCCGTCGCGGCGGACGGTCACGTCGAAGCGCAGCGACAGCGCGTTGACCGCCGACGCGCCGACACCGTGCAGACCGCCGGAGGTCTTGTAGCCGGAGCCGCCGAACTTGCCGCCCGCGTGCAGCCGGGTGAGCACCAGCTCGACGCCGGTCAGGCCCGACTTGGCGTTGATGTCGGTGGGGATGCCGCGGCCGTCGTCGTCGACCTGCACCGAGCCGTCGGCATGCAGGGTGACGTCGACCTGCGTGGCGTGGCCGGCGACGCCCTCGTCGGTGGCGTTGTCGATGATCTCGTTGGCGAGGTGGTTGACCCCCCGACTGTCGGTCGAGCCGATGTACATGCCGGGACGCTTGCGCACCGCGTCGAGACCCTCGAGGTGGGTGAGGTCGTCGGCCCCGTAGAGGATCTCCTGTTGCGCAGTCACGAGGTGCTACTCCTCCAGCGGTGGCGGGCCGTCAACGACGCGGCGAGCCTACCGGGGAGGTGCGACGAGTTTGGTGAGGCCGACCGGGAACGCCCCCTCGAAGAGGAGCACCAAACGGACGAATGTCACTCATCGTGAGCCATCACACGGTTGCGGCCGGCCTGCTTGGCCTCGTACAGGCCCGCGTCGGCCCGGCCGAGGAGCGCGTCCGGGGTGGTGTCGGTCGACCGCAGCCGGGCCAGGCCCACGCTGATCGTCGCCGGAATCGGACCGGTACGGGTGTCCAGCGGCGCGCCGTCGATCGCGGTGCGCAGCTTCTCCGCCAGCGCCGGGCCGTCCTCGCGGACCCCGGGCAGCAGGACGGCGAACTCCTCGCCGCCGTACCGGGCGACGATGCCGTCCGGCGGCAGGCAGGCCAGCAGCCGGGTGACCACCGCGCAGATGACGTCGTCGCCGGTCTGGTGGCCGTACGTGTCGTTGATGCGCTTGAAATGGTCGATGTCGACCATCAGGGCGGTGACCGGGCTGCCGGCCGCCCGCGCGGCGCCCAGCGACCTCTCGGCCAGCTCGAAGAACCGCCGCCGGTTGGCGACCCCGGTCAGGCTGTCGGTGGTGGCCAGCTCGTTGATCCGGCTGAACAGCCGCGCGTTGTCGTACGCCACCATGCCCTGGCTCACCAGCGCCGCGGCGACGCCGAGGTCGGCGGCGGCGTACGCGCCGGCCCGCTCCGAGGCCAGCACGAGGACACCCACGGCGCCCTCCCGGTCGTCCAGCGTGACGGTCAGCCAGCTCGCCCCGGCGTAGTCGCCGAGCGCGGACGCCCAGGCCGGCGTACCCGAGATCATGTCGGCCTGGCGGTTGGCGAGGAGCGCGAGCAGCGCGGGGTGCTCGGCCGGGCGCACGGTGAACGGGCCGGACGAGTCGCCCAGGATGGTGATCTCGGCGGACGCCGAGGTGCCGAGCAGCAGCCAGCCGCGCTCGCCGCCCGGCGTCTGCCGCGCGGTGAGCAGCAGCCGGCGCAGCACCAGCTCGGGGTCGAGGGTGCCGCTGAGCCGGGCCATCGCCCGGCGCAGGGTCTCGGCGAGGTCGCGCTGACGGTTGGCGGCGGCGACGGCCACCTCGAGCTGGGCCGCCCGGGCGGTCTCCAGGCCGACCGCGATGTGGTGGGTGACGGCGGTGAGCACGTCCACGTCGTCGACGGTGAAGACGCCCTTGGCGACCCGGCTGTCCAGGTAGACCACGCCGAGGAGGCGGTCGTCCAGCTCCAGCGGGGCGACCAGGATGCTGCGCAGGCCGAACTGCACGACGCTGTCGGCGCCCATGGCGGCGCCCTCCTCGGTGCCGGTGACCACGAGCGGCTCGCGGCTGTGCCGGACCCTGTCCACGACGGTGGTGCTGTAGCCGGCGAGTTCGGCGAGGTCCTGGCCACCCGCGTCGCGTCCCACGTACGGCGCCAGCACACCACTGTCGGCGTCCACCAGGAACAGCAGGGCGCGCTCGGCGCCGAGCAGACGGACGGTCTCGTCGAGCGCGACCCGGGTGAGCCGCTCGGGGTCGATGACCCGTGACGCGGCGTTGCTGAGATGCTCGAGGGCGGCCCAGCGCTGTCCGGCGCGGCCCCGGGCGGCGACGACCGGCACCCGGTTGCGCCGGCCGGCGTCGAGCCGGAACTCGGCGGCGACCCGGCGGGCCCGGTGCGGCCAGCCGCGGTCCTCGGCGATGCCGGCGGCCATGCGGGCCTGCCGCTCGGCCTCGCCGGCCACGCCCAGGACGGTGAGCGCGCGGGCGCGGACCAGGGCGGCCTCGAACGAGGTCAGCGGCGCGTCGACCGCGCGCAGCAGCTTCTCGGCCTTGCCCAGGATGTCCAGGGCCTGACCGGCGTGGCCGGGCTTCAGCACGGCGAGCGCCGCGCTCGCCACCCGGTGGTGCGCCGCGACGACGGGCCGCTTGGTGACCTGGCCGAGCATCCCGACGGCCGCCTCGGCCGCGGCGATCGCCCGCTCCTGCTCGGCGGGCGCGGCGCGGCGGGCCTGCTCGAGCCGCCCGTACGCGCGGTAGACGTAGTAGGAGTGCTGCGCGGGCAGCACGTCGAACGGGCGCAGGCCCAGGCCGTCGAACTCGGCGACGGCGTCGTCGAAGGCGCTGCCCAGGTCGTCGCGCTCGATGGCCGCGAGCATCCGGGCCACGATCATGTCGACGATCTCGTGGATCTCCCGGGTGTCCCCGGCCCGGTTCAGCCGGGCGAGCGCCTCGCCGGCCCGGCCGCGTATGGCGAGCATCCCCGCGTCGACGGCCACGACGGCGCTGCGGTCGCCGTGTCCTCCGGCGTCCAGCCATTTCTGGCGCCCGGCGCAGGCGTCCTCGGCCTCGGCGATCTCGCCGCGCAGCAGCCAGTCCCAGCCGAGGACGGCGTAACAGTCGAGGATCAGCCCGGCGTCGAGGAACCGTTCGCGCTCGACCAGCACCTGCCGGACCCGCTCGCCGGAGTCCGCCCCGCTGCCGTGCACGGCGATGGCGGTGATCCACTCGATGCGGGCCGCCAGCGTGGGATCGCCGAGGTCGCCGGCGATCCGCGACGACGACGCGGCGATGCGGTCCGAGAGCCGGTGCATCCCGGCCATGCGCAACGGCAGGGTGAGGGCGACGAGGTCGCGGGCCCGCTCGGGCGAGCGGCCCAGGCGGTTCATCGGGTACGGCATGCGCAACGCGTAGAACAGCGAGTGGGCCGGCCGCAGCGTACGGACGCTGCTGGAGGCGCCGTAGTGGTACAGGTTCGACTCCAGCCGCAGCAACTCGCGGCGCTCGCCCCTGGCGGTGCCGTAGCCGAGCCGCGTGACCCGGGTGAAGCAGCCCACGAAGAACAGCCAGAGTCCGGTGAGCACCCGCACGATCGGATTTGCGGGCAGCGGCCGGCCGAGTTCGGCGAGCCCCTGCTCCACGGCGCGCATCTGGGCCGCACCGCTCCAGCTGCTCTCGTGGACGCGGGCGAGCAGCAGGTGGATGCGGGCACGATCGGTGCCCTCGGGGGCCTCGGCCAGCGCCTCGGTGAGCAACGCGACCGCCTCGTCGAAGCGGCCGTTCTGGTGGTACGCCGTGCCCAGGAGCTCCTTGAAGCCGCTGCCGAGCGCCACGTCGCTGGCCTTCGCCGTGTCGCGGGCGTACTCCAGGTAGGTCAGTGCCGTGTCCGGGGCGTGCTCGGCCAGGGCGCGGGCGCCGGCGGCGGTGCAGGCGCGCAGCATCCGGCCGGACGCCTGCTCGGGGCGGCCCAGCACGCAGTGGCGGGCGAGGGCGTACTCGTCGGGGTCGGGCCGGCGGTCGAGGGCGTCGGCGATCCGCTGGTGCAGGTCGCGGACGTCGTCCTCGTCGATGTCGGCGAGCAGCGCGACCCGGATGCTGTCGTGCAGGAAGCGGTGGGTACCGTCGCCGTACGCGACCAGGCCCTGGCGGCCCGCGTCGGTGAGGACGTCGAGGACGCGGCGCAGGTCCCGCCCGGCGGCCTCGGCGACGATGTCGGCGGCGAACGACGTGCCGACCACGGCGGCGATGCCGAGCAGCCGGCGGCTCTCGGCGTCGAGGGCACCCATCCGGCGCAGGACCAGCTGGGCCGAGTCCGCGGGCAGCGCGAGGTCACGCACGCCCTCGGCGTCGACCTCCCAGGTGCCCCAGTTCGGGGTCAGCAGGCCGGCGTCCAGCACGGCCCGGGCGTAGACGATCGTCGCGAAGGGATTGCCGCCGGTCAGCAGTGCGATCTCGGTGGCGCCGTCCTCGGGCAGCCGTACGCCGCCGGACAGGGCACCGATCAGGTCGGCGACCTGCGCGACGGTCAGCGCGGGCAGCGAGATGTCGGTCACCCGGGTGCCGGGCCGCATCCGCACCGCGGCCTCCCCGCCCTCGCCGGGACGCCCACTGGTCACGATCAGCATCGGTACGCCGGAGACCCCGGCCGCGAGCTGCTCCAGGACCCGCAGGGTGCCGTCGTCGAACCACTGGGCGTCATCGAGGTGCAACAGCACCGGCCCGGCCGCCCGGGTGAGGCCGGTGAGCAGGTCGGCGACGGCCGCCGCGTGCCGGCCCTGCCCGATCTCGCCGGAGACCTGCGGCACGCCGAGCGCGTCCGCGAGCGCCGGCGACAGGCTGGTGACCAGGCCGGCGCTCTGCCCGGCGGCGGCACGCAGCGTGGCCTTGGCGACGGCGCGACCACCGGGCCGCTTGAGCAGTTCCTTCACGTACGCGTCGACGGCCGCCCGCAGCGGTGCCATCGGGCGGCTGTCGCTCGACGAGGCGCCGCCCTGCAATACCACGCCACCGGTGGCTCGCACCAGTGCGGCGAGCTCGGCCGCGAGCCGCGTCTTGCCGGACCCCGTGGGCCCCTGGAGGGTCACGACGCCGCCCTTGCCGGCCATCGCCTCGCTCCAGAGCTCACGCAGCGTCTCAAGCTCGGCGTCACGCCCGGTCAGCGGCGGCTCGAACGGGACGACCGGCCCGTCCTGCTCGCCGAGGGCGAAGGCCGCGGCCGGTTCGGCGCCGAGGCGGCGCAGGTCGGCCAGCAGCCCGGCGGCGCTCTGGTAGCGGTCGTCCGGGTCCTTGGCGAGCAGCCGGATGATGATCGCCGCGAAGGTCGCGCCGAGGCCCGGAGCCAGCGCGCGGGGATCCGGCACCGGCGCCGTGGCGTGCAGGTGCAGCAGCTCGCCGACGTCGTCCGCGGCGAACGGCGGCGCGCCGGTGACGCATTCGAAGAGCACGGCGCCGAGGGCGTACAGGTCGGAGCGGTTGTCGACGGGCCGGTTGAGCATGCCGCTCTGCTCGGGCGCGCAGTAGGTCAGCGTCCCGGCGATGGCGTCGTCCGGCCCGACCCCCTCGCCGGCGGCGGCCGTGGCGAGCCCGAAGTCGACGAGGTGGGCCGCGCCCTCGCCGGTGATGATGATGTTCTCCGGCTTGATGTCGCGGTGCACCAGGTTGTGCTCGTGCGCCGCGCTGAGCGCGGCCGCGATGTCGGCGCCGACCGAGACCGCGTGCCGCTCCGGCACCGGCCCGCGCAGCAACCGCCGGGCCAGGGACTGGCCCTCGGCCAGGTCCATGAGCACGTACGGCCGGCCGGCGACCTCGCCGGTCGTGTGGGCCCTGGGCAGGTTGGGGCAGTTGATGGAGGCGAGCACGGCGGCCTGGCGGCGGAACTCCCGCAGTTCCTCGGGCGGGGCCGGCTGAGCCGATTCCTCCTGGCCCCTGCCTCGCTGGGGTGCGATCAGCCGCGCCGCGCCGGGCGCCTTCAGCAGCATCTTCAGGGCATAGTCGGTGCCCGCGTGCCGGACCCGGAAGACGATGGCCTGCGCGCCGCGGCCGAGCTCGCCCAGCACTTGGAGCCCGGCGGCATCGCCGAGCTCCGACTGCACCGCGGCCGGCTCCACCGGTACGGAAGGCGAGGCACCCACGATGCCTTTATCGGCGCTGCCCGAGCGCGCTGAAGGATTGTCAGCGGCAGGGCTCGAGGGCGCGTGCTTGCGCCGGCACCTCCTGGGGGTCCAGGGCTCGCCACAGCTCCACCGGGGCCGACTTGCCGGCCAGCGACACCGGCGGCAGCTCCTGGTAGGCGACCGCGCCGTCGGAGGCGTTCTGCGTCGCCGCGCAGACCACCACGGTGTCGTGCGGCGCACAGGCCTGCAGCCGGGCCGCCGTGGCCACGACGCTGCCGCTGACCATCCCGTAACCGCCGTCGCGAGTGGCGTCGAGGTCGACGATCACGTCGCCGGTGGCGAGCCCCACCCGGGTGCGGACCGGGAACCGGCCGGCCAGAAGACGCCCCCGCAGCGCCTCCTGGACACCCAGCCCCGCCCGGACCGCCGCCGCGGCGGCGTCGCGTACCCCGTCCGGCGTGCCGGCCCGGGGGCCGTGCGCGCCGAAGACCGCCATGACCGCGTCGCCGATGAACTTCTCCACGACCCCGCCCTCGTCCCGCACCACCGCCGAGACGACCTCGAAGTAGTCGACTTGCAAATCCCGCACGTCGGCGCAGTCCAACTCGTCGACCATGCTGGTGAAACCGACGATGTCGACGAAAAGCACCGTCACCGTCTGTCGCCGGCACCGGACACCGGCGGACAATCTGTTCATGTCCCTACGCCCCCCTTTACTGCGTTGGCGCAGAGAACGGTGCCAGGACGGGGCGGGACAGCGGATCAGCAGAATGACGTATCTATGACAGCGGCCGCGTCGTCGGTTCTTTGTGACGCAGAACAGTCCGAACCGACGAGAACGTCATAGCGGCGTTCCCACTAGGCTGCCACGCATGGCCAGCGAAGGGGATGACGCGCCACTTGTCGGACGTTCCGACATCCTGACGTCGATCCAGGCCGACCTGCTCGCCGCGGGCCCGGGCGGCACCGCGGCGGTGTTCGTGACCGGCGAGAGCGGCGTCGGCAAGAGCCGCCTGCTGCGCGAAACCGCCGACGTGATGCGCGCGGCCGGCGCCGCCGTGCTCCTCGGTGCCTGCCTGGACATCGGGGACGCCTCGCCGCTGCACCCCGTCCTCCAGGCCCTGCGCCAGGCCGGCGTCCAGCCCGGTCCCGCCCCGGTCGACGCCCAGGACGGCGCGGGCGCCCTGCTCGAGCGGGTGTCCGCCGAGCTGCGCTCGCTGGCCCGGGGCCGCCGGCTGCTGCTCGTCCTCGACGACCTGCAGTGGGCCGACCGCAGCACCCGCCAGTTGCTGCTCTATCTGCTCGCCGGCCTCGGCGACGTCGACCTGTCGGTGCTGGCCGCGGTCCGCTCCGAGTCGCTGCACGGCGCGCATCCGCTGCGCCGCGTGCTCGCGGAGCTGCGGCGGCTGCGCTCCGTCCGGGTGCTGGACCTGGCCCCTCTCGACCAGGACGCGACCGCCGAGCTGGTCATGGCCATCGCCGGCACCGGCGTCGCGGCCGAGGACGCCGACCGGGTCTTCAAGCGCAGCGGCGGCAACCCCTTCGTCGCCGAGGAACTGGCCCGTGACCTGCGCGACGGGCGGGTCGAGCTGTCCGACACCCTGCGGGAGATCTTCCTGTCCCGCGTCGACGAGCTGCCCCCACACGCGCACGACGTGGTGCACGCGGTCGCCGCCGGCGTCGAGCCGGTCGAGCACTCCCTGCTGGCCCGGGTCCTGCCGCTGCCCGAGACGGAGCTCATCGAGGCGGTCCGGGCCGCGGTCGCGCACCGCTTCCTGACCAGCGCGGCGGACGGCTACCGGCTGCGTCACCAGGTGGTCGCCGAGGTCCTGGAGCACGAGGTCCTGCCCGCCGAGCACGCCGCCCGGCACCGGCGCTACGCCGAGGCGATCGAGGCCATGCCGGGCGACCCCGACCACGCGCGGCTGGCGCATCACTGGCAGCAGGCCGGCGAGCCGGCCCGCGCCCTGCCCTCGGTCGTGGCCGCCGCCCGCGCCGCCGAGCGGCTGTACGGCTACGCCGAGGCGCACCGCTACTGGGCCCTGGCCCTGGAGCTGGCGCCGGACGACTCCCCGCAGCGCACCGACCTGCTCGCGCACGCCGCCGAGGCCGCCCACCGCTGCGGCGAGCACCAGCGCGCCCTGACCACGCTGGAGCTGCTCGCCGTCCGCGCGGACGGGCCGAGCGCCTGCGAGATCCACCTGCGCCGGGCCCGCTACCTCGCCGCCGCCGGGCGCACCGCGACCGCGGAGATCGAGTACGAGCGCGCCCTGGCGTCCCCGGAGTGCAGCGCCAGCGAGAAGGCGAGCGCGGCCGCCAACCTCGCCGAACTGCTCGTGCACCTCGGCCGGTACGCCGACGCCGGCGACCGCGCCCGGGAGGCCCTGGAACTGGCCGAACGCGCCGACGGCTCGACCGCCGACCTGGTCCGGGCGAGCGCCGCGCTGGGTTTCAGCCTGGCATTCCGGGAGGATCCGGACGCGGGTCTCGCGGTCATCCGCCAGGCGGTGGAGATCGCCGAGCGCACCAAGCACCCGGACGACATCGGGTGTGCGTACCTGCATCTGGCCGAGCTGCTGACCAACCCGCTGAACAACATCGAGGAAGGTGTGCTCGTCGCCCGTCGCGGCGCGGAAAGGCTCGCCGCGATGGGCCAGGGCCGCACCTATCAGACGCGGTTGCTGGCGATCGCGGCGAACGGCCTGTTCCGGGTGGGTCAGTGGGCGGAGGCCGGCCAGGTCCTCGACGACGCGATGCGGCACCGTCCCTCCGGCGCCGATGCGGTGGAGATCCTGCTCGCCCGGTGCCGGCTCTGGGTCGGCTTCGGCGACGTCCGCGCCGACCGGGACCTGGACGCCGTCGCGACGATCCTCGCCGGCGGCGGCGCCCGACACGTGCTGCCGATGCTGACGCTGCGGGCCGGGCTGGCCATGTGGCAGGGGCGGCACGCCGAGGCCCGGGCGGCGGTCCAGCGCGGGCTCACCGAGACCCGCTCCGATGACCTCGTGCTGCTCGGCGTGCTGGCCTGGCACGGGTTGCGGGCCGAGGCGGAGGCGCAGGCCGGCGGCGAGGTTCCGGTCGACCCGGGCGCGGTGCGCCGGCTGCAGGCGGTGGTCGAGCGGATGGCCCGGGGGGCCGGCAACGCGGCGCCGCCGGTCCGGGCGGTCGTCGACGGCTACCTCGACCTGTGCGCGGCCGAGCTTAGCCGGATCGAGCAGCGCAACGACCCGTCCCTGTGGGCGCGGGCCGTGCAGGCGTGGGACCGGCGCAAGCAGCCGTACCCGGCCGCCTATTCGCGGCTGCGGCAGGCGGAGGCGTCGTTCGCCCGGCGCACCAAGCGGGCCGCCGCGACGACCGCGCTCCGGGAGGCGTACGAGACCGCCCGCGCGATGGGCGCCAGGCCGTTCGCGGCCGAGATCACCCAGGTGGCCGCCCGGGCCCGGGTGGCGCTGACCGGCGAGGAGGAGACCGCCCACGCCTCCCCCGCACGCGGCGACGACGGCCTGAGCATGCTCACCGAGCGCGAGCGGGAGGTGCTGGCGGCCGTCGCCGAGGGGCTGACCAACCGCGAGATCGGCCAGGCGCTGTTCATCAGCGAGCGCACGGTCGGCGTACACGTGGGCCACATCTTCGACAAGCTCCAGGTACGTACCCGGGTGCAGGCCAGCCGGGTCTACCTCCGCGCGGCGTGACCTTTTCGTTATCTACGTACGCGGAATACGTCGTTCTACCGATCCCTGCGTAGTCCATCAGTGAGAGGCTCACAGTCGTTCGGGGGAGCACCGCCCGGCAGCCGGGAGGCGCCGGGCGGTGCTGAGGACCTCCGCCGAGAAGTCCGCCGTGTGGAGGATCCATGATCACCGAGACGTCCGTCTGGGGGCCCGTGCGACGGGAGATGGCCGACGTGCTGTCCGGTCACCCGGACGACGTCCCGGCCGTGGTCGACCAGCTCACCAAGCTCCAGGACGTGCTGGAACGGGTTCCGCCGCTGCTGGTCAGCAATCCCCTCGCCGACTTCAACAGGCTTTATCTGACGATCACGACCTGCGTGCTCGAGCGGCTCTACGCGGGCCGCTTCGCCGACCCCGCCTTCCTCGCCCGCCTCGACGTCGAGTTCGCCGCCCGCTATTTCGACGCGCTGCGGCAGTGGTCGGACATGAGCGCCGGCTGCCCGAAGTCCTGGTCCGTGCTCTTCCACCGGATACCCGGCCCGGACGCCCGCCCGCTGCCGTCGGCCGCCGCCGGCGTCAACGCGCACATCAACTACGACCTGCCGTTCGCCCTGGTCACCACGTTCGACCACCAGGGCGGTTACCCGGTGGACGACAGCGACCAGCACCACGACTACCTGCAGATCAACGACATCTTCGCCGAGCAGATCCCCGGCCTGCGCCGCGGCTACCTGGAGAAGTGGCAGTTGTTCATCGACATGATGAACGGCGACCTCGACGACCTCTGGCAGGGCGAGATGGTGGAGTACACCCGCAACGTCGCCTGGCGCAACGCGCAGCGGCTCTGGTCCGTCCGCCACGACCTGCAGGCCGTCGCCCGGGAGCGCAGCCGGCTGGACCGCACCACCGAGGCCTTCGGGAAGCTGCTGCTCTCCCCGATGGGCACGATTCTGCAGTGACTTTGTTGAGGGGGCGGGGCAGGGCCCGTGCTCGAGGCACCGAGCGCGGGCCCTGACCCACAGACCGCCTAGCGGATCGCGATGAGCCGCGCCGTCGCCCGGTCCCCGTCCTTCGCCCCGGCGACCCCGATCTCGACGCCGTTCTTGAGGGTGTTCACGTCCACGGCCTTGCGGTTCTGCAGGACCTTGACCTTGTCGCCGAAGGTCCAGGTCTGGGAGAAGCCGTCGGTGGACCGCACGCTGACGGTCCGCCCGTCCACGGCGGTGACGGTGCCGCGCTGGACCACGATCGTCCGCACGCCGTCCTTCGCGCGTACGGTGGTCTCGCCGTGCAGGATGTTCTTGCGAAGCTGCTTGCGAAGGCCCTGCTTGCGCTCCTTCGGCTTCCCCGACTTCGGTTCCTCCGACGCCGCGGGAGCGGCCTCCATGCCGGTCTCGAAACCGACTTCGGTCAGGGCGTACGCCTCC
The DNA here is from genome assembly GCF_003751945.1 of Couchioplanes caeruleus. Taxonomy (NCBI): domain Bacteria; kingdom Bacillati; phylum Actinomycetota; class Actinomycetes; order Micromonosporales; family Micromonosporaceae; genus Couchioplanes; species Couchioplanes caeruleus. Next base: position 6,649,783 of record NZ_RJKL01000001.1, on the reverse strand, counting down.
CCGGTGACGTCCGCGGCCGCGACGGCCGGCGCCGCGGACGGTCCCGCGCCGGCGGAGCCGCAGCCGGTCAGCCCGAGCAGGCCGGCGAGGCCCAGCGTGGTCACGGTCAGCGCGATGCGGGTTCGTGTCATGCCGCTCAGCCTCCGCCCGGCGTGCACGGACCGGATCAGCGTCATGTTCGAGGAGCGTAAGGAAGTATCACCGTGAACATCGCGCCACCCTCGGGCGCGTGACCTGCCTCGATGGTCCCGCCCAGCCGGGAGACCAGCCGCGCGGCGAGGGCGAGCCCCAGACCGCTGCCGGTCTTGCGGACGTGCCGGTACCGCTGCTGCAGCGCACCCCGCTGGAAGGCCACCGCGAGGTCGTCGTCGGTGAAGCCGGGCCCGCCGTCACGGATCTCCACCACGCCGCCGTGCTCCCCCGCCCGGACCGCGAGCACCAGCGGCGCCCCGGCCGGCACCACCCGCAGCGCGTTCTCGCACAGCCCGTCGATCACCTGCCGGATCCGGCCCGGATCGGTGTCGACCACGATCGGCGTCTCGGGCAGCTCGACGGACAGCCGAGGGCCGTCGGAGCCGCAGCGCGGCGCCCACGCCTCCCCCGCCGCACCGACCACGTCGACAAGGTCGACCCGGACGACGTCCACCGGCAGGTCCGCGGCCTCCAGGCGGGAGAGCACGAGCAGGTCGGAGATGAGCCGGTCGAGCCGATCCGCCTCGGCGAGCATCGTCTCGCCCGCCTTGGGCGCGCCCTCGGCGTCGACGACGCCGTCGGCGAGGGCCTCGGCGTACCCGCGGATCGTGGCGAGCGGCGTCCGCAGCTCGTGGGAGACCGAGAGGAGGAAGTCACGCTCCCGGCCCTCGCTGATCTGCAACGCCGCGCCGAGCTGGTTGAGCGCCGACGCCAGCTCGGCGGCTTCCACAGGCGGGCGCACCGCCAGCCGCACCGACCGGTCCCCGGCCGACAGACGCCCGGCCGCGACCGCCGCCTGCCGCAACGGCCGCGCGGTGAAGTGGGCGAGCAACGCCCCGGCGCCGACCCCGCCGAGGAGCCCGGCGAGCAGCGCGACCCACACGCCGCTGAGCACGCGGCCGGCCGTACCCGGCAGGGCGGGGCGGGTGAGCACGACGCCGCTGTTGTTGCCGCGCAGCGGACTCCCGGCGATCAGGACGGTACGGCCGCCGACGACGCCCCGGGTCTCGACGACCGCACCCGCGGCCACCTGCTCGATCACCCGCGTCGGCAGCCCGGGCCGGTCGACGACCCCACGCCGCACGAGGTAGATGTCGATGTCGTTCTCGCGCAGCCGCTCGACGATGCGCGCCCGGGGGGCGGGCTTCTCGGCGCTGAGCAACTCCACGGCCAGCTTGGACTTCTCCATCAGCTCGACCCGGGCGGCGTTGTTGGCCGAACGGGCCGCGATCGGCAGGGCCACCAGCGCGGTGATGATCACGGCGACGACCGCGGTGGCGGCGGTGACCAGGACGGTCCGCCCTGCCAGGGTGGAGAAGAATCTACGCATCGGCGGTGTAGCCGACCCCACGCACGGTGCGGATCACCCCCGCGGCGGAGCCGAGCTTGGCGCGCACCTGGGCGACGTGCACATCGACCGTACGGGTGCCGGCATGCGACGCGTACCCCCAGACGCCGGCCAGCAGCTCCTCCCGGGTGAAGACCCGCCCGGGCCGGTGCAACAGGTGGCCGAGCAGGTCGAACTCGGTCGGGGTGAGCGACAGCGCCACGCCGTCCACGGTGACCAGCCGGCGGGTGGGATCGAGGGAGACCGGGCCGAGGCTGCGCACCCGGCCCCCGTCGGGCGGCCCGGCGGCCCGGCGCAGCAGCGCCCGCACCCGTGCGACCAGCTCCCGCGGGCTGAACGGCTTGGTCAGGTAGTCGTCGCCGCCGAGCTCGAGCCCGAGGATCCGGTCGACCTCGTCGTCGCGGGCGGTGAGGAAGACGACCGGCGTCCAGTCGCCGTCCTCCCGCAGCCGGCGGCAGATGTCGGTGCCCTCCATGCCGGGCAGCGCGATGTCGAGGATGCAGGCCACCGGCCGCATCCGCCGCGCGGCGGCCAGCCCGGCGGTGCCGTCGTGCTCGACGTGCACGCCGAAGCCGTCGCGGCTCAGATACATGCGCACGAGGTCGGCGATGGGACGCTCGTCCTCGACGACCAGGACGAGCCCCTTGGAGGATGCATCGCTCACGCGCCCATTCTGCCCGCGCAACGCCCGTCGCGATGTTCGGGTCAGGTACGGATCTCCCCACGGACCAGCCCCACCAGCCCGCCACGAAGGGCCGCCGCGATTCGGGGATCACCACTCCCCCGCGCAGCGCCGCCCGGTCCCGGGTGTCACCACTCGTGAAGCGCCGATCGGGGCCGTCAGGCCGGGCGCGCGGAGCGGGTCGGGTCCGGGGTGGGAGCCAGCTCGGCGGCGCGGAGCATGAGGTAGCGCTGCTCGGGCAGGCTCGCGGTCATCGTGGCGGCCCTCCGGTAGGCGGCGTGGGCGGCGGCCGCGTCGCCGACGAGCTCCAGCAGGTGGGCGCGGACCGCCTCGAGGCGATGGTTGTCCTTCATCCGCTCGTCGCCGTCCAGCTCGGCGAGCACGGTGAGTCCGGCGAGCGGCCCGCGGGCCCGGGCCACCGCGACGGCCTTGTTCAGCGTGACCACCGGGCCGGGCGCGACCCGTTCGAGGACCTCGTAGAGGGCGAGGATCTGCGGCCAGTCGGTCCGCTCGGCGGCCGGCGCCTCGTCGTGCACGGCGGCGATGGCGGCCTGCAGTTGGTACGGCCCGAGCGGCCACCGCCCCAGCGTCGCGGACACCAGGGCCACGCCCTCGGCGATCAGCTCCCGGTTCCACCGCGTCCGGTCCTGCGCGTCGAGCGGCACGAGGGCGCCCTGCGCGTCCGTGCGTGCGGCCCGCCGGGCATCCGTCAGCAGCATCAGCGCGAGCAGCCCGGCGGTCTCGCCGTCCGGGGAGAGCCGGTGCAGCAGCCGGGTGAGCCGGATCGCCTCGGCGGTCAGGTCGGCCCGGTGCAGACCCGGCCCGGAACTGGCGGTGTACCCCTCGTTGAAGAGCAGGTAGAGCACCTGTCGGACGACCTGCAGCCGGGCGGAGCGATCGTCGGCCGCGGGTGGCGCGAAGCCGGAACCGCTCTTCCTGATCTTCTGCTTGGCCCGGCTGATCCGCTGCGCCATGGTGGCCTCCGGCACCAGGAACGCCCGGGCGATCTCGGCGGTGCTGAGTCCGCCGACGGCCCGCAGCGTGAGGGCGAGCTGCGACGGCGCGGACAAAGCGGGATGACAGCAGAGGAACAGCAGCGTCAGCGTGTCGTCCGTGTCCGGTACGCCGCCGGGCTCGATCGGCTCCAGCAGCGCGGCGTTCGCCTCGCGGGCCCGGCGGGCGCTCTCGCTGCGAAACTCGTCCACGAGCCTGCGACCGGCGACCGTGACGAGCCACGACCGGGGACTGTCCGGAACGCCGGCGCCGGGCCACTGCAGGGCGGCCGCGAGCAGGGCCTCCTGCACCGCGTCCTCGGCAGCGTCGAACTGACCGTAGCGACGCACGAGGATGCCGAGGACCTGCGGCGCCAGCTCGCGCAGCAGGCCCTCGATCGCCGGTCCCGGATGGGTCACCGCTCGGGAGGTGCGTCCGGCACCTGGCGGAGCTCGACCCGCTCGGCCCAGACCACGACCTGCCCGGCCAGGGAGATCGCGCGGGCCTCGTCCGCCACGTCGAAGATCCAGAAGCCGGCCAGCGACTCCTTGGCCTCGGCGAACGGGCCGTCGGTCACCACGACCTGGGCGCCGGAAAGGCTCACCGTCTTCGCGGTGGCCGGGTCCGCCAGACCGTAGGCGTGGACCAGCTCGCCGGACTTCTCCAGCTCGGCGTTGAAGGCGCCCATGAAGGCGATCATCTCGGTGACCCACTCGGGACTGCGCTGCTCCGCCATGGTGGCGCCGTCGCCGAACATCATCAGCATGTATCTCATCGCGTCTCCCAGATGTCGTCGCCCGCCGCTGCGGGCGCGTTTCGCCGCTGGGTCGGACCGCGGGCCGCGTTCTCGACATCCTCTGCCGAGGATGGGCGAGAAATTCTCCGGCGGCTCCGAGAGACCGGCCGTGGCCTGCCTAGGCGCTCTGCCAGAGACCGATCAGATTGCCCTCGGTGTCGCGGACGTAGGCCGCGAAGCCCATGTCGCCGACCGGCTCGCGGCCGATCTCGACCCGGCCGCCGAGCTTCTCGATCCGGGCCAGGCTGTCGTCGAGGTCCTCGACGCCGATGACGATGACCGGCGAGGTGATCGGCCCCTGGCGGGCCATCATGCCGCCGTTGATGCCGCCGGGCTCTCCCGGGCCGCCGGTGTCGTCGGTCGGCGTGGTGGTGACCATCGTGTAGGACATTTCCGGCATCGTCGCAAGCTGCCAACCGAAGGCCTCGCGGTAGAAGCCGTGTGCGCGCTCGGCGTCGTCGAACGGCACCTCGAAGTGGACCACCTTGTCCATCTCGTCCCTCCTCAGGGTTGTCTGGGCACCTGTAGACGCTAGACCCGGGGACCGACAAAAACCCTGGGCGCGGACCCTGCTTTGTCCGACGAGGACGAGCGGCTGTCTGGACTGCTCCGCATCCCCCCGCTCCGTGCCCGGGGCGGCTGACCATCTGGGCGTCATCCTCGCCGGGCTCCGACGGTCGGAGGACACCACCGGGGCGGCGGCCGTGCTTCCGCCGGTGCTCGCCCACGTCGCTTGGTCCAGCGGGCGAGATAGGAACCGATTCCCGGAGCCATCAACCAGCCCTGACAGAAACGCCCGGCTACCGCCCGAGACCGGCCTCCCGGGCCCGGACGATCGCCTCGGCGCGGTCGGCCACCTGGAGCTTGGCGAAGACGGTGGAGACGTTGTTGCGTACGGTCTTCGGCGACAGATAGAGCGCCGCGGCGATCTGGCCGTTGGAGCGGCCCGCCGCCAGCAGGTCCAGGATCTCTCGTTCGCGGGCGGTGAGCTGCGGGAACGCGGTCGTCGGCGTCGGCGGGCCGGCGGCGAAGAACTGCGCGATGCGGGCCGCGAGCGTGGCGCCGAAGACGGCGCCGCCGGACGCGACGGTGGTGATCGCGCGGACGATCTCCTCCTGCTCCGCGCCCTTCACCAGATAGCCGCGGGCGCCCGCGCGCACGGCCGCGAAGACCGTGCCGTCGTCCTCGGACATGGTCAGGACCACGATGCCGACGTCCGGGGCGCGCGTCGCCAGCTCGCGGGTGGCCTCGACGCCGTTGAGCTCCGGCATCTGCACGTCCATCACGACCACGTCCGGCAGCAGGCGGACGGCCTCCGCGACCGCCTCGCGCCCGTTCGCCGCCGTGCCGGCCACCTCGATGCCGTCGACCGAGGCGAGCAGCATCGCCAGTCCGTCCCGGAAGATCGGGTGGTCGTCGGCGACGAGCACCCTGATCGCGTCACCCATGAGCCACCTCCGCGCCGAGTCCCAGCGGCAGACGGGCGGTGACCACCGTGCCGCCGCCGTCCGGGCACTCTATCCGGCAGTCGCCGCCCAGCTCGGCGGCGCGCTCACGCAGCGACACCAGGCCGACGCCGGTGGGCGTGCCGGCGGGGATGCCCACGCCGTCGTCGGCGATCTCGACCACGAGGTCGTCGCCCGCGCGGGACAGGCGGACCTTCGCCGTGGCCGCGCCGGCATGCCGGGCCACGTTCGCCAGGGCCTCGGACGCGATCCGGTACGCGGCCACCTCCGCCGCCGCGGGCAACCCCTCGAGATCCTCACCCTCGACCGTCACGGTCAGGCCCGGTACGCGCAGGCGTGCGGCCTGCTGGCGTACGGCGCCCAGCAGGCCGACGTCGTCCAGGGCCGGCGGGCGCAGGTCGTGCACGAGCCGCCGGACGTCCGCCAGAGCCGTCGTCACGTCCTCCCGGGCCTGGCGCAGCAGCCGGTCCGCCTCCTCGGGCTTGCGGGCGGCCAGGTTGCGGGCCGTGTCGATGCGCAAGGCCACGCCGCCGAGCGTGGGCCCGAGCCCGTCGTGCAGGTCGCGCCGCAGCCGGCGCCGCTCTTCCTCGCGCGCCGCGACGATCCGCTCCCGGCCGCGCTGGAGCTCGGCGGCGAGGTACGCCGTCCGCGCCGCGATCGCCGCCTGCCGCACCATGTCGCCGAGCAGCCGCCCGTCGCGCGCGGACAGCGACGCCCGCCGCGACGGCAGCACCAGCCGGCCGACGGTCTCATCCCGGTAGGCGATGGGCAGCACCTGCGTATCGCCCGGGGCCGTCCCGTACGCCGCCACGACGCTCTCTCCGCCGGGGCGGTCCACCTCGACCGCCACGTACGGCACCTTGAACGCGGCCGCGACGCTGCGGGCGACGGCGACGAGCTGCTCCTCCGGGCGGTCCTGCCGCTCCAACTGCTCGGCCAGGCCGGCGACCACGCCGTACGGGTCGTCGCGGCGCCCGCGCACGAGCCGGCGCGCCAGAACCCACAGCCGCTGGCGCAGGGGGCCGTACACGGCGGTGACCAGCAGCAGCGCCAGCACGGCGGCGTCGCGCTCGGCGAGGCGCTCCCCCAGCACCGTGCTCGCCACGCCCAGCACGCAGGCGTCCACGACCAGCACGGAGAGGGCCATGGCGGCGTACAGGATGGTGCCGCCGAGGAGCCGGTCGATGTCCACCAACTGCGGCGCGACGATGCCGACCGTGAGGGCGATCCCGGTGAGGCCCACCGCCGCGGTCAGCCCGATCGACGTCAAGGCCTGCGGAAGCACGAGCATGGCGAGCATGACCAGGACGTCGACCACGGCGGCCCAGAGCAGCCAGCGCATCCGGGCGCGGCGCCGGGGGTCGCCCGCGGACCGCCGGTAGCGGCCCAGAACCACCGCGAACGGTACGACCAGGCTGACCGGCACCATCGCACCGGCGAAGGCCAGCACGGGCGCCCACACGGACGTGGGCAGGCCGATGGTGGTGGGATCGAGATCGAGGCCGGCGAACGCGGCCGGAAGCGGAACACCGGAGTCGGCCTGCGCCACGGTCGACGGCGTGAACAACAGCACCAGCGGCAGCAGCGCGGTGCTCGCCAGCCCCGCGAGCGCGGCCACCCGCCAGCGCCCGCGCGGCAGCCGCCCGTCCGGGTAGAGCAGCAGGATCAGCGGCAACGACAGGAGCAGCGAGGCACCGAGCCGCTGATAGAGCCAGAAGGCCAGGCCGGCGCCGGGAAGCGCCGGATCGCTCAGGGTGGCGTACGCCAGCCAGGCGCAGGCCAGCCCGTCCACGGCCCAGTGCACGCCGGTGATCAGCAGCACCCACGCGACGGGATGGCGCGGTAGGCGGTGCAGGAGCAGCGCACCGGGCGCGCACAGGAACGCCCCGGCGACTCCGGCGACCCAGCCCAGGTCGAGCTGGGTGGCGGCGCGGTGCGCGGCGGGCACGGCGGCGTCGATGACGGCGGCGGCCGCCACCGCGGCGAGCGCGAGGGCGACGGCGGCGACGCCCACGACCGCCGGCAGGACGCGCCGGGGCGCGGCAGCGGCGGCCGGCGTCACGCGCGGGCGCGGGGGTGCTTGCGAGGTCACCGGCTCATCGTCGCAGCGCAGGCGTCCCGCGGGCCCGAGGACCGGTGTCCCGGATCTCCCGGGACATTCTCCGGGACGCGGTCGGGGGCGCGCGGCCCTGCCGGCCCGGGACGCGTCCCCGGAAGAGTTCTCCCCGTCACCGACGACCACCCACTTCCGCAGGGAGAACGACATGACGATCACCACCGCCCCGGCGCAGGCCCGCACCGACGTCACCACGGCGGCCCCGGCCGGCACGACCGCCCGGCAGGTCCGCCGCACGGGCATCGCCGTCGCGGCCGGCTCGCTCGTCTGGGCCGCCTCGATGGCGGCCGTCAGCCCGCAGTCGACGGACAGCTTCGACATCACGATCAGCGACCTGGGTGCGCTCCCGTTCCAGCTCTCGCTGTTCGCGCTGGTCACCACGCAGCTGCGGACGGCGGCGACGGGCACCTCCCGCCTCGCCCGGGGCCTGCTCGGAACGGAGTACGTCCTGCTGACGCTCGCCACCGTCTGGACCGCCCTGCACGGCCTGGTGCCCGCCTTCCGGGACGACACCTGGCTGGCCGTCCTGGACGCGTTCTGGCCGCTGTCGATGCTCGGCATGTTCGTCATCGGCGTGAAGATCGCCTTCGCCGGCCGCTGGCGGGGCGTGGCCCGCGCCTGGCCGCTCGTCGCGGAGAGCTGGGCGGTCGTGGCCGTCCCGGCGATCGGCATCCTCGGCGCGTCGGGTGGCCGGTTCGTCGGAGCCGCGCACCTGCTGGTGGGCTACGTCGCGCTGGGCCTGATCCTGGCCCGCCGCCCGCACCTCACCGGCGCCCGCGACTGACCACCTCACCAGCGCCCGCACCCCATCCAGCGTCCGCGAACCGACCACCTCACCAGGGAGACCCGGCCCTTCGGGCCGGGTCTCCGCTTCTCGACCGCAACCACTCACGCAGGTCGCCGGGGTGGGCCGAGCGTTCTGGGCGCCCCGCGCCCTGCTCGGCCCGCCCCGGTCCTCGGCGGGAGCAGCGATCTGTACCCACCACCCCGCTACGACATCTGCCTTTGATCTTGTCTTCGCAGGGGAATGATGAGTCCATGCCTTACGTCTCGGAGTCCGGTGAGTTCACCCGTGACCAGCGCTACATCGCCACCCGGATCACCGCGGACGGCCGCGACGGCTATCCGGTGGAGCCGGGCCGGTACCGCCTGGTGGTGAGCCGCGCCTGCCCGTGGGCCAACCGGGCGATCATCGTGCGGCGACTGCTGGGCCTCGAGGACGTGCTGTCGATGGGGGTCGCCGGGCCGACGCACGACCAGCGGAGCTGGACGTTCGACCTGGATCCGGGCGGGCGGGACCCGGTGCTCGGTATCGAGCGGCTGCAGGAGGCGTTCTTCGCGCGCTTCCCGGATTACGACAAGGGCATCACCGTGCCGGCGATCGTGGACGTGCCGACCGGGCAGGTGGTGACGAACGACTTCGCGCAGATCACCCTCGACCTCTCGCTGGAGTGGACCGCACATCACCGCGAGGGCGCGCCACGGCTCTATCCGCCGGAGCTGCGGGAGGAGATCGACAAGGTCGGCGAGTACGTGTTCAAGGACGTGAACAACGGCGTCTACCGGGCCGGTTTCGCGGGGTCGCAGGAGGCGTACGAGCGGGCGTACCACCGGCTCTTCGACCGGCTGGACGAGCTCTCGGACCGGCTCTCGCGGCAGCGCTACCTGGTCGGCGACACGATCACCGAGGCCGACGTGCGGCTCTTCACGACGCTGGTGCGCTTCGACGCGGTCTACCACGGGCACTTCAAGTGCAATCGCAGCAAGCTGAGCGAGATGCCGGTGCTGTGGGCGTACGCGCGGGACCTGTTCCAGACGCCGGGCTTCGGGGACACGATCGACTTCGTCCACATCAAGCGGCACTACTACGAGGTGCATCGCGACATCAACCCGACCGGCATCGTCCCGGCGGGGCCGGACCTGTCGGGGTGGCTCGAGGAGCACGGTCGGGAGCGGCTCGGCGGGCGGCCGTTCGGGGACGGGAGCCCGCCACCGCCACCGAAAGCGGGTGAAGAGGTGCCCGGCCTGTAAAACGTCGTACCCCGCTTCTAAAGTCTGCGCGTGCCTGTCGAACGCTGGTCCACCGCCCAGGTCACCGCCGTCGCGCCCGACGCCGGTTCGCTGAAGGGCGCCCGCAGTGTCGCCGCCGCGTCGAAGTGGCAGGCGACCGGCCTGCTCGACGACGTCCTGTGGGGACTGTGCAAGGGCAGCGGGAAGAATCCCTACCAGGTCTGTGTGGACCTCTCCGGCCCGGCTTACAAGTGCTCCTGCCCGAGCCGCAAGTTCCCCTGCAAGCATGCCCTGGGCCTGCTGCTGATGTGGGCCGAGGGCATCGCACCCGACCCGGCCGCCGAGCCGCCTGCGTTCGTCGCGGAGTGGCAGGCGAGCCGGGCGGCCCGCGCCACGGCAACGGCGCAGAGATCCGCCGGACCGGCGGATCCCGAGGGGGCCCGCAAGCGCGCCCGGCAGCGCGAGGAGCGGGTCGCCGCGGGCATGGCCGAGCTGGGCCGGTGGCTCGACGACCAGGTCCAGCAGGGGCTGGCGGGGGCCGAGCGCGCCGGTCGCGCACCGTTCGAGACCATGGCGGCCCGGCTCGTCGACGCCCAGGCGCCGGGTGCCGCCTCCGCGGTGCGCCGCCTGGGTGACGTCGCCGGCATCGGGCCGCACTGGGCCGACCGGCTGCTCGGCGACCTCGCGATGCTGCGCCTGCTGGTGGCCGGCCACGAGCGCCTCGGTGCGCTGCCCCCGGCGCTGGCGGCCACCGTGCGCACGCGGATCGGCTTTCCGGTCGCCACGGAGGATGTCCTGGCCACACCGTCCGTCGGCGACCACTGGCAGGTGCTCGGTCAGTCCGACAGCGACGACGGCACGATCATCACCCGGCGCACCTGGCTGCGAGGTGTCGACAGTGGCCGGTTCGCGCTCCACCTGTCGTTCGCCGCGCCCGGTCAGACGCTGGCGGCCGACCTCGTGCCCGGCACGTCCTTCGACGCCGATCTGTGTTTCTATCCTGGTGCGGCACCGCTGCGGGCGCTCGTCAAGGACAGGCGGTCGGCACCGAGGCCGCTGACGGCGCCGAGCGGGGCGACCGGCGTGCGGGAGGCGATGCGCGGCTGGGCCGCCGTCCTGGCCGCCGAGCCTTGGCGCTTCGACGCTCCCGTCCTGCTCGCGGGTGTCAGCCCGAGCTCCGACGGCTTCCTCACCGACACCGGTGGTGACTCGTTGCCGCTCGCGGCCGGGCACCGGGAGCCGTGGTGGCTGCTGGCCGCCGCGGGCGGAGCGCCCGCGACCGTCGCGGCCGAGTGGACACCGGCGGGCCTGCGGCCCCTCGCCGCCTGGGTGGAGGGTCGCTTCGTGCCGGCGGCGCCACCGGTGCCCGACGGCGGCACGCGACGCTCCCCCGAGCTTCCGTCCGGCCTGTTGGCGGCGGCCCTGGTGGGCACGAGCCGCCGACCGTACTCCCCGGCGACCGTCGACGTCGGCGACCGCGGCATCGCGCTGGGAGCCGGCTGTTCGCTGCTGGAGGCCGCGGCCACCGCCCTGGTCTATCGCCGCGCCGGCACGGCACCGTCCACCTCGCATCCGCCGGTCGCGCCGGCACCCGCCGAGACCGGCCCACCGGTGCCGAGCGCCGCGGGCGACCGCCTGCTGCGCCTGCTCGGGGGCGGCGCACCCGGCGGCGCCCAGCAGGCCCAGGAGCTGCTCGCCCAGTGGCTCTGCGCGGCCGCGGCGCACGGCGGCCACGTCCCGCCGGAGTCGTTGCCCGCGCTGCTCGACGCGGGCCGCCGCAACGGCGTCATCCGGCCCGCGATCGGCCGGGTCGCCGGGGAGCGCGGCCGCTGGCTGGCGGGCCTGCGACCGGAATGGCAGTGGTTGCGCGAGGAGGCGTCCGGCAGGGCCGCCGCCGACGACCCCACCGTCTGGCAGACGGGTACGGGCGGAGAGCGCCTCGCCCACCTCACGCGCCTGCGCGCCACCGACCCCGCCGGCGGGCTGGCCCTGCTGCGTGGCACCTGGCCCGCCGAGGCGCCCGAGGACCGCGCCCGCTTCGTCGGCGCCCTCGGCACCGGGCTGTCCCTCGCCGACGACGAGTTCCTCGAGACGGTGCTCGACGACCGTCGCAAGGAGGTACGCGAGGCCGCGCTCTATCTACTCCGCCGCCTTCCCGGCTCGGGCCTCGGCCGCCGGATGGCGGCGCGGGCGCTGGCCGCGGTCACGCTCGAACGCCGCGCCCTGGGCCGCGACCGGCTGGCCGTGACGCCGCCCGCCGATGTCACCGCCGAGCTGCGCCGCGACGGGGTTGCCGCCCAGCCCGCGCGGGGCACCGGCGTGCAGGCGTGGCTGCTGGAGGAGGTCGTCGCCGGCACCGCGCTTTCCACCTGGACCACGGCGTTCGGGCGCGGCCCGTCGGCGGTGGTGGACCTGGCGCGCGGCAACGACTGGGAGTCGGCGCTGTTGCACGGCTGGGCCAAGGCCGCGATCGTCCAGGCCGAGCCGGAATGGGCTTCCGCGCTGGTGCACAACGACTCGCGGGAGAACGCGGCCGGGCTGCGCGAGGCGGTCCGGTGGGACCTGCATCTGTTGCTGCCCCCGGCCGACCTCGCCCGGATCGCCGCCGACTTCCTGCGTCGGGAGGACCACCTCGCGCACCGCCTGCTCGCAGTGCATCCCGGCGCCTGGCCGGACGAACTCGCCGTCGCGGTGGTCGAGACCATCACGCACCGGGCCCGCACCGACCGGCACAGCTGGCAGCTCGCCGAGCTGTGCCGCGCCGCCGCGACCGCCATGCCGCCGGCGTACGCGGCGCACGTCACCAGCCTGGCCGTCCGGCTCGACCAGGACGCGGCCGACCCGTCCCGGATCCGGCCGGTCGCCGAGCTGGCCCGCACCCTCACCTTCCGCCACGAGATGCTCCAGGAGTTCGCATGACCGCTCTGCGTCCCCACGCCGAGGACCAGTACGCCGACGAGCTGGCCCTGCTCGCGGAGGCCGACGACCGGCCGCGGCCGCCCGGCTGGCGGCTGTCTCCGCACGCCGTGGTGACCTACCTGCTGGGCGACGGCGCGAAGATCACCCCGAAGTACGTGGGTCCCCGGCGGCTCATGGAGGTGGCGGTGTCCACTCTGGTCACCGACCGGGCGCTGCTGCTGCTCGGCGTGCCGGGCACGGCCAAGACCTGGGTCTCGGAGCACCTCGCCGCCGCCGTCAGCGGCGACTCCACCCAGCTCGTGCAGGGCACGGCGGGCACGGCCGAGGAGGCCATCCGGTACGGATGGAACTACGCGCGGCTGCTCGCCGAGGGCCCGTCCGAGGCGGCCCTGACCCCGAGCCCGGTCATGCGCGCCATGCAGAGCGGCACGATCGCCCGCGTCGAGGAGCTCACCCGGGTGCCTTCCGACGTGCAGGACGCGCTCATCACCATCCTGTCCGAGAAGACGCTGCCGGTGCCGGAGCTGAACACCGAGGTGCAGGCCCAGCGTGGCTTCAACCTCATCGCCACCGCCAACGACCGCGACCGCGGCGTCAACGAGCTGTCGAGCGCGCTGCGGCGACGGTTCAACACGGTGGTTCTGCCCGTGCCCGCTTCGGCCGACGACGAGGTGGAGATCGTGACGCGCCGGGTGGCCCAGCTCGGCCGGTCGCTCGACCTGCCGGAGGTGCCCACCGCGCTGGAGGAGATCCGCCGGGTGGTGACGATCTTCCGCGAGCTGCGCAACGGCATGACCGAGGACGGCCGCACCAAGCTCAAGTCCCCGACCGGCACCCTGTCCACGGCCGAGGCCATCTCCGTGATCACCAGCGGCATGGCCCTGGCCGCACACTTCGGCGACGGCCGGCTGCACCCGGGCGACGTGGCCGCGGGCATCCTCGGCGCGGTGGTCAAGGACCCGGTATCCGACACAGTGGTGTGGCGCGAATACCTCGAGACGGTCGTGCGGGAACGCACCGACTGGCGCGACTTCTACCGCGCGGCCCGCGATGCCTGAACGGCTCTACGGCATTCGCCACCACGGGCCCGGCTCGGCGCGGGCGGTGCTGCGCGAGCTCGAGCGGCGGCGGCCGTCCGTGCTGCTGGTCGAGGGCCCGCCGGAGGCCGACGACCTGGTCGGTTGGGTGGCCGACCCGGGCCTGAAGCCGCCGGTGGCGCTGCTCGGCTACGCGCCGGACGATCCGCGCCGGTCCGCGTTCTGGCCGTTCGCCGTCTTCTCGCCGGAATGGCAGGCGATCAGGTGGGCGGTGCGCCACGAGGTTCCCGTGCGATTCTTCGACCTGCCCTACGCCTATCGGCTCGCGGATGACGGCACGGCGGACTCGCCGCCGGCGGAGGGTCCTGTGCGGCCGGCCGACCCGATCGGGGAGCTGGCCCGGGCCGCCGGCTACGACGACCCCGAGCGGTGGTGGGAGGACGTCGTCGAGCACCGCGGCATGCCCGCCTTCGCCGCGATCGCCGAGGCCATGACCGCCATCCGCGAGACATCCACGGAGGACCCCGAGGACCTCGTCCGCGAGGCCCACATGCGCACCGTCCTGCGCGAGGTGCGCCGCACGCACGACGACATCGCCGTCGTCTGCGGCGCGTGGCACGTGCCGGCGCTCACCCGCAAGGTCACCGCGAAGGACGACGCCGCGCTGCTCAAGGGGCGCAGGAAGGCGAAGGTGGCGTTCACCTGGGTGCCGTGGACGTACGGGCGGCTGGCCTCGTGGTCCGGCTACGGCGCCGGCGTGCGGTCTCCCGGCTGGTATCACCACCTCTTCACCGCCGGCGGCGACGTGGTGCCGCGGTGGCTGGTCGACGCCGCGGGGGTGCTGCGCGCCGAGGGGATGCCGACCTCGTCCGCGCACATCATCGAGGCGACCCGGCTGGCCGAGGCGCTGGCCGGCCTGCGGGGCCGGCCGCTCGCCGGGCTCGCCGAGGTCACCGAGGCCGCGGAGGCGGTCATGTGCGACGGCGAGCCGCTGCGGGTCGAGCTCATCGGCCGGCGGCTGATCGTCGGTGAGCGGCTCGGGGGCGTGCCGGACGACATGCCCGCCGTGCCCCTGGCCAAGGACCTCGCCGCGCGGCAGCGGGCCGTACGCCTCAAGCCGGAAGCGCTGGAACGCGTCCTCGAGCTGGACCTGCGCCGCGACATCGACCTGGCCCGCAGCCGCCTGCTGCACCGGATGCGCGCGATCGGCGTGCCGTGGGGCGAACCCGAGACCGCCCGGCGCGGCACCGGCACCTTCCGGGAGCAGTGGCGGCTGCGCTGGCTGCCCGACTTCGCGGTGCGACTGGTCGAGGGCAGCATGCACGGCACCACGGTCGCGGCGGCGGCGACCACCAAGGTGACCGACGCGGCCCGCAAGGCGGCCAGCCTCGGCGACGTGACCGCGCTGGTCGAGGTGTGCCTGCTCGCCGACCTGGCCGACGCCTTCCCGCCGGTGCTCGCCGCCCTGGACGCCCGCGCCGCGGTCGACGCCGACATCACCCACCTCATGGCCGCGATCCCCGCCCTCGCCCGCGCGCTGCGCTACGGCGACGTACGGCGTACGGACCTCGCCGGGCTGGCGACGGTGACGGCAAGCCTGCTCACCCGGGTCTGCGCCGGACTCCCCGCGGCGGTCGGGTCGCTCTCGGACGAGGCCGCCCAAGAGCTGCGCGACCGCGTCGACGACGTGCACCGGGCGGTGAGCCTGCTGTCCGGCGACGGCGACAGCACCCGCGACGACGCCCGGGACGACGACGGCGACCGCAGCCGCGACGGCGACGGCGACGGCGAGGATCTTCGCGAGCGGTGGCTGAGCACGCTCGCGGCGGTGTCCCGGCGGCCCGGGCTGCACGGGCTGCTCGCCGGGCGGCTGACCCGGCTGCTGCTCGACGCGGGCCGTCTCGACAGCGCCGAGGTGCGGCGGCGGCTGCGGCTGCCGCTGACCGTCGGCACGCCGCCCGCACACGGCGCCGCCTGGGTCGAGGGCTTCCTCTCCGGAGGAGGGTTGCTGCTGGTGCACGACGACGCGCTGCTGGAGCTCATCGACGGATGGCTCGCCGACATTCCGGCCGACGGCTTCGACGACGTGCTGCCGCTGCTGCGGCGCACCTTCGGCGCCTTCGCGACCGGGGAACGCCGGGCCATCGGCGAACGGATCGCGGGCGGCGCGGGGTCCGCGACCGCGGAGCCGCTCGTCCTCGACCACGACCGCGCGGCGCTGGTGCTGCCCACTTTGGGCACGCTGCTCGGACGGGAGATCCGATGACCGTCATGCTCTGCCAGGGAGATCCGATGACCGACGTGCTCGCCAGGGGGATCCGATGACCGGCATCGACGACGCGGCGCGGCGGGAGCGGCTGCGCCGATGGCGGATGGTGCTGGGTGGTCCCGCCGACGAATCGCTGGGCGAGGCACAGGACCGCGACTCCCGGATGGACGCCGCGCTGGCCGCCCTCTACGACGGCGCCGAGGACGCGGACGGCCGGCGCACCTCCCGGGGCGCCGGGCTCGGCGGCTCGGCGCCGAAGGTGGCCCGGTGGCTCGGCGACATCCGGGAGTACTTCCCCAGCACGGTCGTCCAGGTCATGCAGGCGGACGCCATCGAACGCCTCGACCTGACCAGGCTGCTGCTGGAGCCGGAGATGCTCGCGGCGGTCGAGCCGGACGTCCACCTGGTCGGCACGTTGCTGTCACTGAACGGCGTGATGCCCGCGCACACCAAGGACGCCGCCCGCCAGGTGGTCCGCAAGGTCGTCACCGAGCTGGAGGAGCGGATCAGCCAGAAGACCCGGGCGGCGGTCAGCGGCGCGCTGAACCGGGCCGCCCGGATCAACCGTCCCAGGCTGACCGACATCGACTGGGACCGGACCATCCGCGCCAACCTCAAGCACTACCAGCCCGAGCACCGCACGGTCATCCCGGAACGCCTCGTCGGCTACGGCCGGCGCACCACCGCCATCCAGCGCGACGTGGTGCTCTGCGTCGACCAGTCCGGCTCGATGGCGGCCTCGGTGGTGTTCTCCGGCGTCTTCGCGGCCGTCCTGGCCTCGATGCGGTCGCTGAAGACCTCGCTGGTCGTCTTCGACACGGCGGTGGTCGACCTGACCGACCAGCTCGCCGATCCGGTGGAGGTCCTGTTCGGCACCCAGCTCGGCGGCGGCACCGACATCAACCGCGCGATCGGCTACGGCCAGCAGTTGATCACCCGCCCGCGGGACAGCATCTTCGTGCTGATCAGCGACCTGTACGAGGGCGGCGTCCGCGAGCAGATGCTGCGCCGGGTTGCCGAGATGACCACCGCGGGCGTCCAGGTCGTGGTGCTCCTGGCCCTCTCGGACGAGGGCGCCCCGGCCTACGACCACGAGAACGCCGCGGCCCTGGCGGCCCTGGGAGTCCCGGCGTTCGCCTGCACCCCGGACGCCTTCCCGGACCTGATGGCGGCGGCCATCGAACGCCGCGACCTGATGGGGTTCGCGCAACGCTTCGCCGAACGCTGACCCCGCGTGGTGAGCACCGCATCGACGAGGTCGAACAGCAGGGCTTGGGTGCAGTCACCCTGCCCCGGCACGAAGATCCCGGTGATCATCGGACCGCACTAGCGGCGGTCGCCGATGCGCCACTCATGTCTGCGCCGGACGCTTGAGCACGATTGCCGTCAGGACGATGCCCTCTGCCACCAGATAGCGCCCGGCCAGCGTGTCGAACGGGCCCGGGCGCAGCAACCGCGCCGTGAACTCTCCCGTGTCCGGGGCGAAGGTCAGGGATGCCTCCTTGAAACCGAGCCACTCCCCCGTACGCGGGAACCAGACCTTGTAGACCGATTCCTTCGCGCTGAAGAGCACGCGTTCCCACCGCGTCTGCGGATGCTTCGTGGACAGAGCCGCCAGGTGGTCGCGTTCCTCCGGCAGCGAGACCAGGTCGAGCACCCCGTCCGGCAGCGGCCCATGCACCTCGGCGTCCACGCCGATTCCCCGCACGTCGGTGTCCCGGGCGACCGCTGCCGCCCGGTAGCCGGCGCAGTGGGTGAGGCTGCCGACGATTCCCCGCGGCCAGATCGGGGCGCCGCGCTCACCGCGCAGGATCGGGCCCGGGGGCACGCCGAGGTCGGCGAGGGCGGTGCGGGCGCAGTGCCGCACGGTGGTGAACTCGTCGCGCCGCTTGGGGACCGCGGCGGCCACGAGCTCCGCTTCGCCCGGGTACAGCGTGGCGTCGCCGAGGTCGTCGAGGGCGTACGCCGAGCGGACCGGCGCCGGCAGGATGCGTTCGATCATGCCGGGAGCAACCGGGGTACGACATCGGCAAGAATCGAGAGCATGGCGGAACCTTACCGGGCAGCCGCCACCGGATTCCGAGCACGCAGAAGGGGTCGACCAACATGCCATTGACCGGCGAGTACGCGCCCAGTCCTTCCGACTGGGCACGGGAGCAGGCGGAGAAGTACGAGGCGTCGAACGGCGCGGAGGCCGGCACGCTGCAGGGCAAGCCGGTGATCGTGGTCACGTCGGTGGGTGCCAAGTCCGGCAAGCTGCGCAAGACGCCGCTGATGCGCGTCGAGCACGACGGCGAGTACGCGATCGTCGCCTCACAGGGCGGCGCGCCGACGCATCCGGTCTGGTACTGGAACCTGGTGAAGAACCCGCACGTCGAGCTCCAGGACGGCGCGGAGAAGCACGACTACCAGGCGCGTGAGGTGCACGGCGAGGAACGGGCACAGTGGTGGGAGCGGGCCGTCGAGGTGTGGCCGGACTACGCGAACTACCAGACCAAGACGGACCGGATCATCCCCGTGTTCGTTCTGTCGCGCCTGCCGGAGGCGTGAGGCGGCGGCTCCTCGCACCCCGCGCGGCCGGCACGACCAGCGGCGTGCCGGTCTGCGGGTCGGGGATGACCTCACAGCGCAGCCCGTAGACGTCCTCGACGAGCTCCGCGGTGATGACGGCTCCCGGGTCCCCCGAGGCGACGATCCGCCCGGCCTTCATGGCGATGAGGTGGGTCGCGTACCGGCAGGCGTGGTTGAGATCGTGCAGGACCGCGACCAGCGTGCGGCCCTGCTCGTTGAGGTCCGCGCAGAGGTCCAGCAGGTCGATCTGGTAGGCGATGTCGAGGTACGTCGTCGGCTCGTCGAGCAGCAGCAGGTCGGTCTGCTGGGCCAGCGCCATCGCCATCCACACGCGCTGGCGCTGGCCGCCGGAGAGCTCGTCGACGGCCCGGTCGGCGAGCTCCGTCACGCCCGTGGCCTCCATCGCGGCGGCGACCTGGTTCTCGTCCTCGGGGGTCCACTGCCGCAAGAGCTTCTGGTGCGGGTAGCGGCCGCGGGCCACCAGGTCCGCCACCGAGATGCCCTCGGGAGCCGTCGCCGTCTGCGGGAGCAGGCCGAGGCGGCGCGCGACCTCCTTGGCCCGGTACGAGCCGATCGCCTGCCCGTCGAGCACCACCGTGCCCCGCTTCGGGCCGAGCAGGCCGGACAGGGCGCGCAGCAGCGTCGACTTGCCGCAGGCGTTGGGCCCGACGATGACCGTGAACGAGCCGTCCGGAATCTCCACGTCCAGATCGGACGCGATGACCCGCTTGTCGTACGCCAGGGTCAGGTCCGATCCCGACAGCCGCGACGCTGAGCCTTTCCGCGGCGGAAAACCGAGACGAAGACTCATTGACTTCCCCTCCGCCACTGCACACTGAGTACCCAGGCCAGATAGACCCCGCCGACCGCACCGGTGATCACGCCGACCGGCACCTGGGCCGGGGCCAGCAGCCGCTGGGCGGCGAAGTCGCTGAGCACCATCACCAGCGCCCCGGTGACGGCGGCGGGCACGAGCTGCGGCGCAGCCGTCCCGGTCAGCCGCCTGGCGATCTGCGGTGCGGCCAGCGCCACGAACACGACCGGGCCGGTCGCGGCGGTCGCCACCGCGCAGACCGCCACGGCCAGGAAGACGAGCAGCGGCCGCGTCCGGCGCACCCGGACGCCGAGGGAATGCGCCGAGTCGTCGCCGAGCTCGAGCATTCCCAGCGGCCGGCTCAGCATCAGCAGCAGCGGCATGAGAACGAGCAGGGCGATCCCCAGCAGCCGGACGGAGTCCCAGGTCCGGCCGTTGAGCGTGCCGACCAGCCAGGTGGCGGCGGACTGCGCCTCGTCGAGCCGGGCGCGGCTGAGCACGTAGCTGTTGACGGCGACGAGCATCGCGCTGACGCCGATGCCGACGAGCACGAGGCGCCGGATCGCGCCGCCGCCGAGCGCGGCCAGCGCGTACACGACGGCCGCGGTGAGGATGCCGCCGACGACGGCTCCGGTGGCCGCGCCCGCGGTGCCCGCGCCCAGGACCAGGATCGCGACGACCGCGCCGGTCGCCGCGCCGGTGGTGAACCCGATGACGTCGGGGCTGCCCAGCGGGTTGCGCGACAAGCTCTGGAATACGGCGCCGGACAAGCCGAAGGCGGCGCCGGCAAGCAGTGCCAGGCTGACCCGGGGCAGGCGCAGGTCGAGCAGGATGAACCGGTCGGCTCGGCGGCCCCCGCCGCCGAGGATCTCGACCATGTCGGCGTACGGGATCCGCACGCCGACCGCGGTGACGGTCCAGGCCCCGGCCGCCAGCGCCGCCACGACGAGCAGGGCGGTCACCCCGATGGTGCGCGGGTCGAGCCGCAGCGCCACGCCGGGGGCCCGCACGGTGAGCCGGCGGGTCACAGCGGCACGATCCGGCGGCGCAGGATGATGGCGAGGAAGACGGGTGCGCCGAGGAACGCGGTCACGATGCCGGCCTGGAGCTCGCCGGGCCGGGCCAGCAGCCGACCGGCGACATCCGCCAGCAGCAACAGAATCGGGGCCAGGACCAGAGAGTACGGCAGCAGCCAGCGCTGGTCCGGCCCGACGATCGTCCGGGCGATGTGCGGCACGGCCAGGCCGACGAAGGCGATCGGGCCGACCGCCGCGGTGGCCGCACCGCAGAGCAGCGTGATGGCGACCGCGGACAGCACCCGGGTGCGGTTCAGGTTGGCGCCGAGGGCGCGGGCGGAGTCCTCGCCGAGCGCGATCGCGTTGAGCGACGGGCCCAGGGCGAGCGCCAGCAGGACGCCGGCGGTGACGAACGGCAGCACCCCGTACAGGACGGAGAGGTCTCCCGTCGCGAGGTTGCCGACCATCCACAGGCGATAGCGGTCGAAGGTGCTGCTGTCGAGCAGCGCGATCGCGTAGACGACCGCGAACAGGGCGGCGTCGACGGCCGCGCCGGCCAGCGCCAGCCGTTCCGGCGAGGCGCCCGAGCGCCCCCGCGAGCCGAGCAGGTAGACCACGGTGAAGGCGCCGGCCGCGCCGGCGAAGGCGAACCAGATGTATCCGGTCAGCGAGCCGATGCCGAAGACCTGGATGGCGATCACCACGGCCGCGGCGGCTCCGGCGTCGAGGCCCAGGATGCCCGACTCGGCCAGTGGGTTGCGGGTGAGCGCCTGCAGCAGCGCGCCGCCCAGGCCCAGGGCGATCCCGGCGACCAGGCCGAGCAGCGTACGCGGAATGCGCAGCTCCACGATGAACTGGACGTCCTGGGCCCGCTCGGGCAGGCTCGCCCGGCCGTCGAGGGCGTCGAGGACGGTGCCGAGCGGGATCGACTTGGTGCCGACCGCGATGCTCAGCGCCGCGACGGCGGCGAGGGCCGCCACCGCGGCGACGAGGCCGAGGCCGCGCGTCGTGAGGCCGCCGCGGGCACGGACGCGCTCCTTCAGGGGCGCGTACCCCGCGCGCTCGGCGGCCTCGTGCTCGCGCTCGGCGACCACGGTCACGCCAGGGCGTCCTTGACCATCGGTACGAACTTCTCGATGGTGTACGGGGTGCTCAGCACCGAGTTGGTGGAGAAGGCGTTGACCAGGTCCGGGTCGTCGATGATGAGCAGCCGCTTGGCCTTGGCCGACGGGATGCCGTTGAGCACGGCGTCCTTCTTGAGCACGTCGCCGGCGCCGAGGCCGAAGACCACGGTGAGGTCGGCGTCGAGCAGGTTCACGCGCTCCTTGGAGATCTCGGCGTAGAAGCTCGCCGGCTTCAGGTCCTCGATCTTCTGGGAGTTCTTGAAGCCGAGGGCCTCCATGAACTGCACCCGGCCGTCGCCGCGGGTGTAGGCGCCGTACTGTCCGCTGAACGCGGCCGCGACGACGACGCTCTTGCCGTCGAAGCCCGGGTTGGCCGCCTTGGCGTCGGCCAGCGCCTTGTCGCTGGAGGCCACCAGCGCCTCGCCCTCGGCCTTCCTGCCGAGCGCCTCGGCGATGAGCATCGTCTGGTCCTTGAGCGTGGTGCCGTACGGCTGGGAGCCGGCCGGCCCGCTCAGCGTGGGCGCGAGCTTCTCGAGCTGCTCCCACTTGGCCTTGTCGTTGTCGCTCTTGGTGAACGTGACGAGGTCGGGACGCAGGGTGGCGACCTGCTCGTAGTTGATTTCCGGGCCCTTCAGCACGGTCGGCTTCGCGCCACCGAGCTTGTCCTGCGCCCAGGGGCCGACGCCGACCGGCCAGGCCTGGAACCAGTCGAGGATGCCGACCGGGATGACGCCGAGCGCGAGCAGGGCGTCCGCGTCCGCCCAGCCGAGCGAGACGACGCTCTTCGGCGCCTGCTCGACGCTGGTGGTGCCGAACTGGTGGGCGACCTCGGCCGGGAAGGAGCCGCCGGCGGGCGCCGAGGTGGCGCTCGAGCCGGTGCCGCCACCGGACTTGTCGTCACCGCAGGCCGCAAGCAGCCCAGCGGCCGCGACACCCGCCGCGCCGAAGAACAGACCCCGGCGCGAGATGAGCGGGTTGGTCGCCATGTCGGCCTCCTGAATCGATATGTGCGCTGGTCAATGCGGGTTAGGTAATCCTCACCTTAGCGATCGAACAAGATCTTGGGAAACCGGGTCCGCAACTGCGCGGGCAACCCCTGAGGAAACGGTCCCGTTCGGACCATCTTGCGCGAAAACGGGGTGCTCCTCCGCGACTTTGGAACGATCATGGGGTAATGCGTACCCCCCACCAGTCCGTCGACCGGCTCGGCAGCCGTCCCGTGGAAGCGGCGGCCGCCCCGCCCGTCCACCACCCGCTGCCGCTGTCCGGTTCCGTCGACGACGGCGACCGGCTGGTGGACGTCGTGGACCTGCTCGCCCTCGACGCCTTCGTCACCGGGCGCGAGCCGTTCGGCCGGACCAGCTACCTGGAGAACGTCCGCGCAGACGCGCCCCTGACCACCGACGACGCCCGGGTGGTCCGCGATGCCCGGGAAGAGGACAGCCACGGACGGTTGTCCACCGGCGACGGCTGGACCCTGCACGTGACCCGCTGGAAGCAGAGCCGCCGCGCCCGCGTGACCGTCACCGCCGTCACCGCCGAGCTCGCCGAGTCGGTGCTCGCCGCGGCCACGGCCCACGCCGTCGAGGAGCCGGGCCCGGTCGCGGACAGCGTGCCGATCGGGTTCTGGCATTTCGGCCCGCACGGACCGCGGCGGGTGCAGCGCGAGATCGACGCCGCGCCCTGGGACAAGATCCGGGCCAACTACGCCGGCCCGGTCGCCCGTACGCTCGAACGCCTCATGGCCGTCGACGGCACCGCCGTCAACGGCCGCCTCCTGCTGCTGCACGGCGAGCCGGGCACCGGGAAGACGACCGCCCTGCGGGCCCTCGCCCAGCAGTGGCGCTCGTGGTGCCAGGTGGACTGCGTGCTCGACCCGGAGCGGATGTTCGGCGACCCCGCCTACCTCATGAGCGTGGCGCTGGGCAGCGGCGACGACGACGAGCCGCGCTGGCGGCTACTCATGCTGGAGGACTGCGACGAGCTGATCAGCGGCGAGGCCAAGGCGAGCGCCGGGCAGTCGCTGTCACGGCTGCTCAATCTCACCGACGGGCTGCTCGGCCAGGGCCGCAACGCGCTGATC
This sequence comes from Couchioplanes caeruleus, assembly GCF_003751945.1. Classification (NCBI taxonomy): domain Bacteria; kingdom Bacillati; phylum Actinomycetota; class Actinomycetes; order Micromonosporales; family Micromonosporaceae; genus Couchioplanes; species Couchioplanes caeruleus. The sequence goes on along the minus strand of NZ_RJKL01000001.1, from coordinate 6,626,347 downwards.
GCGATCACCACGAACGAGGACCTGGCGTCGCTGCACCCCGCCGTGGTCCGGCCGGGACGGTGCCTGGCGAGCATCGAGGTCGGGCGGCTGCCGTACGCGGAGGCGACGGCCTGGCTGGGCACGTCGACCGGCGTCGGCCCGGAGGGCGCCACCCTCGCCGAGCTGTACGCCCTCAGGACCGGTGCCCGCCCGGTCACCGTGCCGAGCACCGCACCCTCGACCGGCCTGTACCTGTAGAACGAAGAATTGCCAAGGCCGCCGCCTTCGAAAAGGCGGCGGCCTTAGGTAAGGCTCACTTTCGAAACACAATTACCGAGCCGTGTACGTCAGACAATCGGCACGATCCTCGGCGGCACCGACGGTGATCGCCGGGGCGCGGCATTCGAGGCCCGTGTTGTGCACGCACTCGGCGCGGTGGCAGGCGCCCACCTGGGCCATGACCTGGCCCATTCCGCCCTCGTCACCCTCGATGAACGTGTCGCACTCCGTCTTGGCCCGGCCGATCGTGATCGCGAAGGCCGTGCAGCCGTCGTGGTTGTACCCGCAGCCGCTCACCGTGCACGTCTGCACGCGCGGCATCTCCATCATTTGAGTCATGGTCTGGCCTCCCTTTCTCAAGGCCGACAATAAACTATCGAAGAGCGCTACGCGCGATGGCGTACCCACCATTTCACGAATGCAATAAAAATAGGTAAGCCATTCTTTAGGCAAGGCAAACCTTCCCTTTTCGCACCCCGCCCGAGGACCCGCGGCGCGGCACCCGTACGGTCGTCGGCGCGGACGAACCCGGCACCCGGCCGTCCGGAAGATGTCAGACTTCACCGCGACACGCTGGCGACCACCCAGGAGATCACCGCATGGCCGAAGAACGATGGAGCGGCCGCCGGTCGACGGTGGCCGCGGCCCTCGCTACGCTCGTCGTCCTGACCGGCCTCGCCGTCGGCGTGGCGACGGCGGGCAGGGGCCCGATCCCCCCAGGGGCCGCACCGGCGTCCCGCGCGCCCGCGTCGGCCACGCCGGGCGCCGCCCCGCCCACTCCGGGCGGCGCGACCACCGCGCCCGGCGCCGGTGTGCGCGATTTCCGGTCGGCGCGGCAACTCCTTGCGCTGCCACGGACGGACGGGTCATGGCCCGGAGCCAACGGCCTGTCCGGCGTGAACGGCGACCCGCGGTTCGACACCGCGCACGTGACCTCGTTCTGCACCGCGCGGGGACGGCCGTGCAGGATCACACAGACCTACACGGACCGCACGTCCTGGGAGTCGATGACCCGGGGCACGGGCTGGACCTTCGAGCTTCTGGCCGACTTCGACGGCATGCTGGTGATCTCCCAGGGCCTGGTGCCCAAGGGCGCGAGCAAGGACCTGAAGTCCTGCGCCCGCGGCGAGCACGACGCCGACTGGCGGGCCTTCGGCACACTGATGCGCCACCACGGCCGCGGGGACTCGGTGGTCCGGCTGGGCTGGGAGTTCAACGAGCGGACGTCCCCCTGGCTCGCCAGAGACCCGAAGACGTGGATCGCGTGTTACCGGCGGGCGGCGGACAACATCCGCGCCACCAACCCGGACGTCCTGCTGGACTGGACGATCAACGCACACAGCACCCCGGCCGGCGTGTGCGGCGGCCTGAGCACCAACTGCTATCCCGGCGACGCGTACGTGGACATCATCGGCATCGACAACTACGACCACTATCCCTGGTCGCCGGACAAGGCCGCGTTCGACCGTACGGCGGCCGCTCCCGAGGGGCTGACCTGGCTGTACAACTTCGCTCGGGCACACGGCAAGCCGTTCTCGGTGGGCGAGTGGGGGGTGGTGCCGACGGCGGACGCGGGCCGGGAGAACCCGGACTTCATCGCCTGGATGCACGAGTGGTTCGCGGCGCACGCGTCGCATCTGGCCTACGAGGCGTACTTCTCCGACTGCGGCGCCGGCGGGGTGCAGTCGAGCCTGTTCCGCACCGACGCGGCGTGCCGACGAAACCCCGGATCGGCGGCCCGGTATGCGGTCCTGTTCGGCACTTAGGGTGCAATTCCACTCAACTCTGTCATTCAAGCAATCACCTAAACTCGAACGACCCTCGCCTCAACCAACGGACAAAAACACCGAAATCAATAAACGCCGGGAGGAGTGCATAGTGGGCGCATGGAGAAGCGGGCACTCGTCCTGGGCGGAGGCGGCGTCACCGGCGTCGCATGGGAGATCGGACTGCTGTACGGCCTCGCGGAACGCGGGCTCGACCTGACCACCGCCGACCTGTTCGTCGGCACCTCGGCGGGATCGGTGGTGGCCGCCGAGCTCACCGGCGCCACGCCCCTCGACAAGCTGTACGCCCGCGAGCTCACCGACACCAGCGGGGACACCAGCGCGGTCGTCGGCACGCGGGTGCTGCTCGGCTTCGTGCTGGCCGCGCTCTGGCCGGGCGGCCGGACGCGGGGCCGGGCACGCCTCGGGCGGGCCGCCCTGCGCGCCCGCACGGTGCCCGAGTCCGAGCGGCGCACGGCCATCGCCGCGCGGGTCCGGCGCGACGACTGGCCCGCGGCCCGCCTGCTGGTGCCGGCCGTCGACGCGCTGACCGGCGCGGTCGAGATCTTCGACCGGGACAGCGGGGTGTCCCTGATCGACGCGGTCGCGGCGAGTTGCGCGGTGCCGCTGGTGTGGCCACCGATGACGGTCGGCGGCCGGCGCTACGTGGACGGTGGCGTCCGATCCGCCGCGAATGTCGACCTGGCCCGGGACTACGACCGGGTCGTGGTGGTCGCGCCGATCGACGTCGCCGCCCGGCGCGCAGACCGTCCGTCCGCGCAGGCGAGACGGTTGGGACCCGCCGTACGGACGGCCGTGGTCACCCCGGACGCCGCCGCCCGGGCCGCCATCGGGCGCAACGCGCTGGCCCCCTCGCGCCGGGCCCCGGCCGCCGAGGCGGGCCGGGCGCAGGCGGCCGCGGTGGCCGAGCGGGTGCGGAGGGTCTGGCAGTAGAGACCATCATGGGGCGGATGCCCCGGCAAAGTCATTGCAACCTTTCGGGGCTCCCGGCCGTCTCCACTGTCGTGGGACAAGGCCGACGAGGTGACGACGAGTTCGTCGAGTTCGCCCAGGCGAACTCGGCGCGGCTGCAGCGTGCCGCATATCTGCTGACCGGCGACCGGCATCAGGCCGAAGAGGCCGCGCAGGCCGCGCTCGTCCGGGTGTACGCGTCCTGGGGACGGGTACGCCGCAAGGACCCGTACGCCTACGCGCGCACCGTCCTCGCGAATCTGCTCACCGACCAGTGGCGCCGCCCCGTGCGCGAGTACGCGACCGAGGAGCTCCCGGAGCGTCCGGTCGCTCGCGACGTCGCCGACGAGGTCACCCGGCGGCGCTGGCTGATCGGGGCACTCAAGGCCCTCTCGCCGCGCGAACGCACCGTCGTCGTCATGCGACATTTCTTCGACATCACCGAAATGGACGTGGCGCGGGAGCTCAACCTCTCCCTCGGCACGGTCAAGAGCCTCAACTCTCGGGGGCTGGCCAAGCTCCGGATCTCGATTCCCACCCCCCGCCAGGGCCTGGAAACCGGAGCGGCACGATGACCGACCTCGACGACCTGAAGGACGCCATGCACTCGACGCCGGACTTCGAGCCGCGTCCCCTCGACCTCGGCGCGGTCATGGCGCAGGGCGGCCGCCTGCGCCGCCGGCGCCGCCTCGCGATGGGTGCGGCCTCCGCCACCACGGTCCTGGCCCTGCTGGTCGGCGGCGGGGTGCTGGCCCGTGCCGGCGACGGGAGCGCCGAGCCTGCGGCGGGCCCGGTCGCCGCCGCGTCCTCCCCCGACGTGCTCGGCGACGTGATCGACACCGGCCTGCGGAGCACCGGCGGCGAGCCGATCCTGCTCTGGTTCATCCCGATCGAGGACGAGTCGCTGTCGACGACGACGTTCGGGCTCGCCACCGGCCGGCGGACGGCGGACGGCGTCCTGCGGCGTGAGGTCGTGGTCAACGAGACCCGGGGCTCGGACCGCGCCCCCGGCTTCCACTCGCCGCAAGAAGCCATGGAGGTGGACGGCTTCCTCTCTCCCGCCTTCGGCTACTTCGTGGGCGGCGATGTCTCCCGGATCAGGGCCATGGCAGGCGGAAAAGCAGTCGACGCACGGATCGTGCGGTGGAGCAACGATCCGTCGATCGTCGCCTTCTGGTTCGATCCGGCTGACGCGCCGCCCGGGACGTCACTGACGCGGCTCTTCGCCATCGACGGCGCCGGCAGGACGATGCCCAGTCGCAGCGTCGGGTTCGGCGTCGGCTGACCCGATCGGGCCGGCCGGGAAGGCTCAGTCGCGAAAGGTCCGGCGCAGCCGCTCGGCCAGGCCCAGCGGCCGCGGCGCGACGGGGGCGGTCCCGCGGGTCGCCACGGTGGGCCGGGAGCGGCCGATCGGCTGGTCGTAGTCGGCACGGGCGACGGCCTCGACGATCTGCTCCTCGCCGAAGTTCTCCGAGCCCGGAATGGACGGCACGAAGCCCACGAGCACGCCGTTGCGCATGATCTGCGCCTCGAGGCCGGCGGTGCCGTCGTTGTCCCAGATCGCCTCGCGGCCGTCGGCCAGCACCACCCGGATCCCGTAGCGGGTGATGCCGGCGTGCGGCAGCTTCACGTGCGCGAAGACGTTACGCGCGCGGAGTGTCTCGACGACTCGGTGTGCCCTTTCCTCGTCCATGCCGCGACGCTAGTGGCCCGAGCTGTGGACACGCTGAAGATCGGCTGTACCGCCGTTGATAATCAACTACCCTTCGCGCATGAAACATAACCGCATGACATACATGCAGGTCACATCGATGCATGTTACTCCTTTGTAATCGTTATGTCACTGGATTTCTTTCGGCGAGCCCTTGACTTACTCTTCGGTAACCGGAGCGCTTCGGCCCCCATCCCCCGTGGATCTGGAGGCCCCCGATGAGCAGACGTCTTTCCGTCCTCGCCTGCCTCGTCACGTCCATCGTCTTGACCGTCGCCACCGCCACCCCCGCCATCGCCGCCCCACCGTCCGACTGGGACTACATCGCCATGGGCGACTCCTATTCGTCCGGCGTCGGCACGTCCGGGCAGTCCGGCTCCTGCCTGCGCAGCCCCAACGCCTACCCCGGGCTGTGGGACTCCGCGAACGATCCGGCGTCGTACCGCATGGTGGCCTGCAGCGGCGCCACCACCAGCTCGCTGCGCTCCGGCCAGCTTTCCGCCCTCTCCACGACCACCGACCTGGTCTCGGTGACCATCGGCGGCAATGACGCCGGCTTCGCCGAGACGGTCCTCACCTGCACACTGACCAGCGACAAGGGCTGTGCCGCCAAGGTCGACGAGCAACTGGAGCTGCTGGACGAGGAGATACCCGCCCGGCTCGACGCCACGTACCGCGAGATCCGGGCCAAGGCGCCGAACGCCAAGGTGGTCGTGCTCGGCTATCCGCTGCTGTTCGACGTGAACGCGCCGAGTTGTGGCTTCGCCGGCATGAGCATCCCCAAGCGCAAGTCGCTCAACCACGGCGCCACCGAGCTCAACCAGGTCACCGAGGAACGCGTCCGGGCGGCCGGCTTCACCTGGTCGGACGTGACGGACGAGTTCGCCGGCCACGGCGTCTGCGGCCCCAGTCCCTGGCTGCACGGGCTCACCCTGCTCCCGCCGACCGACTCCTTCCACCCCAACGGCAACGGTCACAAGTACGGCTACCTCGCCGCGCTCAACTCCGTGCTGCACTGACCCTTGCGGTGAGACGGCGGGCACGCCGGTGACCGTGCCCGCCGCGACCGACCTAGAAGGCGAACTCCGAGCCACGCGCGGAACCGGCCTCGATCCGGCCGTCGCGGCTGAACCGCCACGACATGACCACCTGGTAGCGGTGCCCCCGGCGGGGGCTCACCGTGGCGGGCCCGCACTCCCGCGACCGGGCCCCCTCACCGAAGACCAGCCCGTCACAGGTCTTCGCCGGGAGGCTGCCGCCGGTCACCACGTCGCGCAGCGCCAGCGAGAGCGAGGCCGTGCCGTCGCGGGGCGCGGTCAGCGTCGCGGAGACCTGGACCTTGTCCCCCACCTTGTGGCAGGGCCGCACCGCCATCGCGTTGTCGAAGCTCAGCGCATACCGCTGCTCGCATTCCCAGGGGCCGTAGGTCTTCTCCGTGACCGGGGAGCCGGTGGCGGCGGCCCGGGTGACCCGCGGAGCCGGCGTCGCCGCCGTGGCGGGGGCTCCGGCGTTCAGACGGCTCTGCGCCGTGCCGGGACTGCTGTCCCGGTTGCGCGCGGCGCGTGCGGGCGGCGGCGCCGACATCGCGGAGGCTGCGGCGGAGGGGCGGGCGTCGCCGGTCCCGGTCCGGGCCAGGGCCGCCCGGCCGCCCGGTTCCCCGTCGGCGCGGCCGAGGTGCCATGCCGTGGTCGCCACCCCGGAGGCGAGCATCGCGGCGCAGACCAGCACGATCATCGCCCACGGCCGGGCCCATCGCCAGCTCGCCGGCTGGTTGCGGCGGCGCGGCACCGGCGGCCGGCGCAGCCCCGCGAGCGACGGATGCCGGCCCGGCCCCGCGGCCGATGGCTTCGGGTCGGGGCTCCGCGACGGCCTGGACCCGGCGGGCGCCCGGCCGGCCTCCGGGACCAGGGAATCCGCCGAGCCGCGGCCGCCACGCTCCGAGCCCTGGCCGCCGGATCCCGGGTCACGGGAGCCGGGCGACGAGTCGCCGCTGCCTGGTGACGAGTCAGGGGAGGCCGGAGACCGCGGCGCCGGCGCGGGCAGGGCGGGGGCGTCGACGCGGCGGGCCACGTCGCCGAGGTCGACGGCGAGCTCGGCGGCCGCCGGGCGCAGCCGGGGCTTGTGCTCCATGCAGCTCGCGATGACGTCCCACAACGGGTCCGGGATGCCCGGCCGGCGCTCCGGGGCGCCCTCGAGGTGCAGGCGCATCAGGTCGGTGACGGTGTCGCTGTCGTACGGCGGCCGCCCCGACACCATCTCGTACAGCAGCACGCCGAGCGCGTACACGTCGGCGGCCGGGGTGATCGTGGAGCTGTGGAAGGCCTCGGGGGCCATGTAGTGCGGGGTGCCGACGACGGCGTGGGTGGTCGTCAGGCTGGGGGCGTTGAGCACCCGCGCGATGCCGAAGTCGGTGAGCCGGATGTCGGGCCGGTCGTCCTCGCGGTGCAGCAGGATGTTGTCCGGCTTGAGGTCGCGGTGCACGATGCCGAGCTCGTGCGCCTCGGCGAGCGCCGCCGCGACCTGGGAGCCGAGCCGCGCCGCCTCGGCCGGGGCCAGCGTGGGCCGCTCGCGCAGGTAGTCGCGCAGGCTGCCGCCCGGCACGAGGTCCATGACGAGCCCGAGCGACTCGCCGACGCTGAACAGGTCCCGGACCCGGACCACGTTGCGGTGCCGCAGCATCAGCAGGATCGTGCGCTCCTGCACGAAGCGCGTGACCAGCTTCGGCTGACGCAGCAGGCTCTCGTGCAGCAGCTTGACCGCGACCGGCTCGCCGGAGGAGCGGTCGACGCCGCGCCAGACCGTACCGGTCGCGCCGTGCCCGATGGGGCGGAGGAGGATGTACGAGCTGCCGACGCACCGTCCGCTCAGATCGAGGGTCGACGCGCCGTCGGAATCCGCCTCTGCGCCGCTGCTCGTGGGATCCTGGTCCACCTGTGGGGTTGCCCTTCCGCCCGCCGCGGTGCCGCGACATCCGACCTGGCCGACCGGAATAATGCTGTTTGTCCGGATCAATCGGCAACTCTCCGCGTCGGAGTTCGCATGTGAGGTAGGTGTCCGCCACCGCCCGTCACCGGATCGCCCTCCCGTCGTTGCTGCAGATGGAACCGCGGTGAGCTGGCAAAACACCCGACTGCGACGTCGCAGAGCACTCGAACGGCCGGTTACTGATGAGACGACCCTCGGCCGGACGGTTGCATTCCTCCTGAACCGCCCGCACCGCGAGGCAGTTGCGCAGATAGTTGCCACATGGGTGTCATGGCTTATCCCCTCCGGTACGCACTGGCCGACCTGGCGCTGGCGCTCAGCCGCGTCGCAGAGAATGCGGAAGAGGTGCGCTCGACCGCCGCGCGGGCCGCCGCCGACATGGTCGGTGACGGCGCCGGCGTCCAATTGCTCGGCGACGACGGCCGCTACGACGCGCTCACCTACCATCACGTGGACGACGAGGTCGCCCCGGCGTTCAGCCGCCTGCTCGACCGCGTCGGCGAGCTGCCCGACGACGACTTCTCCACCAGCCTCGCCGCGAGCCGGCGCCCGGTCGTCCTGGCCGGCGAGGACGGTGAGCCCCTCACCGAGCTGCCCCGGCCGCGGCACGAGGCGTACGTCGACACGGGCGTACCCGCCCCCGTCGTGCACGCCGCCGTGCTGTGCCCGGTCATCGTCGACAACACGTACGCGGGCTATCTGGTGCTGACCCGCGCCACCCCGGGGGCGGTCTACTCCCCTGCCGAGGTCGAGCTCGCCCGCGACGTCGCCGGCGAGCTGTCCCTGGCCCTGTCCGGCGCGCGGGCCATGGAACGCCTGCGCGCCAGCGAGGAGCGCTACCGCCGGGTGCTGGAGACGATCCCCGAGGGCGTGCTGCAGCTCGACGACGACGGGGTCGCCACGTACGCCAACGAACCCATCGGCGTCGTCCTCGGCATGCCCCGCGCCCAGCTCGTCGGCGTCTCGCTGCGCGGCTTCCTGGACAAGCACGGCCAGGCCGAGCTCACCCGCCGGCTCGCCGAGTGCAAGGCCGGACGCTCCACCGTCGGCGCCACCAAGCTGATGCGCGCCGACGGCTCGCAGCGCAGCGTCCGGATGAGCATGATGCCGCTCGAGGACGAGCACGGCCGCCGCAACGGCGTGCTCTGCATGGTCACCGACACCACCGACCACATCGACGCCAAGGGGCTCAAGCGCCAGCTCGACCACCTGCGCCGGCTCGACAGCATGGGCCAGCTCATCGGCGGCATCTCGCACGACTTCAACAACCTGATGACCGTGGTCGCCGGCTCCGCCGACATGATCGCGACGACGACCGCCGAGGGCACGCCGCAGCACCAGATGGCCAAGGACATCCTGGACGCGGTAGGCACCGGGCGCACGCTGACGCACCAGCTCCTCGCGTTCGGGCGTACCGAAGGCAACCGGCCGGAGATCATCCCGATCCCGGACCTGCTCACCGACGTGCAGAGCCTGTTCAGTCGTACGCTCGGCGAGCGCATCGGCCTCGACCTCGCCTTCAGCCCGGACGTGTGGCCGGTCCGCGCCGAACGCGGGCCGCTGGAGCAGGCGCTGGTCAACCTGGCCGCGAACGCCCGCGACGCCATGCTGCACGGCGGCATGCTGCGGGTGGCCGCCACCAACGAGGTGGTGGAGCCGGGCCAGCTCGCCGAGGGCGCCCCGGCCGGCCGGATCGTGCACATGGTCATCCAGGACACCGGCGTGGGCATGAGCGACGAGACCCGCCGGCGGGCGCTGGAACCGTTCTTCACCACCCGCCCCACCGCCGCCGGGCTCGGACTGGCCACCACCGCGGGCATCGTGCAGGGCATCGGCGGCCACATCGCCCTGGAGTCGCAGCCGCGCATGGGCACGACGGTGCACCTCTACCTGCCCGCGGCCGAGGAGCGCACGACACCGGCCGTCGACCGGCGCCTCACGCCGGCCGTCATCGGCCGGGTGCTCATCGTCGAGGACCAGCCGGAGGTCGCCCAGCTCGTACAGCGGCTGATCGAGCCGGCCGGCTACGAGATCACCGTCGCCACCGACGCCCTCACGGCGGTCACCCAGGTCGCCGCGGGCGCCCACCCGGATCTGCTGATCACCGACGTGGTCATGCCGACGATGACCGGCCCGGAGCTCGCGGCGGCGCTGCGCACGCACCACCCCGACCTGCCCGTGCTCTACATGTCCGGCTACACCGCGGCGTCGCTGGGGCCGCAGCTGCACCTCGACGCCAACAGCATGCTGCTGGAGAAGCCGTTCACCCGCTCCACGCTGCTCGGCGCCATCCTCTCCCTCTGCGGCCCGCAGCCCGCGCGCGACAACACCTAGGCGAAGAGCGCGCTGACCGACTCGCCGTTGTGGATCCGGCGCATCGCCTCGGCGAGCGCCGGCGCCACCGAGAGCACGGTCAGCTTGTCGGTGCGGTTCGCCGCCGGGATCGGCACCGTGTTGGTGCAGACGATCTCCTCGATGTCCTTCTCGGCGGAGAGCCGCTGCACCGCCTGCGAGGCGAAGAGGCCGTGCGTGCAGGCGACCCGGATGCTGCGCGTGTTGCGCTCGCGCAGCCGGTCCAGCAGCTCGAAGACCGTGCTGCCCTTGGCGATCTCATCGTCCAGGATGATCACGTCCCGGTCGGCGACCTCGCCGATCACCGAGCTGATCACGACCTTGTCGTCGGCGTAGCGCTGCTTGGCGCCGGCGGCCACCTCGATGTCGAGCATCCGGGCGAACGCCGCCGCCTCCTTGGCGTTGCCGAGGTCCGGGGAGACGACGACGGTGTTGCTGAGGTCGTATCCCCGGAAGTGGTGTGCCAGCTCGCGCAGCGCGTGCAGGTGGTCGACGGGGACGCTGAAGAAGCCGTGCACCTGGGGGGAGTGCAGGGTCAGGGCGAGGATCCGGTGGGCGCCGGCGGTCTGCAGCAGGTCGGCGACGAGGCGCCCGCCGATGGAGATGCGCGGGGCGTCCTTCTTGTCGCTGCGGGCGTACGCATAATGCGGCAGCACGACCGTGACCCGGCCGGCCGAGGCGCCGCGCGCGGCGTCGAGCATGAACAGCAACTCGACCAGGTTCTCCTGGACCGGCGGCACGAGCGGCTGGATGAGGAACACGTCCCGCTCGCGGCAGTTGCCTCGGAGCTGCACCTCGATGCAGTCGTTGGCGAACCGGGACGTCTTGGTCGGCATCAGCGGCACACCGAGGTGCTCGCAGATCTCCGCCGCCAATTCGGGATGGGCACTTCCGGTGAACACGGCGATGTCACGCACGGCGCCCACCCTAATGTCCGGGCGGCGGACACTACCGGGTGACCCGTACGGTCGCCCGCACGATCACCTCCGAGATCAGCGAGCGGGCGATGTAGCACTCCTGGTGAGCCTGCTCCACCAGCCGCAGGACGAAGTCCTCGTCGGGGCCGGCGGCCACGTGCACGACCGGGTTCAGCTCGATCAGCTCGATGCGGGCGTGGCGCAGATCCTCGCTCAGGTAACCGGTCGCATCGTCGGTGTACCGCACCACGTCGACATGCTTGCGGGCGGCCACCGACAGGAACGACAGCAACTGGCACGAGCTCGCCGCCAAAACGACGAGCTGTTCGGGGTTGAGCAGGCCGGCGTCGCCGCGGAAGTGCGGATCGGCGCTCAGCCGCAGCGAGCCCTCGGCGGGCGGGGCGGCGCCCGTGTGCGCCCGCGAGTACGCCCGGTAGCCCTCCCCCGTCGAACCGTCCCACTCCAGCCGCGCCGCGTGCGTGAGTCTCTCCATGGCCGCCACCTCACAGCCACCCGCGGCGCTTCAGGTACGCGTAGAGCCCGCCGGCGATGGACGTCACGGCAGATCACTATGCCGCACCGGCGCTCCCACGGGCCTTCGAGCGGGTCTCGAGAGCCGCGCGTCACGGTGATCCACAGTGTCCCACCGTACGAGCGAAAGGAGCGCGGGTTCCATGCCCACCAGACGCACCGTGATGAAGGCGGGCGGGGCGGTGCTCCTGCCGGCGGCCGCGTACGGTACCTCCGCCCTGGCCGCCGCGTGGCCGAACGAACGCGGCGCGAGGCCCGTCCGCGCCGAGGTTCCGGAGCCGTTCTCCGTCCGAATGCCGCTGCCGGCCACGCTGAAGCCGGTGGCCCGCAGCTCGACCACCGACTACTACGTGATGACCGCCCGCAAGGCGAACGCCCAGATCCTGCGCGGCGCCACGACCGAGATCTACGGCTACGACGGCCAGTTCCCCGGCCCGACCATCCGCGCCAGGGCCGGGCGCCGCGTCGTCCTCGCCCAGACCAACCAGCTCGACATGGACACCGCCGTCCACCTGCACGGCGGCCACACGCCCCCGGCGAGCGACGGCTTCCCGCTGGACGTCATCGCCCCCGGCAAGACGCGGATCTACGAGTACCCGAACCGGCAGCAGGCCACGACGCTGTGGTACCACGACCACGCCCACCACATGGAGGCGGAACACGTCTACCGCGGCCTGCACGGCTTCTACCTGATCGAGGATCCCGCGGAGGCCGAGCTCGGCCTGCCGTCCGGGGAGTTCGACGTACCGATCATGCTGCGCGACGCCCGGTTCGCCGACGACGGCAGCCTGCACTTCGTCGCCGAGGACTTCCAGAACCGCACCACGATCCTGACCAACGGCCGACCGCAGCCGTACTTCCCGGTGGCCGCCCGCCGCTACCGGTTCCGCTTGCTCAACGGCTCCAACCTGCGCTCGTTCGTGCTGCGTCTCGGCGCCGGCGAGGAGATGGCCCAGATCGGCACCGACGGCGGCCTGCTCGGCGCCCCGGCGACCACCCGCGAGATCAGGATCAGCCCCGGCGAGCGCGTCGAGGTCGTCGTGGACTTCACCGGGCGCGAGGGCTCGCAGGTCATCCTCGCCGACGACCACGCGGGGCCGGTGCTGCGCTTCGACGTGGGCGCGCCGGCCTACGACGCCAGCCGCGTGCCCGCCGTGCTGCGGCCGCTGCCGCCGCTGGGCGAACCGGATGTCGTCCGGCAGATGAGCCTGGGCATCGACCCGCAGGACTTCACCTTCAAGATCAACGGCAAGGTCTTCGACCCGCACCGGGTGGACACCACGATCCGCCGCGGCGACACCGAGGTGTGGGAGGTCACCAACGGGGACACGTTCACGATCCCGCACAACTTCCACATGCATCTCGTGCAGTTCCGCGTCCTGAGCCGCAACGGACGGCCGCCGGTGCCGGCCGAGGGCGGCTGGAAGGACACCGTGCCACTCCAGCCGGGCGAGACCGTACGGCTCCAGGCCACCTTCACCGGCCCGGCGGGTCGCTACGTCTACCACTGCCACCTGATCGACCACTCGTCGCACGCGATGATGGCCACGATGGAGATCGTCGATTGATCGGTCGCTACCGTATGGCGCATGATCGACAATTCACGGGTGGCGGTCGTCTCCGGCGGAGCGACGGGCATCGGTCGCGAGGTCGCCCGGACGCTGGCCGGCCACGGCGACCGGGTCGTCATCATCGGGCGCCGGGCCGGGCTGCTGGATCAGGCCGCCGAGGAGACGAACCGGGCGCTGGGCGCGCACCGGGTGATCCCGGTCGCGGCGGACCTGACGGATCCGGCGCAGGTCCGGCGCGCCGCGGACCGCATCGCGGAGCTCGGGCCGGTCGGCGTGCTGGTCAACAACGCGGGCGCGATCATCACGCCGCCGGCCGACGAGGGACTCGAGGCCCTGGCCGCCGCGTGGCGTCGTGACCTGGACACCAACCTCATCACCGCGGTGCTGCTCACCAACGCCCTGCTGGAACACCTCAGCCGGCCCGGCGGCCGGCTCATCTTCGTGAGCTCCGCGGCCGCGCAGCGGGGAGGCGCCGGGTCCCACTCGGCCGGGTCGTACGCCGCGGCGAAGGCCGCGCTGCACGGCTGGGCCCTGGGGCTGGCCCGGCAGCTCGGCGGGGACGGCATCACGGTGAACGTCCTGGCGCCCGGCTACATCCAGGACACCGACATCTTCGCCGGCCGGGACACGCCGGAGTTCGTGGCCGCCAAGATCGCCGACACCCTGGTCGGCCGGACCGGGACGCCGGCGGACGTGGCGGCGGCCATCAGGTACATCGCCTCCGCGGACGCCGGATATCTCACCGGGCAGATCATCGGCCTCAACGGAGGTGCCGTGCTCGGCCGGTGAGCCCCGCCTGAATGGCTCAACCATCGCCCGCTCGTGTCGATGACCTCAAACGGAGGACAAGTGACGGGGCGGTCGGAGATGAGCGAAGCGCAGCGTCCGGAGTCGGTCCGGCGGCCCGCAGAGCTGACCGGTCTCGACATCGAGGCGGAGCTGGGTCGTGGCGCGTTCACGACCGTGTTCCAGGTGCGCCGTGGCGACGAGCGGTACGCCCTGAAGCGCCCGCGCGGCGAGGCGGCCGACGCGCCGGACACGATGCTGGCCTTCTGCCGCGAGGCTGCCCTGCTCGCCTGCGTCGATCATCCCGGCGTGGTCCGGGCGTACGCGGCCGGCCGCCACCAGGACGGCCCGGCGCTGGTCACCGAGCTGCTCGACGGCCGGTCCCTCGCCGATCTGCTCGCCGACGGTCCGCTGCCGCAGGAGCGGGTGGTACGGCTCGCCGCGGAGCTGGCGCAGGCGCTGGCCGCCGCGCATCGCACCGGTCTGGTGCACCGCGACATCAAGCCGCACAACGTCATGGTCCCCGCGCACGGGCCGGCGAAGCTGATCGACTTCGGCCTGGCAACGCTCGGCCAGGATCTGGACACCGCGGACAAGACGGTAGGTACGTTCCTCTACTGCTCTCCGGAGCAGTCCGGAATGCTCAAGCGGCCGGTGGACGGCCGTTCGGACCTGTACTCCCTCGGGGTCGTGCTGTTCCAGTGCCTGACCGGCCGCCCGCCGTTCTCGGCCGCGGACGTCGGGGAACTGCTGCGCCTGCACACCACCGCCCCGGTTCCGGGGCTCGGACCGGAGATCGACCCGGCGCTGGCCGAGGTGGTCACCCGGTTGCTCGCCAAGGACCCCGACGACCGGTATCAGAGCCCGACCGCCCTGCTCACCGCGCTGCGCGCCTGCGCCGGCGGACTGCGGTCCGCACCGGTCGACGCCGGGGCGGGCCGGTGGCCGTTGTTCGGCCGCGGCGCCGAGAGCCGGCAGCTCACCGAGCGGTGGCTGCGTGCCCGGGCGGGCGCCGGCGGCGCCGCGGTCGTCCGGGGTCCGGCGGGCTCGGGCCGCAGCAGTCTCGCGGCCGAGGCCGCCGCCGCGGCCGGCGCGACGGTCCTGCGGGGCCGGTGCGCCGAGGGCGAGGAGGTGCCGCTCGGCGGGCTGCGCGCCGCGCTCGAAGGGCACCTCGACGCCGTGGGCCGGATGGAGCAACAGGAGCGGGACGTCGCCCAGGAGCGGATCCGGACCGCCGCGGCTGCGGCGGGACCGGGTCTGGTCGCCGGCCTGTCGCCCCGGCTGGCCCCGCTGCTCGGCGACGCGACCGCGAGCGACAGCCGTGACGACCGTCTGCTGGCCGCGGTCGCCGTCTTCCTCAGCGAGCTGGCCCGCGTCGGCGAGGGGCTGCTCCTGGTCCTGGACGACGTGCAGTGGCTCGACACGGCGAGCCGGCGCGTGCTCGCCATGCTCGACCCCGAGCTGGCCACCCTGCCGCTGCTCGTCCTGCTCACCGAGCTCGACGGCGCGGCCCGTCCGCTCACCGAGCTGGACGGGGCGCTGGACACGACGGTGCGCTGCGAGCCGCTGGACGCCGACGCGACGGCCGCGCTGATCGCCTCCCGGCTGCCCGGCGCCCGGGTTCCGGACGGCCTGAGGACGCATGTCGCGGCCCTGGCGGACGGTTCGCCGCTCGCGATCGTCGCGTATCTGTTGCAGTTGGTCGACGCAGGTCTGCTGGTGCCGCTGTGGGGCGAGTGGTATTTCGACACCACCGGTGCCGAGGGTCTGCCCGTCGCCTCGGACGCCCGCTCGTTGATCGTGACCCGCCTTCAGGGGCTGCCGGGCGACGTCTGCGAGGTCCTGGCCGCCGCGTCGGTCGTCGGCGGCCGCTTCCGGCAGGAAGTGCTGACCGCCGTGTGCGGCCTGAGCGCCGGGACCGTCGCCGCCGCGCTCGGCACGGCCGTGCACCGGCG
Source organism: Couchioplanes caeruleus (assembly GCF_003751945.1). Lineage (NCBI taxonomy): Bacteria > Bacillati > Actinomycetota > Actinomycetes > Micromonosporales > Micromonosporaceae > Couchioplanes > Couchioplanes caeruleus. Next base: position 6,610,543 of record NZ_RJKL01000001.1, on the reverse strand, counting down.
GATCGTGGAGATCGGCGACGGCGGCCGGTACGGCTTCGTGCACGCCGCCCTGCGCGACACCCTGCTGGCCGACGTCGCTCCCAAGCTGCGGCAGCGGCTGCATGCCGCGGCCGCCGCCGCCCTCGACCTGCTGCCGCCGGCGCTGCGCGACACCGATCACGAGTACGTTCTCGCCCGCCACCACCGTCACGCCGGCGAGGCGGCCGACCCGGACGCGCGGCGCCGCAGCGCCCTCGCCGCCGGCCGTCGTGCCCTCGCCGACCAGGCACCGGCCGACGCGATCGAGTACCTGACCGACATCACGGGGTCCGAGGGCGCGGCCGGTAGCGAGGTCCTGCACCCGCTCGCCGTGGCGTACCTGCGGGCCGGCCACTTCGCCGACTGCCGGCAGACGCTGGACCGGGCCCTGGCCACCGAGACCGACCGGCAGCGCCGCGCCGAGTTGCGCACGACCCTGGTGGAGCTGCACCACACCACCTGGGCCGACGAGCGGGCCGTGCAGGCGGCGACCGAGGCGCTGCACGAGCTCGGCCGCCCGCTGCCGGCGAACAAGCCGGTCCGGCTGCTGTCCACCCTCGCCCTCGCGGCGGCCGGCGCGCTCGTGCGCCGCACCGGCATCGGGTACGGCACCGCGAAGGGCCGCCGCCGCGACGACCTGGCCGCCCTCGCCGCCGTCCTGGACGCCGGCGGATACGCCGCCGCGCTCGGCATGCGCCTGCGCGAGGCCGCCGTCTTCACGCTGCGGGCGCTGTACGCCATCAACCGCATCGGCCTGTGCCCCGAGTACGTCCGGGTGTACGCGCTGATCGGCTACGTCACCGCGATGCTGCGCCTGCACGGCACGGCCCAGCGCTGCCTCACCCGGGCCACCCGGGACGCCGAGAAGCTGCGGGACCCGCAGTTGATCGCGTACGTCGAATGGGTCCTGGGCCTGGCACAGCTCTTCGCCGGCATCGACGACGGCAGCACCTACGAGCGGGCCCTCGCCCGGCACTCCCACTGGTTCCACCCGGCGCAGATGCTGCCCGGGATGGCCACGACGGCGCTGCGGCTGATGCTGCGCGGATACACCCGCGAGAGCAAGGCGGACTACGAGCGCAGCCTGCAACGGCTGGTCGACCCCAGCCAGGTGTACGGCACGTCGTTCAGCATGCTGGGCGTCTTGATCCCGGCCCAGTTGGGCCTGCCGGCCGAGGCCGCCGCGGTGGACGCCGCCATGCGCGAGGCGCTGCCGCCGGGGATCGCCACGCCCGTGCAGCGCGCCAACATCGCCACCGCCTCGCTCTGCGCGGCGGTGGAGGAGGGCGAGTTCGGCGCCCGCTTCGACGAGATCGTCGCGGAGTTCGAGGGCCTCAACCTGAACAAGAGCGAGCTCATGGCCCAGCTCAAGTGGTTCTACGTCTGGCGGGCGCACGGCCGGATGGCGCAGGTGCGGCTGGCCGACGAGGCAGAGCGGCCGGCCCGGCTGCTGGCGGCGGAGCAGGCGACGCGGGAGCTCGGCCGGGTGGCGAGCACCGTGCTGCTGCGCACCGGCCACCGCACCGCCCAGGCCGCGCTGCTGCACCTGCGCGGCGAGCACCGCAAGGCCATCGTGCTGGCCGACAAGGTGGAGCGGGACAGCCGCGCGCTGGACGCACCGCTGGTGACGTTCGAGGTGGCCCGCATCCGGGCCCGGGCTCTGCGCGCCCTCGGGCACACCGGCGAGGCCGAGCGGCAGGCCCGGATCGCCAACCTGCTGGCCGAGACGTACGGCTGGGAGCACCGCCGCCGCCAGGTCCGCATGGAGTTCGCCATCGACGACGCTCCGTCGCACCCGAAGCGCGTTCTCAGCGACCTCGACTCGCGCACCGGGCGCAACCGCCGCCTCGAGGCGCTGCAGCAGGTCAGCGCGGCCGGCGCGACGGTCCTCGACCCGCAGCGGCTGGCCCGGGTGGCGCTCGACGAGACGCTGCGCATCCTCGGCGCCGAGCGGGCCCTGCTCTTCCTGGTGGACGAGGCCGGCGCGACCGTGCCCTTCGCCGGGCGCGACGCCGCCGGCAACGACCTCGACACGGTGACCGACTACGGCTCCACGCTGGTGCAGCGGGTCATCGAGACGGGGGAGGCCCTGGTCGTCGCCGGCACCGAGCAGGGTGCCGCCCTCGGCTCGCAGAGCGTGGTCGTGCACGGCCTGCGCAGCATCATGGTGGCGCCGGTGCAGTTCAAGGGCCGGATCCTCGGCGTCGCGTACCTGGACAGCAGGATGGCCCGCGGCATCTTCACCGAGGACGACGTCGAGGTGCTCACCGCGATCACCAGCCACGTCGCGGTGTCGCTGGAGACCGCCCGCGCGGCCCAGCTCGGCCTCGCCGTGCAGACCGCCCGTCACCAGCAGCAGCTCGCCGAGACGCTGCGGTCGAGCCTGGCGGAGCTCAGCGCCATCCTGGACCCGTCGCAGGTGCTGCACCGGTTGTTCGCGACGCTGCACACCCACGTCGGCGCGACGGCGGGCGGGTTGCTGCTCGCCGGCGAGGCGGGGCTGGACATCGTGGCCGTCGCCGGGTCCGCGGACCCCGCCCTGCACGGCTCGTGGCTGGCGGACGGGGTGGACCCGATGCTGGCCGCCGCCCGTGTGGCGGACACGCCGGTGACGCTGCCGGCCAGCCCGGAGCTGCGCGAGCGGCTGCTCGGCGACGCGGAGGTCGCGCTCGCCGTACCGCTGGTGTCCCACGACGGCCTGGTCGGGGTGGTGCTGCTCGGCGGAGCCGGCTTCGACGACACCGCCCGCGAGATCGCGGCCGCGCTGGCCAGCCAGGGCATGAGCGCGTACGCGAACGCCGGGCTGTTCGCCCGGGTGCAGGAGCTGGCGACCACGGACGAGCTGACCGGCGTCAACAACCGCCGCCACTTCTACTCCCTGGCCACCACGCTGCTGAACGCCGCCGCCCGCAACGGCCACGAGTTGGCCGCGGTGATGCTCGACATCGACAACTTCAAGGCGGTCAACGACACGTACGGGCACGGCGTCGGCGACGACGTCATCCGGGAGGTCGCCCGCCGGGTGACGCAGAGCATCCGCTTCTGCGACGTCCTCGGTCGCTACGGCGGGGAGGAGTTCGCGGTGATCCTGCCGGACCTCGACGAGAGCGGCCCGAACCTCGCGGAACGGATCCGGGAGGCGATCGCCGCCACCGCGATCCCGACCCGGGACGGCGCACTGCCGGTGACGGTGAGCGTCGGGATCACCCACCTTCACCCGGAAGACGACGGGCTGGATCAGGTTCTCGCGCGCGCCGACCACGCGCTGTACCGGGCCAAGCAAGGCGGCCGCAACCGGGTGGAGCAGGCATGACGAGCATGACGTTCGAGCCCGGTCGCAGCGTGGCCGCGTTCATCGAGGCGATCTCCGGCACGTCCGACGTCGTCTCGGCCGCGGTGGCCGCCGTCGACAGCATGGCGGCCGTCCTGGCCGCGGACACGGTGGCGATCCTGCAGGACCGTGCCACGGTCGCCGTCCAGGGCGTTCTGGACGCGGAGATGCCCCAGCCCCGGGTGCCCGCGACGGGTGCCGCATGCGAGACCATCGGCGCTCGGTCCGTCCTGACCGTGGCGATCGGCCGGCACACCGGCCGGCGGCTGATCGCGGTGCGCGACGGCGGCTCGCCGTTCGTGGACGCCGAGGCCGACCTCGCGACCGGGCTGAGCGCGGCACTGGCGCTACAGCTCGCCGCCCTCGACCACGTCGCGGAGCAGCGGCGCTACGCCGGCGGCGACGCCGAGGCGGCGGCGCAGGACGCGCGGACCGGCCGGATGCTGCTCGAACAGCTCGCCGTGGTGCAGCGGGCGGTCGCCCGCCGCGCGCCGCTGAACGAGATCTTCGACGCGATCACCGCGGGCGCACGGTCCCTGCTCGGGGACGCCATCGCCGCGCTGGCGATGCGCGAGGGCGACGACCCGGACATGCTGCAACTCGCCTCGACGTGCGGGTTCCCCGACGAGGTGCGCCACCGCCTGTGGCGGGCACCGCTGAACGCCGCCGGGGTCACCGGCCAGGCGATCCGGCGCGACGAGGTCGTCGTGTTCGACGGCTCCGCGCAGTCGCCGGAGACCGCGGACGACGGCATCGAGGCCGGCGTCCAGGCGGCCATGGCGGCTCCGGTACGCCACCACGACAAGGTGGTCGGCGGCCTGTTCGTCGCCTCCCGCCGCCCCGACCGGGTCTACGGCCCCGCCGACCAGGCGGTGCTGACGGCGTTCGCCGAGCACGTCGGCGTCGCCATCGAGGCGGCCCGCGCGGTGGACGGCCTCTACCAGGCGTTCCACGACCCGCTCACCGGGCTCGCCAGCTCGGCGCTGTTCCGCAACCGGCTGGTGCACACGATGGCGCTGGCCGCCCGCGAGAAGAGCCGGGTGGCGGTCGTCCTGTTCAACCTGCACCGCTTCAAGACGGTCAACGACACCTTCGGCCACGCCGCGGGTGACCTGCTGCTCACCGGCGTGGCGGAGCGCCTCTCCGCCGGTCTGCGCGCCACCGACACGCTGGCCCGCTTCGGCGCGGACGAGTTCGCGATCCTGCTCGCCGGCGTGGAACAGGCGGAGCCGGCGATGGAGGTCACCGAGCGGCTGGCCGCGTCCCTGCGCCGCCCGTTCTGGATCGGCGGCCGGGAGGTCACGATCGACTGCACGGCGGGCATCGCCTTCAGCGCGCTCGGCGAGCGGGACGCGGACGCCCTGCTCCAGGGCGCGGATCTCGCCCTCACGGCGGCCAAGCAGGACGGCCCGGGCTGCATCGAGATGTTCCAGCCCGGCATGCAGGTGGTTCGCGCCCGGCGCGCCGGGCTGGAGATGGACCTGCGCCACGCGGTGGAGCGCGACCAGTTGGTGCTGCACTACCAGCCGATCGTCGACCTCAGCGACGGCCGGGTCACCGGTTGCGAGGCGCTGGTGCGCTGGGCGCACCCCGAGCGCGGCACGGTGTCGCCGCTCGACTTCATCTCGCTCGCCGAGGAGACCGGCTACATCGTGTCGGTCGGCTCCTGGGTGCTGCACGAGGCGTGCCGGAAGGCGGCGGAGTGGAACCGGTCGCTGCCCGGCGCGGGCCTGCACATCACGGTCAACCTGTCGGCCCGGCAGATCCGCCGCCCCGACCTGCCCGACCTGGTGGCGGGCGTCCTGCGGCAGACCGGCCTGGCACCGGAGCTGCTGACGCTCGAGATCACCGAATCGGTCCTCGTGCACGACGTCGACGCCACCGTGCACCAGCTCCACAAGCTGAAGGCGCTGGGCATCAAGCTGGCCATCGACGACTTCGGCACCGGGTACTCGTCGCTGGCGTACCTGCGCCGGTTCCCGGTGGACATCCTGAAGATCGACAAGATGTTCGTGGACGACATCGGCGTCGAGACCCCCGGCGCCTCGCTCACCCCGGCCATCGTCGGCCTGGGCCGCACCCTCGGCCTGGTCACGGTGGCGGAGGGCATCGAGGACGCGAGCCAGTGGAAGCCGTTGCTGGACAGCGGATGCGACCAGGGCCAGGGCTACTACTTCGCGCGGCCGCAGCCGGCCGAGGACGTCGAGAAGCTGCTCTTCGACGCGTACGGGAGCCGCGTGGTCGGCACCCTCGGCTAGGGGACTGTCCCGCGGGCGCGAATCTTCGTATCCTGACCCGGTGCCGCCAGACATCGCATTGAAGGCCATGAATGCCATTCACCGCGCCATCCTGAGGGTGAGCCGCGGGCGCCTCGGCTGGCAGGTCGCCGACATGACCGTCCTCGAGCTGGTCACCACCGGCCGCCGCACCGGGACGCCGCGGGCGGTGATGCTCACGTCCCCGCTCACCGACGCCGAGGCGTACGTCGTGGTCGCCTCCCGCGGCGGCGACGACCACCACCCGGCGTGGTTCCTCAACCTCCGCGACAAGCCGCAGGTGGAGGTGTCGGTCGCCGGCGGACCGCGCCTGCCGATGGTGGCGAGCATCGCCACCCCGGACGAGCGCGCCCGCCTCTGGCCACAGGTCACGAGCCGCTACCGCAACTACGCGGCCTACCAGAAGCGCACCACGCGCGAGATTCCTCTGGTCCTGCTCCGCCCCTCGACCTGAGACCGCCGGGGCTCGCGCTGCGCGCCCTCGGCCCGCGTCGCCGACCGGCAGCCACCCGCCCTCGGCGAGGGACCTGTCATGAACCCTGACGTCGATGCGGTACCGCCGCGGCGTCCGGAGCCGGGACCACCGCGGCCACGCGCTCACTGTGTGCCATGCCCCACGCTCCCGAGCGGATTCACGGCCGACACCATCCAGTGCAGAGGAGATGGGCGCCGCGGGTCAGACGTCGGCGACGACGCGGTCGCGGCCCTCGCGCTTGGCGACGTACAGATTGCGGTCGGCCAGGGAGAGCAGTGACGAGGGCGAGCCGCGGCCGTCGTCCGAGGTGGTCACCCCGATGCTGGTGGTCACCGGCATGGCGCCGGTGATGGGTTCCCAGGCGTGCGCGCGGATCCGCAGGCGCAGCCGCTCGCAGCGGTCGGCGGCCTCGTCCGCCTCCACATCGGGCATGATCAGCAGGAACTCCTCGCCGCCCATCCGGGCGGCGATCGTCGGTCCGGTCGCCGCCTCCAGCAGGAGCCGGGCGATCTCCTGGAGCACCACGTCGCCGGTGCCGTGCGACAGCGTGTCGTTCACCCGCTTGAAGTAGTCCAGGTCGAGGATCGCGACCGAGATCGGACGGCGCCCCACCAGCGCCTCGCCGAGCAGGGCGGGAAGCCGCTCGTTGACGTAGCGGCGGTTGTAGAGGCCGGTCAGGGCGTCGCGGTGGGCCATCTCCCGGAAGTGCTCGCTCGCGCGCCGAGCCTCGGTGGCCTCGAAGACCGCCTGCAACGCCCGGGCCCGTGCCTCGCGCTGCGCCGAGTGCAGGGCGGTCGCCGACTTGTGGAAGGCGAGGTGCTCGTCGTACGCGTCCCGGAAACGGCCCGTGGCGGCGTAGAGGGCGGCCTGCTCCTCGCGGGCCTGGGCGCGTACCCGGTCGAGGCCACGCTCCTCGGCGATCCGCACGGCCTCGTCGAGGGCCTGCTGCGCGGCGGCGTAGCGGCGGTTCAACCGGCGGGCCTCGGCGAGGGTGAGCAGGCCGACGGCCGGCGCGTCGCCCTCGTGCGATTCCACCTTCGACCCGCCGCCCTCGAGCAGGCCGCTCAGCGTCTCCTCGGCGGCGTCGTAGCGCCCGCCCATCATCTCCACGCGGGCGATGGTGTCGAGTTCGTGCGCGCTGAAGTTGCGCGGGCTGCGGGCCTGGGCCTCGCGCATGTGCCGGACGAGATCCCGGGCGGCGGCCTCGTCGTCGTTCTCGAAGGCCGTGTACGCCATGTTGTTGAGGATGTTCATGGTCAGCTCGAGGTCGCCGACGGTCGTGGCGATGTGCAGCGCCTCGCGGAAACGCCGGCCGCCCTCCGCGGTGGAACCGCTCTCGTCGAGCGCGATCCCGAGCGCCATGAGGTGTCGCGCCCGGATGTTCTGCGGCTCGTCGTCGGTGAGGTGGGAGTAGCACTGGACGGCGTGGGTGAGCCCCTCGGAGAGGTCGCCGATCTGGCGGTAGAAGCTCGACAGGATCCGGTGGGCCCGGGCGAGCAGGAACGGGTGATCGTGTTGCTGGGCCCAGGCCAGCACCTGGTGTGCCCACCGCCCGCCCCGTTCCAGCCGGCCCTCGCGGACGAGGACGTCGGCGCGCAGCAGCTTCGCCCGCACGGCGAGGTCCTGGAAGCCGAGGGCCTCCGCCCGGCGCTCGACCGCGGCGGCGGGCACGGTCACGCTGCGGAACCAGGACACGGGGCGCTTCTCGAGCTCCTCGAGGGTGGCTTCGAAATGCGCGCGCGTGTCGTCGGCCAGGGTCCTGCCGGACACCTCTGCCGCCTCGGTCGTCACAAGCGCTCCCCGCCCTCCCGGTCGATCCCCCGGGGTCTTCGGTATGCGGCTTTGATCGGACGCCGACCGTGATCGCTGAGATGTTCGCCTCGATTATCTAGGTCACAATCTCACCGGCGCGCGGTGCACGCCGCCGGCGAGGCGGCCACCTTGTCGACGGTGTAGACGACGGCGACGGTGAAGCAGTAGTTGTTCTGCTCGTTGAGGCCGTAGACGACGTACTCGGTGGTTCCCGCGGGAAGCTGCTGGAACGCCCGCTGCTCCTGCCCGCTGCGCCCGCCGGAGATCAGCACCGGGCCCTCCGAGCCCTGCGGATAGCGCCAGGTCAGCGAGACGCTATCGCGGTTGTCGCGCAGCTTGACGTCGATCGGCGCGAGGGGGTCGACGGTCGCCGACGGGCCCGGCGCGGCGGCACTCCCCGTCCCGGCGGCACTCGCTCCGGGGGCGCCCGAAGAGCCGCTCGCCGGGGCGGTCGCGGTGCCCGCCGGGCCTGTCGCGGTGCCGGTCGCCGGGAGCGGTGCGGCGGGTGTCCGGGCCCGGTCGCCGCGCGGCAGGGTCACGGCCACGATGGCCGCCGCAGCCGCCACCCCGGCGACCAGCACCGTGGCGAGGATGAACGGCTGCCGGCTCGCCGGCAGGTCCGGCTCTTCCGCGGGTACGCCGGTGACCGGGGCGCTGGCCCGGTCGACGGGCTGCCGGAACGGCCGGGGATCGGCGGGAAGGGCCGGGATGCCGGCGGTCGCGTCGGTGAACGGTGCCGCCGGCGCCCCTTCCTCCCGCCGGGGAACGTGGCCGGGCCAGGCGGCCTGGGGCGGGACGACCGCCGGCGGGACGGCCACCGGTGGGACGGCCACCGGCGGCGGGGCGGAGGACGGGACGGCCGGCGGGGCGGCCGGAAACGGAACGGCCGGCGGCGGGTCCAGGCGGGCGTGGCGGCCGGTGAGGTCGCCGGGAGCCGGGTCCGGACGCACCGGGTGCACACCCGGGACGGTGGCCGGCATCCGGCCCGGGGATGGCTCGGCCGCCGGGCCGGTCGAGCGGCGCACCTGCCCGCATCGGTGCTCCCCGGACGGGGGGTGGCCGGCCAGCCGGGCGATCTGCTGCGCCAGGGAGTGGTCGGCGCTGAGATGGCGGGCACACAGCTCCTGAGCCAGGGCCAGGTGCGCGGCGGCGTCCTCGCCGCGGCCGCACTCGCGCTCCATCGCGCCCAGCCGGGCCAGCATCTTGATCCCGGCTGCGGAGGCGTCGCCGTGCACCTCGCGGTGCCGGGTCCAGGCGTCGGTGAGCCGCGCCCGGGCGGCCGTGCACTGGCCCGCAGAATGTTCGGCCGTCGCCAGGTCGGCCTCGGCGGCGAGCACCCGCGCGGACAGCGGCCCGTCCAGGGCGGTCAGCTCGCCCACCAGATCGTGGTAGAGCTGGGCGGCCCGGCCGTGGTTGCCCACCCGGTGCAGCACCGCCGCGTGGGTCGCGGCGGCGGCGATCGTCCGCTCGTCGTGCGGGCCGTGCAGCCGCTCCTCGGCCGCGTGCGCGAAGCCCGCCCAGTTCCGCGCCGCGTGCGCGTCGCCCAGCGCGATGAGGATGCGCGCCTGCAACGCCGCCGCGAGCGCCAGGTCGGGCGAGGCGTTGCGGGGGTCGGTCTCGGCCGGATCGAGGGCACCCGCGAGGACGTCCCGGGCGCCGGCGAGGTCACCCTCGGCCGTCAAGGTCTGCGCCTGGGCGGTCAGGGCGGCGAGCGGGAGGGGCACGTGCCTCATAGTGTCTGCTCGGCCACCGTAGGTACAAGTCCTGACTCGCGTAGCGTCGCGGCGCTGCACCGGGTAGAACTCGGGTATGAGCGCCGACAGCGTCGCCGACGTCAAACGCGAGATCCTCGTCCGCCATCTGGAAGCGTGGGCCCCCGCGGCGCTGCACCGGGCCCGCCGCGCGGTCTACGCCCACGGGTACGCCGACGCCACCCGCCCGCTCGCCGAGGCCGCGCTCGGCGTCTTCACCGAACAGTCCGACCTGGTCAGAGGGCGGGAGCTCGCCATGGTCGCGGTCGGCGGCGAGATCGGCGGCACGGGCGGCGCGGGCCTGAGCGTCCTCGGTGTGCCGGGTCGCACCGAGGACTCGTGGGGGGCGGCACTCAAGGCGGCGGGCGCTTCGCGCGTACCCGTGCTGGGCTTCCTGGATGCGACGGCCGTGAGTGAACCGCCCGGCGCGGCCATGCTGACCGCCCTGGCGGCGGGGAAACCCGCCGAGGTCATCGTCGTTGTGCCCGGGTCGTCGCCGGTGCCGCAGGCGCGGGACGACCTGCGGCAGGCCGGCTTCCCGCTCGTCGCCGCGGTCGAACTGGCGGTCTCCGACGAGCCGGGCGAGATCCTGCTCTATGCGACGACACTCGGCAAGAGCCTCGAGGCCTTCAAGGACCTGCTGTGGGCGGTCGACGAGTACGCGGGCGTCCGCTACCGCGATCCGGGCGACCCCGAGCGGCACCTCATCGACATCTCGCTCAGCCCGCACCCCGGCCCGCTGCGCCGCGAGCTTCTGGCGCACCTGCGGGAGGAGGGCGAGGCGAGCGTCACCAACCTGCGGACGTTCGCGCTGACCGAGACGGTGTACCGGGCGGCGGACGCCACCCGGGTGCTGCACACGCTGCTGGACGCCGGCACGGTGACCCGGCGCCCGGAGCACGGCCGCCTCGGCGGAGACGTGATCATCTCCGCTTGAGGGGTTACTTGTCCTGCTTCCAGGAGAGCGGGCCGGGGAGGTCGACGCGGTGCGCCCGCGCCTTGGAGTTCCAGGACCAGCGGCCGATCTTGATGGTCCAGGAGGAGAGGCCCCGCTGCGTGAAATTCAGGATCAGCGGTCCGAACTTCTTACGACTGCGGTACATGATGGCCATCGGGGGATCCTTCCGTGGAATCGGTTGGTCCACCGATGCCCGGGGGCAGATCTTCCGAAACGCCCGCGCCGTCCCGCGCGGGCCCGGCGGCGTCCGGCGCAGCCGCTCGGCCAGGCCGGGCGCGCCGGCATCGCCCGAGGCTCAGCGGGGCTGCCAGGCGTCCGGGCGGGTGGTCAGCTTGCGCACGTGCGCGGGCATCCGGCCGCTGATCAACTCGGCGAGGTTGACCTCGTCCACCACCTCCCGCACGGCCGCGCGGACGGCGACCCAGAGGTTCGGCAGGTTCTCCGCCGCTCCCGAGTATTGCGTCTCCTCGGGGCGCAGCCCGCGCACTCCCGCGAGTGGACCGTCCACCGCGCGCAGGATCTGGCCGATCGTCACATCGCGCGGAGGTTGTGACAGTGTGTAGCCGCCCTCCGCCCCGCGTTGCGCGCGGACCACGCCCGCCCGGCGGAGGTCCGCCAGCACGGCCTCGAGGAACTTTCGGGGCATGTTCTGGTCCAGGGCGACGGCCTGGGCGGACATCAGGGCCGGATAGGCGTTGGCCAGGCTCAGCGCCGCCCGTACCGCATAGTCGCCACGCGCGGAGATCTGCACTCCCCCATCATGCCGCGTCCGCACCCGCCGACCTCGTCCACCCCAGGAAATATGGGAATTCTGACGGCGCCTACTCCGCCGCGGGGCGTTGTGCGGGCACCCGCGGGGCTTTGTCGGTCGCCGGCAACGGCACCTCGGCCGGAGTCTCCGCGGCGGCCCAGGCTCGGAAGGCACCGGGGCTCATCCCCGCCTCCCGGTGGAAGAAACGGCCGAAGTTCGTCGGCTCACCGAACCCGAGCCGGCGCCCGATCTCCGCTACCGAGAGTTCGGTGCACGCCAGCAGCCGGCGCGCCTCCAGCGCCACGCGGTCGTCGACGACCTGTTTCGCCGTACGGCCGGTGAAGGCCAGGCTGGCGCGGGTCAGGGTCCGGACCGAGCAGCCGATCCGGGCCGCGTAGTCCTCGACCCGGCGGCTCTGCGCATGCCCCGCCTCGAGGTCGCGGCGGAACCGCACGAAGGTCCGGGCCTCCGCCACCGAGGTCGCGGCCCGGGCGCCGTCGTCCAGCAGGGCGATCCGCAGCAGCAGGACCGCCACCTGGTACCGCAGCAGGCCCGCCGCGATCGCCCCGGACGGGTGCCGCGCGCAGTCGACGCCGAGCTGCGCGACCTCCCTGATGATCGCGTCCTCGTCCTCGCCGGCGAGTTGCCAGCGGGCCGGACCCGGAAGATCGTCCACGGGTACGCCGGTGATCTCGGCCGCCGCCAGCAGGTCGCGCTGCCACGTCACCAGGGCGGCGTCGAGTCCCGGCTCCGCGCCGAACCGCACGGCCTGGCCCGGCCGGATCCAGAGCAGGGTCCCCGGGCGGCACCGGTGCGACACGAAGTCGATCTCGACCGTGCCGTGCCCGGCGGTGGTCAGGACGAGCAGGTGGTAGGGCAGCCGCCGGGTCCGCGCCGGGTCCGTGGCGAGGTCGGTCCGGGACAGCGCGCAGGTGCTCACGCCGGCCCCCGACGGGGTGGGTGCGGGCCTGGTGCGGTGCTGTCCTGGTGTGACCATCGAGGCCGACCGTATCCGGCCGTGACCTGCGATGCACGTGGGAGTCCGGAGGTCGGCGGATATCCCGCCAGACGATCAGGAAAACGGGCATTGAAACGGACAAAATAGACGCGCTTTCCGTACGTAAAAAGCGACCCGCACGGACCGGCAGTGTCCGCGCGGGTCGCCCCGTTAATCGCTTGTCGCTATCGACCGGCCAGGAGCCGGTTGACCGCCGCGTCCACGTCCAGGTGATCGGACTCCCGGCCCCGCGGAACCACCACATAGGTGCGCCGCAGGAACCGGACCAGAACGCTGCGTGGTACTTCGAACAGCGCATTGCCGTCGGGCGACGACAACGCCAGGGCGACGAAGTCGCCCCGCGGCGTGGCCCACGGCCACACCCGGACGTCCCCGATCCCCGCGGGCTCATCGAGCCCGGTCACGAGAAGTTCCCGCGCGAAGGACCAGCTCACGGCTTCCCCACCGGCTGATTCTGCGTGGAACAACACGTGGACCGCGTACGGGTCGGCTGGGTCGTACCGCAAGCTGGCGCGCACGGGCAGGGCCGTGGCATCAGGCGCTACGAGCCGCAGCGATGTTTCGACCTCGACGGTCGTTGGACGAATGGTACTCATGGACGAACTCCCCCCGGCACCGCTGCGAGGCTGGTGAACCCCGCGTTTCCCATACTCAGGTGATCCCTGTCATTACGCTCCGCCATACGCTGATCTCACCCAGTAGTGGGAAGACGGTTCCGATAAGCTCTCCGAACGAGCCGTTAAACGGTATGTTGTCCTGTTCTGCCCAAGTACTCGGTTCCGCCCGGCGTCGGGTGGTCCAGCAGTTGACTCACTCCGGTAACGTCCATTCCTCCCGGGTAGTGACGGGGAGGCGGAACACTAGGGGATGAAATGACCGGGAGACCGCGATCTTTGCCGTGAAAGTGAACGAGATGTCCCAATCAGACCCCGTGACCGATTCCGACTCGCCCGTCGGCGTACTCGATCGAATCCGGTCCAACCGCACCAGCCACCTCGCCCTGAAGGTCGGCATCGGCATCCTGGGCGCCGTGGTGGTCGCCGTGGGCATCGCCCTCATCCCACTGCCCGGCCCCGGCTGGGCCATCGTGATCCTCGGCCTCGCCATCTGGGCGGTCGAGTTCGTCTGGGCGCGCCACCTGCTGCACTTCACCAAGAAGCACGTCCAGGCATGGACCCACTGGGTCATGCGTCAGTCACTGCCGCTGCGAGCCCTCATCGGCCTGCTCGGCTTCGTCTTCATCAGCGCGGTGGTGTGGCTCTCCGTCAAGCTCACCATGGACGTCGACCTGATCGTGAAGATTCGCGACTTCCTCACCACCTGACGCGCCGACCCTGATTCGCACGCCCGGCGGGCGGTCCGGTACAGTCTGCTGCGGCAAGGGCGATTAGCTCAGCGGGAGAGCGCTCCGTTCACACCGGAGAGGTCACTGGTTCGATCCCAGTATCGCCCACACCTTGGTCTACCAGCAAAACACCCGCCGTCGTGGATCATGACGGCGGGTGTTTTGTCATGGTTTTGGGGAGCAGGCGGGGAGCAAGCCCGGTCGGCTGGGGCTGACCTCTCCTGAGACTGATTTGTGCGCTCCCCGCGTGAGCACCACTATGTCGCGAACGTGGTCATCGTTCGGGTGCGGACCGGGCGGTGTTCTCCCATCGTTCTTGCAGGCCGTCGATGAGTCGCTGTTCCACGACGGCGCTGACGTGGCTGTAGATGCCGCGGACGCCGGGTAAGCGGTGGCCGAGACGCTTGGCCTGTGCAACTTCTGGGACGCCGTCTTCGATCATCCAGGTCTTGTGGGTGTGCCGGAGGTCGTGGAAGTGCATGCCGGGGATGACGGATGCGATGACCTTGCGGGGATCGCCGTCGGTGGCAGGCCGCCAGTGCCGGCGGCTGAAGTTTGAGCGGCGCCACAGGCCGCCGTCGGCGCCTACGAAGACGTGGGAGTGGTCGTGGTTGGCGAGGTGTTCCCGCAGCCGTGCAACGAGGAACGGCGGCAGCAGGATGGTGCGGACGGCGGCGGGAGTTTTCGGTGGCCCGAGCGTCAGCGTGCCGGCGATCTCGTGCAAGGCTCCTTCTTTCGGGTCTATGTGTATGCGGGCGTTGTCCAGGTTGGCTCGGCATCTCTGCAGAGCGCAGGCTTGCGCCGCCCGGCTGCGGCACCAGCGACAACCAGCCCCGAGCCTTCGGCCCGTCGCTCATCACACGAGCGTACGACCAGTCCTGAGACGATCTTGAATTAGAAGGGCAGGCACTGAGCGTCAAGAATTCTTGAGCCGGCTACGCAGCTCCTTGCGGATCTCGTCCCAGCGATCGCCGAAGGCGTTGCGCACATGGTCCAACCCGTCCAGCGGATCGGCGCCGTGAGCGTGGCACAACAGACCGGTGAACGCCCACCCCGCCTGCTCCCGCACCACCCGCGCATCCCGCTGCCCCGTCGTCCCCGCTCCATCGGCCGCCGCCCAGACTCCGTCCGCGGCTGCCGACATCCGGTCGCGGACGTCGTAGACCGCACGCTCCGCCTCGCCGCCCAACAACCGACCGGCGCGCAGCGCGGCGATGCCGTCGCGCACCGCCGGCTCACCGTCGAGTTCGGCGGTACGGGCCAACTCCTCCAGCAGCCAGCCCAGCGCCGCCCGGCGCACAGGGTCGGGCGCCAACCGCAGGACGGAGTCGGTGTCCGCGTCCACCAGCCGAGACGGCGAGGACGGGTCACTGGGTATCGGCGGCGCCACGAGCACGTACTGCGGGCTGTCGAACCACTCTTCGGTCAGCACGACACCGGTGCGCCGCTCGATGAAGGCCATCATCCCGGACTGCCAGTAGCCTGCGTAGCCAAAGCCGTCATCGCCCGGGGCGGCCATGGCGACCAACTCGTCCAGATCACCGTCGAACGCCGTCGGGTCACTGCCCTGGCATTCGTCCGGGAAGTCGATGCTCCAGCTCGCTTGCACCCGCCCGTAGACGGCGCAGGAGAGGTCGTTGACCCCGTTCACGTTCCAGAACGCATTGTGCACCCGGGCACCGTCACTGAGCCACCTCAGCACCTCCGGCCGGGAACCCTGGTAACCGTTGTACTCAACCATCACGACGGCGGAGCCGATCGGGCCGATGAGGTAAAGGCACTCATCGCGGTCGAAGTCCGCGATGTCGGGCTCCCCCCGCCGCAACGCCGCCGGGTCAGCCCCCAGCCGGCGAGCCACCTCTTCCACCCCGAACGGCCTGACCACCGGCTGGATCACGGTGTAACACGCCGCCTCGCCCAACCCGCCGTGGCCCAGAACCCGAGCGTATCGCTCCGCGATATCGTCCCCCATCGCACCATTCTCTGCCGCCCCGACGCATCAGCGCGGCCGAACACCGGACGCGAGGACCAGCGCAGCGGCACGTCGCATGACGCGGTCCTACGCCCCCGGCCCTACGCTCGTCCATCGCGGGCACCGGCACTGCGCGTGGCAGGCAGCTCGGCGCTGAGCACCTCGCCACCCAAGCCGAAACAGCTTCGCCGCCAGCAGCCTAAAATCCGCTCCGGTCGCTTCCGGAAGCGTCGTCTCGGTGACGGTGCGGTGCGGTGCGCCGGGGCCTACTCGTCCATGGGCGGTCTCCTCAGGTCCATCGAGGGGCGAGGTGTGGGCCGGTGCGGCATCACGCCGACACCTTCGGGCGTGCGTCGTTGAGGGTTGCGTCTTCGCGGCGCAGGGCGTTGAGCAGCTCCGATACGCGGTTGTTGCGGATGGCGGTGCCGTTACTGCGCAGGCGGTAAGCGAGGGCGTCGCGGCTGACCGCGCGTCCGTCGCGGGTCAGTTCGTCGCGGGCGGCGCGGGCGGCGGGCAGCAGCGGGACGAGGTCCGGGGCGAGGTCGACACCGTCATCCCTGTCGAACTCCTCGCCGTCGTACTGGTCGCCGTCCTCGTCATCGTCTTGGTCACTGTCGTCGTGCTCGACGCGTCAGCGAGGGCA
The DNA here is from genome assembly GCF_003751945.1 of Couchioplanes caeruleus. Lineage (NCBI taxonomy): Bacteria > Bacillati > Actinomycetota > Actinomycetes > Micromonosporales > Micromonosporaceae > Couchioplanes > Couchioplanes caeruleus. Next base: position 6,594,193 of record NZ_RJKL01000001.1, on the reverse strand, counting down.
AACCAGACGCGAAGCGATCCGCTGCCTGAAACGCTACGTCGCACGCGAGCTCTACGAACTCATCGCCCGACACACCGACACGCCAGCGCGGTATCGATCGCTTGACATCCATAGGGGCATCAAGCTCAAGGACCGTTACCACGCCACCGTGACCATCGCCTCGATCATGATCTGGCTCCGGGCCAAACCCGACCGAGCCTGCCCATGATCCGTCAGATTCGCTCTAGGCCCGCGATTCCCGCTCGGCTGTTGACGCCGCCGGCCAAGGTGCGGCGTGCCAGCACGCCGGCAATTTTGTCGGCACGAGGACGGTGACCGGTGATAGCGGATCGTTGCGTTTGGCGTCCGCCACAACCCGGCGCAGCGCTTCGTGCGCCGCGCCTCCGTACCCGGTCCAGGTCACCGACACGCAGGCCGCACCCTGTCGGCTGCGTGCGGATCCATCGGAACACCCCCAGAGTCAGCGGTATAGACACCAACCGGGGGGACCGGAAACGCATGGTCGGTTTTACGTTAGCGACGCTGCTGCCATGAGGTGGACGATTCACGCGAACCTCGGCTGACCTGGTCGGCGCGGACCCAACGCATGACCGAAGTCCAAGACCAGCGTGGAGGCTTTCAGTCCTCGTCATCCTCGTCGGGTGGCTCGTCCGCGTCCGCGTCAACCTCCCGCTGGTCGATGTACTCCTGCCGAATGTCGTGGAGGCTGCGGCGGCTTCTCGGATCGACAAGCCAGAACGACCAGCCGTGCTCGCCCTTGCCCGACACGGCGCGAGCCGCGCCCGACGGGGTTTCATGGCGGACGCCGTCAACATCGAGTGCGCCGTCCGGCAGCACGGTCGCGGTGCGGTCCGCGACCCGACGCCGTTTCGCGTGCAGCGTGGCACCTTCCTCGAGGAGACCCGCTCCGATCAGGTCGGTCAGCTCGACTTTCCGGCTGGGGGTCTGTGCGGTGCCCGTGGCTTGGGACTTGTGCCCCTCGGGCACCGGCCAGATGTCGAGTATGAGACGGATGAGCTGATCGGTGCGGGCCCGCACGCGATCGTCGTTCCACACCTCGTCGTGTTCGAGGAGTCTTCGGTTCAGCAGTAGGACGTCATGCCCGTGCAGGGCGGTGCGCTTGCCTTCCGGGCCGATCCACGGGCCGTTGGACACCTTGCTGTTCAACCTGCCGGTGAGCAGGGTGAGGTTGCCGATGGTGTCGATCAGAGCCTCGCGTTCGGCTGCCGTCTGCCCCTCGGTCAGCGGCCAATGCGTCTGCCAGCGACGAGGCATGATGTGCTCGATGGCGTACTTCGCGCGTGCGACCCGTTCGCCGCCGAGGCCAATCTGGTCACCTCGCCATCCACGCTCGTGGTCTTCGATGGCTTCGAGTGTCATGCGTAGCCGGGACCGGGAGAGCCGGCGGTAGGCGGCGAGGGCGCGTAGCGCGCCGCGTACCTCGTCGTCGTCCGGCCAGTACCAGTTGGCTCCGGCCTGCTGGCGTAGGTAGTCCTCGATGAGATCACCGGCGGCCTGGCGCCCGGACTTGCGTACGTGCGCGATGAGCTCGGCGATGACCTGCGTGTACGACTTGGTACTGGCGCGGACCAGCATCCGCCGTACCATCCAGCTCTCCATGACGTCCAGGGCCTTGGTGACCTGCGTTGGGGGAACCGCAGTGTCGTTCGGGTCGAGGAGGAACAGCACGAGCGGCTTGATGACCTCGCTCTCGAGGACCCCCGTGCGGTAGGCGAACAATCCCAGCCGGTCCACCGGGCCGGTCAGCTGGCCGGCCGCCGTGACGAACCGTCGGTAGACCTCCGCGGTGTTGTGGAGCTGGCCGAGGAGTTCGAGCATGGTCATGCCTGACTCGAAGTCGGCGTACCGCTTGAAGCGGTAGAAGACCTCGCGAGCCAAGATCTCTTCGCCGGTCCGAGCGATCAGCCAATGATTGAGGAACATCGAGGAACGGGGGTGCCGGACGCGTCCGGCACTGATCTCGGTCTCCCAGAACCCGGTCTCGAACTCCTTCCAGTACCGCTCGTACGTTGCCTCGACGTCGACGCTTGACTCGTTCAGTCGCTGGAAGATGAAGTTTTTGATCAAGTCTGCCGCGGTCAGCTGGGCGCCTCGGGCGTTCAGCGTCTCGAAAATTTCCTGTGCGTTCTCATCCGCGGTCAGGTCGATGACGACCATGTGCATCAGCTCGCGGACCGCGCGCTCGATGGCGCCGGCCCGTGCCTGGATCTGCTGGTGGTCGGCCTGCAGCCATTCCCGGGCACGTTGGCTGAAGTACTCGTGCGCTTGGACCAGTCGGCTGTCACGGTGTTGAAGCTCCCCGTAGGTCAGCGGCGGATCGACTGCCATGACGGCGTTGAAGGCGGCCCGGTCGCGGTTCGTTGGCCACACCTTGAACCGGTCCTCCGGGCGCTCCCAGAACGGGCGCGCGTTCATGACCAGCGCCTCGATTCGCATGGCGGGCTGCTCCGCGCCCACGCCATGCAACTCCGCGTGTAGCGCATCCAACAGAAGCTGCAGGGTGGTGAGCCGCTGTTGGCCATCGATGATGGTGCGCTCCTGCATGGTGCCGACCGGATTCTGTGACTGCTGCAGCACGACGGCGCCCAAGAAGTGCGGCTGGTGTCGTCCCTGCGGGTCGTCAAGCAGCCGCTGCGCTACGCGGATCACGTCCGTCCAGAGTGGCTCCCACTGGTTTTCCTCGTTCCACACGTAGGGGCGCTGGAACAGCGGGACGATCAACCGTTGCGGCTGCATGAACACCATCTGCGGCGTTCGGACCTGTGTCTCCACCGCTGCCGGCTCCTGTCTCACGTCGGTACGCCGGCGACTGGTCAGGGAACCCGCCGTCTGGGCTGACGGTTCAGATCCCCGGTGGAGCGCCTTCGGTAACTCGGCCGAGACCCCTTTGGGTGATCCTGTGTCGAATACTACTATTATTCGCTCCATCGTGATCCGGATGGCTGTGATCATGGATCCCAGTCTGGTCAGCAGCGGGGCATGGATGATGGCCGGTTCCCGCCATCGTGATCAAGGGCAGTCGGCGCCATGGTGGCCGGGTCTCGGGGACACGGTCGCGCACATTCGGGCGTGGTCGTGGCCATCGGAACGCCGCCGGGCATCCATCGCGATGCCCGTACAGCGGGCGGCTGTTCCGCTGCCGCCTCTGCGTCTCGGCCGGCCGCGCTTCGCGGCCACCCTCGGGGTCCGTCGTCCCGGCTATTGGTGGCTACGCCAGCAGGACGTCCATGTCCACGGACGGCAAGTATGGGGTAATGGTTCGTGTCCCCCCTCGGACACACATTAAGCACACGGCCGAGATCGGAAGACATGATCTCGGCCTTCAGTGTCTTTGCGCCCGGTTTGAAGGTCATCCTGAGCCCGATACGGCTGTACAGCTCCGCCTTGTCGCGGGGATCAGCCTCGCGGAGGACTCCGAGAAGGCTACCGAGACCTTCCACGATCGCGCTTATTTGATCTTCGTTGAGGCGTTGCGGTGGTGTCGCACTGGCGCGCAGTGCCGCGGTGGCGGCAGCCTGGACGGCGGACGTCTCGCTGATCCATCCGGCGATCAGGGCGGGGTCGCTGCCCGCCTCCGGGGCGGCCCGGTAGCGCTCGATCTTGGTGTCGCACTCGGTGATTGTTCGCCGGAGCTGGTCGCTCTCGTCCTGAGCCTTGTGCGCAGCGAGCTGGGCGCGGTAGTGAGCGTCGGCGAGGCTCCGGAGGTTCGCAGTGAGGGTGCCACCGGTCAGCTCTTGGTGGAGGAAGCGATCGATCGGCTCGACGATGGCGTCCTCGCGGAGGTACAGCACCGGCGGATGGGCGACCTCGTGTTGCCGGACGAAGTCGCGGGATGCCTTGCAGCGGTAGTACAGCCGGCCGTGGTTCGGGTTGCCGACCATGCTGCGTCCGCAGAGCCCGCAGGTGATGAGGCCGCGGAACAGATACGGTCGCATGCTGCGCCGAGGCGCCCGCCCGAGGTCGCTGTGAGTGGCGCCGATCTTGACAAGCCCAGGACCGTGACGGTCGGCAAGAAGAGGTCGTCGGTTCAATACCGGTCACCTCGACACGGGCGAGGGCCTAACCAGCGAGAACGATTGACAGGCCCTAGATTGGTCTGGGGTTCACCCAGCGAACCCGTGTTGAAGTCGTCGCCGCTGGAAGGCGGACAGCAGAGTCACCTGCTCGGTCGGCGGCAGCGCCTCGGCGGCGTCAGCCTGCGGATTCGTCGACTGTGCCACGATCGCGGAGTCGCCGGGCCCGGTCGGTCGCCGGTTGCTTGCCATCACCACGAGGTCCAGGTCCTGCCGGGTCGTCGGCCACGCGCCCCAGCGCAGGCTCACCGTGGAAGTGCCCCCGGCAGCGACCTGGCCCGGACACTGCTGGCCCGGCTGCGACCCGTCCTGCGGGTCGGGTGCAGCTACCGTCTCCCGCCGACCACGCCGGCAATCCACGAGGACGAGTCCGAAGAACGGCACACCGCGGCGGCCAGATCTGGGTGGAGTCACTCGTAGATCACCGGCGCCGGACGCTACCGGCACCGGTCCCCCGCGACCGATACCTTTCCTTCCACCCGGGCTGCTGACAGCGAATTCATGCGATGACCCGTGACCGGGCTCCGGTCGCGACGAACACCCGGCGGAGGTCGCGGATCAGGTTGACCCGCTTCAGCCACCGGTCGCTTCCGTCGTAGCGCGGCTCGAACGGTTCCCGCCCGTGTACGACGCGGTAGTTGTCGAGGAAAATGGCGTCGCCGGGCTCCAGGACCACCCTTTCCAGCGCGCCGCCCATGTAGCCGTACAGCTCGGTGATGGCCTCCCGTGCGACGTGGTCGTCCTCCTCCGCGGCGAAGGTATCGTCGAAGTCGATTCGCAGGTAGCGCGAGTCGGCCGGGCCGAACAGGATCGCGTCCAGGTCCGCCTCCCCACCGGAATGCCCGTGCGGCCCGATGTGCGACTGGTCGGGGCGGTGGCGGAATCTCTTCTCGGACAGGATCTCGGACAGCCGCGCCGGCAGATTGAGTCCGTCGGCGCGCACGACGGTCGTGCCGATCCGATCGGGATTGCGCAGACAGTAGAGCGCCACATAGTCGCAGCGGCATTGGTGGAAGGCGTCCTCGGTGTGCAGCGACAGCGGGGCGGTGCTGCTGCCGCTGGTCTCCGAGCGCTCCATGCCGGGCGTCGGGCACACATCGTGCACGATACGGCCGTCCTGCTGGTTACCCCAGGCGAACGGCTCGCCGAGGGCGGCGCTGCACAGCGTGAGCACGACCTCCTCCCGACAGCCGGCGCCGGTCTTCTGTGCCATGTCCCAGCCGGTCGGGGTGGGCTCGAGGTCCTGGCTCACCGGCAGCCCGGACAGCACCGCCACGTCCGTCTCGTCCGACTGTATCCGCCGCAGGAACTGGCGGACCCGAATGGGCAGCGACTCCGCCACCGTCCTGGCGTGCGTGACGAACTGCACCGGGTCCCACTGGCCGTACTCTTCGAGCACGTCGTCGACCAACCATTCGATCTGCCTGCGCTCGTTCGGTTCGATGACAAGCCTTTTCACGCAAACCGTCCTTTCGTCGCGCCGACCGACGATTTGCCGGTACCGCGCCCGTGCATTGAATGAATCTCGGAGTGCCGGCCCCTCGGTCCACTGCTGGTGAATGCTTCGGATCGAGCATCCTGAAAACCTCAGCGCACAGCCATCTCTTTGACCGACGGGTGAAACTGGGCGGTCGAGGGCACGTGCGGTGAGCGATCAGACACACGTTCGCGGGCAGCCCGCCGGCGGCACACACACGAGGCGCGGCCACGATTTTCCTATAATTCAACATGGTCGTCCGCCCGCGATACGCCGGAGACAATCCCGATGACCGAACCCGCGGACAGAAAGAGTATGAATACGTGGCGACCTTGACTGCAGTTCTTTCGTCATCGACTCACGACCGCCGAGCGGCGGTTCCCGTACTGAACCGGCGGCCGTTGCTCGCCGTCTCCGCCGCGGTGGGCGTGGTGTTGCTCGCCCTGTCGGGGCGGCACGGCTATCACGTCGACGAGTTGTACAACCGGGTGTCCGGGTGGCACCTGGCATGGGGGTACGTCGACCAGCCCCCGCTGGTCTCGCTGATCGCCAGGGTGGAGACCACGGTGTTCGGCGACACGCTGGCCGCGCTGCGCGTGGTACCGGCGCTGCTGACCTGCATGGTGGTGTGGGTGGCGGGCCTCATCGCGCGCGAGCTCGGCGGCAGGGGCGGTGCCCAGGTCTTCGCCGCCGCCGCGACGGGCGCGTCGTTGGTCACGCTCAACGCGGGGCACGTGCTGACCACCAACGGTCCCGACCTCGTCACCTGGGTGGCGCTGGGCTGGCTGTGGATCCGCTTGTTGCGCACCCGCGACGCCCGGCTGTGGCTGGCCATCGGCGCGGTCACCGGCGTGGGCGTACTCGCCAAACACCTCATCGTGCTGTTGCTCCTCGCCCTGTTGGTGGGCGTGCTGTCGGCGGGGCCGCGAGAAGTCCTGCGCAGCCGGCACCTGTGGGCGGGCGCCGGGCTCGCCACGCTGATCGGGGCGCCGGCGGTGCTGTGGCAGATCACGCACGGTTGGCCCGCCCTGGAGATGAGCGCCGCGTTGTCGAAGGCCCTGGGCGCCGACTCCCGGGTCGCCTTCGTGCCGTTCCAGCTGCTGCTGATCGGCCTGTTCCTCGGTCCGGTCTGGATCGCCGGGCTGGTGTCGCTGCTGCGCCGCGCGGAGTGGCGGGCGTACCGATCGGTCAGCGTCGCCTACCTCTTCATGGTGGTGCTGCTGATCGTCATCGGCGGGAAGCCCGAGTACACCGGCGGTCTCCTGTTGGTGCTGCTGGCGGCGGGTTCTGTCGTGGTGGCGCAGTGGGCGACGAGTACGTTCCGTCGCTCGCTGGCCGGCACCGCCCTGGCGTGCAACGCGGTGATGTCGGCCGTGCTCATGCTGCCGGTGTTGCCGATCGCGGTGTATGGGTCGAACCCGGCGCTGACGCAACTCGGAGTCTTCCAGCTCGACCAGGCGGCCTGGCCCCAACTGACCGCGCAGGTCGCCGTCGTCCACCGGTCGCTGTCCCCGCAGGAGCGCACGCACGCCGTCGTCTACGCCAACCACTACGGCCTCGCGGGCGCCCTGGACCGGTACGGGCCGGAGCACGGGCTTCCACCGGTCTACAGCGGACAGAACTCTTTCGCCGACTTCGGCAGGCCCGCCGACGACACGGATGTGGTCATCGCGGTCGGTGTGAACCGCGACGCGTTCGGCGCCCTGTTCGCAACCTGTGAGCCCCGCGGCACGTTCGAGACCGACCTGCCCGTCGCCGACCGGGGAACCGGGTTCCTGGTGTGCCGCAATCCCCGCGAGCCGTGGGCGCGGCTGTGGTCCAAGCTCACCTGGATCGGCTTCCAGTGCCCGTACACGGCCGAGGCCATCACTGCCAAGAGCGAAAAGGGATGCTGGAGCTAGATGGTGTCTCAAGTGAGGGGCCGCGCTCCGCGGCCCCTCACTTGAGCGTGGGAAACCGGCGCAGGGCGGGGCTGAGGGTGGTGCCCACGGCGACGGCGGCCAGACAGGCGCAGCAGACCAGCAGGCTGCCGCGGCTGTCCCCGTCCGCCATCAGCAGGCCGCCCACCAGCGGCCCGATCGCACCGGCGCCGCCCGCGAACAGCCCGACGACACCGCTCAGCCGGCCGCGCAGCTCGTCGGGCGCGACCCTGAGCTGGTAGGACATGACCGTCGTGAACGCCGTGGGAATGAGGAACGCGATCCCGCCGAGCATGATGCCGGTCAGCAGTCCGGTCGGCACCAGCGCCAGCACCAGCGTCAACCCCGCCCCGATCCAGGGGAATCCGACGATGACCGCGGACGCGGGCAGCGTGGCGTGCAGCCGGCCCGCGACCGCGGCGCCCAGCAGGCCGCCGACGCCGAACGCGGTCATCAGCGCGCCCAGCTCGCCCGGGGCCATGTCGTCCTCGCCGGAGGCCGCCAGGACGATGATGATCAGGGCGGAGATGAACCACTCGCAACACATCAGCCAGACGAGCGTCGGCCTGATCACCCGGTGCCCCCACACCCACCGGAACCCGTCGGTGAGCATGCCCGCCTTCTTGGGCTTCCCCACGGGTTCCCGCCGGGGAAGGCGGAGCAAGCACAACGCGACGCAGGACGCCACGAGCAGGACGACGGCGACCGCGAACGGGGTTCTCGGATCGACGGCGAACAGGAAGCCCGCGGATGCCGGGCCCAGCAGCGTGGCGACATAGCGGCGCACGCTGTTGCGCGCCACCGCCTCCGACAGCTGCGACTCGGGTACGACCTGCGGCAGCGCGGCATGCTCGGCCGGGTCGAAGGCCGCACCCAGCAGACCCTCCGCCACCGCGACCAGGAACACGTGTGTCAGGGAGAAGTGGCCGGAGAACAGGGCGGCCACAAGGCTCGCCATCGCCGCCGCGCGGACGCACTGGCACACCAGCATGACCCGCTTGCGGTCGAAGCGGTCCGCCAGTACGCCTGCAGGGACGTTGGCCGCCATGTGCGCCGCCGCGATGACGGCGGCGACGGCTCCCATCTGGGGCGCGGAGCCGGTCGCCGCCATCACCATCAGCGGGAAGGCGATGAGGCACAGCTGGCTGACCAGTTCGGACAGCAGCTGACTTCCCCACAGCACGTGGTAGTTCCGGTTGCGCGACAACGGTGGCGCGGAACCGGAACTCGCCTCGATCGTCATCCCACGGTCGTTCCGGTGCGGCGGAGCAGCCGCCCGGCGAGCTGCAGCAGCTCGACCCGACCCGTGTCCGGGTCGCGGACGAACCGGCCCGTGCGCGGCACCCCGACGCCCTCGGTGCCGAACCGCAGGTCCGCGTAGCAGGTCAGCGCGGAGCCGGGTCCGGACCCGACGGACAGGCTGAGCCCCTCGGGATGCGTCTCGACGACGCAGTCCCAGTCGCCGTTGGCGTAGTGCCCCGCACACTGGGCCGGCCCGGTCACCGGCGCGAGAGAACCGGGCAGCGTCCGCATCGAGTGGTTGGCCACGTCGATTCCTGCCGTGGCGAGGTCCGCGAGGAGGTCCTCCCACAGCGCGAGCCCGGTGCTCGCGTTTGTGGCAAGCCCCACCGCCGTCCCGCTGGACCGATGGAAGCGCAGGTGGGACCAGGTGCCGTCGCCGCTGCCGTCGTGCCCGTTCCAGTCACCGTCCGCGCCGCGGAACACGGACCAACCGAGCCCCCAACCGTCGGCGAGGCCGAACGGCCCGACGGCGATGTCACCGGTCTGGTCGAGGAGCATCGCGCCGGCGGCCGCGGGGTCGAGCACCCCGGACGCGCTCAGATCGTGCACGCCGGCCAGCCGTACCAGGTCGGCCGCGCTGGCCGCCAGCGCCACGGCGGGCTCGTCGAGCGGGGAGAAGGACTGGTCGGGTACGGGGAGCACGCGATCCTGCACCACGTGCCCCTGCGCCACCGGCCGCCCACCCGGCCCGGCGCTGTATGCGGCCGTGATCCCGAGCGGGCGCAGCAGCATCGACTCCACGGCGGTCCGCCACTCCATGCCGGTCAGCACTTCGACCAGCCGGCCCGCGAGCACGTAACCGACGTCGGAGTAGGAGAACGCGGTGCCGGGCTGGTGCATCACGGCGGTCTCACCGCAGTGCCGCTCGACCCACTCACGCCGGTTCGCGCTCGGCACCCGCTCGTCGATCGCGGCGACCAGCCCACCGGTGTGGCTGAGGACCTGCCGCGAGGTCACCCGGCCGACCGGGCTCGCCGCGGAGAGCTCGGGCAGGTACGCGCCGATCGGGGCGTCGAGGTCGAGGCGTCCCTCAGCAGCGAGCATCTGCACGAGCAGCGCGGTCACCGGCTTGGTCAAGGAGGCGACGGGGAACGCGGTGTCCGCGGTGACCGGCAGGCCGGTTCCCGCCACCCGCTCCCCCGTCTCCACGACGATCATCTGGCCCTGGTGGCGCACGGCGAGCTGCGCGCCCGGTACCCGGTGTGCGCGTGCCAGCTCGGCGAGCCGGGCGGCCAGGAAATCGCGGCTGACGGCCGAGTCCGCCGCGCGGTCCGGTGCGGTGGTCCGCGCCTCGCCGACGTCCGCCGGCTCGACACCGGCCTGCTCGGGTGCACGCTGTTCGGGCACAGCGGGCACAGCCGCCGGCACCACCACCGTCGCCAGGCGTTCGATGGTCGGGTGCGAGAACAGGTCCTTGGGCACGATGTGCCACCCGGCGCGCCGGGCGTGGTAGACCACCTGGACGCTCGACACCGAGTTTCCGCCCAGCGCGAAGAAGTCGCCGGTCACGTCGATCTCGTCGACCGGGCGGCCCAGCACGTCCGCCCAGATCGCGGCCAGCGCGGCCTCCGTATCGTCGCGCGGCGCGACCCTCGGCGCGTCGACGTCGGCCGCCGCGCCCGGAGCCGGCAACGCCCGCCGGTCGACCTTCCCGCTCGGCGTCAGGGGGAACACCTCCATCGCCACGAGAAACGCGGGGACCATGTATCCCGGCAGATACTGCTGGAGGTACGCCTTCAGCTCCGTGGCCGTGGGCGGCGCTTCTCCGGCCGACACGAAGTACGCCACCAACTGCTTGTCGCCCGGCCGGTCCTCACGCGCCACCACAACGGCCGAGCCCACCTCCGGGTGCACGGCCAGTACCGTCTCGATCTCGCCGAGCTCGATCCGGAACCCCCTGATCTTGACCTGGTCGTCGACCCGGCCGACGAACTCCAGGACCCCGTCGGCCCGCCACCGGACCACGTCGCCGGTGCGGTACATCCGCTCGGCGGGAGGCCCGAACGGGTCAGCCACGAACCGGCCCGCGGTCAGGCCGGGGCGGTTCGCGTAGCCCCGCGCCACACCCTCACCGGCGATGTACAGCTCACCCGGCACACCGGGCGGAACCGGCTGGAGACCAGCGTCGAGCACGTACACCCGGGTGTTGGTGATCGGCCTGCCGATCGGCGGCGCACCGGTCGCGCCGCGCGCCAGCTCCGCCGCGGTCGACCAGATCGTGGTCTCGGTCGGCCCGTACACGTTCGTTACCGAACCGGACCCGGCGGTCAGGGCCTCGGCCAGATCCGCCGGCAGTGCCTCGCCGCCGACGAGCACCCGGACCCGGGCGAGGACGTCCGGGGCACCCTCGACCACGCCGCGCCACAGGCTCGGCGTCGCCTGCACCACCGTGACGCCCTCGTCGTGGACCACTCGGCGCAGTTCCTGCGGGTCGTGTACCAGCTCCTTGTCCGCCAGCACCACGGTCGCACCGCTGATCAGCGGCACGAACAACTCCAGGTGCGCGATGTCGAACCCGACGGTCGTCACGGCCAGTAGCCGGTCGTCGGGGGTCATCGCGGTCCGGTCCCGCATGTCCAGCACGAAGTTGCGCAGGTTGCCCCGGGTGACCACCACGCCCTTCGGCCTGCCGGTGGAACCGGACGTGTACAGCACATAGGAGGCGTTCTCCGGGCCAGGCGGCACGGACGGGTCCGGCTTGGTTGCCGGGTGGCCCTCCAGCGCGGCCACCACGTCGGGGTCGGTGAGCGAGAGGGACGGCGTGCCTTCCGGCAGGTCGAGGACGGCCGAGTCGCCGGTCAGCGCCAGGACCGGGGCCGCGTCGCGCACCATGAACGCGAGGCGTTCCGGCGGGTGGTCCAGGTCCAGGGGCAGGTAGGTCGCGCCCGTCTTCAGCACCGCCAGCATGGCCACCAGCAGCTCGGGCGTCCGCGGGCAGGCCAGGGCCACAACCTGCTCGACGCCGATCCCCAGCGCTACCAGGTGGTGGGCGAGCCGGTTCGCGCGGGCGTCCAACTCGGCGTAGCTGAGCACGGCGTCCCCGCACACCAGCGCGGTGCCCTCCGGCGTGGCCGCGGCCTGCCGCTCGATCAGCTCGATGGTGGAGGCCTGGCCGCTCAGCCGGGAGGTGGCGTTCCACTCGCGCAGCAGAACGTCCCGCTCGACGGCGGGCAGCACGGGCAGCCGGGCGATCGGGGCCCCGGCGTGGTCGGCGAAGCCGTCCAGCACAGTCGCCAGGCGTTCGGCGAGCCGCTCCACAGTGTCCGGCTCGAACAGGTGCGGGTCGTAGCCGATGCGCAGGTGCAACTCGTCGGTGGTGTAGGCGGTGAGCGCGAGCGCGTAGTTGGTTTCCTCCGCGCCGGTGCTCTCGCGCACCACGAGCCCGTGCCGGGTGGCCGCATCCCGGTCGTACGGGAAGCTCTCGAAGATGACGATGCTGTCGAACAGGCCCGAGTCCCGCGGCACCTCGCTCCAGCCGCGCACCTGCGCCAGCGACACGTGCTCGAACTGCCGGGCATCGACTTGCTCGTCCTGCATTCGCCGGAGCCACGACACGAGGTCGAGGCCGCTGTCCACGGTCGTCCGCACGGGCAGCGTGTTGATGAACAGACCGACGATGTCGTCCGCGCCCGGCAGGTCCGCGGGCCGTCCAGACACCGTCGCGCCGAAGCACACGTCACTCTCACCGCTGTGCCGCGCGAGCAGCAGCGCCCACGCGCCCTGCACGACAGTGTTCACCGTGAGCCGGGCGCTCTTGGCGAATTGGTAGAGCCGACGGGAACTCTCTGCGGGCAGCCGCAGGTTCACGTCGCGCGAGGACCGCGCGCCGTGAGCGTCCAGCAGCGGCCGATCGAACGGCAGCGGCGTGGCCGCCGTGAAGCCAGCCATCGTGCGACGCCAGTATGCCTCGGCGGCGGCGTCGTCCTGCTCGACCAGCCACCGCACGTAGTCCCGGTACGGGCGGCGCGGCTTCGGCGCCGGGGCCGGCGCACCGCTCAGCGCGGCGTGCTCCTCGAACACTTGCGCCAGCACGTCGGCGAAGCTCCAGCCGTCCAGCAGCAGATGGTGGGAGGACCAGAACACCTGGACGCTCGTCTGCGACAGCCGGGCGATGGTCAGCCGCATCAGCGGCGCCTCGGCCAGGTCGAGCTTCAGCGTGGGCAGGCTCTCCCACAGCGACCGCGACCGCGCTTCCCGCTCCTGCTCGGGCAGATCGCTCCAGTCCACGTGGGCCAGGGGCAGGCGCACCTCGCGGTGGACGACCTGGAGCGGAACGTCCGTACCGGATCCGGTCACGGCGGTGCGCAGGATCGGGGTACGGTCCACCACGCGCTGGAACGCGTCGGTCAGCCGGTGCGGGTCGTCCACCCCGTCCAGCACCGCGGCGAAGTGCGTGAGGTACATATCTCCGCCGTCGCCGTCGAGCGAGTGGAACAGCATGCCGCTCTGCATCGGGGTGAGCGGGTAGATGTCCTCCACCGAACGGCCGTCGCCGGCGATCCGGTCCACCGTCGCCTGGTCCAGCCGCGCCAGCGGGAAGTCCGACGGGGTACAGCCGCCGGCACCGGGTTGGGCGCAGTGCTCCACGATCTGCTCCAGCGCCGCGAGGAACGCCTCGGCCAGCCGTACGATCGTCTCTTCGCGGTGGACGTTCCCGGAGTACTCCCAGCCGAACTCCAGCGCGCCGTCGCGGACCATGCCGGTGACTTCGATCAGGCACTGCCGAGCCTGCTCAGGGCTGCGGTCGGGCACCGGGTTCTCGCACCAGCCCCGGAAAAGCCCGGCGTCACCGGTGTCGGCGTCGAAGCGGCCGTGGTAGTTGAACCCGACCTGGCACTGGCGTCCCCGGCCCAGCGCGCCGGCCTCGCCGAGGTACCGCAGGGCGCCGTAACCCAGACCGCGCGACGGTACGGCGCGCATCTGCTCCTTGACCGTCTTCAGGCTCGCGCCCCAGTCGTCGCCCTCGGGCAGTTCCAGCGCCACGGGGAACACCGTGGTGAACCAGCCGACGGTACGCGAGAGGTCGACGTCGCCGAACAGATCCTCGCGTCCGTGGCCCTCCAGCTCGACCGGCACGCTGCCGCCGGTCCAGTCGCGCAGCACTCGGGCGAGGGCGCTGAGCAGCACGTCGTTCACCTGCGTCCGGTACGCCTCCGGCACCTTGCGCAGCAGCGCGTCGGTACGGTCGGTGCTCAGCCGCCGCGTCAGGGTGCGCGCCGAGCCGACAGTGTTGCGTCCCTGGTGGTCGACCGGCAGCGTGGGCGTGTCCATGGTGGCCTTCTCGACCTGGGTCCAGTAATCCAGCTCCGGGTCGAACCGGCCTTCGGCCACTAGGCCGGTGAGGCGGTGAGCCCAGTCCCGAAACGACGTGGACTTCGCGCCCAGGTCCACCCGCTGCCCGCTGGCCGCCTGCCGGTGCCCGGAGTCCAGGTCGGCCAGGATGACCCGCCAGGACACCGCGTCCACGACGTAGTGGTGCGCGGCAAGGAACAGCCGGGGAGCCCGGCCGCCGCCGAGGGTGAACAACACGGCCCTGAGCAGCGGGCCGCTGCGGACGTCGAACCCGGTCTGTGCCGCGCCGATCGCCGCACGCATCGCCTCGTCCGCCGCGGCGTCGTCGAGCGCGGACAGGTCGGCGGTCTCCAATACGGTACGGTCCACCGCGGCCGCGTTGTGCTGCCGCCACGTCCCGCCGACCCGCTCGGCCCGGATACGCAGGGCGTCGTGGTGGTCGAGTACGGCGGCGAACGCCATGCGTAACGCGTCGGCGTCGACGTCGGCGTCCAGTTCGAGGAACAGGGACTGGTTGAAGTGGCCCGGCGCGTCGGGGAACTCCTCGAAGTACCAGTGCTGCACGGGCGTCAGCGGCACCGGGCCGACCACCGGGCGCTGCTCGGCGTCGGGCGCGGTCAAGACGGTGACCTCGCCCGCCAGTTCGGCGATGGTCTGCCGCAGAAACATCTGCTTGGTGGTCAGCCGCAGGTTCGACCGCCGGGCGAGCGACACCACCTGGAGGCTGAGGATCGAGTCGCCGCCGAGGTGGAAGAAGTTGTCCTCGACGCCGATCCGGTCGGGCTCCACGCCCAGCACCTTCGCCCAGACGTCGACGAGCACGGCCTCCACCGGGGTGCGCGGCGGGACGCGGCGGGACGGGTCGACCTCGGACTCGTCCACGGCCGGCAGGGCACGCCGGTCCAAGGTCCCGTTCGGCGTCATCGGCAACGCGTCGAGGGCCACGATCGCCGAGGGCACCGCCTGGGCCGGGAGGTGGTCGGTCAGGAAGGCCCGGAGTTCGGCGAGGTCGGGGGCCCGGGAGCCCGCGGGTACCACATAGCCGACGAGCCTGACGTGACCGGAGTCGCCCCGGCGCGCGACCGCCGCCGCGGCGGCCACCTCGGGGTGGCGGGCCAGCGCGGTCTCCACCTCGCCCAGCTCCACTCGGAAGCCGCGGATCTTGACCTGGTCGTCCACCCGGCCGAGGAACTCCAGGTTGCCGTCGCCGCGCCAGCGCACCACGTCCCCGGTGCGGTAGAACCTGCCGGTGCCCGGCCCGAGGACGTCGCGCGGGAACCGTTCGGCGGTCAGCTCGGGCCGCTGCCAGTAGCCCTGGGCCACGCCGTCGCCGCCGATGTAGAGCTCACCGGCCACGCCGATCGGCACCGGACGCCGCAGCGGGTCCACGACGTACACGCTGGTGTTCACCATCGGCTTGCCGATCGGGACGAACCCCGCGGGCTCGACCGGGTCGCCGCGCAGCGCGAACACGGTGGAGTCCACGGTCGTCTCGGTCGCGCCGTACGCGTTGACCACCAGCGTGTCGGGGCCGATGTGCTCGAGCAGGTCGGCGCAGTCGCCCGCCAGCCAGCCCTCGGCACCCAGCGAGAGCAGCCGCAGCGACTCCAGGACGTCGCCCCGCCAGGCCAGTTCCGCGGTGATCGCCCTGGCCAGCGACGGCGTGGTGGCCAGAATCTGCGGTCGTACCTCGGCGATCAGGTCGACCAGCGCGGGCGGGTCGGTCACCACCTCCGCCGGGCACACCACGAGTTCGCCGCCGAAGAGCGCGGAGAACAGGAAGTCGCCGAAGAACAGGTCGACGCCGAAGCTGGCCACCGACAGGCACCGGCCGCGGATCTCGTCCAGCCCGTAGCGGGCGTTCCAGGCCCGCAGGATGTGGTGCACGTTGCGGTGGTTGATCAGCACGCCCTTGGGCTTGCCGGTCGTGCCGGACGTGTAGATCACGTAAACGAGGTCGTCGACGGTGACGCCGGACTCCGGCGGTCCGGCCGGCAGCGCATCGAGCACCGGCCGGTCGCGGTCGAGGCACACCACGGTCGCGTCGTGCCCGGCGACGCGATCCAGCACGGCGGTCGTGGTGACTACCACCGGCGCGGCGGCGTCGGCCAGCATCATGCTCAGCCGCTGCGCCGGGTAGTCGGGGTCGAGCGGCACGAACGCCGCGCCGGCCTTCAGCACGCCGAGCAGCGCGACCATCGCGTCGACGCCACGCTCGACGCAGACGCCCACCAGCGTTCCCGGGCCGGCGCCCAGGCCCATCAGGTGCCGCGCCAGCTGGTTGGCCCGGGCTGCCAGAGCGGCGAAGGTCAGTTCCTCGCCCGCGCAGCTCACCGCGACCGCGTCGGGGGTGCGCACGGCCTGCTCGTCGAACAGCTCGTGTACGCACCGGGAAGGGGCGAACTCCACCGTAGGGCCGTTCCACTCGGTGGTCAGCTGGTGCAACTCGGGTCCGGTGAGCATGGGCACCGCACTCATCGCCTCGTCCGGCCGCGCGGCGATGCCGTCAAGCAGGGTCAGCAGGTGCCCGCTCATCCGTTCGATCGTCGCCGCGTCGAACAGGTCGGTGCTGTACTCGACGTGGCCGGTGAGCGCACCGTCGTGCAGGAAGAAGTCGAAGGACACGTCCAGCTTGGCCACGTGCATCGGCGGGGTGATCTCGGTGACCCGCAGGCCCGGCAGCTCGACCTTGCTGTCCGGGGCGTTCTGGAGGTTGACCATCACCTGCACCAGGGGCGGCCGGCCCGGGTCGCGCTCCGGCCGCAGGACGTCGACCAGCCGCTGGAACGGGACTTCGTCGTTGGCGAACGCGTCGAGCACGGTGGAGCGGACGTCACCGAGGAAATCGGCGAAAGATCGCGTCTCGTCCACTTGGGAGCGCAGCACGACGGTGTTGCTGAAGTAGCCGATGAGGTGCTCCAGCTCGACCCGGCCGCGGCCGGCGGTCACCGAGCCCACTGCGATGTCGCGCTGCCCCGAGTACCGGGCGAACAGCAGCTGACTCGCGGCCACCAGGGTCATGAACAGCGTCGCGCCGCTGCGCGTGCCGAGCTCCGTCAGCCGTCGGGTCAGCGATTCGGGTACGGCGATCTGGTGCACCGCACCCGTGGCACCGCGCACCGGGGGCCGCGGGCGGTCCGTGGGCAGCTCGACCGGGGGCAGCCCGGCCAGCTGCCGCCGCCAGTAGTCGACCTGCCCCGTCACCTCCGGCCCGGCCATCCGTTCCTGCTGCCACACGGCGAAGTCGGCATACTGCACCGGCAAGTCCGGCAGCCCGGCCGGCTCGCCGCGTACGTGCGCCGCGTACCCGGCGTTGAGCTCGTCGACCAGGATGCCGATGGACCACCCGTCGCCGATGATGTGGTGCAGCCCCAGTATCAGCACGTGATCGTCCGCGGCGAGCCGCACGAGCGACACCCGGAACAGCGGACCGCGACGCAGGTCGAACGGGGTGTACCCCTCACGCTCGAGACAGCGGTCGAGTTCGGCGGCGCGCTCGGACTCCGCCCGGTCGGACAGGTCGACGATCTCGACCGGCACCCGGCCGGGCTCGTGCACCACCTGGACGCCACGGTCCTCGACCTCGCCGATGGTCGTACGCAGCGCCTGGTGCCGCACGACCACGCCGTCGAGGGCCGCGCGCAGCGCCTCGACGTCCAGATCACCGGTCAGCCGCAGCACCCGCGGCGCGTTGTACTCGACGCTGCCCGGGTCCAGTTCGGTCAGGAACCACAGCCCCTGCTGGCCGGCCGACAGCGGCGGCGCGCCGTCCCCAGACGCCGGGCTGATCGAGCGGTCCTCTTCGACGGGCTGTGCGGCACCGGCGAGCTGTCGCATGAGGAGCGCCCGCAGGTGCTCGGGAAGCGCCGACAGTCGGTCCTCCGCGACGGGTGACAGTTCCATGCTGTTCTCTCCCAATTCCAAAAGCGCGGGTCCGATGCGTTCAGGACTGAACGACGGCCATCTCCATGACCTGGGCCAGGATCCGGTCGCGGATGGTCGTGGCCAGGGCGGCGATCGTCATCGCCTCGAAAAGGTCCCGCGGGGTGACGTCGACGCCGAAGGCGGTACGCATCCTGGCGACGATGCGCAGGCTGTTGACAGAGTCGCCGCCGAGGGCGAAGAAGTCGTCCTCGACGCCGACCTGCGCGATGCCGAGCACCTCCGACCAGATCCGGGCCAACGCCTCCTCGGTCGGATCCCTCGGGGCGACGTACGTGACGCCCCCGCCGTCCTGGCGGGTCGGCGCGGGCAGCGCCGACCGGTCGAGCTTGCCGTTGTGGTTGAGCGGCATCCGCTCCAGCAGGACGATCGCGGTCGGAATCATGTAGTCAGGCAGCACGGCGCTGAGGTGGCGGCGCAGCTCCTCCGCGGTCGGGGCCTGCGCCTCGGACCGGCCTACGACGTAGGCGACGAGTCGCTTGTTGCCCTTCTCGTCCGGCCACACCGCCACCGCGGCCCCGGCCACGCCGTCGTGCCGCAGCAGCACGCTCTCGATCTCGCCGGGCTCCACCCGGAAGCCGCGGATCTTGACCTGGTCGTCGGTACGCCCGACGAAGTCCAGCGTGCCGTCCGGGCGCCACCGCACCACGTCGCCGGTCCGGTACAGCCGCGAGCCGGGCGGGCCGAACGGGTCGGCGACGAACCGCTCGGCGGTCCTGGCCCGGTTGTCGACGTAACCCCGCGCGATGCCCACGCCGCCGACGTACAGCTCGCCGGGCACCCCGACGGGAACCGGGCGCAGGCGATCGTCGAGCAGATGGACCCGGGTGTTGGCGAGCGGCTTGCCCAACGGCACGCTGCGGTAGCCCGCACCCTGCTCGACCTCGAACAGGCTCACGGTCACGCCCGCCTCGGTCGGCCCGTAGTTGTTGATCACCCGGTGCTTGCGCGCCCACGCCTCGGCCACCTCGGGCACGACCACGTCGCCGCCGACCCGGACGGTGTCCATGCCCGGCAGGGATCCCACGTCGAGCGACGACAGGACGGTGATCGGGATGGACGCCGTGGTGACCTCGCCCGCGAGCATGTGCTCGACCAGGTAGGCGCCATTGCGCGCGGCGTCCGGGCCGGGCACCACCAACGTGGCGCCGGCGGCCCAGGTGGTGAACAGGTCCTGTACGCCGGTGTCGAAGCTCATGGAACAGAGCTGGAACACCCGGCTGCTCGGGGTGAGCCCGTACGGCCCGACCACCGCGGTCACGGTGTTGTAGAGCGAGCGGTGCTCGACCATCACACCCTTGGGCCGCCCGGTCGATCCCGAGGTGTAGACGACGTAGGCGAGGTCGCGGGCACTACCCGGCGCCTCGGGGTCGGTTGCAGGGTACCCGGCGATGACCGGCCAGTCCCGGTCGAGGAACACGATGCTCGCGTCGGTCCGGGGGAACCGGCCGATGCCGCCCTCGTGGGCGAGCACCACGGGCGGGCGGGTCTCGGCCAGCGTGACGCCCAGCCGCTCTGCCGGGTAGTCCGGGTCCAGCGGCACGTACGCGCCGCCGGCCTTCAGGATGCCGAGGATGGCGACGAACAGGTCCAGGCTCCGCTCGATCGCGATGCCCACCAGCACGTCGCTGCCGACGCCCCGCCCGATCAGGTAGTGGGCGAGATGGTTCGCCCGCGCGTCCAGCTCGGCGTAGGTCAGCCGCTGGTCGTCGAGCTCCACCGCGACCGCGTCCGGGCGCAGCCGCACCTGCTCGGCGACCAGCTCGTGCATCCGGTGCTCGACGGAGTAGCCCGCGGCCGTGTGGGTCCACTCGTCCACGATCACCCGGTGTTCGGCGGGCGAGAGGGCCGGCAGCTCGCCGACGGTCCGCCCGGGCTCGCCGGGGAAAGCCGCCAGCAGCGTCAGCAGGTAGTCCGCCATCCGGCGCACGCTGTCCGCCTCGAACAGCGCCGGGTCGTAGTGCAGCCGCATGGTGATCCGGTCGCCGGGGAACACGACGACACCGAGCGCAGCGCCCGAGCCGACCTCGGTGTCGAAATGGCTCAGTTCCACGCCGTGGGCGGCGAACGTCCGCTCGTCGAACGGGAAATTCTCGAAGACGACGATGCTGTCGAACAGGTTGTCCCCGGCGGACAGCCCGCTCCACGACCGTGCCTGCGTCAGCGACACGGCCTCGAAGTCCCGGGCGCGGGCCTGTTCCGCCTGGAACGCGGCCAGCCAGGACACCAGGTCCTGCCCGCCGTCCACGCGTACCCGGACCGGCAGCGTGTTGACCAGCATGCCGATGATCGAGTCGACGCCCGCCAGGTCCGGTGTCCGGCCGGACACCGTGCCGCCGAAGCAGACGTCCCGGTTCCCGCTGTAGCGCGACAGCAGCAGCGCCCAGGCGCCTTGCACGAGCGTGCCCGTGGTCAACTTCGTCCGCTTGGCCACGTCAGCGAGCTGCGCGGACAGCTCGGGGGCGATGTCCACCTCCACCATCTCGGTGGCGCTCGGCCGGTAGTCCGGCGGTGCCGGGCGATCGTAGGGCAGCCGGGTCGGCGTGGTGAAGTCGCCGAGCACGCCGCGCCAGTACGCCTCTGCCACGGCCTGGTCCTGCTCATCAAGCCACCGCAGATAGTGCTCGAACGGCACGCGGGGCCGCGGTTCCGGTCCCCCGCCGTCGCGCAGCCGCGCGTAGTCGGCAACCACCTCGGCGAGCAGTTCAGCGCCGCTCCACCCGTCCATAACGATGTGGTGCATCGACCACAGCACGCGGACGCTGGTGTCGGTGAGCCGGATGATCGCGACCCTGGCCAGCGGCGCGGCGGCGAGGTCCATCCCGGCCGCCCGGTCCGCGGCACGCAGGGCGAGCCACCGTTCGTGCCGGTCAGACCCCGGCAGCTCCCGCCAGTCGTGCTGGGTGACGGGCAGCGTGGCCGCGGCGCGCACCACCTGCACCGAGCCGCTGACGTCCGCCCAGACCACGGCCGTACGCAGGATGGGCAGTCGGTCTGTCACCAGCCGCCAGGCCCGGCCGAGCAGCTCCGGTTCGTCGACGTGGTCGAGCACCAGGTCGAACTGGATCAGGTGCAGGCCGGTGTCTCCGGTCATCAGCGCGTCGAAAAGCATCCCGCTCTGCATCGGGGTCAGCGGGTAGACGTCCTCGACGGCTCCGCCCGCGGCGAGGCGCTCGGTCTCGGCGGCGGTGAGGTGGACGAGCGGGCCGTCCGCCGGGGCGTCGCCGGGTTCGCCGTTCGTTCGGGTCGCGACCTCGGCCAGCTCCGCGATGGTCGGGGTGAGGAACAGGTCCTTGCCGGTCAGCCGGATGCGGTGGGACCGCGCCCGGGAGACGATCTTGATGGCCACGATGGAGTCGCCGCCGAGCGCGAAGAAGTTGTCGGTCACGCCCACCCGCTCGACGCCCAACGCCTCGACCCACACCCGGGCCAGCAGTCGCTCGGTGTCCGTACGCGGCTCGACGTGCTCCGCCGTGGACATCTGGTCGGCCCGCGGCGCGGGCAATGCGCGGCGATCGACCTTGCCGGTGTTCGACAGGGGTAGTGCGTCCATCGGGATGAACCAGGACGGCACCTCGTAGCTCGGCAGCCGCGCGGACAGGACGTCGCGCCACGCCGCCACGTCGGGCTCTCGGCCGCGTTCCGACACCACGTAGGCGACCAGGTGCCGGGATCCGCGCGTCTCGTGCACGACGACGGCGGCGTCGGTGACGCCGTCGAGCTCGGCGAGCGCGGCCTCGATCTCGCCGATCTCGATCCGGAAGCCGCGGATCTTGACCTGGTTGTCGGCCCGACGCAGGTAGTCCATCGTCCCGTCGGCGCGCCACCGGACGACGTCGCCGGTACGGTACAGCCGCTCCCCCGTACCGAACGGGTCGGCCACGAACCGCTCGGCGGTCAGCGACGCCCGGCCGAAGTAGCCGCGCGCCAGGCCGTCGCCCGCGATGTACAGCTCGCCCGGCGCACCGACGGGAACCGGCCGCAGCCAAGCGTCGAGCACGTACAGCCGGGTATTGTCGACCGGCCGCCCGATCGGTACCACGCGCGAGCGCACCTGCTCCAGGGACAGCTCCTGGAACAGTGCGTAAGTGGTGGCCTCGGTCGGTCCGTACGCGTTGATGACGACCGTGCCGGGGCAGTGCGCTATCACCCGCGCCAGGGCCTCCGCCGAAGGCACCTCGCCACCGGTGATGACCGTGCCCGCGCCGGCGAAGCAGTCGGGCGCCTCCTCGGCAAACAGGCGCAGCAGCGCGGAGGTGAGGAACACCGCCGTCACCCCGTGCTTGGCGATCAGCTCGCGCACGAGTGCGGGCGTCGGCTCGTCCATCGCGATGACCATCTCGCCGCCGGTCAGCAGCGGAACCCACACCTCGTAGGTCGCGGCGTCGAAGGCGTGCGGGGAGTGGAAAAGAATGCGCCGGTGCGCCGCGTCACGCCATCGGTGGTCCCACGCCAGGGCGACCACGTCGCTGTGGGTGACCGCGACGCCCTTCGGGGTTCCGGTCGAACCCGACGTGAACATGATGTACGCGAGCTGCCGGGCGTCCGGAAGCCGTTCGGGATCGTGAGCGGGCTGACCGGCGGTCGTGGCCGGGTCGTCCACCACGAGCACCGGGATGTCGGTCGCGGCCCTGGAGGCCATCGCCCGGTCCGTCAGCAGCACCTCGGCGCCGACGTCGGCCAGCACGAAGCGGATGCGGTCCTGCGGGTAGGCGGCGTGCAGCGGGACGTAGACGCCGCCCGCTTTCAGCACCGCCAGCATGGACACGACCGCGTGCACCGACCGGTCCAGCAGCAAGCCGACCCGCGACTCGGCGGTGACGCCCTCCGCAAGCAGACGGTGGGCGAGTCGGTTGGCCCGCTCGTTCAGCTCGGCCCAGGTCAGCCACTGGTCGCCGAACAGCACGGCCGGCTTGTCCGGGGTGCGCCGCACCTGCTCGGCGAAGATGTCGGGCACGCTGCGGTGCTCGGGAAACTCGCGCGAGGTGTCGTTCCAATCGCGCAGCAAGCGGCGCAGCTCGTCATCGGGTACCAGCCGCAGCTCGGACAACGGCCGCCCCGGGTGGTCGACCACGCCCCGCACCAGGGTGCGGAACACCACGGCCAGCCGCTCGACGGTCGCCGCGTCGAGCACGTCGGGGTGGTAGTCGACACATACCAGCAGCCCGCCGTCCTGTTCGGCGAAACGCAGCGCGACGTCGGCGACGGCGAACTCGCCCGGCAGGGAGTGCGCCGCGCCGCAGACCTCGCCGACGAGGCGGTCGAACGGCACCTTGCCGTCGACGGTCGCGTGCAGCAGGACCGGCGCGTGATAGTTCCCGGAGGACCGGCCGCCTACGGTCGCGGTCACCTCGTCCTGACCGGCGTACACGGCGGACAGCACCTGTCCGGCGGCGACCAGCGCGCCGAACAGCGTGCCGCCGGCCGACTCCGCCATCTGCCGCAGGCGCGACGTGAGCGGGCTGTCCAGCGTGAACCGGTGCGTCGCCGTGGCATCGACGCCGGCCGTCGGCCGCGGACGGTCGACGGGAAAGCGGGTCAGCGCTTCGGCGGCCGGGTTCGACGCCGGTCCTGCTCCCAGGAACCCCTCGTGAGTCACGGACGGCCTCCGTCTCGGGTATGGGCATCGCTTCCACAGCAGAAGCCGTGCCGGACGCCCAAAGTCTCCCCAGCGGGGCCGCACCTCAGCTACGCACTTGATCGAAGAGGAAACAGGCCGATCAGCGGCGTTCGACGCCCGCGGGCCGATGGCGCCGCCGGAATCGGCGACGGCGCCATCGGATGTGCCCGTGGTCTCAGGCGCCCGTCAGGCCCCTCACTCGCGTCCGCCGATCGCGTCGACCGGCGCCGGCCGCATGGCGAATCGGGTGGCCATCGTGATCGCGCCCCAGGAGAGCGAGACGGTGACCGCCACGATCGCGATGAGTCCGAGCAGGGAGATGCTGGGAATCGGCGACTTCGTCAGCCCCAGGCTGATGCCGACCAGCGGCGGGATCGTCGCCAGCAGACCGATCAGCAGCGCCGTGAAGACCACGATCCTGGATTCGCCGTTCATCATCGCCCGGACCTGGTCCCGGCTGGCGCCGATGAGTTGCAGCATCGCGAATTCGCGACCCCGCGCTGCCGTCGACATCACCAGGGTGTTCACCACGGCGATGGCGATGTAGCCCAGTAGCACGGTCTGGAACAGGAGGTTGAGCGCCCAGTCACCGGAACCGCCGGGCCCGGGCGCGGCCAGGAACGCTTCCCGGTCGCCCGCCTCGACCGTGGGGTAACGCTCGACGGCGCCGCGCAGCGCGTCGGCGAGCGCCTTCGGATCGGTCCCGTCCGCGGACCTGATCAGCACCGCGGTGTCGACGCGCGCGGTGGTGTGGGCGATGACGACGTCGTTGGGCAGGGTGACGTCCCCGAAGCCCAGGCCGTTCTCGTAGATCGCCACCACCCGCGGCTTGGTCGTCGTCCCGTCGCCGAGCCGGAGTTCGACCGTCGCTCCGAGCCGCGTCCGGACGGTCTCCGCGACGACGCGACTCAGCGCCACCGTCCCGCCCTGCAGTTGCGCGATGTCGCCCTGGATCACCGCGAGGTCCATGGTTTCGGAGAGCCGGTCGGGCGTGACGCCCTGGGCGGCGAAGACCCTGGTCGCGGTGCTGTCCTCGGACGGGAACGTGATCAGCACCTGCATCCGCGCCACCGGCGTCGCCACGGCGACCCCGGGCACGCCGCGTACGGCGTCCACGACCTCCGGAGAGACCCCGGCGCCGGACGACGCGGTCACCACGTGGTCGGCGCGCAGGCCGTCCTTCATCTGTGTCTGCGCCCCGGCGATCGCCGTGGACGCGCCGAACACCTGCACCGCGGCCAGGGTCACGCCCATCGCCAGCGGTGTGGTTGCCGTACTGAGCCTCCGCGAGTTGGCCCGCGAGTTGGCCTGGGCGAGGAAGCCGTGGGCCGTGGACCGCCGGTTCAGGCGCGGGCCGAACAAGACGATGGCGCCGCTGAGAAGCAGCGGGCCGAGACACCCGACCGCCACGACGAACAACAGGACCGCGCTGCCCGCGGTGTCGGCGGCCGAGTCGCCCGGCGACGCCACATCGCCCAAGGTGAGCAGCAGCCCGAGCGGGATGAGCAGGATGCCGATGGCCACTCGGACCCAACCGAGCTTCTTGGGCTCGACCGCGGCGTCGCCGAGCGCCTCGACCGGGCTGACCCTGGCCACCCTGCGCGCGACCAGCCAGCCACCGAGCCGGGCGCTGATCATGCACAGCACCAGAGAGCTGAGGACGGGCAGCAGACCCACGTCCATCTGGAAGTCCGCGGGCATGGCGCCGGCGAGGACGAACACACCGCGCATCACGTACGCGAGTACGACGCCGGGTATCGCGCCGACCACGGCACCCACCGACGACACCAGGGTCATCTCGGCCCCGATCATCCAGTGGATCTGTTTGGGCGTCGCGCCGATGGCCCGCAGCAGGGCCAGTTCGCGCCGGCGCTGCTGCACCGACAGCGCCAGAGTGCTCGCCACCACGAACACCACGATCAGCACCATGGTGCCGCCGAACGACGCCGCCGTCTCGACCACCAGGCTGCGGGCATCGCCGACGTCCAGGAACTCCACGTCGCCGCGTTCCGCGCCGGTGTGGGCCTCCACGTCCGGCACCGCGGCCGTGATGCGCTCGGCCAGTTCCTGCGCGGCGACGCCGGGCGCCGCGAGCACACCGACGGCGGCCACCCGGTCCGGCCGGCCGGACAGCTTGGTCGCCTGGTCGTCGCTGAAGAACACGGCGGACTGCCGGGCCAACCCGTCCCCCGGCGGGGTGGCGATGCCCACCACGCGGTAGGACGACGGGATCGAACCGACCACGACGCGCACCGTCGCGTCGAGCGACACGTCGCCGCGCTCGGCGAGGTCGGCGTCGAGCACGACCTCGTCGGCAGCGGACGGCGCGCGGCCGTCGCGCACCCGGAACGGACCGAGCGCCGCGGCGGACCAGCCGTGCCCGAGCACCGGGAAGTCGCCCGGGCCGCCCACCTCGTCGCCGTCCGGGTTCAGCAGGCTGACCTCGACGTCGACGTCACCGACAGCGGACTGGACACCGGGCACCGCGGCGACGGCGGCGACCTTGTCGGCGGGCAGAGTCACGCGCTCGCTGTAGCGGACCTCGGAGGACTCGTCCAGCCAGAACGACTGCTCCGCGCCGAGGACCACCGCCGCACCCGAGTAGCGTTCGGGGGTCACGCCGGTGCCGAGCCCGGACATCAGCAAGGCCCCGCAGGCGGTGATCACCGCTGAGCCCGCGGCGATCGCGACGAAGGAGCCGACGAAGCCGCCCTTGCGGCCCTTGATCGTGCTCCACGCCAGCGACAGATCCTTGCGGTACGGCACCACGAGGCGGACGACCCGCCGGATGCGGCGGATCACCACTCGCCCAGGTGCGTCATGCGCGACGCGACCTGCTCCGGCGTGGGCCGGTTCAGCTCGCCCGCGAGCCGGCCGTCGGCCAGGAACACCACCGAGTCGGCGTACGAGGCGGCGACCGGGTCGTGGGTGACCATCAACACCGTCTGCCCCATGTTGTCCACGACATGTCGCAGCAGCTCCAGCACCTGTTTGCTGGAACGGGAGTCCAGCGCGCCGGTCGGCTCGTCCGCGACCACCACGTCCGGGTGGGTGATCAGCGCGCGGGCGACCGCGACCCGCTGCTGCTGCCCTCCGGAGAGCTCGCTCGGCCGCCGCTTGAGGTGCTCGCCGAGGCCGACCGCGGTGAGCACCTCGCGCAGGAACGCGTGGTCGGTCTTGCGGTCCGCGAGCCGCAGCGGCAGCGTGACGTTCTCTTCGACGGTCAGCGCGCTCAGCAGGTTGTAGGCCTGGAAGATGAAGCCGATCCGCTGACGTCGCACCTCGGTGAGCTCGAGCTCGTTGAGGCGTGACAGCTCGACGTCGCTCAGCCAGACCGAACCCGAGGTCGGCCGGTCCAGGCCGGCCGCGCAGTTGAGAAAGGTGCTCTTGCCGGAGCCGGACGGTCCCATCACGGCGGTGAAGGTGCCACGGCGCAGTTCGATGCTCACGGCATCCAGCGCCTGCACCGCGTTCCCTGTCGATTCGTACACTTTGGACACTGAATTCAAGCGGATCGCGTGGTCAGTGGACTTGGCACGCCGTACAGCCTGGGTCATATAAGGGGACATTAATGACGGGCGCCGCATCCTGTCAACTTTCCCCGAAACCGCGGTAATGTCGGCAAATTTAGTGCACGCCGAAAGGGGAGTCCGGAAAGGACACCTGCGATTTTCCGCTGATTCAGCGGCACCTTCAGTCGGCACGGCCGGCATTCCGCTCCGCTCGATCGGTTTGCCGCCGCGCACAACGCAATAGTTTTCGAAATAGCCAATCCGCCGGGCTCCTCCGTACCGGCGGTGCGATGGCCGTGATCAGCGGAACGCGAAGCCGAGCAGGTCGAGTCCGGGTGCGGTGGTGATGGGTTCCGGCACGAAGTTGTCCCTATGGACGAACCGTTTCAAATAGCCGGCGCCTTCGGTGCCACCGGATCCCTTCACCCCCGGCAGGTAGCGGCGACCGAACCCATAGTGCCTGCCGCGCCAGGTCAGCAGCGTGCGTTCGACCGCGGCGAGCGCCTCGGTCAACGTCGGATCGTCCGCTTCGAGCACCGCCTCGCGTAGCGGTCGCACCGATCGCAGCGGTGGCACGGTCAACTCGTGCAGGTGCTCGAACTTCATGTAGGCCTCGACCTTGCGCGCGTCGTAGCCGTACAGCACCAGTTCCATCATGTGGTAGTTCAGCGACTGGAGGGCGCTGGCCTCGCCGGTGGCGTCGCGGAACGCCAGGAACAGATCGGGGGTGAGCGTCTGCAACACGTGGAAGATGTGGTTGGGCAATTCCGCGAAGTGGATCAGCTGCGCCATCAGCGCGTGCGCCTCGCCGTCGGCACGCCCGATCGACGTCCTCGCCCGTACGGCGAGGTGGCGGATCAGGTAGAAGGCCAGTTCGCACGCCTGAACCGCGCGCAGGAACATGTGCTCGTGGTGGTCGTTCGAAGCGACGAAGCCGGAGCAGCGGGTCAGCACGTACGCCTGCCAACGCGCCAGATCGTCGCACGCCCGGTCGATCACCTCGGCCGCCGGCATGTCACCGCCGGTCTTCACCGGCAGCCGCCGGACCTGCTCACGCAACGCGTCCAACCTGCGCAAACGCTCCTCGGTGTGGTCGGCCTCGGTCAGCCAGGGAGCGGCACGCCGCTCGACCGCGTCGAGGGCGGCCAGCGTCTCCTCCAAGGCCAGCACGGCGCCGGCCACGGGCTCAGTCGGGTACAGATCGAGGAACCACGCGTAAACGTGGAGATTGGCATAGCGGTAGTACTCGGGGATGGGTTCCCGGCTGAACGACCGGGTCAGCAGTCGCATCACCTCGCTCTCGGCGCTCTGTTCGGCGTACGCTTCGCAATAGAGCTTGTCCAGAAGGTCGCGCTCACCCGCGGTCAGCGCCTGCCGACCCGCCCGCTCTTGAAGCTGTGCGATCTCGTCGCATCGTCCCGCAAATAGCAGGGACGCCGGTGCGGTCTCCATTTGTCCTCCAGCCCTGTATTCAGGACCACGGGCCGTCGCGACCCGCGGCACGGCGTCTCGTCACTTGCTGCCGATGATCAGGTGTTTGTCCTGAGTAGACCGACGCAGCTCGCAGTTGACGAATCCCGCGCTTTCCAACAGCCCGATGTACTCCGCCGCGGTCCGGTGCCTGCCCTTCGCCTCGACGTGCATCGACAGGTTCATCACCGCCGTGGGCAGCGGTCCGCGGCGGTCGTCGTCGAACAGGCGGTCCATGATCAGGACTCGACCGCCGTCAGCGCATGCGCGGTAGGCTTTGCGCAACAGCTCCAGGCCGATCTCGTCGGTCCAGCCGGAGAGGATGTAGCCGAACGCGACGCACTCGGTCGGCGGGAACTCGTCGCGGTGAAAGTCGCCCGCGACGAAGTCCAGCCTGCCTTGCAGGCCGTACCGTTCGACCGTGTCAGTCACGTACGGGCCCACCTCGGGCAGTTCGAACACCGTGGCGCGCAGGTCGGGGGTTGCCGCCAGCGCTGCCACGCAGAACGGTCCGCTCGCGCCGCCGACGTCCACTAGGTGTCGAATCCCGGTCAGCCCGGCCATGGGAACCAGCTCGCGGGAGACGTCATAGGTGAGCTGCCACATGGCCGCCACGAAGTCATCGGTGAGCTTCGGCGTCCCGTACATGACGTCGAACGGGGCGGGCAGCGCGGCGTCCACGGCCGCCTTGCCAGCCGTCAGGTAGTCGTCCAGCTGCGGCAGCCGGTCGACGGTGCTGTGCATCACATGGTTGAGGAAGCCACCGACGGAGCGTGGACTCCTGGGGTCAAGGTAGGGCACCAGCTCCGCGGGGATGCGGTAGGTACCGTGCTCGTCCTGCTCGATGACGCCGAGGGAGTCGAGGAGGACCAGCAGGCGGTCGAGGGTGTCCTCGTCCAGCCCGAGCCCAGCGGCGATCTTGCTGGTGGGCGCCTCCTGGGTGATGAGAAACTCGAAGACACCGTGCTTGTCCGCCAAGTGGAGTGCGGTTGTCGCGTATACACCGTAGACCGCTTTTTCCAGCGCATTGGGCGGCATCATTCAATCTCCATATCGTCTCTGCGGGATCACGCAGTCGCGCCGGGCACGATTTGCGCCCGTTTCGAGTCGGAGGTGGACCGACGTGAAGTCGGCCGGGAACACTCGGCCACGACCGGAAAGACAGCCTTTGATTTCCGTGAGACGAGGCTATGTGCGATCCGCGAGCGCCTGAAGGAAGTTGCCTTGTCGTTCAAGGACCGGCGTGGGCGGCGTTCACGAGCGTGCCTTCACAGGAAAATGCCCGACCCGCGAAGGTCGCGGGCCGGGCACCGGATTGTGGAGTTGTCGGAACCGTCGGGAAAGGTGTGCGCCGACCGAACTAGCGCCGGCTCATCGCTTCCTGCAGGCTCTTGGGCCGCATTTCGGTCCAGTTGGCCTCGACGTAGTCGAGCGCCGACTGTCGGTCGGTCTCGGGCAGGACGACCGTCCAGCCCGCGGGCACCTCGGCGAAGGCCGGCCACAGGGAGTGCTGGCCCTCGTCGTTGACCAGCACGAGATAGATGCCGTCCACGTTCTCGAACGGGTTGGTGCTCATGGTTCTCCCTTCATGGGTCGAGGTCACTGGTCTAGGCGCTCACCGCGCTCACGACGCCTGGCGAGCGCCGCTGCCGCAGCAGTGCCACGCCGAGCGGCGTGAGAGAGTGCAGCGCAGTGTTGCGCTGACGGGCCGTCGTGACGAGTCCCGCCTTGCGCAGCACCGTGGCGTGCTTGCTGGCGCCGGCCAGTGAGATGTTCAGCCGCTGCGAGAGCTCACCCGTGGTGCAGCTCTCCGACAGCGATTGGAGTACGGCGGCGCGCGTGTGCCCGACCAGGGCGCTCAGCGCCTGCTCGTCCCGCCCGCCGTGACCCCAGAACTCGGTCGCGGTCGCGGCGTCCAGGGGCACCGAGAAGACGAGGACGGGGGCGCCGGTCTCCTGGACGCCCTCCAGGACCATGCACGCCTTGCTGGCCATGAACAGCGACGGGCACAGTACGAGCCCCCGCCCGTTGAGATACAGGTCGCAGTCCGGCTCTCCCGGCACCTCCAGAACGGGGGGCTTCCAGTTCAGCCTCGGGTGGAGGTTGTCCAGTGCGGCGTGCATCCCGTTGGCGATGCTGATCCGGCCGCAGGCGTCGCGCACCGAGGCCAGGTGACCGCGCATCTGCCGCCAGTGCGGCAGCACGGCCGCCTGACAGAACGCGAACACGGTGGACTGCACGCGCTGACGGGTCCGTTCGTCGCCCGCGCCGTCCGGGTTGCCGCCCGACTGCAGTCTGAGCAACGTCAGCAGTTCGGACACGTCGTACCGGCCGGCGAGCCGCTCGGCCTCCGCGACCCGGGTGCCGAGCCGTTCCCGGACGCCCTTGCGCCAGCCGTGGAAGGTGGCGCTGCCCTGCCTGCCGAACTGCTTCAGCGCAAAGGCGCTCTCGGCGACGGGGCCCAAAGTAGAAATCATGGTCAATTGTGCGAGATCATCAACGGTGAAGTGAATCCTCAATTCCCCGGCCCCAAACGTCAGTGCCGGCGGGCCCGCGCCTCGGCGCGACTCCACGGCCCGTCGGGGTACGGCACACACCCGACCGCCGAAGTGCACGTGAACAGCCCGCGACATGCCACAGCGTGGTCACGTCCGCAGACCGGTCCGAGCCATCTCCGCCAGCTATCCCAGTGAGTTGTTGCGGCAACGCAATAGGTCGACAGCGAGAATTGCAGTATTTACGAATACCAAGCTGTCAGGGCACAGCCGAATCGCCTGATGCTGACAGATCCACCCTCCCGATGCCCCCGTGCATGTCCTGTTGTCTCCTCCCGGTGCCAGTCAGTCGAAAATGCTGTGGGCGGCCATGCGGCAGTCGCCTCGCAGAATCACTGCCGCCGCGACTGCGCGGCAGCAGGGAAGGATCGTTGGCAAACAGGACCGTCGAGCGTCCCACCACTTCGCTCACGCCGGCGTGACGCCGGCACCGACCACAGTGGCCGGAGAGAGTCTGGCAGCGCCCCGAACGGCTGTCAACTACTATTGTGAACAGAGCGTGCGGCTCTTTGCCCGCCGGAGCGACCCTCGACCAGGAGCGGAACCCGTGGAGCAGCACCGATCAACGGTGCAATTGCCGCAGGCCACAGGCCTGCGCCTTGTCGAGAGCGCATACCGAGACCGCGACTGCTGTTCAAAGCGGTTGACATCCCACCCGGCTGCCGGTTAGCTGAGCGCTCTATGGACGATCAATCGCTCCCACGCAGTGACGGCGCTGACCTTCGGCCGACCACGACTCTTGCCGACAAGATCAACGCATTGATCATCGAGCGCTGGCGAGGGCAGAAGCCGCCCGGCAACGCCGTGATCGCCGAACAGATCCGCACGGAGACCGGTCTGTCCATCTCGACCGGATACTTGTGGATGCTCAGGACGGGCGTCCGGGACAATCCCACCGGGGCCCGCCTTCAGGCCCTGGCACGGTTCTTCGGCCGTTCGCCCTCGTACTTCCTCGACGCCGAGGGCACCGAGCCCGACGATCAGCTCAGCGCAGCGCTGCGGTCGAAGGACGTGGTCCAGATCGCCTTGCGCTCGGACGGCCTGTCCGACCACAGCAAGAAGGCCATCCTCAGCATGATCGAGCACGCGCGGATGATCGAGCGGCTCGATGATCACTGAGCTGCGCAGTCAACTCTGTCTCAGACTCACCCGCTACGCTCGCGCGGCAGCGGGCCGCATCGGGCTCCACTGAGCAGACAGCGCGGGGCGATGGAGGCCGACGCCTCTCCTCCCGCTGGAGAAGTTCAAACCGGGGAACCACGGGGAGGCAGGAGTGCTTGACCGGGCGCTTCATCAATATTGCTACTCAATAATTCGAGATCTCAAGCTGCCCCGACCATTCTCCGCCAAGGCTCTGTGCGAGGCCTTGGCCGCACAGTCGGATCGGCGCATCTACCTGCACCCCTACGAAGCGGTCGGAGTGGGAGTGGACGCTCCGTGCGGCGCATGGATCGCCACGGCCCAAGCGGACCACATCTTCTTCGAACAGAGGACGAGCAAGTACCACCAGGAGCAGATAATTCTGCACGAAATAGGGCACCTCCTCTGCCGCCACCGATTGCATGACATCTCCGAGACCATGCTGAGCGAGACCGATCTTCTGAATGACCCCGGCAAAGCTCACGGTGCGCTTCTTCGCACCAGCTACACCACTCAGGAGGAGAAGGAGGCGGAGCTCGTCGCGTCCATGTTGCTGGAGCGGTCGACGTCATGGGACGGCGACGGCGCCCAGACCGGCGAGCGCTACCTGGGCGAAGTGCTCGGCTTCATCTGAGCCTTCCCCACGAATCTCCGTGGCCCGACATGCTGTCGAGGCCATGTTTGACCACGATCACGGCTGCCGGCCGCACCACGTCCGATCCGACGAACAGGGCGATAATCGTGCTGAATGTCCAGAACGACTTCCTCGTCGAGCCCAGCCCCGACACACGCGCAGACCACATCGATGACCACTTGGGGCCATCAACTCAGCGATACTTCGGGTCCGGCCACAAGCGAGTGTCTCACCGAATATCGCATCTGGCGTGGACCTCGGTCGCGGCCGAACCGCCCGGGACCGAGGCGCAAGGCACCGCTGAGATCATCTATCCGGTCACCTGGTCCTCCAAGGCTCACAACGCCACGGACACGGCACATGTCAGCACCATCGATGCCCTCGTAGTGAGCCTGCGGCTGGTGGAGACATGTCTGGCGTCCGGCCTGGGATTGACCGCGGCGCAGATATCACGAGCCTGGCTCCGCCGATATGTGATGCGGCCCGGCTCGCGGCCGCATACCGACGTGCACGACGTCCCCCTGCGGATCATCAAGGGCAGAAGCCGCCCGAGCGACCTGTCTCCCGGATGGACCTCTACGGAGTTCGTCTGCGTTGTCGGCGGCATCAAAGTCCGCTGTCATGTGGAGCACGAGGTCGGCGACGCCCGGAGCACGGGCGCTCCGCTCTCGCTCACGACAGCGCCGTACCACTGTGGTGGCTACCGTTTCCGGACACACGAGGTCACCGGGGTGAAGCTGGCGGCTGCGGAGGCGTCCGTCGGTGCGACGGTACGGGTACGCGACACCGTGCAGGCCCGCGCCGGCATCGGCGAACTGGGCGCCGCGTACCAGCCTGCGCTGACGATGTTCGATGCGACGATTGTGTACGCCCAACTTGGTCAGGTCCTGATGTATTCGCTGGACGAGTTGACGCGGGGCGATACCAACACTCTGTGGATGCG
The DNA here is from genome assembly GCF_003751945.1 of Couchioplanes caeruleus. NCBI lineage: Bacteria > Bacillati > Actinomycetota > Actinomycetes > Micromonosporales > Micromonosporaceae > Couchioplanes > Couchioplanes caeruleus. The sequence goes on along the minus strand of NZ_RJKL01000001.1, from coordinate 6,560,293 downwards.
CGCGGTCGACATGGTCTCCAGCGGTCCGGATTCGACCTTGCTCGGGCCGATGTCCTGCACCTCGAGCGTCACCCGCAGCTCGATTCTGAACTTCGCCGGAAAGCGGTGGCGGGTGTCCACGATGCAGGGCAGCTTGGCGAACACGACAGTCACGTATTCGCTCGGACACCGACTGCCTGGCATGGAGTCCGCGTGAAGCTTGCGATCTCCGGCACGTACTCCTCCGGCAAGACCACGACCTCGATCGCGTTGTCCCACCTGACCGGAATCCCGCGCACACACGCCAAGACGATGCGCGAAATCCTGCCGAGTCTCCTGCCCGGCCGGCGGCTGGAGGACTGCACCATACCGGAGTTACTGCAGCTCGGCATGGTGCGCTACGCCGAACGGGCGGTCCACGAGAGCCACTTGCCCGACGGCTTCATCTCCGACGGGTCGTCACTGCACGAATGGGTGTACGGCAAGGTCCGGGTGCTGGTCGGCCTTCATCCCGGCGTTCGCGAGGCCACGGGCGGCTTTCAATCTGCCGACGAACGCGACTTCTTCGCCCAAGTCATGGACGCCATCGGGGCGGTCATGCGGCGCCATGCGGTGGACACCTACGACGCGTTCGCCCATCTGCCGATCGAGTTTCCGCTCGCTTCCGACGGACACCGGCCTGTTTCCGAGGAGTTCCGGGCCAAGTCCGACGAGCTGCTACTCGACACTCTTCGACAAGCCGGCATTCCCGTACGGATCATCGGAGGTTCGCTCGTCGACCGGCTTGAGGCACTCGTGCGGAGCTTCGACCTTCCCACGGTGATGCCGGTGGACGAGGCCATCGGTCTCGCCGACGCCGAGATGAGCCGCATCGACACCTCGGACGAGCTGGCTCGCCGAAACATCCGGGCGATCGTCGACACAGCGAAGGGACGGGTATGACCACCGCTGAGGCAGGCCATGCGCTCCTCACCTCGTTCCATCTGCGTCACCTCCGGCTCCGGAATCGGGTCGTCATGGCCCCGATGACACGCGAGGCGTCGTGCGACGGCGTGCCGACCAAGGCCATGACGGACTATTACGTACGCCGCGCCGCCGGTGGGGTCGGACTGATCATCACCGAGGGAACGACAGTCCCCCATGACGCTGCCCGCAACCGGGTCGGCGTTCCCGTCTTCCACGGCGACGACAGCCTCGCGCAATGGTCGAAGATCGTCGCCGCGGTGCACGCCGAAGGTGCCGCTATCATGCCGCAACTGTGGCACGTCGGCATGGACCGGAAGATCGGCGATCCACCGGACCCGAGGGTGCGGCCCGTCGGCCCGTCGGGCATCGACCTGCACGGCTCTCCGGTGGGAGAACCGCTGACCAGGACCGAGATCGACGACATCGTCAAGGCGTTCGGTTCCGCCGCCCGCGATGCCGAGCGGACCGGGTTCGACGGAATCGAACTGCACGGCGCCCACGGGTACCTGATCGATCAATTTCTCTGGTCGCGGACCAACCGTCGGACGGACGAGTACGGTGGCGACATCGTCCGGCGTACCCGGTTCGCCGCGGACGTGGTCCGCGAGTGCAGGTCGGCGGTGTCTGCCGACTTCCCGATCATCTTCCGGCTCTCGCAGTGGAAGATCACCGACCTCAGCGCCCGGCTGGCCGAGTCGCCGGCGGAGCTCGAGCTGATCGTCTCCCTTCTCGCGGACGCCGGCGTCGATGCCTTCCACTGCTCCACCCGGCGGTACTGGCTACCTGAGTTCGAAGGTTCGCCGTTGACGCTGGCCGGCTGGGTTCGGCAAATCACCGGGCTACCCACGATCGGGGTGGGGTCGGTGGGCCTGCACAACAGCGACTTCACGGCGACACTGCTCGACGGCGTGGGTGCGGAGGTGGATGGACTGGCGCGGGTGGCGGAGTACCTGGGCCGTGGCGAGTTCGATCTCGTATGTGTCGGCCGCTCCCTCATCTCGGACCCTTCGTGGGTGAACAAGATCGCGCAAGGACGTACCGACGAGCTCCTGCCTTTCGACGCCGGTGACCTGGCCCGGCTGCACTAGGACCGCGTGAAAGGCCCGCAGGGTCGAAACACCTCACTGCAGGAGAAGATGATTGTCCATCAGCGACCGTGTCCGCGTGCGCGACTCCACGGACGCCCCGGGCCGTCCCGGAGACGGCGTCAAGCTGCTGGCGCTGGCCGTCGGGTTCGTGATGGCTACCCTCGACGCCACCGTGGTGACCGTCGCGGCGGTCGACATCGCCGACGACATGGGATTGGGAGCGGCGGCTCTCACCTGGCTGATGGACGGCTACATCCTCTCGTTCGCATCACTCCTCCTGCTTTCCGGGTCGCTGGCCGACAGGTTCGGCGCGAGGCGCACGTACCTTGCCGGACTCACGCTCTTCGTCATCGCGTCGACCATGTGCGGACTCGCTGACAGCGGCGGTCTGCTGATCGCATCACGCATCGTCCAGGGCGCGGCTGCCGCGTTGTTCATGCCGAGCTCACTGAGCCTGCTGGTGGGCGCCTTCGGTGAACCACGACGTCGAGCGTCCATCCTCGGCTACTGGACCGCCATCGTGTCGACCGCCTCCGGGCTCGGACCGGTTGTCGGTGGCGTACTGGTGGACACGCTCGGCTGGCGGAGCATCTTCCTCGTCAACATCCCGTTCGGAATCCTCGGTGCGATCCTCACACTGCGACGGATCGACTCCTCGCCGCGGCGGCCGAGGGCCTTGAGTTTGGCGAGCAACGCCGCCGGCGCCGGCTTGCTGGCCGCACTCTCCATCGCGCTCATCCAGGGACCCCACCTGGGATGGAGCTCGCCGCAGGTGATCGCACTCGCGACAACGGGCGTCCTCGCTGCCGGCGTGCTCGTCCTCTCGGAGCGGTCCGTCGCGAGTCCCCTGATTCCGCGTTCTCTTCTCGCCAACCCGACATTCGTGGCAACCACGATCATCGGATTGCTCCTCAACTTCGGGCTCTTCGGCCTGATCTTCATGCTGGGAGTCGTCCTCCAACGGGCCTGGGGACTGACGCCGATGATGGCGGGAATGTGGCTGCTGCCCATGATGGCGGTGTTCGTTCTGGGCAACCTCACCTTCGCGCGCCTGGCGCGCCGGGTGGGCAGTCGTCGGCCGGTCCTGGTCGCACTTCCTCTCGCCGCGGTCGGCTTGGCGACGATGGTGACCGTTTCCGCATCGACACCGTACGCGGTCCTGGCCGTAGTCGTCGGCGTCGCGAACTTCTGTGTCGGCGTGACGGTGCCCGCGTTGACCGCCGCTCTGATGGCGGCGGCGAGCGGCCATGCCAATACGGCTGCCGCCCTGCTCAATGCCAACCGCCAGGTCGGGGCACTCCTGGGAGTCGCCGTCGCGGGAACGGTCCTGGCCGATACCGCGGACTGGTATCACGCGGCATCCGTGGCCTTTACCGTCGCCGCCCTGGCCTACGGCGCTGCCGCGTGTCTCGCTTGGCGGATTCCCCGGTCGACGTAGCGCGAGCGGTCCGCGGGCGTCGCCGCGACGGCGCGCGGCCCACCCCACCGGCAATAAAGTCTTGATGTGACCACAGCGATAGGATCTTGATGCAACCACATCGTGAGGGCTACCACGGACTCCGTGCCGACCGCGTGTTCGACGGCGAGCGGGTGCTGACCGGGCGTCCGATCATCGTGCTGCGGGACGGCCGCGTGGAGGCGATCGAGGACGGTCCGATCGACCCGGCCATTCCCGTCACCGACCACGGTGCGGCGACGCTGCTACCAGGGCTGGTCGACGCGCACGCGCATCTCGCCTTCGACCCGTGCGGCGACCCCGCCCAGCAGTTCCTTCATGACTGCGACGACACGGTGCTGACACGCATCCGCCATCATGCCCGGGTGGCGCTGCTGAGCGGCGTGACAACCGTACGCGATCTCGGCGACCGGGGATACCTGACGCTGCGTGTCCGTGATGAGCGCCGGACGGACCTTCCGGCGCTGCTGTGCGCAGGCCCACCGGTGACCAGGGAACGCGGCCACTGTTGGTTTCTCGGCGGCGAGGCAGAGCCCGGCGCGGCGTTGGCGGCCGCCGTCGATGAGCGCGTCGCCCGAGGTGTCGACGTCATCAAGGTGATGGCGACCGGTGGCGTGATCACGCCGGGCTGGGCACCACACGAGTCGCAGTACACGGTCGCGGATCTGCGTACCATCGTTGACCGTGCGCGCCTGCACGGAGTCCCCGTCACCGCACACGCCCACGGTGCCGACGGAGTCTCTGCCGCGATCGCGGCCGGTGTGGACGGCATCGAACACGCGTCGTTCCTGGGTGTCGGCGGCGTGCAGGCGTCCGACGAGGTGATCGCCGCGCTCGCGGCGACGCGCGTCTTCGTCGGCGTGGCGTCGGCCCGGCTCCCTAGCGGCAAGCCGCTGTCGCCACTGTTCCAGGCGGTAGCCGACGTCTTCGCGCGCCAGCATCGGGCCGGCGTCCGACTGGTCTGTTCATCCGACGCAGGCGTGGATCCGCAGAAACCGTTCGACTGTCTGCCGCACGGTATCGTCGACTTCCGGGACGTCGTCGGCATGGACAACCAGACGGCCTTGACTGCCGCGACCAGCCTGGCGGCCGACTCGTGCGGCATGGGTCACCGCAAGGGACGCCTTCTCCCCGGTCATGATGCGGACATCCTGGTCGTCGCGGGAGACGCCACCGCCGACGTGTCGGCCCTACGGCACCCTCTCGCGATTCACCGCGCGGGAATGCTCGTCAGCTGACGGCTGAGGAAGCTCGCGGTAGGCAGTTCGCACGGCCGTCAACCAACGCAGCTCGCTGTCGAGATCGTCCCCGCCGCTGGTGGCGACGGCGGGGACCTCCATGGACCGCGCCGCGCCGGCCTGCTTTGCGGCTCGGCCGAGGGCGAGACACCGAGCGGTGACGGCACCCGTCGCCGCCATACCGGACAGTCCCTGTTCGGAAACCTCAGCTGTCACCGCGGCCAGCTGCTCCGAGGTAACCCACTCACGAAGAGTGATCGCGGCGTCTCGAATCTCGATGACTCGCCGCTGGAGTCGCATGGCGTTGCGGCGTATCCGGAGGAGATCGCGTCCGAGTGACGGGGTTTCCTCCAGCACGACACCAGGCACGGCTTCTGTCAGGCTGCGCCAGAGGTGGAAGAGTCGGCACCGCTGCCACCAGGCTCGAACCCCAGCGACAACCGGGGCCACCACCACAATCGCGCAACCGAGGACGAAGCATAGGAAGTAGGTCATCGACGCATACATGACGAGGAGCGCGCTGGGAGAGCCGGGCTCCGAACCGTCCACGATCGTGACGGCTCGACCGGCTACGTAGACGACGCTCGCGCAGGTGCCGAGGCAGAGCAGCGCGAGGGCAAGCCGGAGCGCTCCGAAGCTCGCAGCCCGCCCATGACGCCACAGCCGCCGGGTGGAGTCGGTGGAGGCAACTGCCATGAACACCAGGTAAGCGGCCCAGCCGACGGTGATGATGTTCCGAGATGCCGACATGGGTAACGCCCGGTGGCGCGTCATCTCCGCGCCGACGATGGACCACAGCTCCACGACCAGCATTACGGTCACGGTCAACGCGGTGAACCAGAACCGGAATCGGCGGCCGAGCCTCGACGGCGTACTGGACGAATCCGCACTCGCGATGGTCCACAGGATCGACATCATGGCGACGTGACAGAAACCACCGAGGTAGACGTCGAGATTCGGCACGCCGCTGACCCTGAGCACCGTCGCCGCGACGACATCTTGGAGCAGGGCGATCTCCACGGCCAGGGCCAGCAGCACCAACCACACGGGACGTTGCCGCGCCGAGAAGGCGGCCTGCGTACGGAGGATGAGCGCTGTCCAGCTCACCACGAGGAGAACGAGCCGGACGATCTGCTGGGACGTCACGGACAGCAGGCCCTACGAGCCTTCGCGCAGCCGACGTTTCATATCGGCCACCGTGAACATCTGCGGGAAGAGCACCCCTCCAGGGTCAAGCGGTGCGGATTTAGCCAAGCTGCCGATGTCGACCGGCACGAAGCCTGTTGCCTTCACGATGTCGCCGACGGTTGCCTTCGCCCTACTGTCGTCACCGGCGATCGCCATCGCCCACAAACCGGGCTGCCGTCGGCCACGAACGGCGAGCAACTCCTCCATCACATGCGTGAATGCTCGCACCACGATCACCGATCGCAACGACTTCGCCAACCGGGATCCGACGGTGTCGTTCCCGTCCAGCCCGGAAATGATGTGCCCGTCGGGCGAGAGTGCGACCGGATTGGTCGGATCCACCACGATCCGGCCCGCACCGCCAGTGGGCCAATCGGCCACGACGTCGTCCACAGCGACGTACGGAACAGCCAGGACGACGACATCCGCGCGCTCCACGGCAGAACGCCAGTCCATACACGGGACGTCAGCCGCAACGATGCCCGACGTCAGCCGGTCGGGGTCGCGGCTACCGATGATGACGTCATGCCCCTCGTCGCGCAACAACGCGGTCAGAGCTCTTCCGACAGGTCCATAGCCCACTATCGCGATCCTGCCCGGACCGTCCATCATGTATCGATCCCCATGATCGCGACCTTATCAGACATTCCATCCGGCTCATGCCCGGTTCGAAACCGGTACAGCTAGCGATAGTCATTTCTTACAACCAGGGCTACAGCGCGATCCGACGACGCGGTGCTTCACTGACATACGCAACAGCGCAGCGAAGTCCTTCCGGCGGTCGGCACGCTTCCCAGTGCGACCCGCCCGCCGAAGTTCCCCACGGCACGGGGAACGGCGAGGAAGCCGGTCCGTGCGGGTCGTCCCCCGTTGATCCGCACGGACCGGCTTCCCGGTCGATCACCAAGCAGTCTCTGACATCTCAAGCAACGGACCAGGACGAGTACTGCCGCAGTCCGTACAGCAGCGGCGACGGGTCGGCGACCACAGGGTGCTGCACGCGAAGCACCTCACCGAATACCACGATGTGGTCATGGGCCGAGACCGTCCGGCTGATCCGGCAATCGGCGATCGCATGTGCGTCGTCGACCAGGTGCGGACCGCCCGCCTCCGGATCGGCCGACCAACGCACGAGGTCGAACCGATGGGGGTTTCCGGAGGCGAACAGATCCGCCGTCGCCCTGCCGCGGGTGTGCAGCAGGTTCACCGCGAGGGTGGAGCGACGCAACATGGCAGTCAGGGTGGGACTCCCTCGGCGGAGGCACAGAAGCAACGTCGGCGGTTCCAGCGTAACGCTGCACACCGACGAGCACGTCATTCCCCACGGCTGCCCGTCGAGGTCCGACGTGGTCACGACGGCCACACCACTGGGAAACGTCGACATGAGCGAACGGAACTGCGCTGGAGTGGCTGTCGTCGCCGCTGCGGAGCATCCGGCCGAGCTATCCAGCGCGGAGTGTCTCATGATCAACTATTCCTTCCACTGAGAGGGCCGCCACGTTCCAGCGGCGCGGCACGCGTCGTTCGAGCAGTGCGTAGGCTGGTCCGGTCATTGCCGTGGTCACCAACGCCATGACCACCAGGGCGAGGAACACCGGTGCGGTAAGGATTCCGGCGCTGTACCCCGCCTGGAGCACCACCAGTTCGGTGAGGCCCCGGGTATTCACCAGCACCCCGACGCGCACCGCGTCGGAGGCCGGCGCACCGCCGAACCTGGCTCCGAGGTACCCGCCACCCACCTTGCCGGCGATGCCCAGGACGGTGGCGAGCACGATCGCGAACCACGGCGTCGCACCGAACTGCGCGCTGAACACGCTGATCCCGGTGACCACGAAGAACACCGGCACCAGAGGGCGTCCGACGCGGGTCACCAGGCGCACCACCCCATGCCATCCGTCGCCGGGGATGGCAAGCCCGACCAGCAGGGCGCCGAAAATTTCGGTCACGCCCTGTTCCTGGAACGCCCAGGAACTCACCAGCGCGGCCACCCCGACCAGAACGGCCGTGAGCCGGCCGAAGCGGTCCCGGAACGCCGTCACGGCGGCGGTGCGCAGCAGCCGCCTGAGGCAGAACATCACCACCAGCCCGGCGGCGACCACCGTGGCGAGCCGCGGCACGCCACCCGCCCCGCCCGCGGCCAACCCGATGGCGAGCGCGAGCAGGAGCCAGGCGACGACGTCAATGATTATCGCCGCGGTCATGGAGAGCTTGCCGACCGGCGTGTCGAGCAGTTCCCGCTCTTCGAGGATGCGCGCGAGCACCGGCACAGCGGTCACCGACAACGAGACCGCGAGCAGCAGCGCGAGCGCCACGGCGGGCGCGGTGCCGCGCAACGCGGGATCGGCCAGCACCGCCACCGCGAATCCGCAACCCGCCAGCATCGGGACCACCAGGGCGCCCGCGGTGGTCCAGCCGACCAACCGCCCGCGGGCCGGCGCGGTCGTGCGACGGAGCTCGTGCGCGACCCCGACAAGGAACAGCACCAGCCCGATATGCCCCGCGTAGCGCAGCCAGCCGATCGCCTCCGCGGGCAGGGCCTGCTCACCGCCGAGAGAAAGCACGATCGGACCGATCGTGAGCCCGAGGGCGATCTCTGCGATGACGGTGGGCTGCCGCAGCAGGCGGGCCATCGCGCGGCCGAGGAACGCGACCAGGAGCACCACCAGCAGTGCAAGCGCCACGTGGCCGGTCCTGGCCGCAAACTCGGCGAGGTTCATCGCCCCGCGGTCGCCGTCCGCCGCGCCGGCGGCAGACCGTGCAGGTGGGCGAAGTACTCGTACTGGCTGGGCAGCTTCTCGAGCAGCGCGGCCGCCTGGTCGGCCACCTGCTGGAACTCCCGGTCAGCCGCGGTGCCGTCAAGCTTGCCCAGCACGGGCAGCGATGGCACCGGCAGCCCGCCCAGGCCGAGGATGATCGCGCGGTAGGAGTACGACTCGAAGCCGTGGTAGTGCGGGTAGATCGAGTCCTGATCGGGCAGCTTGACCTTCCACTGCTCCAGCCGCTCGGCCAGGCCATCGGGGATCGTCCGCGTCTTGGTGTCCTTCCAGTACTGGTTGTCGGCGCGACCCGAGGCGTACCAATGGAGCACCATGAACTCCCGCAGGCCGTCCATCACGTGCGCGGCCTGCCGGTTGTAGGCCTTGCGGAGCCCGTCGTCGGTCTCCGCGTGACCGACAGGGAAGTTCTTGACCAGCTGCTCGATACCGTTCTGGATGATGAAGATGCCGGTGGACTCCAGCGGCTCGACGAACCCGTTCGAAAGGCCGATCGCCACGCAGTTCTTCACCCACGCCCGCTGGCTGCGGCCGATGCGCATCCGGATGTGGTTGGCGGCGACGTCGTCCGCGGCCGGGCCGACGAACTCCCGCAGCGTCCGCTCGGCTTCCTCGGGGGTGGCGTACTCGCTGGCGTACACGTAACCGGTGCCGACCCGTTCGAACAGCGGGATCGTCCAGATCCAGCCCGCGTCCTTCGCGGTCGCGGTGGTGGCCGGGCGCAGACCTTCCGCAGCCATGTCCGACGGCACGCGCAGAGCCACCGCGCTGTCGTTCGGCAGGTGGTCCTGGAACGAGATGAACGGCTCCTCGAGCGCCTTGTGCACCAGCAGGGCGCGGAAGCCCGTGCAGTCGACGAAGAGGTCGCCGTGGACGTCACCCTGCTGGCGGGTGCGGACGTGGTCGATGGCGCCCTGGTCGTCCAGCACGACGTCCACCACGTCGTCGAGCACGTGCCGCACCCCGCGCGCCACGCCGTAGCGGGTCAGGAACTTCGCCAGCAGCGCCGCATCGAAGTGGTACGCGTAGGGGAACTGCGTGTTCTGCTCGCTCAGCGTGGTGCGTCCCCCGTCGCTCAGATCGAAGATGCTGTCGAACAGCGAGCCGTCCAGATAGCGTGGCGAGCTCTTCGCGTCGCACATCGAGGCGAGGAGGAAGGAGTCCCGGTCGAAACGCTCGGTCGGCTTCTTCTGCACCCACCAGTCGGTCAGCGGGAACCCGTCGACGATGCGATTGCGCTCAAACGGGTGGTAGAAGACGTGGCCCGGCTCACGCCAGTCCTCGAACCGGACGGCCAGTTTGTAGGTGGCGTGGCACTCCGGCATCCACTCACCCTCGTCCACGCCGAGGTAGTTGAAGAAGTGCCGAATGGTGCTGAAGGTTGCCTCCCCCACCCCGATCGAAGGCACATTCTTCGATTCGACGAGGGTTACGTTCACCCGGTCGCCGAATGCCGCTTTCAGGTAGGACGCCGTCATCCACCCCGAGGTACCGCCGCCGACGATGACCACGTTGCTAGCCATGCAAACCCCTTATTCGCCGCTGATGAATGTGCTTGGTCGAGTCTCTCGGAACCGCCTGCGCACAGCCATCTCTTTGAGCGACGGGCGAAACTGGACGGTCAGGGCGAGGAACGCAGGTACGTCAGTACGGCAAGCACACGGCGGTGACCGTCGTCCTCGGACAGCCCGAATTTCAGGAAGATGCTGCCGATGTTCTTGGCGACGGTGGGCTGGCTGACGTTCAGCGCCGCCGCGATGACGGCGTTCGTCTTGCCCTCGGCCATCAGCGCCAGCACGCCTCGCTCCCGCGGACTCAGCCGGCTCAGCGGCTCGTTCATCTGCCGGCGCCGCAAGAGCTGCCAGACGACCTCCTGGTCGATGACCGTGCCACCGGTGCCCACGCGCTCGATCGCCGCCAGGAACTCAGCCACCGCGCCGATCCGATCCTTGAGCAGGTAGCCGAGGCCACCGCCGGAGTGCTCACCGGACTCCAACAGCTCGCACGCGTACGCCGTCGCGGCGTACTGCGTGAGCACCAGGACCGCGAGCGCCGGGTAGCGACCGCGTAGGCACATCGCCGCCCGCAGGCCGTCGTCGTTGAAGTCCGGCGGCATCCGTACGTCGGTCACCACGATGTCGGGCCGGTACATCTCCACCGCCTCGCTCAGGCCGCGGCTGTCGTCGACCGCCGCCACGACCTCATGCCCGAACCGTTTCAGCAGTTGGACGAGTCCTTCTCGCAGCAGGACGTCGTCCTCGGCGAGCACGATGCGGAATTGACTGTTCGCCACGGCAGCTCCACTACGAGTTCGGTTGGTCCGCCGGGCGGGCTGAGCAGCTTGAGCCTGCCCCCCACCACTGCGACACGATCGGCAAGGCCTTGCAATCCGCTGCCGCCCTCGGGCCGGGCGCCGCCCACACCGTCGTCGACGACGCGCAGCACCAGGTGGTCCCGCTCCTGGCGGCCGGTCACCCGCGCCGCTCGGGCGCGGCTGTGCTTCACCACGTTGGCAAGCCCCTCCTTCACCGCGAAATACGCGACCGACTCCACAGCAGGCACGAGGCGCTGCGCGATGGTGATGTCGACGTCCACCGGCACCGGGCTGCGGTCGGCGACCTCGGCCACCGCGGCCGCGACGCCGCGGGCGGTCAGCAACTGGGGGTGGATGCCGTGGATCAGCTCCCGCAGCTCGGCCAGCACGCCTTCGGCCTGCTTGCGGGCGTTGGCCACCAGCTCAGCACGGTCGGACTGCTCCTGAGCGAACTCGTGCTCCACGACACCCAGCGTCATGATCAACCCAACCAGCCGCTGCTGCGCGCCGTCGTGCAGGTCGCGCTCGATGCGCCTGCGTTCGGCCTCGAACGCGTCCGCCAGGCGGATGCGCGAACGGGTCAGCGCCTGGACGCGGGCGACCAACTCGGACTCGCGCGGCGCCAGCAGCAGGCGTACGAACGACGCCCGGCCCACGGCCAGCACGGTCACCAGGTAGGCCGCCAGCGGGAGCAGAGCGAGGCCGAGGAGCACCACCAACCCTTTGTCGAGCGGGGTGGAGACGTGCCAGAAGCCGAGGATGACCAGCGGACCAAGGTCGACAAGGGGTTCCACGAACGGAGCGAGGACGAGGATGACCACGACCCCCACCAGCAGGACACCGCTGAGGTCGATCAGCGGCAGCAGGCTCGTCCAGGCGATCGCATAGCCGAACTCGCGCCAGGTCGCCGCCTCGCCGACGCGCAGCCACAGCCAAGCCCTCAGGCCGGGCTCGCCCGGAGTCACGTGGGGATTACCGACGGGCTCGGTGTCCACCATCCGCAGGCGGAAGCGTTCCACCGCGGCGACCGGCATGGCGATCAGGACGGTCAGGAGCAGCACCACCATCAGTTCGGCGTAACCGGGCAGGCTCTTGATGAAGAACAGCCCGTTCGTCACCCCGCCCGCCACCGGAAGCGCAACCAGCGCACCGCAGAACAGGTAACCGAACGACCGCCACGGCCAGCTGGACGTCAACAGCAGGCGAGGACCCCGAGCCAGCGCCTGTCGGCAGTTCAGCGGGATCGCGTCCGGCGGGCACGCGTTCGCTCGCACCTGAGCCCCGATACTCGGATTCGACATCACTAAAGGGTGACACCTGCGCAGAGTTCCACGGGCCACAGCGAACACCGACGGGCCGCAAACACACAAGGGCGCCGCCATGCCTTTCCCTACAATTCAACATGGCATGGCTGCGGCGGCACGGATCTCCTCCGCCGGTGGGGCGTCGCCGTAGCTGGCAAGGGTGACCGTGCGCTCATGTTCGACCCAATCGACGGCCCCATCGCAGACCTGCGCCAGGGCCTGCTCGGCCAGTCGGGCGTCGACATCGATCTTCTGGGCCCGGGCCAGCACGGCCGCCGGGCTACTGTCGGCACCGTGGGCGCCCTCGTCGAAATAGAACCGCGAGAACAGGCTCCCGTCGTGCGCCACGTCTCGTGCGCACAACACCGGCCAGCGACCTGTCCGGTCGACCACGGCCCGGGCCGCCGCCCACCTGTCGAGCATCTCGTCCGGGGACACGTCGACGAGCAACGCCGTGCCCCCATCGGCGGCATCCTGCACACGGGCCTGCCGGCCGCTCAAACCGGTGGCGTCGAGCACGGACTGATCATGCGAGTCCACGGGCCAACCATACGTTTCGCCGAACGCTGTGCACTGCCGCTCCGAGGCTCGGATCGGTCGATCACTCTGCTGGCGCTGTCGTCGTCACGGCAGGTGAGCGCCACCACGGGTTCGGAAAGCGACCGGGTGGGGCCAGCGCTCGTCCAAACCACTTCGCGACTGAGCCGGGTGGGGCCACAACCCGTCCGTAGGTGGAGCCAGCTTCCATCCGCAGAGCCATCCATCGGCAACTACGCCGTGACGGCATCCGAGTCGGCCGCAAACGCGTCGAGCGACTGACGACTGTCCGGCATCGTCACCTCGGGCATCGTCAGCGCCCTCGACCGGACCATCCAGGCGCCCGGCGACGGCGGGCAGGCGGGGGCTTGCGCCTCAGCGCGGACTTGCCACGGCTGGTGCTCCTGGTCGGGGCGGGGAGGATAGCGCGACTCGTCGCCTCCGACCGACCCCTGCGGCGTGCCTATTTCCGGCCGCAAACGCGAGGACGGCTCACCGGTCGATTCGCCGGAGGCCAGGGCGTCCACCGTGGGGTCCGGTGGCGGATGGTCCGGGCGCGGCTCCGCGGATGCAGGACACGCCTGACGCGGTGGTCGAATGCCACACGGACTGGTATCTGACCGAGGCCTCCGAGCAGGACCGTGCCCGCGACACCGGCACGGAGAACGCCGATCCGGCCCGCGAGGCGGCGCTTCTGGAGTGCCTGAAGAAAGCGGCGTGACCGTTCCCCAATCGGCATGGGATCAGCTGCGCTCAGCTCAATCGAGGATGTTGTCGGTCTGCTCGACGAGCGTGTCGGGGCTGACGATGCCGTAGACGTCGCGCAACGCGGCCACCATCCGCTCGGCCAGGCGCAGGCCGTCGCGGGTGGAGAACGGCGCGGGCTGCCTGATCCACCAGTTGTAGGTGGCCGGCGGCGCGGGCCGGGTCCAGCCCGCCGCGGCCAGTTGCTCCTGCTGCGCCGCCGACAGCTGCTGATGAGCCGGCAGGTGGTGGTTAGACACCGCCTCGACGTCCAGCTCGTCGGTGTCGCGGTGCACCTGGGTGTAGTGGGCACCGCTCTGCAGGATCACGATGTCGCCCACCGGCAGCAGCGGCAGCCGCCGGCCGAGGTCTTGGGTCAACTGTTCCCACGACTGTTGCGTCACGACGGCGTCACTCCTGGCTGAGGGCGTCCCAGTGGTCCTGGAACGCGTTGGTCGACCAGACCAGCGTCACGGCGACGGCGGGCACCTGCAGAACGAGCGTGGCCTGCTCGCCACGCCACCGCACCTGTCCGCCGCCGGCCGGCCCGGTGGTGGGCTCGCCGAGGACCTCCGCGCCCAGGGCAGCGGCCTGCTGGCATACCTCCCGCAGGAAGGCCTGGTCGGTCTGGTCGTCCTCGTCGATGATCGAGGTGATCCGCATGGTGATCCGCCGCACCTGGCCGTCGTCGAAGGCGAACCGGACGGCCTTTCTGCCGAGGCCGTGTCCCGGGTCGGCGACCGCGCCGGTGCCGGTGACGACCTCACCCAGATGCCAACCGAGCCCGGCCGCCAGCGCCGGCACGTCGGCCTCGCGCCAGGACCAGGACGTGTCGCGCAGCCCGCTCAGCAGTGACCGCAGGGCGTCCTTGTCCAGGCTCCGGTGCGCTGTCACTGCTCGTCACTCCCGTCGAGGGCCGGTGCGTCGCCACTGGTCAAGGCGATCCTGCCACATCAATGGTCCAGTACTGCCACCTCTCGGGCGGCAGGCTGTAGGGCTTCACGTTGACGGTGCCGTCGATGCGGGTACGGGCCACCAGATAATCCACCTTGCCCTGCGTGATGGCCTGCTGCACGGCCGCGCGCAGCTCTTCGTCGCCCGCGAGTTCCACGCCCAGCTTGTTGTCGTGCCGCAGGAGGTCCCGGAGATACTCGGGGCTCATCTGCTGGGCGACGACCTTCTCGGCGCCCGGGTCGGCAGGGTCCTCGACCCGCCTGGTGCCGAGCGGGCTGTCGACACCCTTCTCCTCGATGACCACCAGCCGGCCGCTGTCCGGGTCGTAGAGCACCCGGTCGAAGTTGCCCGGCGTGCCCCGCTCCCACACGTCGCCGCCGGTGATGCGCTCCGCGTCCGGATACCTCGTCGCCTGGACGAGGTTGCCGCCCGCGGTGCCGAGCCGCTCGCTGGCACGCCGTAGTTCGGCCGACAGTTCGGCCCACCGCAGGCCGAGCTTCTCCAGCGTCACCAGGTCCTCGACGCTGAGGTGCTCCTCGGCGTGCAGCATGAGTTTATCGAAACTGCTCGCCGACTGCCCGCTCTTGACGGTGGTGTCGAAGGTGGACTCCTTGACCTCGATGCCCTCGTCGCGCAGCGTGTCGACGATCGCACCGAGGCCCTCGTCCCAGACCCGCTGTTTGTCGGCGGCGACCTGTGCCCGCTCCGCGGCCGCGTCGAGGACGGCGGTATCGGCGGCCTGCGGGTCCTGCGTGTTCGGGGTGAGTTTGTACCGGTCCGCCTTGGGCCCCGGCACCGGAGTCTTGTCGATTCCCCGATCGGCCGCGCTGTTGGGGTCGTCGCAGAAGTGGCCGGTCTGGTCGCGCAGCTGGCCGTCCTCGACTCGCCGGTAGGTGCCTTCCGGATCGTTCACCCGGTGGTACTTGCCGTCGGTGCCGAGCCACATCTCCTTGCCGTTCTTGGCGTCGCGCACCGGTTCCTGACCCTCGAAATCCGCCGCCGAGTACAGGCGGGGCTCCTCCTGCGCGCCGGTGCCGCCGGGGGCAGTGCCCGGGTCGCCGGACGGTGCCGCACCTGCGGTCGCCGGTCCGGCCGGGTCGGCGGCGACGAGCGGCCGGGCTCCGTCGCCGGTCAGCGGCCGGTGGCGGCCTTCGCCGTCGACGGTCAGCGCGTCCATGCGGACCACGTCCGACGGGAAGCCCATGCCCGTGTGCGTGCGCAGCGGCCCCGATTCGCTGATGCTGCGGTTCTGCGGGTCGAGGTAGAGGATCGTGCCGTGGTGGTTCACCGCGGCGATCGCGTGGGTGCGGCCACCCTGGTCCTGCGTCACCAGGAACGCGAACGACCCGTGCCCCGATCCGAGCAGGTGGTTGCGCACCCGGCTCTCGGCCAGCCGCACCTGGGTACGCGCGTCCTGCGGGTCGAGGCCGCGCACGTCGGTCATGCCCTCGAAGCGGCCACCGACCGTGGCTTCGATACGCGCCGAGACACCCCGCTCCGCACCGCTGGGGCGGCTCGGGTCACCGTCGTGGTAGCCGTCGAACGTGCGCGGCGCGGACACCCGCGGCCGGCCGTGCAGGTACGTGTCGAACAGCGACAGCACCGTGTCACCACAGTTGATCGACCGTGTCGGGTCGGCCTCCGGACCACCGTCGTTGACCAGTGAGAACCAGGTGCCTTCGCGTGGATCGGCGTGCCGGACGACGATGCCGTCGGTGTCGCGCGGCATGGCGCGTTCGAGGTCGGTCTGGTGGATCCGCAGCGGCGGCCGCAGCCCGCCGCGCTCGAAGTACCGGCGCGTCCGGTCGATCGACAGCGGCCCGTCGTCTCCGGTCAGTGCCGACCGGTCACCGGTCTCGACCGGGCCCGGCGCGAGGTCGCTCACGCTGTCGTTGGCCCGTTCCCAGTCGCGCCCGGACAGTTCGACGTCGCCGATCTGCCCGCCGTTGTCGACGGTGATCGCGCGATCCACCAGGTCGTCCGCCGCGGCCAGCTCCCGCTCGCGTTCTTCCCGGTGCGCGGTGGCCTGCGCGTCGTTGCCGCGCTCGTCCGCCTGCCGGATCAGGACGCCCAGGTCCTCTGCCCGGGCCCGCTTCGTCGCCGCTTGCTCCCGCAGGTCCTGCGCCAGCCGCTGCCGATGCGACTCGTCGGCCTCGCGCCGGACACGATCGTTGGCGTACTGATAGTCCGCCCGCGCCCGCTGCTCGGCGATGTCCTGGGGATCGATCGTCGGTGTCGGCGTGGGGTGCGGCGCGGGCGTCACCGGCGTGTCCGGCGACAACGCGAGCCTGATGTCCTCCGCCTTCGGTCGCGGCGCAGGGTCCAGCACGACGAGCGGATCGCTGCCGTCCGGTCTGGTCATGGAGTCCGGGTCCAGCACCGACAACAGGTCGAGCGGCCGTCGCTGCGGCTGCGATTGCCGGGTACGCGGTGAGCGCTCGTCGTCGGGGCCGAGCTGAGTCGGCGGGATGGCGTCCTGCACGGCAGGCGTCGGGGTCGGCGGCTCGTCGGATCGTGGCCGCGGGACCGTTGCTTCGTCCGCCGGCGGCTGCTGCACGCTGGGTGTCTGCGGCTGGACGACCTGCGGCGCCGGTGTCTGCGCCTGCTGAGTGTTCACCACCGGAGCCGGCGCAGGTGTCGGAGCCGGGCCTGGCGCCGGCGGTTGCGGCGGATTCACCACCGGAGCCGGCGCGGGAGCCGGAGCCGGGTTCATGACCGGGGCCGGCGCGGGGGCCGGAGCCGGGTTCATGACCGGGGCCGGCGCGGGGGCCGGAGCCGGGTTCATGACCGGGGCCGGCGCGGGAGCCGGCGTCGGCGCGGGAGCTGGGGCCGGTGTCTGTGGCGGATTCACGACCGGAGCCGGCGGCTGCTGGTGCACCACCGGCTGGGGCTGCTGGACCGGCGGCGGAGGTGGCGTACTCCGTCCGCTGTAGAACGGCGCCGGCGGCGTGTTCGGCACGGCCATCGGCCTGCCCTGGCCGTCGACCATGAGGGCGTTGATCTCGACGACGTTGGAGCCGTGGGCGGTTCCGGTGTGGCCGTAGAGGGTGCGGAGTCCCGGAGTGCCCGCGTCGGCGTAACGCCCGGACTGCGGATCGAGGAAGACGATCGTGCCGTGGTGGTTGACGGCGTTCCAGGCGTGGGCGCCCGCGCCTTCCCACTTGTTGATGATGATTGCGGTGGAGCCGTGGCCGCCTTGCAACAGGGTACGGGCCACTGCCGCGAAACCCTGGTCGATCCGTGCTTGGGCCTGGGTCGGCGACAGGCCGCCAACATGCGGGGTGACCTGGGTGAACCCGCTGCCGGTGGCCCGTTCGGCGCGGAGATGACCATCCGTCTCGCCCACGTGGCCGTCGGGTTGGCCGACCGTATAGCTGTCGAAGGTGCGCGGCGCGGACACGGTGGGGCGACCGTGTACGTAGGTCTCGAAGAACGACAGCGAACAGTCGAGGCAGTTCACGCCTCGGGTGGGGTCCGCGCCGGGACCGCCGTCGTTCAGCAGCTTCAGGATCGCGCCTCTAGGGTCCGGGGTGCGCAGCGGTACGCCGTTCTGGTCCCGCGGCGCGACCCGCTCAAGGTCCGCCTGGTGCTGCGCGAGCGGCATGCGCAGGCCGCCGACGGCGTAGTAGGGCCGCAGGGTCCGCGCGTTCGGCGGGTTGCCGCTGCCGGTCAGCGCCGACTGATCAGTGCCCCAGATCGGCCGGTCGGACAGATGCGCCCGCTCGGTATTCGCGTCCCGGAAGTCGTGGCCCTGCAGCGGCAACTCGCTGCCCGGTTTGTCAAGCTGCTGGCGCACCTGGATGGCCTGCTGCTCCCGGGACCGGTACATCGATTCCATGGCCCGGTAAAGGTTCTCGCTGTGCTTGTCAAACCTCAGCTTCGCCTTCAGCGCCTGTCGCCAGGCCTGTCGCCGGCCGGATCGAACCTGGGCAATGTTGAGGTCGGCTTCCCGCCGGTACCCGTCGATCACCCTGCCGATGAGAGCCTGCTTCGTACGCTCGGGGGCGTCGAAGTAGGCCTGCTCGGCCCGCGCCTGCTCGGGCGTCCGCATGACCAGCAGCGGGTTGGCATGAGAGCCGCCCGCGGGCGGCGGCTCAGCACGCCCGGATGCGTCGTTACGCCCGACCGCCTCACCACGGACTGGCGCGTCACCACGCGCAGGCGCCTCGGTACGGCCTGATGGGTCGGTGCGTGCGGCCGAGTCGGTACGGCCCGGTGAATCGCTGCGGGCGGGCGGGTCGGTACGGCCGGTATCCGGGCTCGGTCGATCCGATGGCGCCGACGCATGGGGCGATGTCGGCTCCGACGCCGACGGTGTGGCGGGAGTCGGGGTGCCGGCGGCAGTGCCAGGGTTCGGCCGCCCCGGCTGGGTCCCGTCCGAGGGTGTCGAGGGTGCCGATGTCGCCGGCAGGGTTCCCGTCGCCGAGGCGAGCGGGGCGTCGATCCGCGGCGTGCTCGAGCGGGCAGTGTCAGTGGTCGGATTGGGGCCGGTGGCGGTCGTGCCGGTGTCCGGCCGGCCGCCGGTGAGCGGGCTGTTCGGCTGCGGGCCGGTGGTGTTGGGGCCTCCGGCGGCAGGCCCTGTCGTGTTCGGGCCGGTGAGGTTCGGGCTGGTGAGGTTCGGGCTGGTGAGGTTCGGTCCGGTGAGGTTCGGGCCGGTGGTGCGCGGGCCGGCGGTGACGTTGGCCGGCGCGGCGCTGTTCGGGGAGGAACCCGCGGCGGGGCCGTTCGTGAC
The DNA here is from genome assembly GCF_003751945.1 of Couchioplanes caeruleus. Lineage (NCBI taxonomy): Bacteria > Bacillati > Actinomycetota > Actinomycetes > Micromonosporales > Micromonosporaceae > Couchioplanes > Couchioplanes caeruleus. The sequence continues at coordinate 6,541,019 of NZ_RJKL01000001.1, read as the reverse complement.
CGAACCGGAGTGGGGACCCGCCGGGGCCGACGTCGACGGGCCCGAGGTGGACATGGGCCCTGTCGATGACGGCGGTCCGCCGGTGGTGAGCGGGCCACCGGTGGTGACGGAACCGCTGGTGGTGAGTGAGCCACCGAGGCCCAGAGACCCGCTCGTGCTCGGCCCGCCCGCGGACACCGGTCCTGCCGGCGCGATGGAGCCGCCGGCGAGCATGCCGCCCGGACCGCTTGTCCCGCCGGCCGGGGCGAAGCCGACCGGACCCCCACCCGCCGGTACGCCGCCGGTGGGCGGGCCCGCCGAGGTCGGCGCGGGCGGGGAACCCGTCGGCGCGGAGGCGCTGCTCGGCGCGGGGGCATCGATCGGCGGCGCGACCGACGACAGCGTGGCGCCGCTCGAGGCCGGCGCGGCCACGGTCGGTGAGGCCGCGCTCCCGGCGGAGGACGTGTCGACGGTCGGCGCGGCCGCGCTCGCGGCGGCCGACGTGTGAACGGTCGCGGGCGTCCCGCTCGGCGCGGAAGCGTCGTGCACGGTCGCGGTGGCCCCGCTCGGCGCGGAAGCGTCGTGCACGGTCGCGGTGGCCCCGCTCGGGGCGGCAGAGGTGTCGACGGTCCCGGACGCCGGGTGCGCGGCCTCGGTGGTAGGCGGGCCTGTGGACGCCGACGAACTCGACGGGGAATGCGTGGACGATCCCGGTGCGCTGTGATTGTCCGAGGAGTTCCCGCTGCCGGCCAAGTCGGACGACGTCCCACTGAAGGCACCGCCGCCACTGCCCGTGGCGGTGCTGCCCCCGCCCGTCGCGCCGCCGTTGAAGGCGTCGGGGTTTACGGAAGTGGTCCCCGTACCCAAGGAATTCGGTCCGCCGGACGACGCGGACGGCAGATCGCCGAGGCTGAGATCACCGGCTGTACCCAGGTTGGCGCGCATGGCGCTGAAGTCGTGGCGAGCGCCGTCGACGGCAGAGCCGGCGGCGCCCGAGGTGCCGGCCTTGGCGAGGCTTTCGAAGCTGGGCAGGTCGCCGGTGACAGCGGCGCCGCCGAACTCGCCGAGGACCTCTCCCGCTGCGCCGCGCAGGAGCCCTCCGCGGCCTCCGGCACCGATGTAGGCGCCACTGGCTGCCGCGCCGCCGGCAAAGCCGGCGGCGGTCGAGATGCCGAGTTCCTTGACGTCCAGGCCGTCACGGCGGCCAGTCGAATTCTGGTACGTCTGGATGGCGAGATTGGTGGCCGCCTCCTCGCGCGCCTCGTCCAGGCCTTCCCGGAGACCGTTCTTGCCGAGTTGCTTCAGGCCCTGCTTGGAGAGCAACTGCTTGGCGGCGCGCTCGCCGGCTTCCTTCAGCGTCTTCTTGATGGCCTTCTTGGAGAGCTGCGCAATCAGCTTCTTGAAGATCATCTGGATCGCCAAGCGGGTCGCGGCGATGATGCCGCCGGCCGCGGGCGAGGCGGCGCCCAGCGTCAGGACGACGGTGACCGAGAGGGCGATCAGCTCGGTGACGAAGATGCCGAGTTCGATCCAGGCCTCGAGCTTGGCTCCCTCGATGTCGCAGCCGCATTCCTCGACCATCTTGCCCATCTCGTTGCTGAACTCGAGCAACGCGTTGAGCGGGGCTTCGGACCCGTCGGCAACGGCCTTCCACGCGGTGATGAACGCGTCGATCGTGGTGCCGCTGCCGCCATAGGCATTGATGATCTGCTGTGCGGCCTCGCTGGCGTCCTGACGGGGTCCGACGATGGAGTTCGCGAGTTCGTACCACTGGTCGGCGATATCCCATGTGGTCTTCTCGTTGCCCTCGGGCCAGTCGAAACCGACGACCCATTCGAGGCCCTCGTAGACCCAACCAGGCAGATCCCAGGGCGAGAAGTCCAGCGGATGCGGGATGGGGCTGGGCAGAATGGACATCGGCTCAGGACCGGTAGGCCTTGGTCACGGTCGCCTGGGCGCGGTCGTCGGCACCGGTGTTGTCGTGGACGCTCTGCTCCGCGGCATCACCGAGGCCCTCGACGTACTGCGCGACCTTCGCGAAGGCAGCCGTGAACTGTGTCAGCAACGGTGCATAGTTCTTGTGGAATGCCGCACCGATCTCGTCCTTTCCCCACGGCTGGTCCCCGCTCGCCTGAGCGATGTCGGCAACGACGCCGTTGTTCAGGTTGACCAGGTGGGTACCCGACGCGGAGAGGTCGCGGCTGGCCGCGATGGCACGTTGCGGATCGAGATTGAGTTCACCGGCCATCGTTCTCATCCGCCTCACGCATGATTTGGTCCTGGCGGCTGAGCAGCTGGCCGAAATCGCCGTCGCGCAGGAAGCCGGCAGCGCCGGAGTCGGGCGGCAGATACTCCGACAGCATCTCCTGCACCTGGTCGGTCGTCCTGGCGACGGCCTCCTCGACGGTGCGCAGGATCGTACGGGCGAGTTCGTCCGGGTCGCCGCGGCGGTAGATCTCGCGGTCGAGCTTGAGGTCGACGAGTTGTCCGCGGGGACCGACGGTGGCACGGACCAGAGCGTCCGGTGACTCGACCGTGACGGCCATCCTCGCGAGGCGCTGCTGCATCTCATCCATGCCCGAGCGCAGGCGCTCGTAGCGTGACCGTACGTCGTCAAAGCGGGCTCGTAGGGCACGGTTCGCATCACGGTCGGCTTGGTGCGGCACGCAGGCCCTCCCCCGGGACTCAAGTGGGGGTCGAATGCTACCGGCATCGCGCGAGGTTGCTGTCCGGTAGTTTCTAGGCCTCGACCGAAGGGGGACGGCCTCGATGATCTCGCTGGCGGAGGCGCAGTACATCGCCATCAGATGGGCTCACCGACAGTCGCAGCGACGTGGCTATGCGTGCACCCCGCACGTCGACGAGTTGTCACTCGGCTACGCGGTGTGGATGCAACTGCCGCCCGAAGTGCGCACGGAACCCGGCGAAGATGTGACGACCATCATCGACCGAGAGACCGGCCGCCTCTCGCATTGGCCCCCCGCGCCGCCCAGCGAGCTCGACCATCGCTACCGCGAACGCCGCGACGCCATCGTCGCCCCGCACCAGACCTCCGACCCCGAGGCGGAGCTGCGCCGTGAGGCCGACCGCCTGGTCAGCCCTTCGGTCGCCGCGCACCTCACGCTCGGCGACCGGCTCTTCCGCGCCCGCGGCGCCAAGGGCGACGTCGCGCCACGCCACCACCCGCTGGTCGCCCAGTGGCTGGAAGCGATCCCCGTCGTCAACCTGATCCGCGGCGCCGAGCGGCACGCCGAACTGCTGGTCGTCTCGGACGTCCTGCAGGAGGCGGACCGGACCCGGGCAGCAGCCGCCGGTTCGCCGCTCACCCTCGACGAGGCGCGAGACCTCCTGAAACACGGCCAGTTCGACACGTTCCACATCCGCGAGCGCGGCGACCAGCTCGGCGGCCGGCCGGCAGAGTCGTGCGCCACCTGCTACGACGTGCTGGCCCGGCTCGGGGTCCTTCCGCGAGAACACCGGACGTGCCTGGACGACCGGAAGCTGAGCGACGGCACCGACCCGCAACCCGGCCGCTTCCCTGCAGAGGTCGCCTGGGAACTCGCCGCCGCCGGCTGGGACCCCCAGGTGCTGCGCGAGGAGGACAGCGACCGTGCCCTGGCGAGGATCGAGACCCGGGCGGGACTGGAGTTCGGGCAGCAGCGGTTCCCTGCGGCCTCCGCCGCCTACGCCGAGTTCCTCCGTGTCGCGCCGAGCCGCAGCGGCCCCGGAATAGCGCAGCGGATCCGGCGGTTCCGCATCGGCAGCGGCCAGTTGGCGGGCCTGGCCGATCCGCTGCACGAACTCGGCACCATCATCGGCGCCCGGATGTTCCCGCTGGGCGTCGAAGGCCTCGACGAGGCGGTCCTGGCAATCGACGAGCGAGGCCGGGTCTTCTCCCTGGACCAGGGTGGTGAATGGTTCATCGCCGAGACCCTCGACGAGGCGCTGACCGCGCTGCTCACGGGTGCTCCGGCGACCCGGATCCGCAACAACGGCACCTGGTGAAGGACAACATCATGATCACCCGTGAGGACGCGGAAGCCAGCGCGGCGGCGTGGGCCCGCGCCGAGTCACTGACCAAGGGCAACGAGTACCGCGCAACGGTCGAGGAGTTCGACCTCGGTTTCATCGTCACCACCGCCTCGGTAAGGCGCCTGTTCTCCCGCTCCGAACTCGGCAGCGGCACCACGGTCATCGACCGCGAGACCGGCCGGGTGTCGATCTGGCCGCGCTGGCCCTCGGAAACGGTGCAGGAGGTCTACCGCGAACAACGCGCCACCATCGTCGACCCGCCCCGCACCGCCGACCCGGAGGTACAACTACGCCGCGAAGCCCGGCGCCGGACCGCGCCGGGCGTCGCCGCGCACGTCACCGCTGACGGCCGTGTCTACATCGCCCGCGGCGCCAAAGGCGATCAGAAACTCCACCACCACCGCCTGGTCCTAGGCCTGCTCGCCGAGCAGACCCCGGGGCAACAGGTACGAGGCTGTGAGCGGCACGCCGAACTGATCGTCTGCTCCGACGTCCTGCACGACGCCGACCGCAAACGCGCATCGGAAGGCCTGCCACCGCTGACCCTCGCCGACGCACGACAACTGCTCGGGGCCGCGCAGTTCGAACGGTTCCGCATCCGCGAACCCGGCGACCCTCTCGGCAAAGAGCCAGGCAACCCGTGCGAGAGCTGCATCTACGTCCTCACCCTGCTGACGCTCCTGCCCTGGGCCGAGACCGGCGCGCTCTACGACTCCATCGCCCCGCAACAACCCAATCCCGACCCCACCCGCTTCCCGGACGAACTCGCCTCGGAAATGCTCAAGTGGGGGTGGGAGCCGGTTCCGCACGAGCTCTACGCAGGTATAGCCGAACCCATGGTCCAGGACATCGTCGCGATCAGAGGCCAGGAACATCGCCACCAGGTATTCCCGGCTCTCTTCGAGGCGTACGGTCATACGGGTTCGCTGGGCATCGGCCGCCGGTGCGCCGGCGTCGAGCAGCGCTCCCGCTTCTTCGAGATTTTCCCGATCCGGGCCGCCTACAGCGCCGACGTGTTGCACGAGTTCGGGCAGGTCATCGGTGCGCGGCTCTTCCCGCTCGGGTCGATCGACGAGGAGTCCATTCTCGCGATCGATGAGCGGGGGCGGGTCTTCGACCTGGACCAGGCCGGCGAATGGTTCGTCGCCGACACCTACCTCGAAGCACTCGCCACCCTCGCCCTCGGCAAGCGCACCTACCGCGTCCACGACGACGGAACCTGGGGACCCGGAACCGACTGAGCCACCGCCTAGTGCTTGAGGCCGGTCGGGTCGAGGGTGGTCTCCTGGCGCAGGACGTAGCGGTTCGTCAGGAACGTGAGGATCCAGAGCACGACCCCGATCACCAGCAGGATGCCGGCCACCCGATAGTCCGCGGTGGCCCGGCCCGACAGCGGACCGGCCAGGTAGGCGCAGGCGATCGTGCCGAGCACCGGAACCACGGTGGGCGCCCGGAAGTGGCGGTGCTCGACCGGGTCGCGTCGAAGCACCAGCACCGCGACGTTGACGACGGTGAACACGCACAGCATCAGCAACGAGGTGGTCCCGCCGAGCGCCGTCAGGTCGGCGAACCAGATCAGCCCGAACGCGAACACCGTGGTGAACAGGATGCCGACCCCACGGCGTGCGCCGGGTGCGGTGCACCCGGCCGAGGATCCTGGGCAGCATCCGCTCGTTCGCCATGCCGTAGAGCACCCGGCTGGCCATCAGCATGTTGATCAGCGCTGAGTTCGCCACGGCGAACATCGTGATGAACGCGAAGATCCACAGCGGCAACGCCGCCGCGCCGGCCTCGACGACCTTGAGCAGCGGTGCGTCGCCCTCACCCAGTTCGGCTCGTCTCGGCGTGGATCATCAGCAGTTGCAGCAGTTCCTGACCTCGTCGACGTGGGATGTCATCGGCGTGCGCCGGCGGGTCGCGACGGCTGCCGTGCAGGTGGTGGCGAGGTTATCCGTTGGCACACGAGTGGCAGGTTGCGCACGGAGAGCTGGAGATCGGCGATCGATTAGTGCCGAAGCGGCCATTCGTCCTGGGAGGTGAGTACAGCTTGGCGAACATCGTGGCAATGGAGGCCGTGAGAGGAATGAGCGTTTTCCAACTGGGTTTGCGCAGCTCGAGGCGTGTCCTGAGGCGAGGTGCGGGTTGAGGTGAGGCTCCCGGTAAGACAAGCAATCGACCAAGAAAGATGCCCCTTCCGGGGAGCCTCGTTGCTGTCTTACCCTGCCGCGATCCCGCTGTCCACCCGATCGCTGAACCACCTCGCCGACCTGATCCGTGCCCACCGCCACCAGCGGCGATCGCACTGGCGTCGCCTGGATCCCGGCCGTCAGGCGCTGCTCGCGCTGGCTCACCTGCGCAATGGCGACACGTTCACCCGCCTCGCCGCCGGCTTCGAGATCGGCGTGGCCACCGCCTGGCGCTACGTGCGTGAGGCGATCACCCTGCTCGCCGCGACCGCCGACGATCTGCTAGCGGCCATGACACGCATCCGCCTGCTGGCCTACGCAATCCTCGACGGCATCCTGATCCCGATCGACCGGGTCCACCACCAGAAGCCGTACTACTCCGGAAAACACCGACGGCACGGTATGAACGTGCAGATCATCGCGGATGCGGTAGGCCGGCTGGTGTGGGCCTCAGCGACCCTGCCGGGATCCACGCATGACCTGACCGCGGCCCGCAAGCACGGCATCATCACCGCGCTGACCAGCGCCGAGGTGATGACCTTCGCGGACAAGGCGTACCAAGGCGCCGGCGGCACCGTGCGCACGCCATTCAAACGCCACCGTGATCGACCGAAGCTGTCAGCCTGTCAGAAGGCCGTGAACAAGGCCCACGCCCGCATCCGGGCTCGCGGCGAATGCGCGGTCGCGACCTTGAAGACGTGGAAAATCCTGGCCAAGCTGCGCTGCAGCCCGTCCCGGACGACCGCGATCGTGCAGGCCATCATCGTCCTACACCACATCGAGAACCCGATTTATCGAGCCTGAACGCTCATCAGCCACGGCGGAACCTTGCAACGGCACCACGGACGAATTGAACTTCGTTCTGAGGAACCGCCAGCTCAACCGGCCCGCCCGGCGTTTCGCAGTACAGGACAGTCAAGTCACCGTTGAGAAACCATCGCTCCCATGCCCTCAAGTCACGCTGCTCAACGATCCGAAGGTCTCTCAAGGCAACCGGGCTTCGCCTTGCCGTACGCAACCGGTCCGCGACCCACGCCAGGTCGTCGTCGCAGGCACGGATGTAGCCATGCCGCCACCGGCCGCCGATTCCATCCCTTGAGCGATCGCGGTACGCCGCTATCACGCGCCGCTCGTCCTGCGGCCTTCGGCGAGCGAATCGACCAAGCTTGTCGCCAATCCAAAAGCCAACGGCGTCGGCAAGGAAGTCTCCCAGCAGGCCGAACACGGACCTAGGGTACCTGGTAACCATGTTCGCCATCGGTAGGTGAGCCCTCAAACAACCTACCTGCCCTACCACGCACCCAAGTTGGAAAGGGCTCAATGTGTTCTAGGGGTGATCTCGCGGTCCAAATCCGGAACTTGCCTAAGAGGACGTCTGATTAACGTATTTTGTGGTGTTATGTAATTTGGGGGTCTCGCCAGGTTGGGGTGGTTTCACCGGTGATTCGGCGAGCGAGGTTGTCGATCATGGCAAGGGTGATCATGGCTTCGGAGTTGCTGGGCCGGGTTTCGTAGTCGCGCACCAGGCGGCGGTGGTGCATGAGCCAGCCAATGGTGCGCTCGACGACCCAGCGTCGTTTGACCACGTTGAAGCCTTTGACCTGCGGTTCTTTGTTGACGATCTCGACGTCGATGTCGAGACTGGCGCCGTGTTCGACGGTTTTGACTTTGAAGCCGGCATCGACCCAGGTCTTGGTCAGGGCGGAGTGGGTGGCGGTGGCCTGGTCGAGCAGATCGTTGCCGATCACGTTGTCGCTGACGCTGGCGGCGGTGACGATCACGGCGAGCAGCAGGCCGAGGGTGTCGGTGATGATGCCGCGTTTACGGCCGGCGATCTTTTTGCCGGCGTCGATGCCCTGGGCCTTGAGCGGCACGTTGGTGGAGGTCTTGACGCTCTGGGTGTCCATGATCGATGCGGTGGGTTCGGCGGATCGGCCGTGGTGGTCACGGACGAGTCCGGTGAGGTTGTAGTTGAGGGCGGTGAAGATCCCTTCCTTACTCCATAGGGCGAAGTAGCCGTAGACCGTCGCGTGTGGAGGGAAGTCGTGCGGGAGGTAACGCCAGGCAATGCCGGTGCGGTTGACGTAGAGGATGGCGTTGAAAATCTCCCGCAGGTCGTGGCTGGGGGTGCGGCCTTTGATGCCGATCGCGGTGCGGGCGTCGGTGCGGGCCTGACGCCACGCGGTCAGCCGGGGCGCGATCAAGGCCCAGCGGGCGTCGGACAGGTCGGACGGGTATGCGCGACGTTCGGTCATAGCAGTGGATTACGGTGGTGGAGTCGTGCGGTGAGGACACCATGTCCGCCGATTCCGAGGTGGAAGTCAATGAAACACGATCGAGGGACGAAAAGCCGCGGACCCTCACAGATCTGAAGCACCTGATACTGCGTTATTCGGTTAGATCGGCCAGGCGGGTACTGCCATCGCCTGCTGTTAACCGTTCTTTAGCACCATCAATGCCAACAAAACGTCCAGTTAGTGTCCTCTCGTCCGTTCTGGTCCTCGTCGACATTACACGCCGTGCTATTTTCCCTCATCGGGATCCTCGTCATGGAAACGCCACTGGTGTTTGGAGAGGAGAAGGACGAAAACGATGCCGCCGATGGACCCGATCGGAGCGGCGATGACTCCGCGCAGCCAAAGGTCGGTCGAATCGCCGGTGATTGCGTAGGTGTCGATGGCGAAGGTTGTGGGATCGGCGGGATCGGTACAGATCCTCACGGTGGAGTGTCTCTGCAGTGTCTGGTCACTTTGGTAATGAAGCGTGCCGTGGTGGCGGACGCCGTTGACCACGTAGGTGAGGTCCGCGGACTTGCCGAGCCGCAGGCTCTTGAGCCACCCGGCCTTTTCGACTTTTGCGTCCAGACAGTGTCCGTTTTCGCCTAGGTCGCCGACCGCGTCGATTTCGCTCTGAATGACCACGATTCCGATGATGGCAACGAGGAAGGATGTGACGGCGATCGCCGCCTCGAGCGGTTCGAAGCGCATTGCCCTGCGCAGGGAGAACCGGCCTTTCGGCTGCGATCGCCGTCCCATCGCTGTTACTCCTTCTGTTGGTGCGTTACGAGGCCATGGAGGGTGCTGTCCGTCACGGACCGATGACGTTGAGGACGACTCCGTAGGTTCCGAGAGCGAAGGTAAAAGCGTTCTCGACCTTGGTTCTCATTCGGGAGGGCACCTTCTTGATGATGCCCTTCTTGTGATGTCGGAGCTGGTACATCATCTTGCCACCGTCCCGGCGCCCCTTTTTTCGCGTCGATGTGGCTGCCGTCCATCGCCGCCCTCGACCAGTCGATCTGGTTCGCCGCGTTCAGCTTGGCGAGCAGGATCTGATGCACCTGGTCGAACACGCCCGCCACGGTCCAGCGTTGCAGCCTGCGCCAGCAGGTCATCCCGGAGCCGAACCCGAGTTCCTGTGGCAGGTCTTCCCAGCCGATCCCGGTATGCAGCACGAACAAGATGCCTTGCAGACACAGACGGTCGGGGACCGGGCGCGGTCCGGGAGCCTTGTCCGGCCACGGTGGCAGCAGCGGTTCGATCAACTCCCACAGGTCGTCATCAACGATCCACACCTTGCTCATGCCCGCCGAAACGAGCCTGATCTCCACCTCGTGGCGCTGATCAACATCGATTCAGCAGATCGTGTTAGGGGCAGTTAACTGCTGCTAACACGATCTCTGGCCGGGCCAGTTGATCAGCCGGCGCCAGCAGATCAGGACGCATGCGAGGCTGACGAAGCCGTCGTGGATGTCGAGGCGGCGTTCCCAGCGCACGGCCAGGCGGCGGAATTGATGCAGCAGCGCGAAGGTCTGCTCCACGACATAGCGCAGCTTGCCCAAGCCTTTAACACCGGCCGTCTTGGGCTTCGGGATGACTGGCTGGGTGCCGAAGGTGATTGACGCCCCGTTGCTGCCCCTAACACGATCTGCTGAATCGATGTTGATCTGCCCGACATCAGCCGTGCCCTCGATTTGTTCAACCGGTTCCTTGGATGCCTCCATCACTGCCTACTCGAACGCGATCACTTCAAGGAACCGATCGCCTTCCCCAACGCCGTCAACGCCACAACTTGATGCTTCCGCCCATCGGATGTCTTGTCGGCCAGCGCCGTGTCCGGGCGTGTTCGCGGCCGGCCGAGGTGTGGTCGGCCCAAGGGAGTTAGGGCCAAGGAAATCTTGGCGGTGCGGCAGTGGATGGCCGCGCATGCGGCAGCGGAATCGGAGGTTGAAGCGACAACCGCAGGGGGCCGGTGACCCGGCCCCCTGCGTCACCCCCGTTGGATCAGAAGGTGGGGTAGCCGTTGCACGAGGTGACACCGAGCCGCTGCACCGAGCTGATCTTGTCCCCGAAGTCCCACCGGGAGTCGTGGAGGTTGCTGATCCTCTGTCCCGGCTTGAGACAGTAACGGCGGCCCTCGAAGTTGTCATGCTGGTACAGCACCCAGGCGACGGAGCTGTGGTTGTAGGCCGAGCTGGCCTCGTCTTCGGGGTTGATGGCCCGGTTGGTGCTCCGGTAGTCCCAGGTACTCCCGCTCAGGCTCTGGTGCTCACCGAGCGTCAGCGGAGAGTCTGCCACCGCGGCCTGAGCCGTCGGAGCCGCGCTGGCGCCGGTCGCTCCCAGGCCGATCAGGGCCGCGGTCCCTGCCAGGATGAGCGTCGTCTTGGCCAGGATCGTTCGCATATTTACATTCCCTTTCGTTGATGTCGCCGCCGATCCGCCGCGTCGGCAGATCCGACTCAAGGATTGGTTGGCCACGTATATCGGCCGTATAGCGGTCGAATACGTTCGGGCGTCGTCAGCCGCAGGACGCAGCAGTGGACGCCAGACCGAACACGGCCGCGCCGATACCGGCGAACCACCCGGCCTGCTCGGTCCCGGTCCAGCCAAGCTTCGGCGGCCGCCATCCGGCCGGATTCCACCCGGACAGCACAGCCGCCACGATCAGCACGGTCGCCGCGGTCAGCAACCACCACACCAGCCGCCGGCGCCGCCGCGGCGGAAAGACCCGACCTGTCACCACACCAGCACGGACGATGGCGACCGCCGAATCCCGCAGCCGAGGGGCGAGGACCTTCACGCACCACCGGGCGACGGCCCTGGCTCACACGCGGCCGACGCCTCGGATGATCGACGACAGTACGGAGATTGCGCGGAGAAGTATCAAGGGAAGCGGACCTCCGCTGCAGGTCAGCATCGGTTCGACGCCTGGACTGTAAATCCGCGCTCGTCAGCGGGGCGCCGCCTCGTGGCAATGGCACGAATCGGCGAGGTGCGGGCGGCGGCGGGCGCCTAGCCTCACGAATGGTTGCCTGCCCCTGAGGAGATCATCATGGAACCCCACCAGCCGATCCGCACCACCGACCGGCGCCTCACCCTCGCGCTCGTCTTCCTCGGCGTGCTGGCCCTGCTCAGCGCCGTCGCCGCCATCGCCATAGTGGTGCTGGACAGGCCGGACGGTCGACAGCAGCAGATCGCCCGGGACCGGGCCGGCACCGGCGCGAGGGCCGACCTGGGCGACATCTCGTCGACACCGGCCGTGAGCCAACCCCCGATCGGTGACAACCAGGCACCGGCGGCGACCGGGACACCCGCCGGCGGCGGCGACCACGCCCCGAAGCCGGCCGGCCCGCAGATCGTCTACTTCCGCGTCCAGCAGCAGCCGAGGTGCGACACCGCTGGCAACCACACGCCCGCCACCGTGCAATGGAAGCTCAGCGGCGCGACCGGCGCCGCGCTCTCGGTGGACAATCCCGGCTTGGTCGGCAGCTATCGCAGCTACACCGGCACTACCGGCACCGAGACGCTCAACTTCTCCTGCGGTGGGGGGCCGGGGAGCACCGAGACCCACGTCTACACCCTGTACACCGTCGGCGGCGGGCAGCAGCGCTCCCGGACCATCAACGTCTCCGCCACCGTCCCCGGTGCCCCGCCGATCCCGACCGCGTCGACGACGCCCTGATCCGCCTACCCCCGGGTCGCGCCGCCGGTGGTCGGGCCACCTCGACCTGGGAGCGCCTCGGCCCGGCTCCCGGTTCAGCTGACGTCCGGGCTCCGACTCAAACTTCGCCTCATTCGCCATCGTTCGCGGAGGGGGTGACATGAGTCAATTCCAGCGACCAATAGTCACGCGACTAGAATGCGGATATAGCTGCCAAGACTCTGCGGCTCATCGGAGCACACGAGACCCGCGTCATGCTCGGTTCGATCAGCCGTCAGCGGGTGTATCAGCTCACCAGCCGCCGGGACTTTCCGGCGATGCTCCTGCGGGTGTCGCCCGAGCTCAACCTTCGGCGCGGTGTCCGCGCGCCGGGGAGGTATGCCCTCCCGCGTTGCGCCGGGCCGTCCGCGCCGGTTGATCCCTGCGACCGGACCGCAACCTGCCAGCACCTGGTTCGGCAACCGTTCGTCCTCACCCTGTCCCGATGCTCATGAACCCCGGCGAGGTGGTCCTCGACCCGGCAGCCGCCCATCCCGAGCTGGCGGCACTGCGCGCCGCGCTGGCGCGGCGTGACTGGTGGAGCTGCCGCGCCGTGCTCGACGCGGCAGCGCCGGACGCTCGCTCGAGGTTGTTGCTCTGGGCGACCGGCGACGGGACGATCGGCGACTTTCCGCGCATCGTCTGGGACTCGGACGCCACGGACAGCACTGCCGCCGCCCTGCTGGCTCTGCACCTCATCCATACCGGCTGGGAAATCCGCTCCGGGGCCTTGGCGCAGCACGTCAGCCAGGATCAGTTCGCGCGCTTCCACGACTACCTGCGGCGCGCCGAGGCGGTGCTGATCGATGCAACCGCACGGCAGCCGCGGGACCCGGCGCTGTGGACGGCACGGCTGACGACGGCCCGTGGCCTGCAACTGGGCCAGGCCGAGACCCGCCGCCGCTACGACCGGCTCGTCGCGGCGGACCCACACCACCTCACGGGCCAGCTGCAATACCTGCAGAGCCTGTGCCCGAAGTGGGGCGGAACCTGGGACCATCTGCACCGGTGGGCCTGGGATTCCATGCTCGCCGCCCCGCCCGGCGCACCTCAGGGTGTGCTGGTCGCCGAGGCACATCTGGAACACATGCTCGGCCTGGAGCAGACCGACCCTGCAGCATCCCACGCCTACCTGAGCGACGTCACGATCCGGGAAGCGCTGCACCAGGCCGCACACCGATCGGTATGGCATCCGGACTTTCGCCGAGAGCCGGGCTGGGTCGGCACCGCCAGCACGTTCGCGATGGTGTTCGCCCTCGGCAGGGACCACGCCGCCGCCGCGCCCGTCTTCGCCATGCTCGGCGACCTGGCCACCGAACATCCGTGGCATTACCTGGAGGACGACGTGGTCACGACGATCCGCCGGTACCGACGCGCCGCACTGGCCACCGGAGCCGTCCGATGATCGCCCGGACCGAGATCGGCGGAGTGCCGGTCCTGCACGGCCCCTCCACCGGCCCCGCCCGGGCCGGGCTGGTGTTCCGCGTCGGCTTCGCCGACGAACCGATGGCCCGCCGGGGCATCACCCACCTCATCGAGCACCTCGCCCTGTCCCCGCTGGGACTCGCCGACTTCCACTACAACGGATCGACCGGCACCGAGTACACCTCGTTCCACATGACCGGCACGCCCGGCGAGCTGGCCGGCTTCGTCGACGGCGTATGTACGGCCCTGCACGACCTACCCATGCACCGCCTCGATACCGAGAAGGACATCCTGCGGGCCGAAGCGCACTCGCGGTCACACAGCGCTCACGAGCCGCTGGCGCTGTGGCGGCACGGCGCGCGCGACCACGGCGCGGTCGCGTACCCGGAGTGGGGCGTGTCCGCCATCACGCCGGACGACCTGCGCTACTGGGCAGCGCGGTACTTCACCCGAGACAACGCCGTGTTGTGGGTGGCCGGGGATGAGGTGCCTGCAGAGCTGCGGCTGCACTTGCCGAGCGGCACGAGGCAACCCTCGCCGGCACCGTCCTCCGCACTGCCCGTCACCCCAGCCTGCTTCGCCGGCCCCGAAGGAGTCGTGGGGTGGAGCGGCATGGTGCCCTACGGGCCGGCCGCCATCGTCTTCGCCGACGTCCTGGAACGAGCGATGATCCGAACTTTGCGCCAGGAAGCGGGCCTGTCCTACGCCGCGCACACCGACTACCACCCGATGGGTACGGACACCGCGCTCGTCACCGCACTCGCCGACTGCCTGCCCGACAAGCAGGGCGCCGTGCTGGGTGCATTCGTCGACGAACTCGCGGCACTGCGGGTCGGCCGGATCGACCCCGCCGACGTCCAGGCAGTGATCCGCAAGCGGCACGAGGCGCTGGTGCTCGCCGACCAGCAGGGCGACCGGCTGGCCGGGCACGCGCGGGCGCTGCTCGCCGGTCGTCCGGTTCCGTCTATCGAGACGGAGCTGGCGTTGCTCGCCGCGGTCACTCCGCAGGACGTCACCGCGATGGCTCAGCAGGCGGCCGGGACCGGCCTGCTGATGACGCCACCGGGAACCGCGGGCACCTGGGCCGGATTCACCGCCGCGCCCGCCGAGTCGGACACGGTGGTGATCGGCACGCCGTACGCCGCCGTGTCGGAGCCCGATACCCACCTGATCGTCGCCGTGGACGGGGTCAGCCTGGTCAGCGGCAATCATCGCGCGACCGTCCGCTTCGACGCCTGCGCGATCGTCCGCGCCTGGCCGCACGGCGGGCGGACCTTCGTCGGCCATGACGGCATCGTCGTCTCCGTCGAACCGACGCTGTACCGCGACGGCCACCAGGCTGTGGCGTGGCTGGACACGCACTGCCCGGCGGCGCTACGCGTCGACGAGGCACCGCGCGATCCCGGCGCCATCCCCCGGCCGGATCCGGCCCCGGCCTACGCGACCGAGCCACCCATCCGCGAGGAACGGCGTCAGGTTCGCGCGATGAGCGTGCTGGTGACGATCTTCCTGATCAGCGGGGTGATCCGGGGCTTCATCCTGGTTCGCGACGAGTTCCACGACAACGGCACGACCGCCGGCCTTATCACCGCCGCCGCGGTGGTCGCCGTGATCGGCGGGTCGCTGCTCTGGCGGTACCGGGGCCGCTTCCTGGCCTGACCGCTCAGTGCGGTCCCGCCGCCTTGATACGGATCGCCGCGGCGCCGGCCTGGTCGCTCTCGACAAGGTACTCCAGCGACCGCACGCCCGACTCCGCTGCAATGCTGGGACTACTCGGTCTGCGAATCTTCGAAGCCTGCCGGGCTAGTGTCGGCGACCTGGGCGAAGAACACGGCCACCGCGTGCCGAAGGTACGCGGCAAGGGTGGAAGACTGTGCTGGTCCCACTGCCGCCGGCCGTGACGCGCGCGATCGACCGCGCCGTCCACGGCCGGGACACCGGACCGATCTTGCGGAACACGCACAGCGTCAGCCTGCGCGACGTTCAGATCGCCGCCCGCCACGCCGACCCGCGCACGACCATGCGCTATGACCGCGCCCGCAAGAACCTCGACCGACACCCCAACTACATCCTCGGCGCCTACATGGCATCCCACACCTGACCGACCGGCACGCGGAACTGCCGAGAAGCGGATGGTCGATCATGGCGACGACAGCCGCATTGTTGTGAAGAGCCCCCTGCCGGCCCCGTCGGTGGCGATCGTCGAGGAGTTCGATGGGCTGGCCGTGCGATGATCGGATAATTGCGGGTGGCGTTGGCGACCGATGCTGGGCACCCTGGGCGTACCAATGAGGACTTCGCCGGCGCCGTTGCGGCCGGCTTGGTCCTGGTCGACGGCGCGGGTGGCATCGCCCGACGCCGAGGAGGTCTGCCGGCACGGCGTGACCTGGTACGCCACCCATCTCAGCGGCGCCTTCCTGGGCACACTGTCCCAAGACCGGAGCCTGCGTGATGTGCTGGCCGAGAGCATCGAGCGGTCCACCGGCTGTCCTGGCCGCCGCCCGGCTCGTCGCGATGGTCACCATCTCCGGCATCGCCGCGCTGGTGTCGTACCGGCACATGGTCGAAGTAGCCGACCGTTATGGCGACGGGTCAGCGTGCGGAGGCGTGCGATACGGCGGCGGTCACGCAGGCGGCCAGCGTGATCGAGGCGACGGTGCCGAGGGCCGCGCGGCGGATTCGGCCGGTGGTGCCACAAGCGAGGAAGACTGCCGGTCCGCAGGCCAAGGCGGCCAGGGCCAGCAGCGTGGTGGCCACAGGCTCGCCGTCCCCCAGTGGCTGCAGCGTAGAGACGATCCTTGCGGTCACCCCGAAGACCATCGCATGCGCGAGAAGCGTCAGCAGCACCGGCGCCGCACGTCGGCCCGGAGGAAACACCCTCCGCGCGGCAACCGTCAGCGCGGCGATGTACACGACGACGGCGACCAGCGCCCCGACGAGGAAGCCGAGGACAAGGGCGCCAAGACGGTCCCAGTTGTTGCTGCTCATTCCCGCCGACCCCACGGCGGCGACCGCGCTTCCGACGAGGGTGCCCACACCACCTGCCGCTATGAGGGCAAGCGCCGCAGCAAGGGCCAGTATCCACGGACGGGGTTGCTGCGCTGCAGCGCCCTCGGTCCCCGGGAAGGGCCCACGGCCTGTCGGATCGTCCGTCATTCGATCACCTCAGTCATTGCCGTCGATAGCTTCACCCGGCCAGCCGGTCGCACCGATGATCATGACCTTGGTTACCGGCGCGAGGAGGCCTCAACCGCCCGCTGCCACCTGGCCGGCGCGTGGACCAACGGGTCTACGAGGCGCCGCGCCGCTGAGTGCTCGCTGGCCGGGGCTCGATCCAACCGACCTGAGAGCATCGCTTGCAGCCGTGCCCGCGGTCGTGTGCCGTCATGCAGATCTGGAGCTGCAGGCGGAAGCTTCACCGACTGGCGTTTAGAGCCGCCAACCTCGCCGGGATCGTCCCCACATCAGGTAGGACTTAAGCAATGGATTCATTCGCCTACGAGGTGCGTCGGTTTCGCATCTGGGTCGACAGCGGTGCACCCGATGTGCTCGGACTCGGCCATGGCGGCGAGTGGGAGTGCAACTACCCCCACTGGGATGAGCTTGGGACGCGGCACGCCGGCACATCGAAACCTCGCCGGAGCTTAGTGACCTGGAACGCCGGGAGCTGCTCTACATCTTGGCTCGCGACAACGAAGACGAGCAGATCGCTGAGATGTTGAGCGCTGCGCCTCGAGTCGTCGAAGGTCTGCTGCCGCTGGCTCTTGAGTATCCCGACTCCCAGGCACGGTGGCAGATCGCGATGATCCTCCCGGCTGCCTTAGGTGAGCGGGCCATCGAACCTTTGAGGCGGCTCGCGCAAGATGGCGATGAATACGTCAGACGCCGAGCCTGTACCGCTCTCTCCAGCATGGGTAGCACCTGACCGTCATACCGCATTCCATCGTTGACGGTCGGTTGCACTCTCCTGCCGCGGACAAGGCGCTACCGCTTTTGCGCGCGGTATCGGCAAAGCAGTGATCCTCGCGTAGTCTCCGGCCCCGTTCAGTTCCTCCAGCAGCTCATCCGGACAAAGCTCGTAGAGGTCACCCCACCATCGGCGCGACTTGTTGTCCCAGATGCGGTAGCCACCTGGGACGCCGCGCGCCACGTACCGTCGCCTGCTCATCGCCGATGCAAGGTAACAAGCTGCTCGCATGATGCGCCGTAGTTCCGGGCAGGATGGTTGACTCGCTCACATGCCGCCGTCCGTGCGCGCCGAGCAGCGCGGGCCGTCACGCGTCGTGATCGGCCCTCTGCTGCCTGATCTGCCGATGAGACTGCGTTGGTCGCCGGCCGTGAGGGTATGTCCGGCAGGCGGAGCGAAACTGTCGGAGCGTGCCCGTATGGTGATCAGCGCACGAGGAGGTGTTCATCGGTGAGCCCGGAAGACCGTTTCAATACGTTGGTCGACGAGTTGGCGGCCCTCCCGGGCGTTGCTCCACCTGGCGGTGGCGGCTTCGGCTCACGTGCGCTGCGGATCCACAAGAAGATCTTTGCGATGCTCGTAGACGGACGGCTCGTACTGAAGCTTCCGAAGGCGCGGGTCGACACTCTCGTCGCTGCTGCGGGCGGAACACGTCTCGAAGGGAACAAGGGCACACCGATGAAGGAGTGGCTCGTCCTTGATCCGGCCTGCGACCTGGCGTGGGCGCCGCTCGCCCGCGAGGCGGTGGCCTTCGTCGGCCGCGGTCGGACAACCGACATCGCAGAGTGAGGCGCCGGCGTTCATGTCCACGACGACCGTGTAGGTGGCCACAGACGCTGACGCGGCCGGTCCCATGATGAGCGTCGCGGTCTCGGAGTACGGGCCGGCAGCGCCCGTTCGACTCCCGCCCCGTGATCGCATTGCAGCCTCACACTGAATGCACTGATCCGCCGATCGTGCGCGCCGGCTCCGTCGTAGCGTCACGCTCCGTGTCGCCGTCTCGGCGTGCCGAGCACACGCTCGTGCCCGGATTGAGTGCACCGAGCCTCTGCCGGTAAGTGCCTCGTGCCGCCTTTCAGTTGGCGATTCGGCCGCTGCCGGTCAGGTCGACTTCTTGTGTGTGGTCGGCGATGGCGGTGACGAGGTCGGCCCAGAGTAATCTCGGGCGGTCGTGTCCCATATCGGGTACTAGCATGAGCTTTGCGCCGGGGATGAGCTCGGCCGTCCGCCTGCCCCCGCTGGGGTCGATGAGGGTGTCGTCCAGCCCATGAATGACCAGGGTCGGGACCTGTAGTTTCGCGAGGTCTCCGGCACGGGACCCGTCCAGGACCATCGCGCCGAGCTGGCGTGGGATGCCGGCAGGGTAGTAAGCGCGGTCGTAGCTGGACGCTGCCAACCGCCGCAGTCCCTCGACATCGGGGTAGCGGCGCGACGCCCACACCAGCTCACGTTCGGCGGCGGAGATGTAGCCGTTGCGGTCGGCTGGTCTCGGGGTGAACAGGACTTGTTGAGCCTGCGGCGTGGACTGCCCCACCTCGGGTTCGCCGGTCGAGGACATCATGGATGTCAGCGTGCGGATTCGGGCTGGATGCTCGATCGCCATTCGTTGGGCGATCATGCCGCCCATCGAGGCCCCGACAACGTGCGCGTGCTCGATCCCCACCGCCGTGAGCAGGTTGATGCCGTCGGCAGCCATGTCCGAGAGGGTGTAGGGAATCATTTTCTGAGCTGCCAGAATGTCACCGCCGCTGACCGCACCGATGAACGCCATCAGGTCGACCGGGTGTTGTTCCCACGTCGTGGACAGGCCGCAGTCCCGGTTGTCGTACCTGATCACATAACGCCCCTGCTCGGCGAGCATCTGGCACAGGCCTTCGTGCCAGGCGATCATCTGCGCTCCGAATCCCATGACAAGCAGCACCGCGGGATCGCGCGGGCTCCCGAACGTCTCGTAGGCAATCTGAACGTCGGAGGAAACGCTGGCTACCGGCACCCGATGATCATGTCAGCGCAACGTCGCGATCGGCGCGGGAATTTCGCCGCCGCGTGGACACGGACCAGTGCACTCTCATGCCGCCGTCCGTGCGCGCCGGCCGACGGAGTGCGGTCACTCGCTGCGGTCACTCTATGTGATCGTCGGATTGGCTTGCTCTCCGTGCACCTGTCCGGTCCGGCCTGACCTGGCATGGCCAGCCATTCGTGAGCTACGCCGGTGTCAGGTAGCGCGGACATTCTGCGCAACGCCGTCCGGACCCTTGGCATCTTCCGGGTGATGACACCAGGTCCGCTGCTGGGGACTTGAGCTTCAGCGTCCTCCAAGGCCGATCGTGGTGGCGTGACTGGGTGAGAGCGTGATCGGTCCGACCCAGCCTTGGACGACCGCCGCGATCTGGGCGCGGCGGGGTTGGAGGGGGTGCACGTCGCGGCCGTGTGACCAGTTGTCCAGCAGTGCGTGGGTGGCGTCCAGGGCGGTGGTGACGACGGTGTGGGCGCGGGCTTTGTCGTCCCAGGTGTGCCAGAGCGCCCACCCCTCGTCGCGGGTGTCAACGCCCAGGCGGGCGCAGCCGGTCCGGTAGCTTTCCTGCTGCGCGGGGCTACTGCCTGGCGTGATCACGGTGGCGCCGCCGAGGTGGAGCAGGGGACGGTCATCATCCAGACAGCCGTCGTCATCAAAGTGCCAGTGTCGAAGGGCGCGGGCCAGTTCGTTGACGGCTCGGTGCATCTGGGTGGCATTGGCCGGGTTCGGCCCGTAGGTCTGCCAACCCTCCTCCTGGGCGGCGTGGACCACGTCGCGGGCGAGAAGCTCGATCTGTCGCAGGTAGTCGTGTTCGGTTAGCTCTGGCTCCAGCACCTGGACAGTGTGGTCAGGCATCGCGACGCCGGCCGGACCGCCACCCCTGCGCCGTGACGATTCCGCCCGGATGGGTGCCCAGGCTGTTGTCAACGTCGGGCCGACAGTGCCGCTTCGGCGCGGACGTGACAGCACGCTCGTGCCGCTGCGCGCACCTCGACCGCTACTCGCGAGGTCGGCCGGACCACCGCCGACCGAACCGGCGAGGGCATGTGAGATGGCTGCCCTAATCCGGGAGGACCGCGTCAGCCCTGAGATGGCCGCCCCGATCCGCGAGGGCCGCGTCGGCCCGTTATCGAATATCACGCCAGGTCGGCGGTCGCGGTGGGGCGCGTCGGCCTACCGCGACAGCCCGGTTTCTCGGCTGTACTCCTTCGTGCCAGTTCTCAACTAGGCCGTTCCCCCGCCGATTCAAGGGCCACCCGACGTGGGCCGGACCCAGGACAACCGGACGGCACCCGTGCGGGTACCGGCGGCGCACCGCGGCCCCGTGAATCTCTTTCGTATGCCCGGCCGACAAACGAGGCCGGACAACGCGAGGGAGATCGGATTTTGCGTCGCTCGACCATTCGTAAGACGGTGCTGTCGCTGACCGCAGTGCTCGCCGGGATCGGTGCGGCGCTCGCCGGGCCTGCCGGGGCGCACGCGGCACCTGGTTCCGCCGATGAATGTGTGACCGACGCCAGGCTGGTGCCGTCGTGTGGGGTGTTGTGGGGTGCCGCCGCGGGTGGTTTCACCGACGCGCCGCGCGATGCCGCGCTCAAGGACTGGGAGAAGCTGTCCGGTCGCACCGCGAGTATCTTCCACGCCTACCACAAGGGTGACGAGCCGTTCCCGACCAAGTCCGAGATGGCCATGGCGCGTGACACCACCCGGCCGCGGGTGCTGCTGCTGAACTGGAAGATCGCCTACGGGTCGACCTGGGCCAAGGTCGCCCGAGGTGAGCAGGACGCCCGCATCGACCGGTTCGCCGCCCGGATCAAGGCCACCTTCCCGGAGAAGTTCTTCCTGGTGCTCAACCACGAGCCGGAGAACGACGTGATCGCGCGTAAGGGGTCGGGCTGGGAGGCCAAGGACTTCGCCGCCATGTACCGCCACACCATCGTGCGGCTGCGGGCCAAGGGCGTGACGAATGCGATCAACGTGATGGCGTACATGGGTAACGAGAAGTGGATGGCGCAGTCCTGGTGGGCCGATCTGTACCCCGGTGACGACGTCGTGGACTGGATGGGTCTGGACTCCTACGTCAGCGCGGAGAAGGGCTACTACCACTACGGCATGTTCGCCGACCTGCTCGACCGTAAGCCCACCGGCGGTGGCCTCGGCTTCTACGACTGGGCGAGCAGCAAGCACCCGTCCAAGCCGTTGATGGTCGCCGAGTGGGGCGTCTACCACCGGGTCGGCAAGGTCACCGACAAGACCGCGGGTTTCCGGAGCGTGCTGCCGGAGCTGGTCAAGCGTCCGAACATCAAGGCCATCGTCTACTTCGACACCAAGCACGACGACCAGGGCGACCGCGACATCAGCATCGACAGCACCAAGGCCAACCTCGCCGCGTTCCGCAAGCTGGCCGCCAACCCGATCTTCAACGTCAAGATCGGCTGAACAGGCACCGCACCACGGGCCGCCCGGCAGACTGCCGGGCGGCCCGTCGCGGCGTTGGGACGCCGGTGGCCCCGATGGGCGGTTCACGTCGGTAGTTGAGTGTCGGTGGTCATCCTGCGGGTATGCCCTCCCGGGGACGGGAGGGCACTGATGACGGCCCGACAGCGGGACACCGGGCTCCGCCGAATCGGCGAGGCCATCGAGCGCTGCGGCGTGTACCTGGAGTTCGTGCCGCAGCCGACTCCTCTGGAAACGTGCTGGTACACGATCGGTCTGACCGACCACGATCACCCTGAGCTGATCCTGTTCGGATTACCGCCGGACATCTCGCGCCCCGTGCTGCACACCGTTGCCGGCGACGTCATCGCGAGACGGCGGACGTGTGTCGCGGGTCAACGTGCCGATGACGTTCTCGAGGGACACCAGGTCCAGTTCGTGGCGGTGACCGAGCCGGATCGCCACCTGCCCGTTGCCGCGCAGTTCTATGCCGGCACGGGCGCCGCCCTACAGGCGCTGCAGCTCGTGTGGCCGGACCGGTATCACCGCTGGCCCTGGCAGCCCGGCACCCACGTGGACGACATGCCGGTCCTGGGCCGGCACGTCTCATCCGGCTGATTCGACCCTGCCGGTGAGTGGGCGGTCAAGCAGGAGCTCGATGTAGCCGTCGCTTCCGTGGACGCGGATGCGCTGCCCGTCGGGGATCAGGCGGGTGGCATCCACCACGCTCACGACGGCCGGGAGGCCGTACTCCCGGGCGATCACGGTGCCGTGTGTCATCAGGCCTCCGACCTCCGTCACCAGGCCTGCGGCGGCGACGAAGAGGGGCGTCCAGCTCGGGTCCGTGTGGGCCGTGACGAGGATGTCGCCCGGTTCGAGATCGGCCTGGGCCAGGTCCAGGATGACGCGGGCGCGCCCTTCGACGGTTCCGGCGGAGACCGGGAGGCCGATCAGGGCGCCGGGCGGTACGTCGTCGCGCCGGTATGCACCGGTGATGACCTCGCCATCCGAGGTCAGCACCCGGGGCGGGGTAAGCGCGTGGTACGACCGGAACTCGTCCTTGCGCCGTTGAATCAGCTCGACATCGACCTGCTGCGCGCGCACGACGTCGTGGTACTCCGGGAACGTGAGGTAGAAGACGTCCTCCTTCTCGGAGGTCACGCCGGCCTGCACGAGGCGCTCGGCCTCGGCGAGCAAGGCCTGCTTGTAGACGAAGTAGCGGCTGACGATGGCGTACTTCGGGTACTCCCGGTAACCGATGAAGGTCCGGACCCGGTCGATCATTCGCTCGGTCTCGGCGGCCTTCCGCTTCCCATCCGGCAGTGTCCGCAGACGTTCGAGCACCTCCTGCGCCCTATTCTGCGCCGTCTGCCGGCCTTGCTCGAACCGCCGCCCGGCGGCGCCCGGCTCGAAGTTCCTGATGTGGTCGAGGAGCACGGGTACGAGTGTGGTGGGGCGTTCGCGCCACCGCGGCCTCGTGATGTCGATCTCGCCGACGCAGCGCATGCCGTACCGGTCGAGGTAGGTCTCGATGGCGTCGCGCGCTTCGGCCCCGCCGGTAAGCCTCGGCAGCTCGGCCAGGAAGCCGTCGTCCTCGACGCCTTGCAGGAACGCCACCACCTCCGGATGTGGGCGGATCACGTCCGCGACGTCGAGCAGCGCCAGTCCCATCTCCGACGTGATGTTGCCGGGGGCGGATAGTGTGAGGGTGTCGGTCGCGTTCTTCTCCCCCAGCCACTCCTCCAGCCGGTCGTTGAGCCACCAGGTGGCCTCCATTCCCGCCATGATCGCCTGGATGCTCAACGGGTCACCGAGGATCCGCTTGTGTTCCTGGAAGGCCTCCAGCAGGAAGTCGAACAGCGCCGCTCCGGTCGTCGTCGCGATGTCGCGGCGCAGGGCGGCGATGGACTCCTGGCTACGCTCGATCAGCTCGGTGACGATGGCCGGATCGGCCTCGATCGAGGCGGACGGGCCGCCGGCCGGCGGCCCGCCAGGACCGCCGTCCGGAAGCTCCGGGACGAAGCCACGGTCGAGGATGGTCTCCAACGCGTCCCTGATCAGCGGATCGGATTTCCCCATCATCTCCAGGAAACCGGCGCGGCTCACGGGCGAGGCCAGCCGCGGGGTGGCGTCCACGAACAGCCGCCCGCCGGCCTCGAGCATCGGTGCCATGGCCGTCAACTGCCACACGGAGACGCCCAGTGGCTTCATGGGGTCGGTCATCATCTGCTGGTGGCCGACGGAAAGGTAGACGTGGTTCTCCCCGTCCTGGGCCGCGGGGACGGGGAACAGCGTGGTGATCGGCCGGCTCTGCACGATCTGGAAGTCGCCGTCGGCCAGGCACCATTCGATGTCCTGCGGACGGCCGAAATACGCCTCGATCCGCCGCCCGAGCTGCGTGAGCCGCACGACCTGCGCATCCGTCAGCGCCGGCCGGTCCTGCCTCCCGGGGTCGACCGCCTGTTCCTGCGTCCCGCCCGCCGGCGAGGCGTGGATGGCGAGCCGCTTGGTGCCGACCGCCTTGGCGACCACCTCGCCGTCGCGCACCTTGTAGACGTCCGGATTCACCAGGCCGGAGACCAGCGCCTCGCCGAGGCCGAAGCCGGCGTCCACCGTGGAGACCTTTCGATTGCCCGTGACGGGGTCGGCCGTGAACAGGATGCCGGCCGCGTTCGGGAAGACCATGCGCTGCACGACCACGGCCATATGGACCGTACGGTGATCGAAGCCGTTCCGCAGGCGGTAGGCCACGGCCCGCTCACTGAACAGCGACGCCCAGCAACCCCCGACGTGCCGGAGGATCGCCGCCGGCCCCACGACGTTCAGGTATGTGTCCTGCTGGCCCGCGAAGGAGGCCGTGGGCAGGTCCTCCGCCGTCGCGCTGGATCGCACGGCGTAGGCGGCTTGCTCGCCGAGCCGGGAGAGAGCGCGGGTGATCGCCGCCGCCAGATCGCCCGGGATGGCAGTCCCTTCGATGGTCCGGCGGATCTCCGCGCTGAGCACGCGGATCGCCTCCCGGTCGTCCGGATCCAGGCGCGACAGCCGATCGAGTCGATCGTCGATCGCCGGCGCTTGCGCCACGATCCGCCGGAAGGCCCCCGTCGTCACGCAGAACCCGGCCGGCACGCGGACGCCGTCGATCCGCGACAGCGCCCCTAGATGCGCGCCCTTGCCGCCGACGACCGCGACCTGCGTCTCGTCGACGTCCTGAAGATCCCGCACGTACTGCTCGATCATGGCGATACCTCCGAGGCAGACGGCGCGGGAGTGCAGCGGCGATTCAGTATGCGATGCCGACGGTGTGGGCGAACGTCGAAGGGTCGTCGACTACGGCCGGCATGTGCCGGGCCACATCGGCGCGCGCGACGAACATGCCGCCGCGGACGTTGATGTCCACGGCCGCTCGGTAACGCCGGCGCAGGCGGTGGTGGAGCAGTCGGGGCGGCCGGATGACCGTCCAGTCCAGGTCGCTGTCGCGCAGCTCGTCCTCCGTGATCGCCAGACCGACGTAGTGGCGGTGGAAGAGCTTCTTGGCGACGGGTGCGAGGACGTGCCGCGTGACAGGCCCGTCGGCCTGCTCTACCTCACCTTGACGGACCGCTGGCCGTGGCAGACGCTCGTTCTCATCGTCACCAACGATCTGATCTGGTGGGTGCCGTTCGCCGCGTACTTGCGCGCGGCGTGGCCGCTGTATCGCCGCACCTGGAAGGCCGACGCAACGTCACTTCCCTCGTGACCGCCGACACCGGAGTCGTGGCGCATCATCGACGCGACACAATGTACGGCATGACCGAGACGACAGCAGTGGGTGTGGCAGCGGACGACTACGACGCGGCGCATGCGGGTGTGCAGGGAAGTCCGCTGATGCAGCGCCTGTGGGCGCAGGCCATGGGCGAGGAGTATCCGCATGAGGTCGAGCCCTTCAGTTCCTGCTCGTGGTGGCTTCTCGGACACGTCGTGTCGGCGCTGCGCATGCGACCGGGCGGACGGCTGGTCGACCTCGGGTGCGGTCGCGGTGGTCCGGGGCTGTGGCTGGCACGGGCACTGTCGGTACGGCTGGTGGGTGTCGACTTCAGCGCCGTCGCGGTGGCTCTCGCGGCCGAGCGGGCCGACGATTTCGTGTCCGCCGGGCAGGCGGAATTCCGTCAGGGAACGTTCGAGCAGACCGGGCTGCCTGACGGTGGTGCCGACGGGGTGATCAGTATCGACGCTCTTCCGTTCGCCAAGGATCGGGTGGCGGCGTTGCGGGAAGCGCGTCGGATCCTGGTTCCCGGCGGCCGGTTGGTGCTGACGGTGCGGGAGCAGCCGGCCGGGGCGGACGACTGGCAGACGATGGCCGCGCATGCCGGCCTCGAGGTCGAACAGGCGCTGCTCAACGAGCACCACCATGATTTCTGGTTACGTCTGTTCGCGTTGTGGCGCGAACACGCGGACGAGCTGCGCACCGAGCTGGGCGAACGTGCGGCCGCCAACCTGCTGCGAGAGGCGAGCCAACCGCGGTCGGTGCTGGAGGAGAGGCCCGCATTCCTGATGGTCATGCGCCGGCCAGACGACACGTGACCTTCCGCTGAGCGCCTCACCGGTCGGCGGTCACCATCCCTGGATGCGGGGGCCAGACCTCGTCGACGACGCGGGAGCCGGGCTGGGTCACGTGATAGCGGTCGTGCTGGGCGGCGGTGGCGCAGGCGTGGTTGGGCAGGATTCGCACACGGGCGCCGATCGGCAGGTGAGGTAGGGCTCGGTGCTTCCGGGCCGGATCGACAGCACGCCGTGTTCCTGGCTCGCGTCGGTCATCGGCGCCTCGTGGCCGGCTGTGCGCAGGGCTTCGGCGGCCTGCACGGCGCACTGGCGCTCATTCTCGGCGGCGGTGCGAGTTGGTCGTCACCGTCGGCGTAGTACGACTCGCCGGCGTGGACCCGCACACCCCGCACCACGGCGCCCGTGTCGGCGAGTGCGTGCGCGGTCTCCCTCGCTGCCGGGAGCCCCGCGCCGCCGACCGCTTGATCAACCAATGGTAGAGGCCCCGTCAGACCGCCGCGATGAGGCGGTTGAGGGCCACTTCGAGGCGTTTCGGGTCCTGGGCGAAGCAGATGCGGAAGTATCCGTCGAAGCCGGGGCCGAAGGCGGTGCCGGGTGCGATACCGACGCCGGCCCGGCGGACGATGTCCTCGGCGTAGGCCAGGGGGCTCTCCGTGGCGCCGGCGATGCGGAAGAACGAGTAGAAGGATGCCGGCACGTCCGGGGCCATGATGCGTTCGTGACCCTTGAAGGCGTCCGCGACGAGCTGGCGGCCGAGGGTGCAGCGCTCGCGCATCTCGGTGACGAACGGCTCGCCGTGGCGGATCGCCGCGGCGCCGGCATGCTGGACGAAGGTCGCCGAGCCCGTGCTGTTGATCGCGCTGAGGTTGCCGACCTGGTGCGCCAGACCGGCCGGGTGGACCAGCCAGCCCAGCCGCCAGCCGGTCATGGACCAGGTCTTCGAGAAGCTCTGCACCACGAAGAGAGCGTCGTCCTCGGCGGCGACCTCCAGGAAGGACGGGGTGGCGACCGAGCCGTCGTAGACGATGCGGTTGTAGACCTCGTCCGCGATCACCCAGGTGCCGCGCCGCCGGGCGAGGTCGAGGAGGTCGCGCTGCTCCTCGGAGGTCATCGTCCAGCCGGTGGGGTTGTTCGGGGTGGCCACGAAGATCGCGCGGGTGCGATCGTCGCAGGCGGTATCGACCCGGCGGAGGTCGAGCGACCAGACGCCGTCGTCCGCCTCCAGCGGGACGAACCGTACGGTCGCGCCCATGGCCTCCACGGCGATGACGATGTTCGGCCAGATCGGGGCCACGACCACGACGTTGTCGCCGGGTTCCACCAGACACTGCAGGGAGATCATGATCGAGGTCATTCCCGACGACGTCGCCGACAGCCGGTCCAGGGAGATCTCGAGGCCGTGCGTACGCCGGTGGTAGTCCTGGATCGCCTGGCGCAGGGGCGCGACGCCCCGGCGGTCCGCGTAGGTCGTCTTGCCCTGGGCCATGGCGAGCTCCGCGGCCTCACGGACGACGAGCGGTGTGGGCAGGTCCGACTCTCCGAAGCAGAGGCTGACGGCGTCGGGATGTTCGTTGCACAGACGCGCGATGTGCACGATCTCCTGGGTGCGCATGTGGGCGAGGGCCGAGCGGAAGGGTGGGACGTTCGTCGAGGCCGAAGTCATGGCGGTGGTCTCCTTAGAAGGAAGCGGTCTCAGCGAACCCGCGGCAGCCGGATCCACGGCCACGGGTTCGCCATCTCGCCGACGGGAACCTCGATGACCGTCGGCGTCTGCGTGCGGGCGAGGGCCCGGGAGATCTCTGTCCGCAGCTCCTCCGGGTCGTTCGCCCGGACGCCGACCGCGCCGAACGCCTCGGCGAAGCGGACGAAGTCGGGGTTCCGCAGGTCCGTGCCGATGGTGGACTCCATGAACTTGAGCTGCGACCGCTCGACATTGGAGAACGAGCCGTCGTTGAAGACGACGGCGACGACGCCGATACCGTGCTGCACCGCCGTGGCCAGCTCCGCCGCCGTATAAAGGAAGCCGCCGTCGCCCGAGATGGACAGGACCGCCCGGCCCGGATGGGCGATCTTGACGCCGAGCGCCGTGGCGAAGCCGAAGCCGAGGGCACCGCAGTACGTCGGCAGCACGTAGGTCGAGGGCTCCCGCACCGGGAACGCCAGCCGCGCGACGTAACCCACCTGGGTCATCTCGTCGACGAAGAAGCCGTCATCCGGGAGGGCGCTGCGGATCGCGCGCAGGTAGTCGACCTGAGGGGTGAGCCCGGCGATCTCGGCGTCCAGGCCGCGCCGCGCCTCCGCCGTCGTGGCCAGCCACTCCTGCCGGTCCTCGACATGCGCCAGCCCGTCCAGAAGGGCGCGGACCACCTCCGCCGCGTCGCCTACGAGCGCTACGGCCGGCGCGGACACCCTCTGGATCTCCTCCTCGTCGAGGTCGACCCGGATGATCCGCAGGCCCTCGACGCCCCACTCGACCTGCGGCCGGTAGAGGCGGGTCCCCACGGCCAGGACGACGTCGGCGTGCGGCCACAGCCGGTGGGCGACGGGCAGGGAGACCGACAGCCCGTGCTCGTCGCTCACGATCCCGCGGCCCCCGAGCTCCGTCGTGACGGGTGCCTTGATTCGCATCGCCAGCTCGGTGATCTCCGCCGCCGCGCCGCGCGCTCCGCTGCCGACGAAGACGATCGGTGCGCGGGCGCCGGCCAGGACCGCCCGGGCCGCCTCGATCGCGCGGGGATCCGCGGGCTCGCGGACCGGCGGCGCCACCCACGAGTCGCCCGAGGCGACCTCCGCGGCCAGGACGTCGGTCGGGACCTCGATCGCCAGGGGTCGCGGGCGGTCGTGCCGCAGGCGGTGGAAGGCCTCGTCGAGCGCGCTGGTGACCCCGCCCGGCTTCTCGACCCGGGCCGCCCAGGCGGTGAGGCTCTGGAGCACCCCGAGCTGGTCGGGGATCTCGTGCGGCACACCGAGGTCACGGCCGAAGAGCGGCGTGGCGATCTGGCCGGTGAGGCAGAGGACCCGGGCGTCACCCGCGTACGCGGTCGCCAGCCCGACCGTGGAGTTCAACACGCCCGGCCCGGAGATGACGGTGAAGACGCCGACCCTGCGGGTGGTGCGGGCGTACCCGAAGGCCATCAGGGCCGCGGCCTGCTCGTGCCGGGCGTGCACCACCCGGATCCCGGTGCCGGCGAGCGCCCCGAAGATCGGGTCGAGCTGTTCGCCGGGCACGGTGAAGACGACGTCGACGCCTTCCTCGACGAGTCTCGCGACGATGTGCTCCGCGACGTTCATCGGTACGCGCTCACACCGCCGCGCCCTGGACCGGGGACAGATGTCCCGGATCCGCGGCGGCACGACGCGCCGGCCGGGCCTCGGCGCTCAGCGCCCGGTCCTCGGCGTCGATGAACTTCATCAGCTCGTGCAGGGAGACCGACCGTTCCGGGCCCCGGCTCCGGACGAACCGCTTCTCCCGGCGCAGATAGTCGGAGAAGAAGTCGATCCGCTTGGCGAAGAAGCGCTCGAAGGTGGACGGGTCGTCGAACTCCTCGTCGATGATGAAGAGCCGATCCTGCAGGCCGAGCAGCTTCAGCATGTAGTCGGTGATCTCGCCGACCGCGGACTCGGACCGCCCGCTCACGTGGTGGATGCTCTGGCGCGGCGCCGCGAGCTCGTCCGCCACGATGGCGCGGGAATCCTCCACGACGTGATCCACCGGAATGAACGAGATGCGGGTGCTGCGATCCGCCGGATAGCGCACGGACTCCTCGGAGTCGCCGAGCATCTCCCTGAACTTGCGCAGCTCGCTGAGGTAGCCGTACAGACCCGTGTAGCTACCGCTGGGGCTGTAGGTGTGTGACGACCCGACGATGACCGACGGGCGCAGGATCAGCGTCCTCGGCCCCTCGAACCCGGCCACGAGGTGCTCCGCGGCGCACTTGCTCTCCTCGTAGACGTTGCTGAAAGCCGGGGGCCGGTGCAGCTCCTCGACGATGTCACCGTGCACCGATCCGCACGTGTACGCGGTGGACATGTAGACGAAGAGGTCCGCACCGACGCTCGCCGCCAGTTCCAGGGCGTGCCGGGTGCCGTCGACGTTGGTGCGGAACACCTGCTCCCGCTGCCCACGCCGCCACTGCAGCGACGCGGCGAGGTGCCAGAAGACGAGCGGTCCGTCGCCACGCGGCAGGGAGCCGGGCGTGACGCCGCACAGCGGCTCGGTGAGCTCCGACTCCACCACGGTGGGGTGGCCGCCGGCGGAGAGGTCATGCGCGGCGACCCGCAGGGCCGTGTGGACGCGTTCGGCGGCCGGATGGCGGGAGTCGCCGCGGGCCAGCGCGTACACGGCGCCGGTCGGGTCGTCCGAGAGCAGGTCGGCCAGCAGGTGGCTGCCGACGAATCCGGTCGCGCCGGTGAGGATGTGGTCGGTCATGTCAGATCGCCCGCTCTACTGCTCGGGCCAGATCGGCGGCGGACCGGGCTTCGATGTCGTCCGCCACCTCCGGCACTCGTCGGTCCTTGATACGAGCCGTCTTCCAACTCACCCATCCGCCGGTGGCGCTCTTGAGGTCCAGCAGCGGATGGATCTTGACCTCCGCGGGTACGCCGAACGCGGCGGTCAGCCGGCCGGAGACGAGCTTCTTGATCTCGTCGTGGTCGGCGCCCTCCTTGGCCTTGGCGCGCACCTCGAGCCGGTCCTCACCGTCGTCCGAGAACACGTCGATCTCGTATCCGTAGATGAGTTCCGGATCGGCCAGGATCGCGTTGTCGATCTCGGCGGCGCTGCGCTTCGCGCCGCCGATCCGGGTCATGTCCTTGACCCGGCCGAGCACCTGGACGGCCCGCCGGCCCGAGGCGTCCGGGGCGATCTCGACCAGGTCGCCGGTGCGGTACCGGATGAGCGGCTTGAGGCCGGGCACCAGTGTGGTGAGGCAGAGCTCCCCGTAGCCCTGGAGGCCGAGGCTCGCCTCGGTCTCCAGGTCGAGAACCTCCAAAAGGTACGTCGGTTCGACCGCCATCACCGTGCCGTCGGCCCGCGTCACCGCCGGGCAGCCGGCCTCCTGGGAGCCGTACATGAAGTTGTACGACTCGGCGTGCCACGTCTGGGCCAGCAGGTCCCGCATGCCGTCGGAGCACATCTCGCCGGTGGTGAGGAGGACCTTCACGGAGAGGTCCTCCGGCACCTCCACGCCGTACGTCGAGCTCATCTCGGCCAGAGCCATCAGCAGGCCCGGCGAGCAGAGGATCATGTTGACCTTCAGCTCGACGAGGACCTCGAAGAAGCGGGCGAAGCCGAGGGTCGGCGTGATCGGGAACAGGTCGAGCTTCGCGATGCCCAGTTGCTTCGCCGCGAACGACAGGCTGAGGCAGGCGGCGTGGACGTCGTTGGGGGCTACCACGGCCAGGACGGGTCGCTCCTCGGTGCCGGTGAAGTGCTTGCGCACGATCGCGTCGAGGGCGTGGGCCAGGGGCAGCACATTGAGGTCGAAGTCGATCGGGGCCCGGGGGCACGGGGTGGGCCGGCCGGTCGTTCCCGTCGTCTCGAAGTAGAACGCGGCGTCGGCCACGGTGCCGCTGAGCATGTCGTGCATGGCTTCGCGGAGGTCGTCCTTCGTCGTGAAGGGAATGTCCGCGAGGCCCGTCAGTTCTTTGATGTCAAGGTTTACGCCCGCCAGGCGCCGGCCGTAGAAGGGGGACTTGTCGTAGACGTGACCGAGCACCGTCCGCAGGGCCGATGTCTGCCAATCGGTGAGCTCTTCCGGAGTCACCTTTCCGTCGTTCCAACGCGTTATGAAATCAGCCCACGGAGCGATAGCCACGTTCAGGACTCTCTGTGAGTGGTGACATTTTCTTCAGGCATGACAGCCGTCAGCGAGCGGGATGACCCTGGATGGCGGACTTGCAGGTGGAGGGCGCTGAGCTGGACGGTCGGCACCGGAACATCCACTCACGACAGACCAGGCTTCCCCCGTCATGAACCAGGACCGTGTCACATTCCAAGCCAAGATCACAAGGGACAGTCCATTAACCGACGCGGATGTCCGGCGACATTCCCAAACAACCGGGGCAAGAGTGATAACAAGGGTCTCGTCTGCTTCAGTCGCGGCGTGTATGTTGCGGCAATGGTGCCTGAATCCCAGGCGGACTTCCGTCCTCGGTTTCCCCTTCCCCGCCGCTTCCACCGGGTGCTGGTCATCGCCGCGCATCCCGACGACGCCGAGTTCAGCTTCGGTGCCACCGTCGCGCGGCTCACGGACGAGGGCGCCCGGGTGACATACCTGGTCGTCACCGACGGATCGCAGGGCGGGGAGGACCCGACCGAGCCGGCGGAGGACCTGGTCGCGAGGCGATACGAGGAGCAGCGGGCCGCGGCGCGGGTCCTCGGCGTCGCCGACGTGGTGTTCCTCGGCTTTCCGGACGGGCTGGTCGCCGACACGCCCGAGCTTCGCCGGGCCCTGACCCGCGAGATCCGCCGGCACCGCCCCGATCTCGTGCTCACCCATCAGCCGCTGCGGTCGCTGCAGTTCCCGATCGGCGCCTCCCACCCCGACCACCTGGCGGTGGGGCAGTCCGCGCTGAGCGCCGTCTATCCCGACGCGCGCAACCCCCGGGCCTTCCCCGAGGTGCTCGCCGAGGGCCTCGCCCCGCACAAGGTGGCCGAGGTCTGGGTGCCGGGCCACGAGCACACCGATCTGCTGGTCGACGTGGATCGCACGGTCGACCGCAAGGTGACGGCGATCCTCCGTCACCGCAGCCAGTTCCTCGGCTCCGCGGATCCGCGCGCGGACGTGCAATGGGTTGTCGACCGGATGCGCGGCAACGGCACGATCCTCGGGTGCGGGTACGCCGAGGCGTACAAGCGCATCATCACGGACGCGCCCGCCGCCGCCGGCCCCACTCCCCCGGCCCCGCAGAAGGGCGGCGAGGTCCCGGTCGCCGCGCCCTGACGGCCGCTCACTCACGGGACAGGTGGACCGGCGTGGCGAAGAACTGCACCACCACGAAGGCGAACACCAGCACGATGGCGGGCAGGAAGACGCTGGCCCCCATGGCCTCGGCGAACGGGCCGCGCAGCAGTTCCGGCAGCGGCCCCAGAGATTGGGCGACGTCCTGCCCCGCCCCGGCCGGCATGCCGGGGACGAGCGGCTCGAGCTTGTCTTCGACCTGGTGCTGCATGAGCACCCCCACCGCGGCGCTGCCCAGCACGGCGCCCACCTGCCGGGTGGTGTTGTAGACGCCGGATCCGGCGCCGGCGAGGTGCAGCGGCAGGTTGCGGTTGGCGGTGGCGGTCAGCGGACCCCAGATGAAGGCGTTGCCCACGCCGATCAGGGCGATCGGCGCCAGCACGTCGGCCACGCCGCTGCTGCCGTCCGCCACGAGACCGACCCAGACGAGGGCGGCGGCGCTGACGACGAAGCCGAAGCCGGTCAGATACCGCGGGTGCACCCGGTCGGCCAGCCTGCCCGCCGGGGCCGCCAGCGCTCCCGAGAGCACGGCCAGCGGGATCAGCAGCGCCGCCGACTCCGTGGGGCTCAGTCCCATCGACTTCTGCGCGAACAGCATCAGGGGGACGGCCATCCCGGTGAACGCGAATCCCATGCAGGCGACGGCCAGATTGGACAGGGTGAAGTTGCGGTCCCGGAACAGGCTGAGGGTCATCAGCGGTTCCTCCGCCCGCGACTGCCACCATACGAACACCGCCAGTGCCCCGACGCCGGCGATGATCAGTCCCCACACCGAGATCGGCAGCGGCCCGATGTCGCGGATGTGCCCCCAGTCGTACCGCTGTCCCTCCTGGAGCCCGAAAACCAGCAGGAACAGGCCGACACCGCTGAGGAGAATGCCCGGGTAGTCGATCCGGTGCCGGTGCGTGGGCAGGTTGGGCACCAGCAGCACCGCGGCGACGAAGGCGAGCACGCCCAGCGGGACGTTGACGAAGAACACCCACGGCCAGCCGAAGCCGTCCACCAGGAGACCGCCGGCCAGCGGTCCCACCAGGATCGCCACCCCCGCCGCCGCGCCCCACAGGGCCATGGCGGAACCCCGCTTGTGCGCCGGGAAGGTACGGGTGATCACGCTCATCGTCTGCGGCGCCATCAGCGCGGCGCCGAGCCCCTGCACCACCCGCGCCGCGATCAGCATCTCCGGCGTGCGCGAGAAGCCGCACCAGGCCGACGCGGCGGTGAAGACCACCAGGCCGATCAGGTAGAGGCGCTTGGGTCCGAACATGTCGCCGAGCTTGCCCGACAGCAGCAGCGGCACCACATAAGCCAGCAGATAGCCGCTGGTGACCCAGATGACCGCATTGAGGTCGGTCTTCAGGTCCACCCAGAGGGCGTCGGCGGCCACCGCGACGATGGTGGAGTCCACCAGGATCATGAAGATGCCCGCCACCAACGCCCAGAGCGCCGGCCAGGGACGGTAGTCGGCGGGCAGCCCGGGCAGCGCGCTCGGCGCAGTGACCGATCCGGCCCTACCGCCGTGCTGTTCGTGATCCATGTGTGCCCCTCACCGTTGCCTCACGCCCGTGGGCGCCGCTCGTTGCGGTCCGAAAGCCGAGATATCGAGCGCCGATCGGCCGTCGATCGCGAGCTGCGCCAGCACTTCGCCGATGCCGGGCGCGAATTTGAAGCCGTGCCCCGAACAGGCGCTCACATAGACGACGCCGGCGATCTCCTGGGACCGTCCGATGTAGAAGCTTTCGTCGCCCGACATCGTGTACACGCAGGATTTGCCGCGTCCCGTGCTGCGCACCCCCGGCAGGAGGTCCTTGATCGTCCGCCAGAGCTCGAGCCGTTCCGCGTCGCTCGGCGGGCGCCGGTCCTCCCCGAGCTCGAGGGGTGACAACTGGCGGTTGTGAAACCCGATCTTCAGGCCACCGCCCACGGCCCGCCACCGGGGCAGCCCGTAGATCAGGGCTCCGGCGGAATTCTCGAAGAGGAAAACGGGGAACCGTCCGAGGAGATGGTCGCGCTGGGACGATTCCGCCAGGTCGAACTCGTAGACGGGGATGCGCATCGGGGTGACCAGCGGGCCGATCTCGCCGGGCAGGAACTCGCCGATCCAGCCGCCGACCGCCAGCACGACCGCGCCGCAGCTCACCTGCCACCCGTCGCCCGCGACCGTCAGAGTGCCGCCGGCCGCGGGATGCAGTGCCCGGACGGCCCGGCCGTGGACGAGGTGGGCTCCGGCGGCGGTCGCCTGCGAGAGGTAGCCGAGCCGGGCGCGATCGGAGAAGAGCATCATGGCGTCCGGCTCGTAGACGGCCACGGCATCGTCTCGGACGTGGAAGGCGGGGAACCGGCGGGAGATCTCGCCGGCGTCCAGATACTCGTGGGCGATGGCGCACCGGGTCGCCGTCTCACGCGAGC
The DNA here is from genome assembly GCF_003751945.1 of Couchioplanes caeruleus. Taxonomy (NCBI): domain Bacteria; kingdom Bacillati; phylum Actinomycetota; class Actinomycetes; order Micromonosporales; family Micromonosporaceae; genus Couchioplanes; species Couchioplanes caeruleus. Next base: position 6,505,094 of record NZ_RJKL01000001.1, on the reverse strand, counting down.
CGTGCACCAGCTTCGACGCGGGAGGACCGACGAAGAGGCCACCGGTCGTCACCGCGATGCTGTCCTGAGCCGCCTCGCCGAGCTCCATCCAGCCGGCGTACGAGCGGTTCAGCAGGGGGACGTACTGATCGCCTTCCCAGTACGCCCGGCGGAAGATGCGCGTCTGTCCATGGGAGGAGCCGAGTTCGTGCAGCGGCCCGCCCGCCTCGACGCCGAGGACCCGCAACCCGCGCCGGCTGAGCTGCCAGAGCGCCGACGCCCCCATGATGCCCAGGCCGACGACCACGGCATCGTAGGTGGGCGCGACGGCCGGGATGGTCGTGTCCATGGCTAACCGACGAGCGGCTCGGGTCCGGCGGAATGCTGGAAGGCCCGCACGGGAGCCGTCGTCATCTCCGCGAACGGGAGCAGCCGGGCATGGGCGGGAGCGGGGTCCGCGATCTGGGACACCAGGGAGGGCGTTGCCGGCTTTGTCACGGTGACCTCGGTGATCTCGTAGAACCAGTGGATGGTGTTGCCCTTGGTGACGTAGGTGGCCGCGTAGTCGTGGCGCCCCTGCTCGAACTGGGCCAGCAGGGAGTTGCGTACCTGCAGCCACTCCTCGGTGTAGAACAGCAGCGGGAACTCGTGCCGCTCCAACAGCCGGGAGTGGATGGTGGCGTCGTTCACCGGCCGGTCCGTCGATCGGGAACGCCCGAAGATGTCGGCGATGCCGATCAGCGAGTTCAGGCCGATGATTGCGCGACCGTTCTCCGCCAGATGCTCCGGCAAGTGCTGAAGGAACCGCAGCAGGACGCTGTCGCCGTAGAACATGGCCTCCAGGTCGAGCGAGTGCCGCTTCGCCTCCAGCTCCGCCTTGAGCAGCTCGGACGGGCTGCGCCATCCCGGCGGATTGAAGACGATGAGGTCGAAGCGCTCCCGTTGACCGTCCTCGGCGCCGGGGAACAGATCGCTGTGCCAGAAGTCGATGACCGAGTCACCGAAGTTCTCGAGTTCGTTCTGCCGGGCCGTCGACACCGCCGACGCGGAGATGTCGGTGGCCGCGATGGAGGCGGCTCCCAGCGCGCGGAGCAGCAGCGCGATCGCGCCGCTTCCGGTGCCGATGTCGAGGATGCGGCCGGCGAGCTCGCTCTCGCGGACGTTGCCGACCAGATGGTCCCCGAGGGCGAGACCCGCCTGGCTGACCCGGAACGTCCCCGGCCGGTCGTGCAGGCGGAAGCGGTGTCCGAGGTCGAAGCAGGCATCGTAGGTCTCGCACCCGGGATTGGAAGCCGTGGCGGCGTCACCACCGCCGAGCAACCCTTCAGCCATCGGTCTCACCGACGCGTACGCCCGCGCTCATGGAGGCGAGCTCCCGCGAGCGCAGTGCGGACGCGGTGAGAGCGGCCAGAACCGACTTCTTCAGATCGGCGGCGTCGAACGCGGCGATCCCGCGCTCGGTGGTGCCGTTCGGGGTCATCACCTCGCGGCAGAGCTGCATCGGCGGCTTGCCGCTCTCCGCGATCAGGGTCGCGGTGCCACCGAACACCTGCACCGCCATCTCGCGGCCGGCCGCCTCGGTGAAACCGCAGGACGTGGCGAACTGGCAGAAGGCGTCGACGATGTAGCTGACGAACGCCGGCCCACCACCGCAGATCGCCGTGGCGTCGTCGACCAGCTCCTCGGCGCCGACCCGGAACGCCTTGCCGATCGCCCTCAGCAGCTCGTCCGACTGTGCGATCGTCCGCGGTGACACCGCCGCTTCCGCGAAGTAGACGGACATGCCCTCGAACACCTCGGACGGGGTGTTGGGAATGGCGCGCACGACTTCGGAGGTGCCCAGCGCCGTGGCGATGGCGCGGGACGTGAGCCCCGCCATCACCGACAGCACCGGCGTCCGCGGCGTGAACCGGTGGCGCTGGGCGTCGGCGAAGGCACCGAAGACCTGCGGCGGGATGGCGAGTACGACGAAGTCGCCCTCGGCGATCTCCAGCTCGGAGGCGATCGTGAAACCGCCGTACGCCGACAGCACCGCACGCCGCTCGGCGCTGGTCTCCACGACGACGATGTCGCGGTGAGGCGGCACGCCGAGCAGCCCCCGGACGATCGCGAGCCCCATGTGGCCGCAGCCGACGATGATGAGACGCGCGGCGTTCGTCATTGTCCATCCCCGTTCGAGTTGAAGTGTCGTGGTGCCACGACGAACGCCGAGCAGGACTCGTGCGGATCAGCCGGCCGCACGTGGGCCGGCCCCCGATGCCCCCTGGCGCGAGCCGGCCATCTCCCCGGGCATCGCCGGCGGCTCGAGGTACGAGGTGGCGATGTCGGAGACCGTGGTGCGATGCAGCACGCGGCGCTGCGTCGGGTCGTACGGCCGGCCGCGGTGCATGGTGCACCGGTTGTCCCACAGCACCAGGTCCCCGACCGTCCACTTCTGGGTGTAGACGAAGCGCTCCTGGGTCGCGAACTCGATGAGCTCCTGGAGCAGCGCCTCCCCCTTTTCGACCGGCCAGCCGACGATGTGCGAGGCGTGGGAGGCGAGATAGAGGCTCGTGCGCCCGGACTCCGGGTAGTAATCGACGAGCCGCTGCGGCACCGGCGGCAGGGTGGCGGTGATCTCGCTGTTGAAGCCGTCGAACCCGGTCTTGCGGCGTGAGGTGGCGATGCTGTGCTCCGCGACGAGCCCGTGGAGCTGGCTCTTGCGTTCCTCCGGCAGGGCGTCGTAGGCCGCGCGCAGGTCCGCGTACTGGGTTTCGCCACCGGTCGAGGTGACCTCGCGGGCGGACAGCAGCGAGCACTTCGCCCGCCGCGCCTTGAACGAGCTGTCGGTGTGCCACAACTGGTTGCCCAGGTTGTACTGGTTCAACCGGTCCTTCGGATCCAGGATCCTGCCCTCGTGGTCGAGGTTGGAAATGTCGGTGAACTCGTTGCGCAGGCGCAACGCCTTGCCGGCATAGTTCGGGGCCGTCTCCAGCGGGCCGAAGCGCTCGGTGAAGGCGAGCTGCTGGTCGTCGGTCAGCGGCTGACCGGGGAAGACCAGCACTGCATATTGGTGGAAGGCCGCTTCGATTTCGGCGAAGACATCGTCGTCAATAGGCGAAGCAAGATCGACACCCGTCACTTCGGCGACGAAAACTGGATGCAGTGGTGCAAGCTTTATAGCCACGTGTCTGCTCCTAGCGCGTAGGTATTCACGTCGGAGGTGCGCCGGGCTGTGGCGACGGGGGAAGGGACGGCCTGCCGGTTACCACAGGGCGGTTCCGGCGCCGCGCGAGGTGCCCCGCGAACCCGTCGGCGCCCGGCGGTGAGGTGCGATTCCGTGAGGTGCGGCCCGACCACGCTCCCCGCTGCTGGATCCGGGCGCCGAGCTGGATGATCAGCGGCCGAACATCCACTCGCGACGGATCATGCCCCCGGCCATGAACCGAGACCGTGTCACACGCCAAGTCATGATCACAAGAGACAGTCCATTAACTGACGCGGATGTATTGGTCACACGACATCGAAGCTCCGGCCGTTGACACCTATTTCGGGCAAAGCAGTGGCCTTATGGACCCATTCGGCGGATCACCGAAAAGCGTCGCTGATGCCGCGACGCTTTGCCGACACCGACGAGACCGGGTCGGCAACCGTCTTTCAGCGCTGTTTCATCCGGGGTACAGTGACCTCCGCTTCGATGGATACCGGCCAATGTCATCCACGGTGAAGAACGGGTTCCCTCGCAGAGAGAGAGGACTGGATGAAGTACGTCATTCCCGCCAAGCGCTCGTCGAGCAGGGTGCCCGACAAGAACTACCGCCCCTTCGCCCACGGCAGGTCCCTGCTGGACATCCTGGTCGGGAAGTTGTCCCGCCTCGCCGAGCCCGGCGAGGTGTACATCTCCTCGGAGGACGAGTCGACGCGCCTGCTGGCCGACAAGTACGAGGCCACGTTCCTGCCGAGGCCCGCGCACCTCGCCGAGAACTCCTACCCGTTCCAGTCGGTGGTCAACGAGGTCTGCAAGCAGCTCCCGGACGACGACGACGTGATGTGGTGCCACGCCACGGATCCGTTCTTCGACGACCACGAGGCGGTGGTGCGGGCCTGGCAGACCCGGGACTCCTCCACATCGGACTCCATCGTCGTCGTCTATCCGATGAAGGAGTACCTCCTCGACCAGAACTTCTATCCCATCGGCTTCGGGTTCGGCTCCTGGCACCGGCCCTCACAGGAGCTGCCGACCTTCTACCAGCTCGGTTTCACCTGCTCGATCATGACCCGGCACGTCGCGACGACGCTGGGACTCGTCGGCGCCCGGCCGATGTGGCACCAGGCCTCGAACCTCACCATCGACATCGACACGCAGGCCCAGTTCGACCTCGCCGCCCGGCTCTACGAACTGGGTGACGCCCCCGCCGGGCGCGAGGGCACCGGAGCCTAGGCTTGCCTGGCATCGACGAGCAGACGCTGGCGCGGTCGGTCGCCGAACTGGTCCGCATTCCCAGCGTCAATCCGCTCCACGCTGGGCCGCGCGCCGAGGAGCACGGGCCCGTCGGGGAGAGCGCGCTCGCCCTCCGGCTCGCCGAGCGGTTCCACACGTACGGCGCGGACGACGTCATCCTGGACGAGGTGTCGCCCGGCCGCCCGAACGTGTACGCCCGCTTCCGCGGGCGGTCCGAGCGGCTCGTCGCGGTGGACGTGCACACCGACACCGTCACCGTCGAGCACATGACCGACCCGCCGTTCGACGGTCGCCTCGCGGAGGGCAGCGTGTGGGGCCGTGGCGCCCTCGACAGCAAGGCCACCATGGGCGTGATGCTCTCGCTGCTCGACGCGTGGCACCGCGACGGGCTGCGGCCCGGCCCGACCCTCCTGCTCGTCGGCTCCGTCGGCGAAGAGGCCGGCGGTCTGCTCGGCGCGACGCGATTCCGGCCGTGGGCGGAACACCAGAGGCTGGCAATCGACCAGATGCTCGTGGCCGAACCCACCGAGTTCCGTCCGGTACACGGCCTGAAGGGCCTGGTACTCATCGACGTGACCGTGCACGGCGCCGCCGCCCACTCGGCGCGTCCCGATCTGGGCGTCAACGCCATCGAGGCGATGGCGCCGGTGATCGCCGCCTTCGCCGCCGAGCACGAGCGGCTGCAGACCCTCCCGCCTGATACGGAGGTGGGCACCGGCACCGTGTCGGTCACCCAGATCTCGGGGGGCACGGGCGCCAACGTGATCCCCGACCGCTGCGCGATCTCGGTGGGCCGGCGCATCGTGCCGGGCGAGGATCCCGACGAGGTGCTGGCGCGGATGTCGGCGATCGCCCGGGACGCCTGTCCGGTGCCCTGCGAGGTCACCTCGCTCCTGCCGCCGACGCCGGACGGCAAGGCCGGATCGCCCGCCTTCTACCAACGCCCCGACAGTGGTCTCGTCCGGTTCCTGGCGGACGCCTGCGGGACCGCCCCCGCCGTCGCGCCGTTCGGCACGAACGCCCTGCGGTATTCCGGCCTGGCGCGGGAGCTGGTGATCTTCGGCCCCGGTTCGATCGAGCACGCCCACCAGGCCACCGAACGGATCGCCGTCGCCGACCTCGTCCGCCTCGCCGGCGTCCTCGAGGCCTGGCTCGCCCCGGGGTGAACCACCACCGGCCCAGGAGAGGAAAGAGATGACGACTGCCACGGCGGCAGAGACGGTCGACCGCGTGTTCGCGCCGGTCCAGCAGTTCACCCGCGGCTATCTGCTGGCGAAGTCGACCGATGCGTACGGCATCGAGCTGGGCTTCGCGTCCGGCAGCCAGTTCTGGGTCGTCGGCCGTGCCGGTGTCCTCGGCGGCTGCCCCGCGGAGGTCGCCGCGGCGGCCATCGCGTTCGAGCCCTTCGACGCGGTGCGTACGGCCTGGCACGCCGTACCCGCCGGGTTGACGCACTATGAGGTGGCGCGGCACTACCGGGACCGCATCGCCGCCTGGGGCGACCGCTGCCTCGCGGGCGTCGACCGGAGCGCCCTCGACGCCGTCGACGTCCTGGGGCGCCGGATCGTCGAAGCGGCTCCCGCCGCGCTCGGCACGCTCTTTGCCGGCTGGCGTCACCTCCCGGTCCCAGCCTCGCTGCCGGGCCGGGCCGGGCTGACGATCCACCTCCTCCGTGAGATGCGCGGCGCCGCCCACATCGCCGCGATCCTGGCGTGCGGCCTGACCCCGCTCGACGCCATCCTCGCCGCGCCCCATCCGCCGCCGCGCACGGGTCCCGCCTATGCCGAGCGGATGGGATACCGGGGGCCCTTCCGGGATCCGGAGGAGGTGCGCGAGCAGCGTCTGGAGGCCGAGCGGCTGACCTCGGCGATCCTCGTGCCGTACTTCGCCCCCCTCGGCCCGCAGGGGCTCGCCCGCTTCGGGGCAGCGGTCGAAGCCACCTGCGCCACAGCAGTCCCCTGAGACACTCTGATTCCTTGCCCTTCCTTTGAGATCCGCTAGAGGTTGGCTTGAGGTAGCCCTCCGATCTCTTGGGGCATGACCGCCACGCTGGAAATCGCCCCCGCCGCCCCGCTGAACGACGCGACCGCCCTCTGGGGCCGCGCCGCCGCCGGTGTCGAGCTCTCCGTCGTGGTGCCGTTCTACAACCCGGGTGCGGCGCTGCGCCGCACGATCGAGCGCCTGGTCGCCTGCCTGACCGACGCCCAGATCGGCTTCGAGGTCATCGCGGTCTCCGACGGCTCGACCGACGGCTCGGCGCAGACCCTGGGCGGGCTGCCCGGCGTGCGGGTCATCGACAACGCCGTCAACCAGGGCAAGGGCGCCGCCCTGCACCAGGGCTTCTCCGCCGCCCGCGGTGCCTGGATCGGCTTCGTCGACGCCGACGGCGACATCGACCCGCAGCACCTCGTCGAGTACCTGTTCGTGGCGCGGGCCGGCGGCCACGCCCTCGTCTACGCCGACAAGCGTCACGCCGACTCGAACAGCGCCGCGACCGGCTTCCGCAAGCTGGTGTCGCTGTCCTACTCGACCATGGTCGCCGGGATGTTCCGCCTCGACGTCCGCGACACCCAGACCGGCTGCAAGATCGTCCGCCGCGACGTCCTCGCCGCCGTCCTCCCCCGGATGCAGGAGCGCCGCTTCGCCTTCGACCTGGAGCTGTTCGTCGCCGCCGGTGCCGCCGGCTTCGACAACCTCAAGGGCGCCCCGGTCCGCCTCGAGGAGCGCGTCGCCGGCTCGACCGTCACCACCAAGAGCATCGTCCGCACCATCCGCGACACCTTCGTCATCTACCGCCGCCAGCGCAGCGCCCACTACCGCCCCGCCGCCGAGGTCGCCACCCCGGCCGCCCCCCGCGCCGCGGTCCGCCTCGCCTACGCCGCCTGAGCCGCCACACCGCCCGAGCCCTGCGCCTGAGCCGCCACACCGGCCGAATCGCTACACCGGCCGAATCGCTCAACGGCTCACGAGGCCGCGGCGAGATCCAGTTCGACCGCGACCGGATAGTGGTCGGAGGCCCACTCCGCCTCGTCACCGCGGATCACCCGCGCACGGACGACCCGGTCGGCCAGCTCCGGGCGAGCCATGACGTAGTCCAATCGCATGCCACAGTTGGAGAACTCCCGGCCGCCGCCCCGGGTCGTCGGCACGGTGAGGCCGTCGCCCTCACCCGCCGCACGCCACACGTCCACGAACCCGGCCCCGCCCAGCGCCTCGATCGCCCGGGTGTCGGGCCGGCCGTCGGCGCCGAGGTGCCGGCGGCGGAAGAGCGGCGCCAGAGCGGCCAGGCGCTCGGTGTGCGCGGTGTGCGGATCCAGGGCGTTGAGGTCGCCGGCGATGACGGTGAGCGGTCCGCGGTAGCGGTGGGCGAGCCAGCGGGCCTCGCGCAGCCGCCGGTACGGCCAGAACGGGTTCAGGTGCGTGCTGACCACCGTCAGCGGCCCGGCGGAGGTGGGCATCTCCACGGCGGCCGCGGCGTGGTGCAGCCGCCAGCGGACCGACGAGCGGCTCGCGACGCGCAGCGGCGGGCGTACCAGCACGGCCACCGGCTGACCGAAGGCCGACGGCGCCAGGTGCGCCACCATGCCGAGCGCCTCGGCCACCTCGCGCATGCGCTGGCCGTCGTGCCGCGCGAAGTCGCGCAGCTCCTGCAGGGCGACGACGTCCGGGCACTCCCGCTTCAGCAGGGCCACGACCGCGTCGAGCCGGCCGCCGCCACCGCCGGTCTTGATGTTCCAGGTGATCAGGTCAAGCGTCACGACGCACGTCCGCGTTCGGCCGGATCGAGAGGTACAGCACGGTCAGCCAGCCGGCGGTCAGCAGCGCGGCGCCCAGCATGTCCGTGGGGTGGTGCATCCCCCGGTACATCCGGGACACCCCCACGCCCAACGGCATGATCACGGCGAGAACCACGAAGATCCAGCGCCACCGGTACGCCCGCAGCCGCGGCAGGACCAGCACGGCGATCGCGGCGTAGAGACACATCGTCGCGGCGATGTGCCCGGAGGGGAACGACGACGTCGGCAGCTTGCCGTCGAGCTGCTCGACCGGCGGGCGGGGCCGGTCCACGGCGGCCGAGGTGCAGAGGAAGAGGGTCAGCTCGCCGACCATGGCGAGCACGACGTAGAGCACCACGCGCCAGTGCCGCCAGACGGCGAGGGCGACCGGGCAGAAGACGAGGGAGACGAGCAGGATGGCGTGCGTGTCGCCGGCCTTGCTCCACGCGTGGCTCACGTCGTCCCACCCCGGTGTCCGCATGCTCTGCAGCCACGTCGGCACGGCGTCGTCGAACCGGCCGATCCAGGTGCCCTCGGTCTGGTTCGTCAGGGTCCAGCCCAGCAGGTAGAGCAGGCCGAAGACGAAGACCCAGCCGACCAGGATCTCCATGGCCCCCGCCCACGGGTGCGGCAGAAGGTGCTCGCCGGGCGTGCCGGGACGCACGTCGGCGGCGGCCTCGGGCTCCAGGCCGTTCTCCAGCGGCACCTCCGGGCGGCCGATCTCGCGGCGCCAGACCCGGAAGGCGTACGCGGTGACGCCCAGCCAGGCGGCGCCGAGCAGCCAGCCGGCCAGCACGTCCGAGACGTAGTGCACGCCGAGCGAGATCCGGGTGACTCCGATCGCCGCGACGATCACGGCCACCACGGTGATGAACCACTTGCGGTGCCGCGCCGAGACGGCCGGGAGGAAGACCAGCAGCAGGGCCCCGTACACGACCATCGAACCGAGTGCGTGGCCGCTGGGGAAGCTGTTGCCGGGCGCGGTGGCGACCGGCACGTCGACGACCGGGCGTACCCGGTCGATCAGGGCCTTGAGCGACGGATCCATCAGCAGTGCGCCGACCCCGGTGACCACGAGATAGATCGCGAGCCGGAACCGCTTGCGGATCAGCAGGGCGACCACGGCGATGGTGACCAGCCACATCATGATCGGCCGGCCGCCGGCCCGGGCGACGAGGTCCAGCGCGTCCACCACCGCCGGTTGCGGCGACACCAGATCGTTGAGGCCGTCCGCGGCACCGGCGTCGAGGCTCTCCAGCGGGCCCCACCGCCCGCGGACGAGCAGCAGCAGCACGCCGAAGCCGAGGCCGAGCGCGATGACCACGAGCAGGCCCAGCAGGCTGCGCTCGGCGAAGTGGGCCAGGGGTCTGGCGCGCACCGGCTCCGGGGCCGCCGTCCTGTCCTGCTGCTCGGTCACCATCGGGGCTCCTGGGCTCGGGAGGGGGTGCGCCCCGGTTTACCCCGAGCGCTCTCCCGGTACACCGGATTCCTCGGTGCCCGGCTCCCAGCGGTCACGCAGCGCGGGCCGGGTGACGCCGACCCGCTGCGCCTCGAGCTGGGCGGCGAAGGCGAGGCCGAGGAAGAGCGCGATGCCGGTGAGGTTGGCCCACAGCAGCAGCGCCATCATCGCGGTGAGCGGCCCGTACGTGGCGCCGAAGCCGTCGCTGACCAGGACGTATCCGGCCAGCAGCAGGCTGGCGACCCACCACAGCACGGTGGCCAGGGCGGCACCGAAGAGCAGCCAGGTGAGCCCGGGCTGGCGGCGACGCGGGGAGTGCCGGAAGAGCAGGCCGACCGCGAAGACGATGAGCACCAGGCTCAGCGGCCACCGGACGATGTCGAAGGCCATGCGGGCGTCGTAGTCCCAGCCCACCTGCCGGGCGATCGACTCGCCGGTCGCGTGGCCGGCGACGAGCAGCAGGAAGCCGAAGAGCGCGGGCAGGCCGGCCACGACGGCCAGCACGGCGGCGCGCACGTACTTCTCCAAGGCCTTGCGGTCGCGTTCCACGCCGTAGATGCGGTTGGCGCCGCGCTCGATCTGTGCCATCGCCGTGGTCAGCGCCACCAGGCCGGTGAGCAGGCCCAGCCCCAGCGCCAGCTCGCCGGTCTCCTCGGTGCGGTCGTCGTCCTGGAGCAGTTCCCGCACCAGCGGTTCGCTGGCGCCGGGCGTAAGCGCGAGCACGGTGTCGGCGACGACCTGACCGCCCTCCTCGACGCCCAGGTCGGTGGCGAGGCCGGACAGCGCGATCATGAACGGCACGATGGCCAGGCAGAGCTGCAGGGCCAGGGCGCGGGAGTGGCTGAAGCCGTCGCCGTACCGGAATCGGACGAACGCGTCCCGCAGCAGATGCCACCGCCCGTAGTGCCGCAACGCGAGAAAGGCATCGTCCGCCGAAAGCTGGTCGCCCGGCATCATCTTGGTCTCGGGTACCGGCTCGGTGCTGCTCACTTCTTCCCCTCGGCCGCGGCGCGCACCTCCTCGGCGGCCTGCTCAGCGGCGCCGCTGTCGTAGGCGAGGTCGGGATCGCCGTCCGGCTGGGGCACGCACAGCAGCAGGGCACGGGGCCGGATCCCGATCGACATGCCCACGCCCGGCTCGATGAGGTCGCCGTCGAGCTGGCGCGGCTGCGGCGAGATGCCGCGGATCTCGACCCGCTTGGCGGTGTACCTCTCCATCCGGGGTATCCGCTCCCGGCGCCGCACCACCGCCCAGGCCAGCGCCGCCCAGTGGGCAAGGTTGCGCGGGCTGAGGATCGCGACGTCGAGGCGGCCGTCGGCCGGGTCGGCCTCGCTGAGCAGCCGTACGCCGCCCTGCAAACGCCCCACGTTGCCGACGATGACGGTCCGGGCCCGGCGCCGCAACGCCGGCTTGCCGTCCAGCGAGATGACCACGGGCATGGGCTTGTCCCGCAGGTGTTTGAGCGCGCCGCCCACGTACGCGATCCAGCCGATGTGCTTCTTGGCGGTCTCGGAGGTGCCCTCGAGCATCTGCGCGTCGAAACCCATCCCGGCCATGACGGCGAAGCACCGGTCGCCGCAGACGCCGACGTCGATCCGGCGCCGGCCGCCCTGCAGCGCGATCTCCACGCCGGTGGCGGCGTCGCCGTTGAGGCCCAGGTTGGCGGCGAGCAGGTTGCCGGTGCCGGCGGGGATGACGGCGAGCGCGACGTCGGTGCCGGCCAGGGCGCCGACGGCCGCCATGAGCGTGCCGTCGCCACCGCAGACGAAGACCAGTTCGGCGCCGTTCTCGATCGCCGCCAGGGTCTGGCCGCGGCCCGAGTCCTCCCGCGTCGTCTCCAGCCACTGCGGCTCGGGCCAGCCGGCCGTCGCCAGTCCCTTGACGATCGTGCGGCGCAGCAGGTCCAGGTCGGGAACCTTCACGGGGTTCACGACGACGGCGGTACGCGGTCCGGTCACGGCGACAGTGTGCCTGACCGGGATCACATCGGCGACCCGAGCATTCAGGGGTTACAGTGACATCAGCAACTTGAACGTGTTCAAAAGAGGAGGGTCGCGATGTGGGTGCTGGTCAACCTTCTGGTCGTGGTGGGCATGCTGCTCGTCGTCCCGGCCGGGCTGCGGCTGCTGGACGACCCGGCCGCGGCATTCGCCCGCCGGTTGTGGCCCTTCGGCGCCGCGGCCGGGGCGCTCAGCCTGTGGCTGCCGCGCGGCGAGGTCGCCACGGCGCTGGCCACCGGCTATGCGATCACGGCCGCGGTGCTCTGTGCGTACGCGCTCGGCAGACCGGCCCGACCCCGCCGCGAGTGGGCCGCCGAGGCCGCGGTGCTGACCGCCCTGATCGGCCCGGCGGTCGCCGCCGGCGCCCTGGTCGCCGAGCGCAGCGGATATCACCTGTTCGGGTTCGAGCTGGACGTGCTGTCCCTGACCGTGGCGCACTTCCACTTCGCCGGGTTCGCGGCGGCGCTCATCGCCGGCCTGCAGACCCGCGTCCGGCCCGGACCGGCCGCCGACGCCGCGGCGCTGACCGTGCCGGCCGGCACCCTGATCGTGTTCGTGGGCTACTTCACCACCGAGTGGGTCGAGCTCGCCGGCGCCCTGGTGCTGACCGTCGGCATGTGGACCGTGGGGGCGCTGACCTGGCTGCACGCCCGCACCGGCGCACCCGACCGGGCCACCGCGGCGCTGCTGGGCGGCTCGGCCCTGGTGCTGGCGGCCTCCATGGTGCTCGCGCTGAGCTGGGCGCTGGGCGAGGCCACCGGCCTGCCGCACCCGTCGCTCGCGTGGATGGCCGCGACGCACGGGGTGGCGAACGCGCTCGGATTCGCGGTGTGCGGCATGGTGGGCTGGCGCCGCGCCGGGGCAATGGTCTAGCTGAGGAAAGGACACCGATGTTCACATACGCCGAGGTCGGCGCCACCCTGCACGAGTCGCTGCCCGCCGGTTACCGGCACCTGCGTTACCGCACCCTGATCGGGCGCGACGCCGGCGGCGCGGTCTTCGACTGCGCGGCCGAGGCGATCCTGACGTTCCGCATGCACCGCCGCACCGGCGCCCGGATCCGCACGGACGCCGTCCGGGCCGCGCCGGGCGTGCGGGTCACCGTCGGGGCCGGGCCGCTGCGCGTGCCCTGCGAGGTGGTGTGGACGGCCGAGGAGCCGCACCGCGCCGGATTCGGGTACGGGACGCTGCCCGGTCACCAGGCCCGCGGCGAGGAGGCCTTCCTCGTGGAACGCGACGCCGACGGGCACGTGTGGTTCTCCGTGACCGCGTTCAGTCGGCCCGCACGCCCGCTGATGCGGCTGGGCGGACCGGTCGCGGTGCTCGCCCAGCATCTGTACGCCCGGGCCTGCGGTCGCGCCCTGAGGAAGGTGTGCGCGGCGTCCCGTACGGTTGATCCGTGACCGACACGAGCGTCACCTGGTGGGGGCACAGCACCATGTGGCTGGCCGACTCCGGCGTCAGCCTGCTCACCGACCCGTTGCTCACCGACCGGCTGATCCACCTGCGCCGGATGGCGGGACCGACACCCGCGCTGCCGGGCGCGCCGGACGCGGTGCTGCTGTCGCACCTGCACGCCGACCACTTCCACATGCCGTCGCTCAAGGCGGTGCCGGGCGAGCCGCTGCTGGTCGTTCCCCGGGGCGCGGCCGCCTTCGTGGCCAGATCTCTGGGCCGGGCGTACGGCGACCGCTGCGTCGAACTGGTCCCCGGCGAGCAGACGACGATCGGGCCGGTCACGGTCCGGTCGGTGCCCGCGGCCCACGACGGCGGCCGGGGACCCTGGTCGCGCCTGCGCTCGGTGGCGATGGGCTTCGTCGTCGAGGGCGCCGGCCGCACCTGGTACGCCGGCGACACCGGCCTGTTCGACGGCATGTCCGCCCTCGGCCCCCTCGACCTGGCCCTGATCCCGGTCGGCGGCTGGGGTCCCACGCTGGGCGCGCACGGCCACCTCGACGCGGCCGACGGCGCGGAGGCCCTGCGCCGGGTCAAGGCCGCCTGGGCGGTGCCGGTGCACTACGGCACGTTCTGGCCGGTCGGCATGGCCCGCATCCGCACGCACATGTTCCGCGACCCGGGCACGGAGTTCGAGCGCCGGGCCGCGACGGCCGCGCCGGACGCCCGGGTGCGGGTCCTGGCCCAGGGCGAGACCCTCACGATCGAGCCGGCCGCGTGATCTCCGAACTCGGCGCCCTGGCCTGGCTCTTCGCGGTCGTGGCCTTCGGCGCGATCGTCCCGGTCGTCCCCACCGGCGCGGCCGTCAGCGGCGCGGCGGTCCTCGCGTTCCATAACCACCCCCTGCTGATCGTCCTCGTGATCGCCGCGGGAGCCGCCGGCGCCTACGTCGGCGACCTCGTCATGTACGCGATGTGCCGGGCCGGCGGCGAGCAGCTCGCCCGGCGCCTGCGCTGGCTGCGCGACGAGGAACGCCTGGTACCGCTGAAGGTGAGGCTCCAGCGCAGCCAGGTCCCGGTGCTGCTGGTCTCCCGCCTGCTGCCCGGGGGCCGCGTGCCGGTCCTGCTGGCGGCGGCGTTCCTGGGTATGAGCTGGCGCACCTTCGTCGTCGCCAACCTGCCGGCGTGCGCGCTGTGGTCCGCCGTGTACGCCGGCATCGGGGTGGCGGGCGGCTCGATCTTCCCGGAGCCGTGGCAGGGCGTGGTCGCGGCCATCGCCCTGGTGCTGGTGATCGGCCAGGCGGTCAACGTGGTGAACAAGCGGCGCGCGGCCGCCAGCAGGGCCTAGAGCGTCAGTACTTCAGGTGCTCGCGGGTCAGCGTGGCAACCTTCTCGACGAGGCCGATGCCGGCATTCATCGACGGGTTGTTGTGCGACAGGACCGCGATCGAGACGTCCGTGTGGTCATCGGCCGACACGACCCGGCCGATCGAGTTGATCGCCCACCGGCCGCCGTCCGCCGTCCGGGTGTCCCAGCCGTTCTTGACCGTCGCCGCCTCGCCCCGCTCGGCGACCTGCGGGACGCCCCACTGCTGGCTGTCGACGACCGTACTCATCATCAAGAACGCGGTCTGGCGGGAGTCGGCGTCGAGCGGGCCGCGGCTGTCCACCAGCACGTCGAGCAGCTTGACCTGATCGTCGACCGTCGTCCTGGTCAGACCCCAGGCGGTCCGGACCTCGGTCTCGGTGAGACCGAGGCGCTCGTTGCACCTCGTGATGGCGGCGCGGCCACCGAGCTGCCCGAAGAGCGTGCTGGTGGCGTCGTTGTCGCTGCGCCGGATCATCGGCTCGGCCAGCGCCCGCTCCCCCGAGGTGAGCTCGCGCTCCTCGTCCTGGGCGCGCAGCAGCAGGCAGGCCAGCACCTGCACCTTGACGATGCTGGCGGTGTCGTAGGCTTCCGAGCCGCGGTAGGAGTAGTGCTGGCCCGTCCGATTGTCGAGGACGGCGACGGAGAACTCGGGGGCCTCGGCGGCGACCTTCTTCAGGGCGGCGTCGAGCTTCTTGGCCCGCTGGGCCCGCTCCGCCTTCGCCAGCTCCTCGGCGCTCGGTCCACGGGAAGCCGGGGAAGCGCGGGGCGTCGACGTGCCGCCGCCGATCGTCAGCGAGCTGGGCAGCAGCCCGCCACCGCCGCGGCCGTCCTGCACCCCGAGCCCGATCAGGGCGACGCCACCCACGATGATCACCACCGCGAGCGCGAGGATCCACTGCCGCGTAAGCCGCACCCATGCATAGTGCCGTGCTTCCGGCGAGATCCCAAGCGTTGAGGCGTCAGGATCACGTCAGAACACCCTGTGCATGATCACTTGTACGGTTCGTCATGGACACGGTGGGCACAATGAGGGGCATGTCCCTCCTCCCCTCCCCCGCTGCCCTCGTCGACCTCTCCCGCTACGCCGTCGGTCAGGTGGTGGGCACGGCCGCGACCCTCGCCACCGTCCCCGTGCGGCTGCTGAGCCTGCTGGGCCAGACCGAGCTGCTCGTCGGCCGGGTCACCATGCTCGCCGAGCGCGCCGACGGCCTGATCGACCGGATCGAGCACGCGGTCGACGCCGTCGAGTCCCTGATCGGCCGCGTGGACGAGACGGTCGCCGGCGCCCGCACCCTGATGACCCGCGTCGACAGCACCGCCACCGGCGCCGACGCGCTGATGGCCCGCGTCGACAGCACTGTCACCGGCGCCGACGCGCTGATGGGGCGGGCCGGTGGTACGGCCGGTGACGTGGAGGCGCTCGTCGCCCAGGCGGGTGGCACGGCGGGTGAGGTCGAGGCCCTTGTCGCGCGGGCCGGCGGCACCGCGGCGGCCGCGGAGGCGATCATGGCGCGGGTGGGCGCCACGGCCGAGGAGGCCGAGACGGTCATGGCCCGGATCAACGGCGCCGCCGCGCAGACCGAGGCGCTCATGGCGCGGGTCCTGCTCACCGCCGCGGAGGCGGAGGCGCTGGTGGCGCGGGTCGATCGCACCGCCGACGATGCGGGCACCCTGGTCGCCGGGGTCGGCGGCACCGTCGGGGACGCCGCCGAGGCGATCCGCGAGACCAGGGCGATCCTCGCGGCGGCGGCGCTCGCGGTGCAGGAGGTCGCGGCGATCACCAGCGCCGCATCCGCCGTGGTGGCGCAGGCCGAGGGCACCTCCACGGAGGCGAAGGAGCTGCTCGACGGCTACGCGCCGACGCTGCGCCGCGCCGCTCCGCTCGCGGCCCGCTTCGTCGAGGAACTGACGCCCGAGGAGGTCACCGCGGCGATCAGGATGATCGACGAGCTGCCGCGCCTGCGGGAGCACCTCAGCAACGACGTCATGCCGCTGCTCGGCAAGCTGGACCAGGTGGGGCCGGATCTGCACGCCCTGCTGGCGGTCACCAACGACCTGCATCTCGCCATCGTGGGCCTGCCGGGACTGAAGCTGCTGCGCCGCCGCGGCGAGGAGCGGGTGGCCGAGGAGAACCTGCCAGACGCACGCTGACCTGTGCCTATTTACCGTCGTAAACATTGACGAAACAAACTGTACACAGTTACGGTGGCGGCACCGTGAGAGCGCTCTCTCACACTCCGGCGACCCCCGATCCCCCCGGAGGTACCGATGCATCCCGCCGTCCCCCGACGCCCGCTCACCGCCACCGTCCCCTCGACCGCCCCTCGGCGCCGCCTCATCGCCGGCGGCCCCTCCGCCGCCTGGCGCCGCCTCACCGCCGGCGGCCCCTCCTCCGCTCTGCGGCGCCGCCTTACCGCTTTCGGCGCCGCCGCCCTGGTGCTCGGCGCCGGGGTGCTGTCCGTGTCCGTTGCCAGTGGCGCCGAGGCCGCGACCGTCGGCGCCGGCAGCTACACCGAGACCCTGCCGCCCGGCGCCAAGCTCCCCACCGGCTGCGGCGACCTCTCCACCAACCCGCGGAAGTACCTGACCGCGAACGCGCCCGCGGGACCCGTGCCCACCAACGACTGGTGGTCGTCCCTGCTGTTCAAGAAGGGCGACGACTGCAACTTCTCCCAGCCGCTCTACGCCGGGCCGGCCGCCTACCGGCCGGTGACGAGCGGGCTGGGACTGTCGTACCAGACCCAGGCCGCGATCAGCGGCAGCGGGACCGGGCTGGGCGAGTACCACTATCCGTACGCCCAGCACATCGTGGTCGGGGTCGACGGGCTGCGCGCGCCGCAGGCGCTGGTCGACGGCTGGAGCGACTGGACCGTCACGCCGTCGTGGAGCGACGGCAGCCGGACGTTGAAGGCCACCATCGGCCACGGTCTGCCCATGTCGTTCTTCCAGGCCACCGGCGGCGACGCGCTGCTGACCATCACCGGGCCGCCCACCGCCTGGCAGAACGCCGGCGGCCGGATCGGCTTCTCGATCGGCGGGCACGACTACGTCGCGTACGGGCCGGCCGGTGCGACCTGGACGCTCAGCGGCAGCACCATCCGCTCCGGCCTGGCGGGCAAGGGCTACTTCTCCGTCGCCGTGCTGCCCACGGACACCGGGACGAGCACCGCCGACAAGATCGCCCTCGCCGACACCTTCGGCCGGTACGCCCACCAGCACGTCACCGGCACCCGCGTGTCGTATGCCTACCACCAGAGCGCCGGCACGGTGAGCACGACGTACTCGTTCACCACGACGGCGCGCGAGGGCAGCGGTTCCGGCACGGTCATCGCTCTCTACCCGCACCAGTGGCGCTACCTGGCCGGCGGATCGCCGCTCACCCGCACCTACGTCTCGCCGCGCGGCACGATGAAGATCATCACGGGTACGTCGTTCGGCACGTCGATGAAGTACACCGGCGTGCTGCCGGAGATCCCCGCGGTGGGCGACTCCACCGGCGCGGACCTGGCCCAGATCACCACCTACCTCAACGATGAGCTGGCGGACCCGGCCGCCTTCCGGGGCGACGACACGTACTGGACCGGCAAGGGCCTCGGCCGCGCCGCGCGGATCGCGGAGATCGCCGACCAACTCGGCCTCACGTCGGTCCGCGACTCGGCCCTGAACGTCATCCGTACCCGGATCACCGACTGGTTCACGGCCTCGCCGGGCAAGACCTCGCGGCTGTTCTACTACGACCGCAACTGGGGAACGCTGATCGGCTATCCGGCGTCGTACTTCTCCGACGAGGACCTCAACGACCACCACTTCCACTACGGCTACTTCGTGGCCGCCGCGGCGACCCTGGCCAAGTTCGACCCCGGATGGGCCGCGGACAGCCGGTACGGCGGCATGGTCGACCTGCTCATCCGGGACGCCAACAACTACGACCGCGGCGACACGCGGTTCCCGTACCTGCGCGACTTCGACATCTACGCGGGCCACGACTGGGCCTCCGGGCACGGGGCGTTCGGCGCCGGGAACAATCAGGAGTCCTCGTCGGAGGGTCAGAACTTCGCCAACGCGCTCATCCAGTGGGGACAGGTCACCGGCAAGGCCACCGTCCGTGACGCCGGCATCTGGCTGCACACCACCCAGGCCGCGGCGATCAACGAGTACTGGTTCGACGTCCGGAACGAGAACTTCCCCGCGAACTGGGGACACAACTACTCGGCGATCGCGTGGGGTTCCGGCGGGGCGTACGCGACCTGGTTCTCCGGCGAGCACGCGATGGTCGTGGGCATCAACATGCTGCCCATCACCGGCGGGCAGTTCTACCTCGGCGACTACCCGGCGGCCGTGCGCAACACGTACGCGGAACTGGTCCGCAACAACGGCGGCGAGCCGACCGTCTGGCGCGACATGCTGTGGCAGTATCTCGCGCTCGGCGACCCGGACGCGGCGCTGGCCAAATTCCGGGCGAGCGGCGCCTACTCACCCGAGGAAGGTGAGAGCAGGGCGCACACCTTCCACTGGATCCGCAACCTCGCCTCCCTCGGACAGGTCGACACCGGGGTGACCGCGAACCATCCGCTGGCCAAGGCGTTCACGAAGAGCGGCTTGCGGACGTACGTGGCATCGAACATCACCGGCGCGCCGCAGACCGTGACCTTCTCCGACGGGAAGATGCTGAACCTGGCTCCGGGCCGTACCGTCGCGAGCGGCGCCACGAACTGGGCCGGCGGCACCGCGACCGGCGGCACGACCTCCTGATCCCCGGCAGGGAAAGGCCCCGGCGGGCGGCCGGGGCCTTTCCTTGGTGGAGGTATGGCTCAGTAGACCGAGACGCCGTAGACGGCCAGCGGCTCCGTCACGGGCTGGAAGAAGGTCGTGCCACCCGAGGAGCAGTTTCCGCTGCCACCGGAGGTCAGGCCCATCGCGGTGGTGCCGGCGTAGAGCGGGCCGCCCGAGTCACCCGGCTGGGCGCACACGGTGGTGCGGATCATGCCGTAGACGGTGCCCTGGGCGTAGTTCACCGTCGCGTTGAGAGCGGTGACCTGGCCGGAGTGCGTACCGGTCGTGCTGCCGCGGCGGTAGACGGTGGTGCCGACGGCCGGGGTGCCGGCGTTGGTGATGTCCTGCGAAGCCACGTAGCCCGGCTTCGAGATGCTGGTGTTGGTGTAGCGCACGATGCCGTAGTCGTTGGTCGGGAAGCTGCTGCCGGCCCGCGTGCCGAGCGTCGTGGAGCCGTTCGTCCACGTCGAACCGATATTGGTGCAGTGCCCGGCGGTCAGGAAGTAGTAGGTGCTGCCGCTGCGGACGTTGAAGCCGAGCGAGCAGCGCGAGCCACCGGTGTAGATCGCGTCGCCACCGGAGATGAGGGGGCTCAGCGTGCCGGGTAGGGACTCGACCCGGGCCCGGTCGCCCAGGGTGGCGACGGCGGACTTCACGGCGGCCAGCTTCGCACCGGTCACGGTGCTGTCGGCGGTGACCAGGATCTGGTTGCTCACGGGGTCGAGGGCGAACGAGGTGCCGGGCGTCTTGAGGGTTGCCTTGAGGGTCGCGTCGGCGGCGGCGAGCGCGGCGCCACTACGGGTGACGTAGCGGGGAATGGCGCCGGCGGCGCTCACGGACTGCGCGGTGGCCGCGTCCGTCACGTTGACGACGACCTTGCCGGCCGAGTCGACGTACGAGCCGGCGGCCCGGTCGCCGAGCCGGGTTTCCAGGCTGGCGGCGAGAGCGGAAGGCGCGAACGAGGGGTCGGCGGCGGGACCGGCCGGGACAGCGGACGCGGGTGACGCGATGACGCTGACGGCCAGCAGTGCGACGGCGAGGCCGACGGTCGGTCGGCCGAGCTTGGAGCCGGGGATACGCACGGGGTCCTCCCAGGGGGATGGGTGGTACGCCGGGAGCCCGGCGCACCGAGTGCCATCCGTAGTATTGAGAACAATCAATGACAACTCAAGGCAACAATGTCCTACCGAACGTCACCGAGATGGTTGTCAAATCACCCCTGAGCTGCGGATTCTTTCCTTGCATATCACCGGGCTATCACTCAGCCGGGATGCCGAGGCTGTTCATGATTAACATTCCGGCAATCCCGTCCGGAGACGGTCGACCGGGGACTGGGGCGCTCTTCCGGCATTTCGCCTTCGCGATTCCGCTCCGGGATTCCCCACTCCGCCGTTACCGACTCGCCGGTCCCGGTCGGCGCGCCGCCGCTTGCTGGACGCACCCCGCTCTTGCCTCGCACGCCCCGCTCTCGCTGCGCGCGCCTTCCACTTCTGCTTTGTGGACCGCGCTGCGCGCCTTCTGTTACGCCACTCCGGCGAGCACCGGGCGAGGGCGTAGATCGGTGGCGAGGCGGTGCGCCTGCGCCCGGATCTCCGGCACCGCCGTCGTCTCCCACTGGGCACCACGGCGCAGCGGGCCGATCAACCAGAGCCGCTCGTGGACCCGGCCGTCGGCGGCGACGAGCCGGCCCGCCGGGTCGATGTCGAGCCCGAGATCGTGCGGACCGAGCCGCACCAGACCCCTCTCCAGCAGGCCACCCACCAGCGGACCCGCGGCACCCGGAAGCCGGCCCGGCCCGGCACAGTTGACCACCGCGGCGTAATCGGCAAACCCCGGCCAGGCGGCGACGCCACCGCGGCGGATCTCCAGCAGCCCGGCCTCCCGCAGGGCCACGACCCGGGCGGCGACCTCGGGCGCCATCCGGTGCCGGTGGCACTCCCACGTCCGGGCCAGATGCCGCAGGAAGGCGTCCTGCTCCTGCGGAGTCAACGCGGTCCAGAGCTGATCCAGGTACGGCCGCATCCCGTCCACCACCGGCCGCCAGTCCCCCGCCTCGCCCGCGGCGGACCGTACGGCCCGTACCACGTCCCGGAGGGTGGCACAGTCGTCGAGGGCGGGCTCGGCGGGCGGCGCGGCGTCGACGGTGTGGGTCAGCGGGAGCAGCCCCCGCCGGCTGATCGCGACCACGGGCGCACTGCGGCGGTCGTCGGCCGTCAGGGTGAGCGCGACGTCGACCGCGGTCAGCCCGGTGCCGACGAGCAGCACGGGCCGATCGGTCGGCAACGCCTCCAGCACGCCGGGTCGCCACGGGTCGTCGATGTAACGAGGATGCTCGAACGGCTGCGGGGCGACCGTGGGACCCCCGACCGCCAGCACGACGTGATCGGCGCGCACGAGCGTGCCGTCATCGAGTACGACCGCGGCACCGCCGTCCTCCGGCACGATCCGCGTCGCCCGGGCGCGCCGCACCCCGACCCGGCCGGGATTCGCCGCGACCGCCTCGTCGAACACCTCGCGAAGGTAGCGGCCGTACTCGCGGCGGGGGCGGAAATCCGCGGGGGCGGCACCGGACCACCGTACGAAGTGGTTCGGGTCGTCCGGGTCGGCGCTCATCGCTGCGGCCCGCGAGTTGAGAAGATGCCAGGGCTGCGCGTTCCCGTACGCGACCCCACCGCCCGGCTCATCGGGCTCGATCACAACGACGTGGCTCTCCTCGCCGCATCGCAGCAACTCCCGCGTCACCAGGACACCGGAGCATCCACCGCCGACCACCGCCACCGTGCGCCGCATGGCACCCCCAATCTCTATCAGCACGATAGGCAAAGGAGGCCTTGAAAGCCAGGACCGCGCCGGACCGATCGTGCGGACGGCCCGCACCATTGCGGGCCGCCCGCACGATACTCGACGCCGGCACCCGACCCGCTCCACCGGCGGGCGCCCGGCCCGCCGCCGCACCCAGCCACCCCGCGGGCCGCCGACCGGCTAGTGCACCCACCGCCGACAGGCGTCCCCGTCCGCTCGGCGTTCGGCCACCCCGCCCCACCGGCACCGCTCCGCACCGGCGCAGGCACCAGCGCGCAGGCCCTGCACGCCTTCGTCGCCGCACCGGTCGCCGTCGGCCGGGGCCCGCGCCCGCGACCACCACGCCACCGTCCTCAACCGTGGCCACCGCCGCCGGTGGTCAGGACTCGCTGATCGTGATGGCGGCTTCCTCGGAGAGGCGGTAGCCGATGCCGTACACCGTGGTGATGATGTCCGGGTCGCCCAGCTTGGTGCGCAGCCGGCTGACATGCACGTCCACCGTCCTCGCGGTGGTGTGGGTATGCCCCCAGACGTGGCCGAGCAGTTGGCTGCGGCCGAAGACCTGGCGGGGGTTGCGGGCCAGGAAGACCAGCAGTTCGTATTCCAGACGGCTCAGGTCGATCAGCTTGCCGTCGAGCGTGGCGGTGCGCGGACGCAGGTCCAGGTGGAGGCCGGCGCGGGGCTGCCCCGGCACGGGGACGGGCGGCTGGACGACCGGGGCGCCCAGGGCGATGTCGGCGGCGGGACCGGCGGCCTCGATGAGGTCTCGCAGCGCCTCGAGGAGCCTCTCACCGTCCTCGGAGCCCGGCGCACCGAGCGTGATGGTCAGGGTCACCGACGAGACGGGATCGCCGACGACCGGCCGCAGGCGCGCGCTCCGGGGACGGCCACCGGGGCCGCGGCGGGCGGGCGGGACGCGGCGTGGGAACAGGTCGGCGACGGCGAGAACGGACATGCTGACCTCCGGAGATGTCACCGCTGCCGGATCTCGGCGGCGGCTGAATAATACTTTTCCTACGTGTTCAGTAGGATTATAGGCACATCGATGCGCCCGCGAGTTCATGCGAAGAAGGAGTCACGCCCACCGGCGCGGCCCCGCGGCGACCCGGCCCACCACTTCGGACGCGATAACCACATCGTCACGCGCTGAGTGCGTCGAGCGCACCCGGCGGCGCCAAGCTCGCCCCGACGCGCCGGGCTCCATGCCGACGCGGCCAGCGCACTCAGCGGCCCCGGCTCACCCGACGCCTTGAGCCACCCAGGGCCTCCGGTCCACCTAGCGCCTCGGACCACCTAGCGCCTCGGGCTGCCCAACACCTTGGCACACCTGGCGTCTCGGATCCGGCCTCACCGCTCGGCATGAGCAGGACAGACCATCGGCCCTTCGAGGCGACCGCCCGTCCCGCTTCGGGGGATCGCCTGCCGCGCCCGGGCCCCATCGCCCGCGACGCGCGGTCTGCCAGTCAGGTCACCGGAATGGCTAGCGGGCGCAACACCGGGCACTCGCACACCGGAGAAGGTCGATGGCGAGGCGGGACGTCAGTCGTACGTCTCGCAACTGCATGCCTCCGATCCTTGTTGCTCCGCGCACCCCGGTCAAAACAAATCCAGAATGCGGGAGCCATTTCTCCCGAAACAATAACGGTGCACCTCGCCGGCCGAAAAGGTGACGCCGCACACAATCGCCATTCGATCGCGATCAATGCGATGGGTGGCGCCAGATCGACGCCTGGCCACCCGGTCGCGTCGAGGGCGCCGTCCTCTCCCACAGGCCGATGGAGATCGGTCCCGTGAGCGCGACGGCGGACGAAAGGGCCACCGTGGGAGTCCGAGAGGGCGACCATCGCCGCGCACCCGGGATGCGCCGCATGAAACCTGGCACGATCGGCGCATGGAGATCCTGATGTCGGTCTCCGTCGTCGTGCTGCTGCTCGGCCTGGTCGCGCTCGCGCTCTCCGCCTCGGGGACGATACGCCGGGAACAGCACCGGACGGCCGTCCGGCTGGCGGCGGTCGAGCGCAAACTCGACGCGATGCTCGCCCACGTGGGCGCCGTCGTGCCCGAGGCCACGTACCCGGCGGTCGAGGAACTGGTCCGGCGGCAGCGGGTGGTCGAGGCGGTGCGGGCGTACCGCGAGGAAACGGGCGCCGATCTGCTCACCGCGAAGCAGGCGGTGGACGCGATCGCCGCCCGTCTCGGGAGGTGACGCCGCCGCGCTGGCAAAGCGGTGGACGCGATCGCCGCCCGTCTGGGGAGGTGACGCCGCCGCGCTGGTGAATCCGGTCCCACCGCCTGCACGAACCGGCCTCCGCCGCATGGGTGTGCCAGGGCTTTACCGCCTGTGTGAAGCTGTCGGGATGCAACCGCGCATCCATCCCGTCGTCACCCCGGACGGGTTGACGCTCACGGTCGAGGAGTACGGCACGCCCGGCGCCGCCGCATCGATCGTCTTCCTGCCTGCCCTCGGGGTGCCGCTGGCGTACTACGGCAAGTTCTTCGATACCTGGGCCGCCCGGGGCCGGCACCTCGTCGGCGTCGAGCTGCGCGGCATGCCGCAGAGTCCGGTCACCGACCTGCGCAGGGAATCGTTCGGCTACGCCCACCTCGTCAACGTCGACCTGCCCGCGGTCTTCGCCGGGTCCGCCGTCGCCGCCGCGCCGAAGGTCGCGCTGGTCGGGCACAGCCTCGGCGGTCAGCTCGCGCTGCTCTCCGGCGCGGCCGGGACCGTACACGCGGACGCGATCGTCACCATCGGCACCGGCACCAGTTCCACGGCCGCCCGCCGCAGCCGCCTCGGCCGAGTCCGCCGGGCCGCCGGCGTCCGCTTCGTGGGCGCGGTGACCTGCTCCCTCGGCTACTGGCCGGGCCACCGGCTCGGTTTCGCGGGCCGGCAGCCGCGCACGCTGATGGCCGACTGGGGATACGAGGCCCGGCACGGGCGCTACCGCCTGCACGGCGACCGCACCGACTACGAGGCCGCCCTCGCCCGGATGGAAACGCCCGTCCTGCTCGCCAGCATCGCCGGCGACCGGATGATCCCCACCGCCGCGGTGGACCACCTCGCCCGCCGCCTTCCCCCACACGTCGAACGCACCCGGATAGAAACCACCCGCGACCACTTCCTCTGGGCCCGCCGAGCCCCCGAGCAAGTGATCGAGAGCGTGGAAACCTGGCTCGACGGCCACGCCCTCTGACCGGGCCGGCCGCACAGGTGCGGCGAAGCCGTCACGCAGATCGCCCGCTGTGCAGGTAGTCCGGATCATTTCATCGGCCGAGGAACCGTGATCGCCGCCTTCCTCGTCGACACCGACGGTCGCCGGGGACACGGCGTGACCGTCGTGTGGCTCAGGCGGAGCGCGCGTAGAGGGCCAGGCGGACGCGGTTGGGGCTGTCGGTCTTGGCCATCAGGCTGGTGACGTGGGTCTTGACGGTGGTCACTCCGATGTGGAGACGCTCGGCGATCTCGGTGTTGGACAGGCCCTCGGCGACGAGGTTCAGGACGTCCCGTTCGCGGGCGGTCAGGCCCGGTACTCGCTTCGGTTGGTCGGTCCGGGCCTCCACCGCGCGTTGGACCAGGCGGCGCAGTACGTCCTGGCTGAAGGGACTGTCTCCGGCGGCCGCCCGCCGGATGCCGTCGAGGAGTTCGGCCGGGGGCGCGTCCTTGAGCAGGAAGCCGCACGCTCCCGCGGTGAGGGCCGGGTAGAGGTGGTCGTCGTCGCCGAAGGTGGTCAGGACGAGGACCCTTGTTGCCGGGCGGGCGGCGAGGATGCGGCCCGTTGCGGTGATGCCGTCGATGCCGGGCATCCGGAGGTCCATGACGATGACGTCGGGGGCCAGGCGGGCGGCCAGGGCGATCGCATCGCGGCCGTTCTCGGCCTCGCCCACCACGTCGAGGTCGGGCTCGGCTTCGCAGAGCATGCGCAGCCCGGCCCGGATGAGCGGCTGGTCGTCGACCAGCACCACCCGGATCATCCGGCATCGCCCGGCCCCGGGACGGGAGCGCCCGACGACGGACCGCCGCCGGGCCGAGAGCCGGCGGCAGGCGAAGAGCCGGCGGCAGGCGAAGGAGTGGGCACGGGCGGCGAAGCGGCGCCCGGCGGCGGGGTGGGGACGGACGGCGGGGTGGGGACGGTGGCGGGCAGGGTTGTCGAGACCTGCCAGCCGCCGGCGGAGGGGCCCGCGGTGAGGCTGCCACCGAGGACCTCGACGCGTTCCCGCATTCCGGTCAGTCCGTGACCTCCGCCGGACGGCAGGGCGGGCACGATGCCGCCGCCGTCGTCGGTGACCGACCAGAGGACGTCGCCGTTCTCCACCTGCACGGTCAGCCGTGCGTGCGCCGACGGGCCCGCGTGTTTCGCCACGTTGGTCAGGGCCTCCTGGGTCAGCCTCAATACCGCCATGCCGCGGACCGCGTCGATCGATGCCGCCTCGTCGTCGATGACGTAGTCGACGGTCAGGCCCGCCTGTTCCGCCGTCGACACCGCCGCGGCCAGCGCTGCGGGCAGGGCCGCGGGTTCGATGGCGGTCAGCGCGGCGTCCGTGCGTACGGTGGGATCGCGCAGCACCGCGACCAGCTTGCGCAGGTCCGCGAGCGCCGCGGTGCCGGTGCGGTGCACGTCGTCGAAGACGTCGGTGACCCGCGGGTCCGCGTCCGGCAGGACGTGGCGGGCCACGCCGACCCGCAGCACCATCGAGGCGACGTGGTGGGCGACCACGTCGTGCAGTTCGCGGGCGATGGCGCTGCGCTCGTCGGCGCGGGCCGCACGGCTCTCCGACTCGCGCTGTTGCCGCTCGGCCTCCGCCTTCGCCTCCGCCTGCCGGCCGAGTTCGCGGGTGGTGCGGATGACCAGGCCGAGCAGCACCGGCAGGCCGACCACCACGAGCGCGCTGAAGATGGGGGTGCCCCAGCGGTCCGGGTCGTGGAGGTATCCGGCGGCGAGGTGGATGGCCGCGACCAGGCCGGCGCCGCAGGCGGACACCAGGGGGCGCGGGGTCGCCATGGTGAGTTCGAGCAGCGCCCAGGAAGTGCCGACCTCGTTGATCATCTGGTCCTGGACCAGCACACTCGCGGCGATCAGCAGTGCCGACTGCACGAGCAGGTTAGCCACGCGCCGCCGGTGCAGCAGCAGGGCGGTGGCGAAGGCCAGCAGGGCGAGGATCCACTGGGTGCGGGTCGGTGACCGGCCCGCCTCGGTGCCGAAGACGAGGTAGCCGAGGCCGCTGAGGTCGAGCAGCAGCATGCGGACGAACGTGTCGCGCGCGTCGAAGAGCCGGCCCACCCATCCCACGACCACCACCCTAGAGGCCCTCCGGGGCGTCCTCGGCCATGCGATACCGAGTCCGGACGAGGAGGTATCCGCCAAGGCCGAGCGGACCGAGCAGGATCGTCAGCACGAGCAGCGGGGACAGCAGCCACGACGGTACGCCGCGGCGGGTGCCGTCGAGCCACGCCCAGCGGCCGGCGAAGAGGTCGAAGGCGATCATGTGTGCCCAGGCTGCCGCGGCACCGTCCGCCGTACCGAGCAGCGTGCGGATGCCGTCGAGGGCCGGGGCCGCGACCGCGGGCAGCACCTCGCCGAGCGCGGGCAGCACCAGGATCGCGTAGACGACCACGACCGGGAGGACGATCAGGGGCGACGCGACGATCCGGCGGGTCCAGGACCAGCCCGGCAGCAGGATCATCAGCGCCCAGAACGGCGCGGCGAGGGCGAAGGTCAGCGAGAACAGGACGGCCGTCATGCCGCGAGCTCCAGTTCCGGCCGCCGGGCCCGGACCACCGCGGTCGCGGCGAGGGCGGTGGCGGCGACCAGCGCGGCGACGGCGGCGACGGTCAGGGCGTCGGGCCGCAGCAACGGCTGTCCGCGCAGCGCCTGCCAGGTCAGCAGGATCGTCAGCATTCCGTACGCGCCGCCGCCCACGGCCAGCAGCCGGACCCGGGTGAGCGCGTCGAAGCGGCGGCCCAGCAGCAGGGCGAGCAGCGGCAGGATCTGCAGCGCGTGCAGCCCGACGAAGTGACCGATCCGCAGGTCGCCGCCGGTGGTGCTCCAGCCCAGCAGCGGCAGCCCCGGACCGCCGTCGGGCACCCCGACGCTGTGCGCGCCGGCGATGACGCTCTGGCCGGGCGGCGCCGCGGACGGCAGTGTCATCGGTACGGCCACGAGCATGCCGAGCAACGACAACCCCAGCCCCCACCGTACGGCGTGGGCGGCGACGCGGTCGGCGATCCGGGCCCGCAGCAGCACGACGCCGACGACGAAGTGGGCGGCGAACAGCACCATGATCGCGGTGCCCATGATCTGCCACATCAGCGCGTCGAACGGGGTGCTCCCGTTGAAGTGGCTCGTCGTGCCACGGAGCACCTGGGTCACGATGACGATCATCTCGACGACCCCGAGCGCTGCCACGACGGTCGCCGCCCGCTCGGCGGCGCGGCTGCGGCGGGGCAGCAGGGACAGCATCCAGGCGAGGGTGCCGGCGTAGAGGACGAAGGACGCGGCGAACTTCAGCGGCTTGGCCCAGATCGGCATGCCGGTCAGGATCCGGGGGTCGGCGACGAGGCCCACCGCGGCGACCACGGCGAGCGCCGCCATGGCGGCGGTGAAGGCCATCAGCGGACGGTGCAGGCGCGACAGGGTTGGCATGCCGTCGATCCTGGCCGTCCCCCGGCCCGGCTTCATCCGCCCACAGGCCCGCTCCCTCCTCCCTGGGTAGGAGGCCGGCCGGGGCAGAAGGCCGCCGGGGTGGGAGCCGCCGGGGCAGGGGGCCGCCAGGCTAGGAGACCGACAGGGTGGCAGGCCGACGGGCTGGGAGGCGGTCAGGTCAGGGCGGGGTGGCCGAAGAGGCCGGGGAGGCCGCCGCTGTGCAGGAACACCACCTTGCCGTCGGGCGGGTTGGCGCGCAGCCCGGCCAGCGCCCGGCCGGTGTACGTCGGATCCAGGAACAACCCCTCGGTCCGGGCCGCGAGCACGAGCGCCGACCGTACGGAATCCGTCAGCGCCGCATACCCCGCACCGACCTGGGAGTCGTCGATCTGCAGCGCGGCCGGGTCCACGGCGGTGCCCATGCCGTCGAGCAGCGACGCCACCGCCGCACGGGGTGCCGGGAGCGCTCCGGTGTCCACGCCGTACACCCGCTGCGGGCCGAGCCCGGCGACCAGGCCCGCCATCGTGCCGCCCGAGCCGAGCGCAACCACGACCGCGGCCAGGTCCGGAAGCTGGGTCCGCAGTTCCTGGGCGCAGTCCACGTATCCCCGGGCCGAGACCGGGGACGTGCCGCCGAACGGGATGACGTAGCCCTCCTGCGCCGCGGCCACCTCGTCGAGCGGTGCGTCGCCCGCCCAGACGATCGCCGCGCCCGCCAGCTCGTCGAGCAGCAGGTTGCCGCGGTGGATCCCGGGCGGGTCGCCGCGCAGCACCAGCGTGCAGGCCAGGCCGAGGCGGGCGGCGGCGGCAGCGGTCAGGCGGGCGTGGTTGGACTGCGGGGCGCCCGTGGTGACCAGCGTCGTCGCGCCCGCCCCGAGCGCCTGGGCGCAGAGATGCTGCAGCTTACGGACCTTGTTGCCGCCCCCGCCCAGCCCGGTGAGGTCGTCGCGTTTGATCCAGAGTTCGTCCAGGCCGAGCGCGGCGGCCAGGCGCGGGGCCGGCTCCAGCGGGGTCGGCCAGGTGCCGAGGGAGATCGGTGGGAGCGGAGAAGCCATCAGACGTCCTCGTGGTGGATGGGACCGGAAGTGCCGGAGAGCCGCTCGCCGGTGCCGTGCCAGCGCAGGGCCACGATCTCCGCCGCCACGCTGACCGCGGTCTCCTCCGGCGTACGGGCGCCCAGGTCCAGCCCGATCGGCGAGCAGAGCCGGGCCAGTGCCGCCTCGTCCAGGCCGGTCTCGCCCAGGCGCTTGTGCCGGTCGTCGTGGGTGCGCCGGGAGCCCATCGCGCCCACGTACGCGAGCGGCAGCTCGAGCGCCACCTGCAGCACCGGCACGTCGAACCTCGGGTCGTGGGTCAGAACGCACACCACCGTACGCCCGTCGATCCGGCCGGCCGACGCCTCCGCGGCGAGGTAGCGGTGCGGCCAGTCGACCACCACCTCGGCGGCCTCCGGAAACCGCTCGGCGGTCGCGAAGACCGGCCGGGCATCGCAGACCGTGACCCGATAGCCCAGGAACGCGCCGATCCGGGCCACCGCGGCGGCGTGGTCGGTGGCCCCGAAGACCAGCATCCGTGCGGCCGGGGCGAACGAGCTGACCAGCACGTCGAGGCCGGTGCCCCGGCGCTGCCCGTCCGGCCCGTAGCGCAGCAGCCCGGTACGTCCGGCGGCGAGCAGACCCCGCCCGTCGTCGGCCGCGGCGTCGTCGAGCCGGTCGCCGCCCAGCGAGCCGTGCCGGGCCTCCGGAGTGAGCACCAGATGCCGGCCGATCCGCTCGGCGGGACCGTCCACACAGGTCAACAGCGCGACCGGCCGCTGCCGGCCCATCTCGGCGGCGAGCACGTCCAGCTCGCCGAACCCGGCCCGCTCCACGAAGACGCCGATGGTGCCACCGCAGGGCAGCCCCACCTCGAAGGCGTCGTCGTCGCTGACGCCGTAGCGGACGGCGCGGGGACGGCCGGACGCGGCCACCTCGCGGCACAGCTCGTAGACCACGGCCTCGACGCAGCCGCCGGAGACGCTGCCCACGGCGGTGCCGTCCGCGCGGACCAGCATCGCCGCGCCGGGCTGCCGGGGTGCGCTGGACCAGGTCGCGGTCACGGTCGCGAGGCCGGCCGGTTCCCCGAGCCGCCAGGCCGCGACGAGGTCGTCGAGAACGTCACGCATGGCCGGTCACCGCCTCCGGCACGTCGCCGGGCAGGTCCAGGGCGCGCATGTCGCCGGGCACGTCCAGGTCGAGGTCGTCCGCGACGTCGCCGACGGGCACCACCCGCACCTCGCCGGCGTGCGTGCGCAGGTAGTCACGGGCGCCCCGGTCGCCGGTCGCGCTGCCCGCCACGCCTTCCCAGTGGTCGCGTCCGAGCAGGACAGGGTGGCCTCGGCGGCCGGCGTACCCACCGGTGACGAGGGCCGTGGGGGATGCGAGCGCGGTCACCCGGCGTACGGCCGCGGGGGTGACGCCGGGCATGTCGGCCAGCAGGACCACCACCGCCGCGGCCGGCGTGCCGGCCAGCGCGGCCAGGCCCGCCCGCAGCGAGGACGCCATGCCGGTCTGCCAGGCGGGGTTCTCGACGTAGTCGAGGTCGGGTGCGGCCGCGCGCACGCGGCCCGCCGCCGCGCCGACCACCACGACCGTGCGGGCCAGACCCGCCGCCCGCGAGGTCGCGGCGGCGCGCACCACCAGCGGTCTTCCCCGCCACGGCACCAGGGCCTTGGGCATACCGAACCGGCGTCCCGCGCCCGCCGCGAGGACGAGACCGGCGATCTCCATGGTGGCGAGCGTAACCGCCGGACGGCGTTCGTAAACGGCTCGCTCGCGGTTCGCGCCCGCGCATAGTATCGACCGGCATGAACGTCGGGATCATCGGCGCGGGACCGACCGGGCTCTCTGGCGACCGCCGGTGCCGGCCGGCCCGACCCGCGACGAGCTCGCCGAGTTGGTCCGCCGCCACGCGGGAGTCACCTGAGGGGTACGCGCGCCCGCAGGCGGCGCAGCATCCGGGCATCGCCGAAACCCACCGCGCGTGCCGCGGCCTCCACCGTGGCGCCGTGGCCGATGAGATGTTCCGCCCGCTCCACCCGCAGGAGTTGCTGATAGCGCAGGGGTGTCTGGCCGGTCGCGGCCTCGAACTGCCGGGTCAGCGTGCGCTCGCTCACCGCCGCCGCGGCCGCGAGCTCGGCCAGCGGCAGCGGCTCGGCGAAGTGCGCGTCGATGCGGTCCTGCACGCGATGGACGGCGTCGCTCAGGTGGGCCCGGTGCCGCAGCATGGCGCTGGACTGCCGCTCGTCGCCGTTGCGCCGGGCGTACACGACCATCTCGCGGGCCACCCGCGCCGCGACCGCCGGGCCGTGCCGTGCCGCGACGAGATGCAGGGCCAGGTCGATGCCGCTGGCGATGCCCGCGGAGGTCACCACCCGGTCGTCGGAGACGTAGAGCACGTCGCGGACCACGCACGCCCGCGGATAGCGGCGGGCGAGCTCTTCCTGGACGTCGTGGTGGGTGGTGCAGCGGCGGCCGTCGAGCAGGCCGGCCCTGCCCAGCGCGTCGGCGCCCGCGCAGATGCTCGCGACCGTGCCACCCGCGGCGTGGTGGGCGGCGATCCGGTCCAGGGTGCGCTCGCCGAGGTGGCCGGTGCCGGCCAACCGCGGCGAGCGCCACCCCGGCACCACGATCAGGTCGTCCACGTCCAGCCGCGGCCAGGCGGTGTCGGCGCGGAGCTCGACACCCTGATGGGTGCGGATGCCGGGCCGCTCCGCGACGTACGACAGGACATGGTCGTGCCCGTGGTCGGCCACGGTCGAGAACACCTGGGCCGGGCCGGCGAGGTCCAGCAGGTGCAGGCCGTCGACGAGCACGAACACGACGCGACTCACGATCCGGTCAACTCCCCGGTCAGTTCGGCCACGGTCGCGATGGTAGCGAAGCGGCCGGCCAGCGCGTACTCCGTCCGGGCGGTCACCGCCTCGGCGGGCAGCGTGCGCGGGTCGGCCAGCATCTCCTCGAGGCTCTGGTCGGCGGGGGCGTCCCGGTGCGGGATGGGGAAGGTCGCGGTGGCCTCGGTGACGAACGTGACGGCGTAGCCGAGGTCCGCACCGACCCGTGCGGTGGTCTCGACGCATTGCTCCGTACGGATGCCGCAGACCGTCAGCCTGCGCACTCCCCGGGCGGTGAGCAACTGCTGCAGGTTGGTCGTGGTGAAGGCGTTGTGCGAGGTCTTCGTGAGGACAGGCTCGCCGGCCAGGGGCGTGAGCTCGGCGAGGACACGCACGTGCCCGCTCGCCGGGTCGAAGACGTCGCCGCTGCCGGGCTCGGCGTGCAGCACCCACACGACGAGGTCGCCGGCGGCCCGGGCGGCGGCGGCGAGCCGGCCCACCCGGTCGGCGATCTCCGGGTTGTCGACGGCGCGCCAGAGCGGGCGGACGCGGAAGGACTCCTGGACGTCGATGATGATCAGAGCGTTGGTCATGCGTCCATCCTCGGCGTGGCGGACCGCCGGCGATAAGACACGGACCTGCCGCACACCGGAACGATCCGGTCAGACTATCGCGTCACGTCGGTGGTGGCCGCGATCAGGTCTTCGCGGGTCGGCAGGCTCTCGCAGTCCCCCGGGACCGTCACCGCGAACGCCCCCGCCGCGATCGCCGTCGCGAGCCGGGCCGCCGGCGCGGCTCCGGACAGCCGGTCGGCGAGGTATCCGGCGGCGAACGCGTCGCCCGCGCCGACCGGATCGACCACCACCACGTCCCGCGCCGGGACCGTGTGCCGCTCGCCGTCGATGAGCGCCGTGCATCCGCGGGCGCCGTCCTTGACGATCACCTCGGTGGGGCCGAGCGCGGCCAGCCCCTGCAGCGGCGGTCCGTCGACGATCAGCGCGGCCTCACCGGGGCCGGCGAACACGAGGTCGGCGCGGGAGACGAGGTCGCGCAGCACCGGACCGGCGTCGTAAGGGGACCAGAGCTTGGCCCGGAAGTTGACGTCCACCGAGACCGGGACGC
The DNA here is from genome assembly GCF_003751945.1 of Couchioplanes caeruleus. Taxonomy (NCBI): domain Bacteria; kingdom Bacillati; phylum Actinomycetota; class Actinomycetes; order Micromonosporales; family Micromonosporaceae; genus Couchioplanes; species Couchioplanes caeruleus. The sequence continues at coordinate 6,471,467 of NZ_RJKL01000001.1, read as the reverse complement.
CCGCGGCACGGGCGGTCTCCACCGCCTGGAAGACGGCCGCGCGGGCCGAGTCGCTCAGCGCCGGCGTGATGCCGGTGACGTGCACGATCGCCGCCGCACGCACCGCGCCGACCGGGATGTCGGCGGGCATGAGCCGCGACCCGGCGCTGCCCGCCCGGTGGTAGTCGACGTGGAGCAGGGCGCCGGTGCGACGGTGCTTGACCATCAGGCCGGTGAACGACGGATCGCGGATCACCACCGCCTCGACGCCGTCGGCGCGCAGGCGGCGCTCGATGAGGTCGCCGGTCGCGTCGCGGCCGACCCGCCCGATCCAGGTCGCGGGCAGGCCGAGCCGGGCGACCCCCAGCGCGACGTTGCTCTCGGCGCCGCCGATGCCCAGCCGGAAGCCCCGGACCCGGTCCAGCGCGCCGATGCCGTCGGCGGTGACCAAGCCCATGGTCTCGCCGAAGGTCAGCAGACCGCTCATGACCGGGCGTACGCGACCGCGTCGGCGGCCCGCCGGGCCCGGTCAGCGAGGGCGCCCAGGCTGCCTCCGGAGGCGGCGTCGCCGATCAGCGGCCCGCCCAGCCCGACCGCCGCCGCCCCGGCGGTGAGCCAGGCGGCGACGTCGGCGATCTGGATGCCGCCGGTCGGCATGACGCGCAGGCCGGGCAGCGGCCCGTGCAGGTCGCGCAGGTAGCTCGGACCGACGGCCGAGGCCGGGAAGAGCTTGACCAGGGGCGCACCCGTCCGGGCCGCGGCCACGATCTCGGTGGGGGTCAGCGCGCCCGGATAGCACGGCACGCCGAGGCCGTCGAGGCCGGCCACGGCCACCGGGGAGACGAGGAACTGAGCCCCGGCGTCGACGCTGGCCTTGGCGTCGTCGGCGCCGAGTACCGTACCGGCGCCGACCACGACGTGCTCCGGAAGCTGACGGCGCAGGCCGGCGATCGCCTCGATCGCGCCGTGCGAGGTGAGGGTCACCTCGAGCGCGGTGATGCCGGACTCGACGAGGACCTCGCTGATCGCGGAGAAGGCGCCGGCGGTGGGTGCCCGCAGCACCGCGACGACCCCGCCGCGCACCACCGCGTCAGTAACCGAAATGTCCGGCATGGAGGCCTCCCATCGAGTCTCGTCAATTGACCCGATCATCCCCGGAACCGCCCGTCCGGGCCAGGGGAACGCCACGCCGCAGGTACGACCGCAGGGATCGGGGCGAGGTATCCACAGGCGGGAGCGGCGGCGTCGCCTGGATGCCCAGTTCCTCCCGGACGGCCGCCTCCAGTTGCTGCATCACCAGCGGCACGTGGCCGAGCATCTCGCGCAGCGACTTCTCCGGGTCCACGCCGGCCCGGGGCGCCGGGCGCTCGCCGTACAGCTTCTCCAGCAGCAGGTGCACCGCCAGCGCGGCGCTGCGGACCTGGCCCGAGGCGAGCAGGCGCACCTGCATCAGCGCCGGGCCCACCTCGTCGACGTAGGTGTACGGCCCCGGCATCCGCTGCCCCGTCTCGAGCGCGGAACGCAACCGGTACGTCGCCCGCTCGAACTGCGTCAGCAGAGCGACATAGGCGTCGCGGCGCTCGGTATACCACCGGCGGGTCCGCTTGGCGCGGCTGCGCACGTAGTCGTCACGGGCCGACATCAGAACCGTCACGCCCGCCCCGGCCAGGGCAAACACGGCGGCGACGAGGGGCAGGCTCCACCACGGGATCTCAGACACCCGACCACGGTAGCGATGCCCTGCCCGGCGGTAGCGGACGTGCACCGGATCGTGACCGGGAGTCCGGATCGGCGGTCCGCTCGCCGAGCGCGCGGTCGATCGCGCCGAGGGCGGCATCGACCACATGGCCGGGTGTCAAGGCCTCGGCCCGCCGATGCGCGGCCGCCACGGCGTCGGTACCGAGGCGCTCGGCGACGGCCGTACGGGCCCGCGTGAGCCGCGTCGCCTCGGCCGGATAGACGCTCGCGGCCGGCAGGGCGGCGTCGAGCAGCGCGGCCGCCTCGTCGGCGCCGATCCGGGCGAACAGGACGACCAGGTTGCGCAGCGCGGCGGCCTGCAGGGTCTCGTTGCCCGCCTCGCGCAGCAATGCCACCACCTCCCGGAAGCGCCGCAGCGCCGGCACCGGATCGCCGTGCCGGCTGCGGACGGCGCTCGCCGCCGAGGCTGCCGCGGCCCCGAACAGTCGGTTGTCCACGCCCCGCGCCAACGATGTGGCCTCGTCGAGCAGGGCCAGCGCCCGATCCGGGTCGACGTCGGCGAGCGCCTCGCCGAGGCCGTACCGGGCCACCGCCATGCCCGTCGGATTGCCCGTCGCGTCCGCCGCCTGCGGATCGCCGCTCCAGGCCAGCACCATCGCCTCGGCGGCGAGGCCGGACGCGCGGACGGCGCCGTCCGACGCGAGCCGGGCCATCCGCCGGTAGTGGCCGCGCGCCGCCTCCGCGTCGCAGTCGACGAGCGCGATGTCGCCCAGCACCTCGTGGACGGCGGGATCCGGCCGCGCCGAGGCGAGCAGGCGCCGCGCCGTGTCGAGGTCGCCGCGTCCCCAGGCGTGCGTCGCCGCGGCCGCCAGCGCTCCCGGCCTTCCGGAGGCCGCCGCGGCGTATCCCCAGGCGAGCACCTCGTAGCGCTGGCAGTGGTAGCCGTACCGGTAGAGCGCGGCCGCGAGCCTGCCCCGCAGGTCTCCGGCGGCAACGGTGACGGCGAGCCGCAGATCGGGCAGGAGCGCGTCCAGATCCCGCACGGCCCGCGCCTCGTCCGGGCCACGCAGCCGCCGGTCCAGTTCCGCCGCGGCGTCGACCACCGCGGCGGGCGCGGCCGCGCAGCATCTCCGCGACGAGGCGGGTCTTCCCGACGCCGCCCGGTCCGGTCACGGTGACGCACCGGCGGGGGCACGTCCATGCGGCCAGCGTCGCCCGCTCACGGTCGCGACCCACGAACAGCGAGAGATATGACGGTACGGCCACCGCCGGGTCCCGCCGCGACGAAGCGGCCCCGGCGGATGCTCCGGGCCGTTGCGCCGGTTCCGGGGCGGACGCGGTGGTCACCGCGCAGCAGCGTGGTCTGCATCGCCCGCACGGCCGCCGACGGATCGAGGCCGAGCGTGTCCACGACGGCCCGTGCATGCCGCCGTAGCACCGCGGCGGCGTCGGCGCCGCGGCCGTCCGCGGCGAGCGCTCGCGCCAGCGCCAGGAAACCCCGCTACCAGCAGGGGTCCCGGTCGACCTCGGCGCTCAGCTCCGCGGGGTCGCCGCTGCCCGCCCGGTCCGCCAGCGCCGCGCGGCGCGCCTCGGTGAGCCGGGCCGCCCCGCCCCCCAGCGGCTCGGCGGAGAACTCCGGCAGTGGAGGTCCCCGCCACAGCTCGAATGCCTGGGCCACCTCTCCGTCGGCGAGCAGGTCGCAGAAGTGCAGCGCGTCCACGGCTGCCCGTGGTACCGCCAGCCGGTAGCCGGCGGGCCCGGACGTGATCGTCTCCGGCGGCAGGGCCGCCCGCAGCCGGGCCACATGCGACTGGAGGCTGTTGCGGGCGCTCGGCGGCGGGTCGTCCGGCCACAGCGCGTCGACGAGCTCGGACACCGGCACGGGCCGGCCGCCGGCCAGCGCGAGCACCGCGAGGAGGGTCCGCTGCTTCGCCCCGGCCACGACGACCGGTCCGTGCGGGCCGTCCACTTCGAGGGGTCCCAGCACCCGTACCTGCACGCCCACGACCCTAAGCGCGCACGGCCCTCGATCGCCGCCGACTTTCGCGTCATGCGAAGGATCCCGGCCCTCATGCGCGCCGAGGGCCGGGATCTCGATGTCGCGCGATGCCCGGGTGGATTCGGCCGGGGCGGTCAGCGCAGGAGATAGAAGCGCCAGAAGTCGTTCGGGATGTCCAGCACCTTCGGGTCGGCGAAGCCGGCCTCGCGGGCCCACGCCAGCACCGTCGGGGCGCGCAGCACCGTGCCGTGCGCATGGTCCGGGCTCTCGGCGCGTGTCGCCGGCAGGCAGTGCAGCACGCTGAACGCGTACTGGAGCCGCTCGATCTCCCCCGCCGGCGCGGTGAACTCGTCCGCCACCCGCTCGTCGCCGATGAACACGCTGCCGCCGGGTGCGAGCACCTCGCGGGCGGCGGTCAGCACGCCGACCGGGTCGCCCATGTCGTGCAGGGCCTCGAAGATCGTGACGAGGTCGGCGGGCCGCTCGTCCTTGACGGCGGTGGCGTCGCCGAGGGCGAAGGCGACCCGGTCGGCGACCCCGGCCGCCGCCGCCGTGCGCCGGGCCTCCGCGACGGAGGCTTCGTCCAGGTCGACGCCGCGTACGGTGATCGACGGGTACGCCAGCGCCAGCGCCACCGACGAGTGCCCGACCCCGCAGCCCAGGTCGAGGACGTGGGCGCCGGGCGCGGCACGCAGCCGCCGGTCCACCTCGGGCAGGGCCGGCAGCCACTCCCCGGCGAGCTGGTGGGTGAACATCGGCCGGTTGAAGGCGGCGATGCCGTGCCGGATGTGCCGGCCGTAGTCGGCGTACGAGACGCCGCGGCCGGTGCGGAACGCGTCGATGACGGCCGGGGTGGCCAGAGCCAGGCCGAGCGCGAACTGCCCGGCCGTGCCGAGGTAGGCCGGTCCCGTCTCGTCCAGAACGACCTCGGCCATGGCGGCCGGCAGCGCGAACCGCCCGTCCGCGGCGACGTCGATCAGGCCCGCGGCGGCCTGCTGCTCCAGCCATTCCCGGACGTAGCGCTCGTCCGTGCCGGTCGTCCCGGCCAGCTCGGCCGGTGTGCGAGGCGCGTCGCGCAGGGCGGCGTACAGGCCGAGTTCCCGACCCAGTTCCACGGTGAGCAGCTCGGCGGCGCCGATCAGTGCGCCCAGCAGGCGCTCGGCGGTCTCTTCGGAAGTCGTCATCCGACCACCCTGGACCTGACCGCGTGCAGAACGCGTGCAGACCGGGTGCGGTCAGCGCACGGTGGCCCGGTGGATCAGCTCGTCGTGCTCGGCGGGGAGCGCCGGCTTGCCGTAGAGCCAGCCCTGGGCCAGGTCGCACCCCTGCTCGCGCAGCCAGTCGCTCTGCAGCTCGGTCTCGACGCCCTCCGCCACCACCCGCAGATGCATGGCCCGGGTCATGGCGAGCACGGCCCGCACGATCGACTCGTTGGCGCCGTGCCGGCCGACCTCGCAGACGAACGAGCGGTCGAGCTTGACGATGCCGACCGGCAGGCGGTTGAGGTAGCTCAGCGACGAGTAGCCGGTGCCGAAGTCGTCGATGGCCATGGTGACGCCGAGGTCCCGCAACGCGTCGAGGGTGGCGAGCGCGGTCTCCAGCTCCTCCATGACGCCGGACTCGGTGATCTCCAGCCACAGCGCCTCCGGCGGCAGCCCGGTCTCGGCGAGCACGTCACGGACGACGCCGACCAGGGCGCCGTCGCGCAACTGCCGGACGGACACGTTGACCGACACGTGCAGCGGCCGCGCGCCCGGGCCGCGGGCGGCGCGCCACTGCGCGAGTTGCCCGGCCGCCTCGCGCAGCAGCCAGGCGCCGCTCTCGACGATCAGGCCGGTCTCTTCGGCGATGGGAATGAAGTCGAGCGGGGACACCGAGCCGAGCGTGGGGTGCTGCCAGCGCATCAGCGCCTCGAAGCCGTCGAGCTCGCCGGTCGCCAGGTCGGCGATCGGCTGGTAGTGCACCGAGAGCTCGCCGCGCGACAGCGCGCTACGCAGCGCCTGTTCGAGGTTCATCCGGTCGCGGACCTGGTCGCGCAGGGAGGTGTCGAACAGCGCGTACGCGTTGCGGCCCTGCCCCTTGGCCTTGTACATCGCGGTGTCGGCGTCGCGGATCAGCTCGAGCGCCTGGGTACCGCCCGGCGACTTCGCGACCCCGATGGACGCCGAGATCACCACGTTGCCTACGGACAGCTCGAACGGCCGGGCGAACTCATCGAGCACGCGGGCGGCAAGCGACTCGGCGAGCCGCGAGTGGGACGGGCTGGCCAGCGCGATGACGAACTCGTCGCCGCCGATCCGGCACACCAGGTCGTCGTCGCGCACCTGGGCGCTGAGCCGCCCGGCGACCTCGCAGAGCAGCTCGTCGCCGACCTGGTGACCCCAGTGGTCGTTGACCATCTTGAACCGGTCGAGGTCGATGAAGAGCAGGCTGACCTCGAGCTGGTCGGCGGCGGCCCGGTCGCCCCAGCCCGCGATGGTCTCGGCGAGCAGCTCGCGGTTGGGCAGGTCGGTGAGGGCATCGTGGGTGACCCGCCGGCGGGTGGCCCGCTCGGCCCGGGCCCGGGAGTTGTTGGAGCGGACCACGCGGTAGAGCACGGCGAGGATCAGCAGGGAGCACAGGACGGCCCGGACCACGCCGTTCACCGTGCTGCCGGCCGGCTCGACGGTCGTGATCACCACCGGGACCACCACCACCGCGGCGATCAGTCCCGTACGGATCTTGCTCAGGTCCTTGACGATGATCCGCTGCGGCTCGGTGAGGCTGCGCATGGACGGTTGCAGCCCGGCCGCCCCGACGAGCAGGAACGTCGCCGTGAACAGCACGTCGACGGTGTGCTGCGGCACGTCGGCGATCGCGCCGTCGCGGAGCATGAAGAGGAAATCGCCGGCGAACATGGCTGCGGCGGCCGCAATGAGCAGCCACAGGGCGGGCTGCCGGGCCCCGCCGGAGAGCGCTAGCTGGGCGGCGAGCACCAGCAGCACGACGTCGAAGACCGGGAAGAAGGAGTTGGCGACCCGCAGCGGGGTGAGGTCCGTCTGCTGCATCGAGGGTGCCATCAGGTAGGTCCAGCACATGAACGCCGCCGCCAGGCCGACCAGCATGGCGTCGATCCGCGCGGGATCGTCCTCCGCCGCCCGGCGCCGGCGCAGCATGCCGGCGAAGGCATATCCCATGATCAGGTACGCCGGGAGCACGAACGCGTCCGGAATCAGGGCCATGTTCGTCGGCGGGGAGGCACCCGCCCCGGGAACCACCGCGCGGATGGCGATGCCGACGAGGAAGAGGACCGCCGACCAGAACAGGCACAGCCACGGGCCTCGCTCGCCGGGCAACGCCATGCGCAGCGCGCCGTACCGCATGGCGCCGAGTCCGGCCAGCGCGCTGAGGAGCATCAGCGGGGTGCTCAGCCACGGTGGGCCGGCGGCGAGCAGGACCAGGGCGGCCCCGGCCACACCGAGATACGACCAGGCCACGGCCCTGGCGTACGGGGGAAGCACCGACCTGTCGCGGGCCGGCACCACGGGGGCGGCTGCCGCGCGCCGAGGTGCCGACACGGAGGTCACGTCCTTTCATCGGCATTCCCGTCCGGGTCATTAACCCTCCGGCCCGGTGCGTAACGGTGTCCCCGGAAAGCCCTGCGGGACCCGGAGGGAACGCGTACGTTTCATCCCTATCTGGGCCGGTCCGAAGTCTTTCGCGGGGGGAAACGCGTGAAGCCAACGCACAGACGAGTCATCAGTACGGCAATGGGCACAGCCGTCATCCTGAGCAGCGTCCTGGTGATTCTGAGCAGTGGCGGGCAGGCCGAACCGGTCGACCTGCGCTCGGCGGGCACCGCCACCGAGCCCACCCTGCAGACCATCGACCTGGCCCCGGCCTCGGGCCCGTCGCCGACCGGCCGCGACTTCTCCGCGCCAGCCGCCCGGAGCACGGTCGCTCCCCGCGCGACCGGACGGTTCAGTCTGGTCGGCGCGACCTGGGCGGATCCGGCGAAGCGGCTGACCGGCACGGTGCAGGTGCGGACCCGCTCGGCCGCCGACGGCACCTGGTCGCCGTGGCAGACCCTGGATGCCGACGAGCCGAATCCGGCCGAACCGGGCTCGGCAGACGCCGACGGCACCCGGGGCAGCACCGACCCGCTGTGGGTGGGCCCGTCGGACGGCGTCGAGGCCCGGGTGGCGGCGGAGCCGGGGCGCACCACGTCGTTGCCACCGGGCCTGCGGCTCGACCTGATCGACCCGGGCGAGGCTCCCGCGGCGCCCGCGCCGAGGGCGTACGAGCGGAAGCTGCCGGGTGTCATCGTGCCACCGCGACCGGCGCCGAACGTCGTCACCCGGGCGCAGTGGGGCGCGAACGAGAAACTGGTCAAGGAGGCGCCGGAGTACACCACCGACGTGCAGGTGGTCTTCGTGCACCACACCGCCGGGCCCAACGGCTACCACTGCGCCGACTCGCCGTCGATCATCCGCGGCATCCTGGGGTACCACGTCAAGAGCAACCACTGGAACGACATCGGGTACAACTTCCTCGTCGACAAGTGCGGCACCCTCTTCGAGGGACGCCGGGGTGGGATCGCCCGGGCCGTCCTGGGTGCGCACACGCTGGGGTTCAACGCGCGCAGCAGCGCGATCGCGGTGCTCGGCGACTACGGCTCGCGCGGCGTCTCCGCCCGCGTCCGCACGGTCATCGCGCAGGTCGCCGCCTATAAGCTCGGCACGTACGGAAATCCGCCCGCCGGCCGGACCACGCTGATCTCGAGCGGCAGCGACCGCTACGCCAAGGGCAGCCGCGCCGTGCTGAACCGCGTCTCCGGCCACCGCGACACCGGCCGGACCGCCTGCCCCGGCACCGTCCTCTACGCCCAGCTCGGCACGATCCGCGGCATCGCCTCGGCGGCGCCCGCGGACCTGAGGCTGACGAAGATGAACGGCGCCACGAGGATCGGCTCCACCTGGTTCACCCGCGGCGCGGTCCGACCGTACTGGCAAGTGGACACGGCGACGACGCTGATGCACCGCTACGACGTGTACGTCGACGGCACCCTGACCGCCTCCGTGCCGGCCGGCCAGCGCCAGCAGTTGCTGCGGCTCGCGCCGGGTCGGCACACCGTACGGGTGCGGGCGGTCGCGCTGAACGGCCGGATCGCGGTCACCGAGACCGCCGTGTTCGCCGACGAGACCCTGCCCGAGTTCACCCGCGGACCCAGCGTCGCGCTGCGGCCCGGGTCGGTCGACGGCATCGTGCCGGTCCGGCTGAGCTGGGCGGTGCGGGACGCGGGCGGCCTGCGCGCGGTGCGGCTGACCAGGCCGTCGACGGCCGACCTGGGCACCACCGCGACGGCCTGGGCCGGGGCGGTGCGGCCGGGCGTGACGACCACGTACGGCCTGCGGGCCACGGACCGGGCGGGCAACGCGCGGTCGGTGGCGGCGGTCCGGACGCCGATCATGGTCGCGGAGACGAATGCGGTGCGCGGCGGCACCTGGCGCTCGATCGGCAGCTCGGCCTACCTGGGCGGCTCGGCCCTGCGCGCGACCTCGGCCGGCGCGTCGCTGAGCTGGTCGTTCACCGGCCGCTCGGCCGCGCTCGCGGTGAGCCGCACGTCGGTCTCGGGCCGGGTCCAGCTGTATGTGGACGGCGAGCCCGCCGGCATCGTGGACCTGCGCTCCCCCGCGGCGCTGCACCGCCGTGCGGTGTGGACCCGCTCGTGGGGTTCCAGCGGCCGGCACACGATCAAGATAGTCGTAGAGGGCACCGCGGGACGTCCCGGGATCATCTCGGACGGACTGGTCTACCTGCGATAGGGCTCGGACGGGTCGCCCGTCTGCCGGTCGAGCACGGACCGCAACGCCCGCAGCGCGAAGTAGAGGCTGGACTTGACCTCGCGCACAGAAGTGCCGCGGGCCTCGGCGGCGTCCTCCAGCGCGACGCCGCCGTAGAACAGCTCGACGAGGATCTCGCGGTGCGCCGCCGCGAGATCCTCCATCGCCCGCACGATCGTGGTCCCGGTGCGGGGGGACGGCGAGCGCTCCGCCGGGGCGACCCAGTGGTCGTCATGCCCAGCGGGGGCGGAGCGCTCGCCGTCGCGCAGGACCGTACGGGCCGTGAGAACCAGCCACGGCCGTACCGCGGAGGCCCGTGGGGGGAAACGGGCCGGATCCTGCGCCGCGCGGTAGAGGGTCTCCTTGATCACGTCCGCGGCGGCCACCTCGTCGCCGCCGGTCAGCCGCAGCACGTACCCCTTCAGCGCCGCGCGGTGCGGCGCCACCAGGGCGTCGAACGCCTCGGCGGCCCGCTCCCGCGCCGCGAGGACGGCGGCGGTACCGGCATCTGGAACGAAAAGGTCGGCGTGCAGCGGCAACCGGGTGGGCCGGTCGGCCGCATGGCGGCCCATGACGTACCCCTCTCCTCGGTGATCCGTCGAGGGGTCCCATGCTGATCGACCGCGGCGCCGGCGGCACCGGGGAAAGTACCCGCGTCGAAGGATCCGGGTATCACCCGGGTAGTTCCCCGGTGTCCGCCGGACAGGGCCGGGCAACCGGGGGTCGCACACACTAACGTGCTCCTATGAGCACCGCCACGAGCACGCACGGATCCCTGGGCAACCTGCCCGCGGAGGTGACCAGCTTCGTGGGCCGGCGGCACGAGCTGACCGGTGTCCGGCGGATGCTCACCACCAGCCGCCTGGTCACCCTCACCGGCGCGGGCGGCGTCGGCAAGACCCGCCTGGCCCGGCACGCCGGGCTGGAGCTGCGCCGCGCGTTCCCCGACGGGGTGTGGCTCGCCGAGCTCGCCGAGCTGCGCGACCCCGATCTGGTCGCGGTCACCGTCGCCGAGGCTCTGGGCGTACGCGAGGAGTCGGTCCGGCCCGACGCACCGGGGCTGGCGACCTTCCTCGCCGACCGGCAGGCGCTGCTCATCCTCGACAACTGCGAGCACCTCGTGGCGGCGAGCGCGGATCTCGTGGAGACGCTGCTGCGCGCCTGCCCGCGCCTGCGCGTGCTGGTCACCAGCCGGCAGGCGCTGCGGATCGCGGGCGAGGCGACGCTGACCGTGCAGCCGCTGTCGGTGCCGGCGGCCGACCACGCGTGCACGCCGGCCGACCTGGCCCGCTACGAGGCGGCCAGCCTGCTGGTAGACCGGGCCACCGCCGTGCTGCCCGGCTTCGCGGTCACGGAGGCCAACTGCGCGACGGTCACGGCGCTGTGCCAGGCCCTGGAGGGCATGCCGCTGGCGATCGAGCTGGCGGTGGCCCGGCTGCGGGTGCTGACCCTGGAGGAGATCCTCGAGCGGCTCACCGACCGGTACCGCCTGCTGACCAGCGGTGCCCGCAACGCGCCGGCCCGGCAGCAGACCCTGCGCGCGCTGATCGACTGGAGCTGGGACCTGTGCGCGGAGCCGGAGCGCCGGCTCTGGTCGCGGCTCTCGGTCTTCTCCGGCGGCTTCGAGCTGGAGGCGGCCGAGCAGGTGTGCGCGTTCCCGCCGCTGGCGCCCGAGTCGATCCTCGACCTGATCGCCTCCCTGGTCGACAAGTCGGTGATCTTCCGGGTCGGCGACGGCCCGCGGGCGCGCTACAAGATGCTGGAGGTGGTCCGCGAGTACGGCGCCGTCCGGCTGGCCGGTGCCGACGAGCAGCCCGAGGTGGCCCGCCGGCACTGCGACTGGTTCGCCGAGCTCGCCCACTACGGCGACGTGCACTGGGCCAGCCCGGACCAGGCGGCACTGATGCTGCGGCTGCGCCGTGAGCAGGCCAACCTCCGGGTCGCCCTGGAGCACGCGGTCGGTTCCGCCCCGCCCGAGGTGGCCCTGCGCTTCGCCGCCGACCTGCAGAACCACTGGTTCGTCCGGGGCTTCCTGTCCGAGGGCCGGCACTGGCTGGACCGCGCCCTGGCGATGCCGCCACCGCGGCACTGGACCCGGGCCCGGGCGCTGCGCGTGGCCTCCTGGATCGCCTGCGTCCAGGGCGACCAGCCGCGCGCGTCGGCGCTGCTGTTCGAGGCCAAGGAGCTCGCCGCCACGCTGCCGCCGTCGGCGGAACGGGCGTTCATCCCCGTGGTCGAGGGCAACATCGCGATGTTCGCCGGGGACCACGCGACGGCCTTGCCACTGTTCGAGGAGGCGCTCGCGGGCTTCCGCGCGCTGGACGTCCGCACCGGCGAGCTGTGGTGCCTGGCCGTGCTCGGGCTCGCCCGCGGGCTGTCCTCGGCATCGCCCGACGACGGCTACGCCGACCTGACGGCCTGCCGCGACCTGGCGGAGTCCCACGGCGAGGTGTGGTGGCGCTCGTTCGCGCTCTGGGCGCTGAGCGTGCTGCGCTGGCGCGCGGGCGACCACGCGGGCGCCTCCGCCGCGGCCAAGGAGAGCCTCACGATCGGCACGGTCGTCGAGGACGAGCAGTTCACCGTCGGCCTGTCGCTGGAGGCGCTGGGCTGGGTGGCGGCCAGCGTGCGCCGGGACCAGCGCGCCGCCCAACTGCTGGGCGCGTCGGACCGCATGTGGCGGGCCATGCACGCGTCCCTGACGTCGTTCCGCGCCCTGCGCGTCTTCCACGACGAGGTCACTACGCAGCTCCGCGCCCGGCTCGGCGACCGCGCCTTCGAGGCGGCCTTCGACCGCGGGGTCGCCCTGACCGCCGCCGAAGCGATGGCGCTGGCCGTGGAGCGGGTCCCGGCGCCGCGCCCGGCCGCGGGCCCGCCCGCCCCCGCACATCTCGGCGACCTGGGCCTGACTCCCCGGGAACGCGAGGTGGCGGCGCTCGTCGCGGAGGGCCTGACCAACCGGGAGATCGCCGCCCGTCTGGTGGTCGCCCAGCGCACGGCCGAGGGACACGTGGAGAACATCCTCAGCAAGCTGGGCTTCACCTCCCGCGCCCAGGTCGCGGCCTGGCTCGCCGCGCAACGCTGAGCCCGCGCGGCGCGTCACGGCCCGGCTCGCCGCGCAACGCTGAGCCCGCGCGGCGCGTCACGGCCCGGCTCGCGGAGCAACGCTGAGCCGGGCCCGGCGTCAGTTGGCGTGCCAGATGGCCGCGTTGAGTGCGGTCGCGAAGGTCACCCAGGCCCAGTACGGCAGTAGCAGCCCCGCCGCGAGGCGCGAGATCGGGCGGAACAGTACTACCGTCGCGCCGATCGCCACCCAGAGTACGGCGATGTCCACCAGGGCCAGGCCGTAGCGGCCGAGGCCGAAGAAGATGGGCGTCCAGATCGCGTTGAGGACGAGCTGGACCGCGTACGCGGTGAGCGCCGGCGTCCAGCCCGAGCGGCGCCACACGAGCCACCCGGCGACGGCGATCATCGCGTACAGGATCGTCCAGACGGGGCCGAACAGCCACGACGGCGGCGCCCATGACGGTTGGTCGAGGCTTTGATACTCGGCGGCCGTGCCGGTCACGCCCAGGCCGCCGATCAGCGCGGCAGCCGCCACCGCGGCGCCGAAGGGCGCCAGGCTCCACACCGAACCGTGCGCGGGACCCGGGCGGTAGGCGACGTCACTCATGACGGCGCAGTACCCCCCGAGGCCGGCGATCATGCGGCGCGCCGGTAGACCACCACCTGCCACGGTTCCAGTTCGAGACCGGTCGGTGCCGGGGCGTTGGTCAGCACCAGCTCCGCCGACGACCACGCCTCGGCGCCGGGGATGTCGGCGCGGACCCGCTCGCCGGAGAAGTTGCCGATGACGAGCAGCTCGGCGTCCTCGTGCCGGCGGGTGAAGGCGTACAGCCGCTCGTCGTCGGGGAGCAGCATGGTGAAGTCGCCGTACACCACGACGGGCTCGTCATGGCGCAGCGCGATCAGCCGGCGGTAGAAGTGGTAGACCGAGTCGGGGTCGGCGACCGCCGCGGCGGCGTTGATCTCCTTGTGGTTGGGATTCACCGCGAGCCACGGCGTGCCGGTCGTGAATCCGGCCTGGGGCGAGTCGTCCCACTGCATCGGCGTACGCGCGTTGTCGCGGCCACGGGCCCGCAGCACGGTGAGCACGTCCTCGCCCGAATGGCCCTCGTGCTCGACGGCCTGCGCGTACTGGCCGAGCGCCTCGATGTCGCGGAAGTCGGCGATGGACGCGAACGGCGCGTTGGTCATGCCGAGTTCTTCGCCCTGATAGACGTACGGAGTGCCGCGGTGCAGGTGCAGCACCGCGCCGAGCATCTTCGCCGACCGTACGCGGAACTCCGGCGAGTCGTCGCCGTAGCGCGAGACGACCCGGGGCTGGTCGTGGTTGTTCCAGTAGAGACTGTTCCAGCCGACCTGCGCGAGCCCGGTCTGCCAGCGCCCGAGGATGCCCTTGAGCTCGGTGAGCCGCAACGGATAGAGCGCCCACGGGTCGGGTCCGCGGTCGACCCAGACGTGCTCGAAGCCGAAGACCATGTCGACCTCGCGCCGCGCCGGATCGGTGTAGCGGGCCGCCTCCTCGATGGTGACGCCGGGCATCTCGGCGACCGTCAGCAGCGTCTCGCGCCCGGCGAAGACCCGCTCGTGCATCTCGTGCAGGAACTCGTGGTTGCGCGGCCCGTTCATGTAGTGCGGTCCGCCCTCGCCGTAGCGCGAGCCCGGGCGCACCACTCCGTCGGGCAGCGACGTGTCCTTGGAGATATGGTCGATGACGTCCATCCGGAAGCCGTCCACGCCCCGGTCCAGCCACCAGTTCATCATCGCGTACACCGCGTCACGGACCTCGGGGTTCTCCCAGTTGAGGTCCGGCTGCTTGCGGCTGAAGATGTGCAGGTAGTACTCGCCCGTCGCCGGGTCGTACTCCCAGGCGGAGCCGCCGAAGACCGATCCCCAGTTGTTCGGCTCGGCGCCGGGCGTGCCGGGCTCCATGCCGGGCCGGGCCGGGCGCCACCAGTACCAGTCGCGCTTGGGGTTGTCCCTGCTCGAGCGGCTCTCGGCGAACCAGGCGTGCTCGTCCGAGGAGTGGTTCACCACCAGGTCCATGACCAGGCGCATGCCGCGCTCGTGCACCCCGGCCAGCAACTCGTCGAAGTCGGCCAGCGTGCCGAAGACCGGATCGATGTCCTGGTAGTCGCTGACGTCGTAGCCGTTGTCGTCCTGCGGGGACCGGCAGATCGGCGACAGCCAGATCACGTCGACGCCCAGGCCGGCGATGTGGTCGAGGCGCTGGATGATCCCCCTCAGGTCGCCCATGCCGTCGCCGTCCGCGTCGGCGAAGCTGCGCGGATAGATCTGATACACGACGGCCCGGTGCCACCAGGGGTGGTTCTCCATGGTCACTGGTTTAACACGGGAACCACGGACGAAACCCCCGATCCGCTCGCATACTGAGGATCATGAAGGTGGCGCTGCTCGGACCGATCGCATGGCGGACGCCGCCCGTCCACTACGGGCCGTGGGAGTTGATCACAAGCCTGCTGGCCGAGGGGCTGACCGCGCGGGGTGTGGACGTGACCCTGTTCGCGACGCTCGACTCGGTCACCAAGGCCACCCTGGACGGCGTCGTGAGCCGCGGCTACGAGGAGGACCCGGACATCGACGGCCGGGTCTGGGAGGCGCTGCACGTCGGGTACGCCCTGGAACGCTCGGGCGACTTCGACCTCGTGCACAACCACCTGGACTGGTTGCCGCTGGCGTTCTCGGGCCACTGCCGGGCGCCGATGCTCACCACGATCCACGGTTTCTCCGGGCCGAACATTCTGCCGGCGTACCGCCGGGCCCGGTCGGCGTTCGTGTCCATTTCCGACGCCGACCGCTCGCCATATCTCGACTACGCCGGCACCGTCTACCACGGCGTCGACCTGGACGACCTGCCCTTCACCGCGGACGGCGGCGACGGCCTGGTCTGCTTCGGGCGCATCCACCCGGACAAGGGCACCCACGCGGCCGTCGAGATCGCCCGCCGCGCCGGTCGCCGGCTCACGCTGTGCGGCATCGTCCAGGACGAACGGTACTTCCGCGACCAGGTCGAGCCGCACATCGACGGCGAGGCCGTGGTCTATCTCGGATCGGTCGGCCCCGAGGACCGGGCGCGGATCCTCGGCGGCAGCGCGGCCCTGCTGCACCCGATCCGGTTCGCGGAGCCGTTCGGGCTGTCGGTGGTCGAGTCCATGATCTGTGGCACGCCGGTGGTCGCGTATCCGAGGGGTTCGATGCCGGAGGTGGTGGACGAGGGTCTCACCGGCCGGCTCGTCGACGGCGTCGACGAGGCCGTCGCGGCCGTCGAGGGAATCGGCCGCCTCGACCGGGCCGCCTGCCGGGCGAGGGCCCGCAGCCGCTTCTCCGCGGACCGCATGGTCGAGGACTACCTGAAGATTTATCGGGAAATCATCGGGCCATAACGTGACTCTTGTTATTCTTCATAACAATTGCGGCAAATGCGTGTAATAGCGCCCATGTCGTGCTGCGGGGAGGCAGCAACCTGAGCAGAAAGGGCCCGGTCATGCCCGCCACGTACGGCTTTCTCAGCACCTATCCCCCGACCCAATGCGGTTTGGCGACCTTCAACGCGGCGCTGGCGTCCCACCTGACCGGCGGCGCACCCGGCAGCGGCGTGATCCGCCTGCTCCCCGCGGACGCGGCCGGAGGCGGCCTGGAAGTCGACCGCACGGCACCGCGGGTGGTGCACACGTGGCACACCGACACGCCCGGCGGCTGGGCCGCCGCCGCCAACGCCCTGAACCGCTTCGACGTCGCCGTGGTCCAGCACGAGTACGGCATCTACCCCGGCGTCGACGGCGACGAGATCCTGCCGCTGCTGCGCGCGCTGAAGAACCCGACGATCGTGGTGCTGCACACCGTGCTCAGCACACCGTCGCCGATGCAACGCTCGGTGCTGGAACGCATCGTGGCCCGCGCCGACGCCGTCGTGACCATGACCGACACCGCGCGACAGCGGCTGACCGCCGGATACCGGGTGGACCCGCGAAAGGTCACCGTCATCCCCCACGGCGCGGGCAGCCACTCCAGCGCCCCGCGCGAGACGCTCGAGGTGCCGCACCTGCTCACCTGGGGGCTGCTCGGTCCCGGCAAGGGCATCGAGTGGGCGCTGCGCGCCGTGGCCCTGCTCGGCGACCTGGACCCGGCGCCGATCTACACGGTCGCCGGCCGCACCCACCCCAAGGTGCTCGAACACCAGGGTGACCGCTACCGGGAATCGCTCAAGGCGCTCGCCGCCGAGCTGGGCGTGGCCGAGCAGGTGCGGTGGGAGGACGTCTACCTCGACCAGGGCGCGCTGAGCCGGCTGATCCGCTCCGCCGACGTCGTGGTGCTGCCGTACGACTCGACCGAGCAGGTGACCTCGGGAGTGCTGATCGAGGCGGTCGGCGCCGGAGTGCCGGTCGTCGCGACGGAGTTCCCGCACGCCGTGGAACTGCTCGCCGATGGCCCCGGCCTGCTCGTGCCTCATCAGGACCCGGAGGCGATGGCCGCCGGCATCCGGCATCTACTGCACGCCCCGGACGCCGCGAACCGCCTCACCGGGCTGGCCGGCGGCCCGACCCTGCGCTGGCCCGCCGTGGCGGCCCGCTACCACAGCCTGGCCGGACGCCTGCTCGCCGACCGCCGGCCCGTCGCCACATCCGTACCGGCGTGAGCGTCTCCCTGCGGCTGGTACCGCCGCCCCTGCACCTGCTCGACGCCCCGGAACCGAACTGGTCCCACCTGCTCCGACTCTCCGACGACACCGGCCTGCTCGAGCACGCCCGCAACGCGATCGTGCGGCGTGAACACGGCTACTGCGTCGACGACGTGTCCCGGGGCCTGGTCGTGGCGAGCCGCGAACCGCAGCCCGCCGGTCACGTGATCACGCTGGCCGAGCGCTACCTCGCGTTCCTCACCCATGCCACGGCGCCGGACGGCCGGGTCCGCAACCGGCTCTCGTACGAGCGCCGCTGGCTGGACGAGCCCGGCACCGGCGACTGGTGGGGCCGCGCCCTCTGGGGCCTGGGCACGGCGGCTGCCCGCAGCACCGTCCCGTGGATCCGCAAGGAGGCCCGCGAGGCCTTCTCGATCGCCGCCCGGCAACGCTCGCCGTGGCCGCGGGCGATGGCCTTCGCCGGTCTGGGCGCCGCCGAGGTGCTCCGCGCCGATCCGCGCGCCGGCGAGGCGGCACAACTGCTGGCCGACGCCGCCACGGTCATCGGGCTGCCCGGCGGCGATCCGCGCTGGGTCTGGCCGGAGCGCGAGCTCACGTACGCCAACCCGGCCCTGTCCGAGGTCCTCATCCACGCCGGGGACCTCCTGGGCGACGAACCCCTGCTCGCCGACGGCCTGCGCATGCTGGGCTGGCTCTGCCGGATGCAGGACCACGACGGGCATCTGTCGACCGTGCCGGTGGGCGGCTGGCGCCCCGGCGTCGAACGGCACCGCTTCGACCAGCAGCCGATCGAGGCCGCCGCCACCGCCGACGCCTGCGCCGCGGCCGCGGCCGTCACCGGCGACGACGCGTGGGACGCGCCGCTGCTGGCGGCGATCGGATGGTTCCTCGGCGACAACGACACCGGGACCGTCATGTACGACCCTCAAACTGGCGGGGGATATGACGGATTGACGGCTCATGGGCCTAATCTGAACCAAGGTGCCGAATCCACTCTCGCGCTCGTCTCCACGTTGCAGCACGCCCGCGCGTGGGCAGGCCGCGGCGCGACCCGACAGTCAGGTGGCCCAGTGTGACCGCGACTCTCGACCCGCACGAGGTGCGGACCACCTCCCTCGTTCAGCGCCACGCGATCACGATGCAGCCCGACGGGCGCCGCGTGGTGATCAAGCTCTTCGTGCCCGGTGAGGACACCCAGGTCGTGCAGACCCGGGCGTCCCGCCTCATCGAACGCGTCCTGCAGCTCGACGAGGACGAGATCGGCCGGCTGGTCGACGACGTGATGACCCGGTTCTCCGGGCGCCACCACGACCTGCTGCACACCTTCCAGCACCACTACGACCTGGTGCACCACCGCGTGCCGGCGGACGTCGAGCTGTCGCCCAACGCGCGCACGCTGATCGGTGCGTACTTCAGCCACGAGTATTCGGTCGAGGCCGCGGCGCTGTGCAATCCGTCGATGGTCGCGCACCCCGACCAGAGCGGACTGGGCCCGGGCCAGCTCCGGGTGGCGATCAGCCTGCGCCAGATCGGCGAGGGCCACATCTCCTCGATCGGCTTCTGCTCGGCGATCCTCGGCCCCAACGACGGGATCCGGATGGAGGATCGCAACGGACCGCTGGCGATCGGCGAACGCACCGGGGCCCGGCACCAGCGCGATCTGCTCGCCGCCGGGCTCGCCGAGCTCGACATCGACAACGAGCTGACCTGCAGCGTGCTGGGCTCCCTGCCGGAGCGCTACGACGACGAGGAGTTCGAGGACGTCCTCGGTCACCTCCCCGGCGAGCTGCTCGCGCGCCCCACCACCGGCGAGACCCTGACGGTGCTGCGCGAGCTCGTCGCCACCGACTACGCGGTGACCTTCCCGGCCACCGTGCCGCTGCACCAGCGCGTGCTGTGGCCCGCCACCCCGGCCGAGAGCAACGGCATGGAGGACGCCCGCTTCGTGCAGGTCGTCGATGACGACGGCCGCACGTCCTACCAGGCGACCTACACCGCGTACGACGGCCGGCACATCGGCGGCCGCATGCTGCACACCCGCGACCTGCGCCATTTCGAGGTCACGGCCCTGCGCGGCCCCGCGGCACGCAACAAGGGCGTGGCTCTGTTCCCCCGCCCGGTCAACGGCCGGCACCTCGCCCTGTGCCGCTCGGACGGCGAGACGCTGGGCCTCAGCGAACGCGACGAGTCGAACCAGTGGCAGGAGGCCGTGCCGCTGCTGGTGCCGCACCGCGGATGGGACCTCATCCAGGTCGGCAACTGCGGCTCCCCGATCGAGACCGACGCGGGCTGGCTGGTACTCACCCACGGCGTCGGCCCCATGCGCCGCTACGTGATCGGCGCGATGATGCTCGACCTGGAGCATCCGGAACGGGTCATCGCCGACCTGCCCCACGGCCTGCTGGACCCCGACGAGATCGAGCGCGAGGGTTACGTCCCGAACGTCGTCTACTCCTGCGGCGGCGTCCTGCACGCCGGCCGGCTCTGGCTGCCGTACGGCGCGAGCGACGTCCGCGTCGGCTTCGCGAGCATCCCGCTGGGCCACCTGCTGGACGCCATGGTGGTCGTTCCCTAGTCGACTGTAGGTGGAGCACGATCCGTTTCGTGTCGCCTGTCTTGCGCCACGGGTAGGACACGGCCCGACGTCGGCACCCAGGGCCGGCCGGGACGGCGGCCGGCGACGGATCACACGGTGCCTGCCGCGACCCAGATGGTGAGCACGGCGAGGAAGTCGCCGCGCTCGCCGGCCGTGGCGACCTGGTCGAGCCATTCGGCGCGCATGCCGGCCGGGGTCATCCAGTCTTCTTCCGGGACGTCGTGGTTGACCATCGGCAGGACCACCGCGGCCGAGGCCGGGTCCGGGAAGAAGCAGGTCACCGGCGTGGCGGTCACGTCCCGCAGGCCGTGGTCGAGCAGGCGGCGGCGCAGGGTACGGCCCATCCCGAGTTGCCGGGACGTACGCCGGGCGTGCATGTGCCCGATCACCCTGCCGGCCAGCGCCGCGTCCACGCCGTCGAACGCCAGCGAGGACCAGTCGGTGTCGAGGAGGCAGACGCGGCCGCCGGTGCGGGTCACGCGGGCCAGCTCGCCCACCGCGGTGTCGGCGTCGTCCACGTGTTGCAGGACGCGCTCGCACCAGACCCCGTCGAAGCTCTCGTCGTCGAAGTCGAGCGCGCAGACGTCACCGGGGACATACGTGATGTCGCCGGAGACGTGCCGGGTGCGTGCCGCCGCGAGGGTCGCCTCCGAGTAGTCGAGCGCCACGATCTCGCCGTCGGGGGCCACCGCGGTGGCCAGCTCGCGCGCCACGTCGCCCGCTCCGCATCCGGCGTCGAGCAGCCGCTGCCCGGGTTCGGGCCGCAGGGCCGTCCACGCGGTGTGCCGCACGCGGCGGATCTCGGGATGGCGGGACATCGCCTCGAGGGCCGCCACGAGCATGGCGAGCATGTCGGGCGGCATCCGGTCGAGGTCCGCGAACGGGGTGCGGTCCAACTGTGCGGGCTCCATGGCGCCCATACTGGCTCGGGGATCGTCGCGGCGCGGGCGCTCGTCAACCATCTGACACCGTACGTTCACTTTTCGTGTTCGCCCGGCCCGGATCGGCTGGCCGGGCGTGCTTTCCATCACGGCTGACCTGCGCCGAGGTTTGTAGGATCCGCTCCATGACGGCGACGACACGGATCGGACTGGTCGGGTACGGCTCGGGCGGGCGCATCTTCCACGCACCCCTGCTCGCGTCGGCGGACGGAGTCGAGTTCGCGGGCGTCGTGACCCGCTCGGCCGAGCGACGCGAGGAGCTCGCCCGCGCCCACCCGGAGGTGCCGGCGTACGACTCGATCGCCGACCTGGCCGCCGCCGGCGCCGAGGCCGTGACGATCTCCACCCCGGCCGCGACGCACGCCGCGCTGGCCCGCGAGGCGATCGGCCTCGGGCTGGCCGTGGTCGTCGACAAGCCGTTCGCGCTCGACGCGGCGACGGCCCGCGAGGTCGCCACCCTGGCGGCCGACCGGGGCGTGCCGCTCACCGTCTACCAGAACCGCCGCTACGACGCCGACCTGCTGACCCTGCGGAGGCTGATCAGCGAGGGCGCCCTCGGTGAGGTGCGTCGCTTCGAGTCGCGGTTCGAGCGCTGGGCCCCGGAGCGCCAGCCTCCGGCCGCGGGCGGCGGCACCCTGATCGACTTCGGCGCGCACCTCGTGGACCAGGCCCACCTGCTCTTCGGCCCGGTCACCCGGGTGTACGCGGAACTGCGCGCCGACGGCGAACTGGACAGCGACGCCTTCGTGGCGCTGCACCACGCGAGCGGCGTCGAGTCGCATCTGTGGGGCAGCTGGCGGCAGGCGGCGCCCGGCCCCCGCTTCCGTGTCACCGGCACGACGGGCACCTACATCGTCGACGGGATCGACGGCCAGGAGGCGCTGCTGAAGGCCGGCCGCTCCCCCTCCGCGCTCGGCGAGCGCTGGGGCGTCGAGCCGGAGCACGCGTGGGGCCGCCTCTACCGCGGCGCCACCGGCGCGCCCGTCCGCAGCGAGCGCGGTCGCTGGGACAGTTTCTACCCGGCGTTCGCGGCCGCGGTCCGCGGCGAGGGTCCGCTGCCCGTCGACCCGTGGGACTCGGTGCGCGCCATGGAGGTCCTGGACGCGGCCCGCCGCAGCGCGGCCACCGGCGAGACCGTAACGCTCGGGAAACCCGAAGCAGAACGAGCAGGGGCGCTCTAGAGAAGGCTCCGCAGCAGTGTGAAAAGCGCCGGCGGGTCCATCGCCTCGCTGTTGCAGAGCACCACGATGCGCCGGTCCGACCGCGGCAGGCAGGCGGCGAAGGTCTTGTATCCGGCGTTGTGCCCGCTGTGCTGGAACCAGGGCTCGCCGCCGAAGCAGCCGACGAACCAGCCGTACCCGTAGCCGCGGGAGTGCTCGTCCGCCTGGCCGGTCGGGGCCCGTTCGGTCAGCATCAGCGTGCGCCACGGCTCGCACAGCACGTCGCCGGCCCAGAGCCGGCTCATCCAGCGGACCATGTCGCCGGTCGTGGACCAGACGTCTCCCGCGCCCATGCCGACCACTTGGAGGTCCCAGGACGGCAGGGACGCGCCGTGCTCGTCGTGCCCGGCCGCGATGTCGGCGCGGTCGCCGCTCGCGCCGGCGAAGGTCGCGGTCAGCCCGGCGGGTCCGAAGACCCGGTGCGCCAGGAACTCCGGATACGCCATGTCGGCCACCCGCTCGACGACCTGCGCCGCCAGCACGTACGCCGGACTGCTGTACCGCCAGTCCGCACCGGGCCGGAACAGCGGCGGCACCGCGCGGAAGGCGTCGACCAGCTCCGCCTGCCCCACCGGTACGCCGAGGTCGATCATCGGATAGTCGTCCCAGTGCCCGATCCCCGACGTGTGCGCCAGCAGATGGTGCAGCGTGACGCCGGGCCAGCCGGCGATCCACCGGTCCAGCGGGTCGTCCAGCCGCACCCGCCTTTCCTGGGCGAGCAGCAGCAGCGCCGCGGCGGTGAACTGCTTGCTGACCGAGGCGAGCTGGTACCGGATCGGCGAGTCGCCGCCGACGACCACCTCGTCGCCGCGGTCGAGCCGCACCAGTCCTCCCTGTCTCACCCCGCCGACTCTAGGACCGCCGGAGGACCTCCGCGAGGGGGGTCGCGGGGCGACCGGTCAGCCGCTCGATCGCCGGGTCCACGGTGGCGAGCTCTCCCGCCGCCACCGCCGCGTAGGTGCTCACCCAGGCGTCCACCTGCCAGTCCGGGGCGCCGTACGCCGCGCGGGACGCGTACGCCTCCTCCCGGGTCTCGTCGTGGTAGCGGACCTCGCGGCCCGTCGCCGCGGTCAGGGCCGCGGCCATCTCGGCGAAGGTCAGCGCCTGCGGGCCGGTCAGGTCGTACGTGTGCCCCGCGTGCGGTCCCGGGTCGCGCAGCACCGCGACGATGGCGTCGGCGATGTCGTCCTGGGCGACCACCGCGGCCCGGCCGTCGCCGCCGGGCCCGCGGATCACGCGATCGTCGCCGGCCAGGGCGGGGATGAAGTCGGCGTACAGGTTGTCGCGCAGGAAGGTGTACGGCAGGCCGGTGGCCCGGATGTGCTCCTCGGTCGCCCAGTGGTCCCGCGCCAGGGTGAAGGTGGCGTCCGGGCCCGCGCCGGCGAAGGACGTGTAGACGAGATGGCCGACGCCCGCCGCGGCGGCCGCGTCCACGAAGGCGCGGTGCCGGTCGACGCGGTCGGGCCCCTCCGACGCCGAGACCATCAGTACGACGTTCGCGCCCTCGAGGCCGGCCCGGACGGCGGCGGCGTCGGCGTACTCAGCCTCGGCGACCTCCGCCCCGGGGATGCGGGGCGCGCGCGCAGCGTCGCGCACCAGCAGCCGCTGCGGGCGGTCCAGGCGCGCCGCGACCCGCCCGCCGAGGCGACCCGTCGCCCCACTCACCACGACCCTCATGACCGGAGGATATGCCGGGGCCTGACCTCCGGGCCGAGAACCCGCGCGGTCGCCAGTGAGTCGGCGAACCGAGCGGGGTCGAGGTCGAGTCCTCCGGGGATCCAGCTCGGCTCACCGTGGTCCGGCGAGGTCATCGCGGCGATGATGCCGGCGGGGGTCAGGCCGCACTCCTGCAGGGCACGGATCTCCCGCGGGTTGATCGCCGGAGGCAGCGGGCCGTTGCCCAGGTCGGTGCCGTAGCGCGCTTTTCCTCCGTACCCGAGGAAACGGCGGAGGTTGGCGACGGCGGTGGCCCGCTCCGGGGTGGGGGTGCCGTAGCCGTGGATGTCGAGCGTGCTGATCCACGTCATCCGGCCGGCGCAGGCGCGGATCAGGGCGTCGTCGAGCTCCTCGGTCCACGGCGTGTGCGCGAGCAGGTCCGCGCCGGCGTCGTAGGCGGCAGCGACCGTGCCCGCCCCCTCGGCGTGCACGACCACCGGCAGTTCCCGGGCGTGCGCCGCCTCGACCACCGCGCCCAGCGTCGCCGGCGCCAGCATCGGGCCGCCCGCGTGCGCCGTCACCTTGATCAGGCTCGCCCCGCCGGCGTGGGCCTCGGCGACCGCCTCCCCCGCGTCGGCCGCCGAGCGCACCACACGGCAGCTCCCGGGCGGTGCCCACGCGCGGTCGCTCGGATAGCCGCCGGGCGCGGTCAGGAACGGCCCGGCGAAGCGCATCCACGGATGACGGCCCGCCAGCGCGGCCAGGCTTCCGGGCTCACCGCCGAGATCCCACACCCATGCGAGCCCGCCCGCGCGCAGCGTCTCCAGGTCGACCAGGGCCGAGTGCACGTGCGCGTCGCCGAGCCCGGGCAGGACCGTGCCGGGAAGCCGCAGCCGCGGGTCCCCGGCCGGCAACTCCCCGGACGCGGCGGTGACGCCGTCGCGCAGCGCCGCCCCGGTCTGCAGCCGCCCGTCCCACCAGAGCGAATCCGGGACGAGCCAGGTCACGGCTGCTTCTCGAGCAGGTCCCGCAGGATGCTCAGCCCCCGGTGCACCTCGGCGAAGCCGGTGCTCAGCGGCGCCGGGCCGATCCGGAGCCCGTCGGGGCGCCGATAGTCGGGGATGACCCCGCCCTCCCAGAGCGGCTCCAGCAGCGCCTCGAAGCCCGGGCGGCGCAGGGTCACATGCCCGCCACGGCGGGCCGGGTCGCGCGGGCTCACCACCTCGACGCCCAACGGCGCCAGCCAGCGGTCCGCCACATCGATGACGTACTCGGTGAGCAGCAGCGACTTGCGCCGGACGGCGGCGATGCCGGCCTCGGCGAGCAGGTCGAGGTTCACCTCCAGCGGCAGCATGGCCAGGATCGGCGGGGTGCCGCTGAGCATCGCGCGGATGCCCGGCGCCGGCTCGTGCCCCGGTCCCATCTCGAACGACGCCCGGTGGCCCATCCAGCCCCAGATCGGCTGCCGCAGCTCACCCTGCAGGCCGCTGCGCACGTACGCGAAGGCCGGTGCCCCCGGCCCGCCGTTGAGATACTTGTACGAGCAGCCGACGGCGAGGTCCACGCCCCACGCGTCCAGCTCCACCTCGACCGAGCCCGCCGAATGGCACAGGTCCCACAGGGTCAGCGCACCGGCCGCGTGCGCGATCCGGTTGATCTCCGCGACGTCGGCCAGCCACCCGGACCGGTACGCCACATGGCTGAACAGCACCAGCGCGGTGTCCTCGCCGACCGCCGCGGCGACCTGCTCGGGCCTGATCCCGGCCGACGGGTCGGTCTCGATCCAGGCCAGTTCGAGACCGCGCTCGGCGGCCACGGCCTCGCACACGTACCGGTCGGTGGGGAAGTTGTCGGTGTCGAGCACGATCGTGCGGCGCCCGGGGCGCGCGTCGACGGCGGCCCGCACGAGCTTGTAGAGCAGCACGGTCGTGGAGTCGGCGACGATCGTCTGCCCGGCGGCGGCGCCGAGCGCGAGCGCGCCCAGCCGGTCACCGAGCCGCTGTGGCTGCTCGAGCCAGCCGTCGGTCCAGCCCCGGATGAGCCGGCCCGCCCACTGCTCACGGACGAACTCGGTCATCCGCTGCTCGGTCGCGCGCAGCGGGCGGCCCAGCGAGTTGCCGTCGAGGTACGAGACCACGTCGAAGTCGTCCGGCGCCAGGAACCGGTCGCGCAGGGGTGCCAGCGGGTCGGCTTCGTCCAGCGCCTCGGCCCGCTCCAGAAGCTCGTCGGTCATACGTCCACCACGCCGATCTCCGTCCGGACCGCGTACAGCTCGGGGAAGAACGTCAGGTCCAAAGCCTTGCGCAGGAATTCGACGCCGCTGGAGCCGCCGGTGCCGCGCTTGAAGCCGATGGTGCGCTCGACCGTCTTGAGGTGGCGGAACCGCCAGAGCTGGAAGTTCTCCTCCAGGTCGACGAGCTCCTCGCAGGCCTCGTACGCCTCCCAGTACTTCTCCTTGTTCTCGTAGATCGACACGTACACCGGTACGAGGTCGGCGTGGAACTCCCACGGCTGGGTCACGTCGCGCTGGAGCACCGCCGCCGGGACCTCGTGGCCCTGGCGCGCGAGGAAGCGCAGGAACTCGTCGTAGACGCTCGGTGTCTCCAGGGCCTCGGTGAGCATCTCGCGGGCGCCCGGGTCGTCGTCGAAGATCGACAGCATCCGCCGGTCCTTGTTGCCGAGGGTGAACTCGACCGCCCGGTACTGGTACGACTGGAAGCCCGACGAGGTGCCGAGGAAGCTGCGGAACTCGGCGTATTCGCTGGGCGTCAGGGTGGCCAGCACGGACCACTGCTCGGTGAGGCAGCGCTGGATGTGCTTGACCCGGGCCAGGCCCTTCAGCGCGGGGCGCAACTGGTCGGCGGCGAGCTGCCGCAGGACCGCGCGCAGCTCGTGCAGGACCAGCTTGAGCCAGAGCTCCGAGGTCTGGTGCTGCAGGATGAAGAGCAGCTCGTCGTGGTGCACCGGCACGCTGACCGGATGCTGCGCCGACAGGATCCGGTCGAGATCCAGATATTTCCCGTACGAAAGATTGACCTTGAAGTCGCGGACGATGCCCGGCTCCAACGGTCTCTGGTGCGACGACACGATGCCCTCCTCGAGTGATCCCTTGAAGGGAAGCACACGAGGTCAGATGTTGGCGAGGGTCCCGTTGGTAAGGATCGGACCCCAGTACACCCACTGACCGTCGTGGCGCACGAACCGGCTCCGCTCGCGCATGTCCCCCGGCTTGCCGCCGTCCTGATAGTGGGCGCAGAACTCGACCACGCCCTCGGCGTCGAAGAGGCCGCCGCCGGTCGCCTCGACCACGTCCAGGCCGATCCAGCGCAGCGCGGGGTCCGGCTCGACCGACTCCGGGCGGGTGTCCGGATGCCACGACCGGAGCACGTACGGGGCGTCGTCCAGCGCGAAGGCGGCGTAGCGGGAGCGCATCAGGGCCTCTGCGGTCGCCGGTGCGTGACCCTGGTGGGCGGGGCGGCAGCACTCGCCGTACGGCTGCCCCAGGCCGCAGGGGCAGAGGTCGGTCTCGGCGATACCGGCCGGGGAAGCCGGTCGGCGTCGCGGTGTGCGTCGGGCCATGGCCCTATCCTTCCCCACTGCCTTCGGGTCTCAGCCGCCCTGCTGCTCCGTGACGATCCCGCTGATCACCATCTGGCAGCGGTCCAGCTCCTCGATGAGCGACTGCATCTCCTCGATGGCCGACACCGCGTTCTGCGTGTCGGCGCGGATGCCGCCGACCTGCCCGCCGATCTCGTTCGTCGCGGTGGCGGTCTCGTTCGCAAGATCCTTGACCTCGCTGGCGACGACCGCGAATCCCCGTCCCGCCTCGCCCGCCCGCGCCGCCTCGATGGTGGCGTTCAGGGCGAGCAGGTTGGTCTGCTTGGCGATCGTGGCAATCAACTGGACGACCTTGCCGATCTCCGTACTGCTCGCGTCCAGCCGCTGGATCACCGCCACCGCCGTCTGCGCCGCCTTCACCGCCGACCTCGTCGCCGTCGCCATGTCACTGCTGACGTCCGCGAGCCGGTGTACGGAGTCACGCACGTCGGTCGTGTACCGGCCGGTGTCCTGCGGAGCCTCGGCGGACCACTCCTCGCCGGTTTCGTAGTCGCTCATCGCATCCCCGCCCATCGCTTGTCCCGGTACACCCAACATCGCATCCCGGCCGGGTGATCCGGGGCCGTTTCCCCCTATTCCGCGGCGGTCTTCTTCAGGAGGGGCGATCGGTACGCAGGGAGGTCCCCGGCGTGCCCACGCGGCGCAGGCCGGCCACGAGGACGAAGATGCGCCGACGGGCCACCGCCTGTCCCCGGCGGTCCAACTGGTAGCCGTCGAGCCACACCCAGCCGGCGTACGTGGGCCGGCCGTCGACGGCGATGATCCGGAACGCGAAGCCGGACCGGCCGGTGAACTGCACGCTGGCCGCCCGCCCGACGAGGACGACATCGCCGGGGTGCAGAGCGGGTCCGCCGTCAGTCATGGTTTATGGGCACCGGGCCCCGGGTCGCCGCAATCCCGCCTCCCGGACGAAGATGCGCCGGCGTATCACCGGCTGGCCGTACCGGTCGAGCTGATAGCCGTCGAGCCACACCCAGCCGGCGTAGGTGGGGCGCAGGTCCACGCCGACCACGCGGAAGGCGAAGCCGGCGGGACCAGCGAACTGTACGCTCGCCGACCGGCCCACGAGCACGACGTCACCCGCGCGGGTCACCTGCTCCGCAGTCGCCACTTCCATCACCTCCGGCCGGGCGACACCTTCGCCCGCACCCAGCCGTACGGAGTCGATGTCGCTCTCGGCCGGGTGAGCCGAGGAATTTGTGCACCGGCCCGGATCCACCTTGGGCCGTCCCGGCGCGGACCTCAATGCCTACCGCGGATATGGCACAAAGACCGCCGGTTCACCCGAGGCGTACGGGCCGGCGCACGCCGTCCTCCACGCGGTACATCCGGGCCTCCGCCAGGTCGAAGTAGAGGCCGGTCAAAATCAGCCGGCCCGCGTCGGCCGCCGCCCGGACGCTCGGATAGCCGCGCAGATTCTCCAGTTGCCGCGCCACGTTGGCGGTGATGCACTCCGTCTCGGAGCGGGCGTCCAGGGCCGGCCCGGCGGCGGCCAGCCAGGCGCCGAGCGCGGAGGGATCACCGGCGGCACCGCCCATCATGGCCCGCACGGCACCGCACCCCGAGTGGCCGCAGACGGTGATGGTGGTGACGCCGAGGACGTCCACGGCGTACTCGACGGCGGCGCCGACCGACGCGTCGCCCGAGCCGTACGGCGGCACGATGTTGCCCACGTTGCGGACACAGAAGAGGTCGCCCGGGCCGCTGGTGGTGATGAGGTTCGGCACGACCCGCGAGTCCGCGCACGTGATGAAGAGCTGCTCGGGCCTCTGCCCGTCGCGCGCGAGCCCGGCAAGATGGGAACGGACCAGCGGCGCGACACTGCGCTCGAACTCGTCGATGCCGGCCTGCATGGCGTCGCGGCGTTGCTCGTTGAGCGACACCCACTGCGGCCACGAGCCGGGCAGCCGCGGCCCGCGGGTGGGCTGGGAGCGGGCGCCGCCCAGCCGCCCGGCGGTGGCCCGCTGGAACCAACTGTCGTGGATCTCGCGGACGTGCACCCGGCCGCCGCCGCGCTCGTACGCCTCGCGCCAGTCCTGGATGGCCTCGAAGGCGCCCTGGTCGAGATAGTCGAGGTGCAGCTCCAGCTCCACGGCCTCCCCCGGCGGCAGGGCGGACAGCTCGCGCGCGACCCGGCCGGCGCCCACGAAGGCGAGCGTGCCGGTGATGACCACCGTCCAGTGCCCCATGGCCGGCGAGGTACGGGTGATCTCGCACCGGGCCAGCCGCACCAGCATGACGAGCACGGCGGTGGCCATGCCCAGTGCGACGCCGGTGAGCAGGTCCGTGAAGATCACCCCGAAGCCGGTGACCAGGTACGTCGGCAGCTCCCGATGCCGGACGTACGTCTTGATCTGGGCGAGGCTGATCAGCCGCAGTCCCACCACGACGAGCACGGCGGCCAGTGCGGAGAGCGGGATCTGCTCGAGCAGCGCGCTGAAGAGCAGGACGAAGACGGCGATCCATACCCCGTGCAGCATGGCGGACGCCCGGGTCCGGGCCCCGGCGGCGACGTTGGTGGAGCTACGCACGATCACCCCGGTCACGGGCAGGCCGCCGAGCGCGCCGGACACGGTGTTGGCGGCGCCCTGGGCGATCAGCTCCCGGTTGAGGTCGGCGCGCTCGCCGTCGTGGAGCCGGTCCACGGCCACCGCCGACAGCAACGATTCGACGCTGGCCACCAGGGCGATGGTGACGACCGCGACGGCGATGTCCGGCAGGCCGCCGGCCGGCCAGCGCGGGAGAATCAGCCCACCGAGCGGGTCCGGGGGCAGGTCGACCCGCTGCACCGCGAGGCCGCCCAGGCCCGCGACGGCGGTCGCCACGGTCACCGCGACGAGCGCGCCGGGCAGCAGCGAGATCTTCACGAAGCGCGGCCAGAGCAGCAGGATCACGATGGTCAGCACGCCGATCAGCACGGCACCGCCGTGGTTGCCGGCGATCTGCCGGGGCAGCTCCCGCAGGTTGTCCCAGGCGGCGCTCTGCGGGTCACCGCCCAGCAGCACATGGACCTGGCTCAGCGCGATCACGACGCCGATGCCGGCGAGCATGCCGTGCACCACCGCCGGGGAGAGCGCGAGCGCGGCCCGGCCGAGCCGGGACACTCCCAGCACGATCTGCACGAGACCCGCCATGGCGACGATCGCGGCGGTCCCGGCCCAGCCGAATTCGGCCACCGTCCCGGCCACGATGACGGTCAGCCCGGCGGCGGGACCGCTGACCTGCAGGGGTGCCCCACTGAGCACACCCGCGACCAGCCCGCCGACGACCGCGGCGACGAGCCCGGCCAGCAGCGGCGCCCCGGAAGCCGCGGCGATGCCCAGCGACAGGGGTATGGCGATGAGGAACACGACGATCGACGCCGGCAGGTCGTGGCGCACCACGGTGCGCCAGCGGGAAGGTGCGTCGACGTCGGCAGCGTCCGGCGTGGGCATAGGGTCCCTTCCCGGCCGAGAACGGCCTCGCGAAAACCGCAAGTGGGATATTTAGGACAAGGTAACGACGCCGGGTGAACAGTCTGTTACGTAATGCGGTCCGGGAGACTACTCTCAGCACTTTCTCAGGCGGCGGCAGCCATGCAACCTCCGGCGGCAGGGGACGGTCATGAAGGGCGTGCGCCGCCGATCTCGGCCGCGGCGGCGAGCCCTGCGGCGCCGCCGCACCGTCCAGACCCGGACGGGCGGCGCCTGCGGACGCCGCCCGTGCTCAGCACTCAGCGGCTGTCGGAGTCTCCACCGGTGACGGCCGCGCGGCCCGCCTCCAGGCGGGCGACCGGGACTCGGAACGGGGAGCAGGACACGTAGTCGAGGCCCACCTCGTGGAAGAAGTGCACCGACTCCGGGTCGCCGCCGTGCTCGCCGCAGACGCCGAGCTTGAGGTCCGGGCGTACCGCGCGGCCCTCCTCGGCGGCGATGCGGATCAGGCGGCCCACGCCGTCGCGGTCGATGGACTCGAACGGGGAGATGCCGAAGATGCCCAGTTCGAGGTAGCGCCAGAAGAAGGCGCCCTCGACGTCGTCGCGGGAGAAGCCCCAGCCCATCTGGGTCAGGTCGTTGGTGCCGAAGGAGAAGAAGTCCGCGGCCTCGGCGATCTGGCCGGCGGTCAGCGCCGCGCGGGGTACCTCGATCATCGTGCCGATCAGTACCTCGACGCCGCTGCCGGCGACGACCTCGGCGACGATCTGCTCGCATTCCTGGCGGACCATCTCGAGCTCCTGCACAGCGCCGACCAGGGGGACCATGATCTCGGGGCGGGGGTGCAGGCCCTCGCCGGCGAGCTGGACGGCCGCCTCGGCGATCGCGCGTACCTGCATGGCGAACAGGCCCGGGATGACCAGGCCGAGGCGAACGCCGCGCAGGCCCAGCATCGGGTTCTGCTCGTGCATGCGGCGTACGGCGTCGAGGAGTTGCGCCTCCTCGGCGTTCTCCTCGCCCCGCTCGCGGGCGACGGCGACGTTGACCGCCAGCTCCTCGAGCGAGGGCAGGAACTCGTGCAGCGGCGGGTCGATCAGGCGCACGGTGACCGGAAGGCCGTCCATGGCGCGGAACAGGTCGACGAAGTCGGCGCGCTGCAGCGGCAGCAGGGCGGCGAGGGCGTCGTTGCGGGCGCTCTCGGTGGAGCTGAGGATCAGGCGCTCGACCAGTTCCTTGCGGTCGCCGAGGAACATGTGCTCGGTACGGCACAGCCCGATGCCCTCGGCGCCGAAGCGGCGGGCGCGGGCCGCGTCCTCGCCGGTGTCGGCGTTGGTCCGCACGGCCAGGCGCCGGGTCGCGTCGGCGTGCCGCATGATCGTGTCGACCGCCTCGACCAGAGTGGAGTCGACCTCGTCGCCCTCGAAGTACTGCACGACCTCGGAGGGCTGGACGGGCACGGCGCCGAGGTAGACCCGGCCGGTCGTGCCGTCGATGGAGAGGACGTCGCCCTCGGCAACCGTCTGGCCGTCCACGGTGAACCGGTCGCGGGCGATCTCCAGCTCGTCGGCGCCGCAGACGCAGGTGCGGCCCATGCCGCGGGCCACGACCGCCGCGTGGCTCGTCTTGCCGCCGCGCGCGGTGAGGATGCCACGGGCCGCGATCATGCCGGCGAGGTCCTCGGGGTTGGTCTCCCGGCGTACCAGGATGACGTCCTCGCCCTCGGCGGCCAGCTCGACCGCCCGTTGGGCGCTGAAGACGGCCTTGCCCGACGCGGCGCCCGGCGAGGCGCCGATGCCCTTGGTGAGGGCGGCCGGCTCGTCGGAGAGGTCGAAGCGGGGGAACATGAGCTGCGCGAGCTGGGCCCCGGAGACGCGGCGCAGGGCCTCGTCGAGGGTGATCACGCCCTCGTTCACGAGCTGGGCGGCGATCCGGAAGGCGGCCGCGGCGGTGCGCTTGCCGACCCGGGTCTGCAGCATCCACAGCTTGCCGCGCTCGATGGTGAACTCGATGTCGCACAGGTCGCGGTAGTGGCCCTCGAGCTTGGCCATGATCGCCAAGAGCTCCTCGTAGGACTTGGCGTCCAGGCGCTGGAGGTCCTCGAGCGGGACGGTGTTGCGGATGCCCGCGACCACGTCCTCGCCCTGGGCGTTCGACAGGTAGTCGCCGTAGATGCCCTGGGCGCCGGAGGCGGGGTCGCGGGTGAACGCCACGCCGGTGCCGGAGTCGGCGCCGAGGTTGCCGAAGACCATCGAGCACACGTTGACCGCGGTGCCCAGGTCGGCCGGAATGCGTTCCTGGCGGCGGTAGAGCACCGCTCGCTCGGCATTCCAGGAGCGGAAGACGGCCTCCATCGCCAGCCGCAACTGCTCGCGCGGATCCTGCGGGAAGTCGTATCCGGTGTGCTTGGCGAAAATGCGCTTGAACCGATCGACCAGGGCCCGCAGGTCGGCGGCGTCCAGGTGCAGATCGTCGGTCGTGCCCTTGGCTTTCTTCGCCTCTTCGAGGGCGTCGGAGAATTCCTCGCCGGGCACGTCGCAGACCGTTTTTCCGAACATCTGGATGAGCCGGCGGTAGGAGTCCCAGGCGAAGCGGTCGTTGCCGCCGGCCTGGGCGGCGAGCCCGGCGACGCTGGCGTCGGTCAGGCCGACGTTGAGCACGGTCTCCATCATGCCGGGCATGGAGAAGGCGGCACCGGAACGCACGGAGACCAGCAGCGGGTCCTCGGCGTCGCCGAGCCGGCGGCCCATCGTGCGCTCGAGCGCGGCGAGGTGCTCGTCGATCTCGGCGTCCAGGCCGTCCGGGTTCTGCCCGGTGGCCAGGTACGCCTGGCAGGCCCGCGTGGTGACGGTGAATCCGGCCGGCACGGGCAGCCCCAGGCGGGTCATCTCCGCGAGGTTCGCGCCTTTGCCGCCGAGAAGCTCCTTGAGGTCCTTGTGACCCTCGGAAAAATCGTAGACGTACTTCTCCCCGGCCATTGCCGCCTCCCATTGCCATCGGGCCGAACGCCCGTTAATGGTGTCCCGGAGGTTAGGGGCACCGCCACCGGACGCCCTAGCCTTCGTGAACAAATGCACATGGATTCGCGTGGTTGAGCGCGGAAGGTAGCGCCTTCGAGCATCCTCGCGCACCGCACCCGGACGCGCACGCCGTGCGAGCGTCGCCGGGACAGTGTTGATCATCATGCTTGGCCGCCGCCGGAACTGGGCACGTCACGGGTCCGGTACACGAGCTAGGCGGTGGGCAGATGACGGAGTCACTGAGGGTGGGCGAGGGCAGCGAGAGCGCCACCGCGGGCACGGATCTCACGCTCGGCGTGGAAGAAGAGCTGCACGTCGTGGATCTCCGGACCCGCGAGCTCGTGCCGCGCGCCCCGGAGATCCTGGACCGGCTCGACGGGCACCATTTCTCCGCGGAGCTGCACCGCTCGGTGGTGGAGACGAACACCCCGGTAGCCGCCACCCTGGAGGATCTGCGCGACGGCATCGTCACGCTGCGTCGCCAGGCGATCGGAATCGCCGAGACGCTGGGCCTCGGCCTGGTGGCCGCCGGAACGGTCCCGGTCGTCGACCTCGACGCCCTGCCGGTCACGCCGACCTCGCGCTACCGCCGGATGCTCGACGAATATCAGATGCTCGCCCGGGAGCAGCTCATCTGCGGCGCCCAGGTGCACGTCGGCGTCGCCGACCGCGACGAGGCCGTGGCCGTCGCGCAGCGGGTCACGCCGGCGCTGCCGGTTCTGCTGGCGCTCTCCGCCAGTTCGCCGTACTGGATGGGTGAGGACAGCGGCTACGCCAGCGTGCGCTCACTGGTCTGGATGCGCTGGCCGACCGCGGGCGACAGCGGCGTCGTCGCCGACGCCGCCGACCACGACGCGCTGGTCGCCGAGCTCGTCGCGTCCGGCACCATCACCGACCCCAAGATGGTCTACTTCGACGTACGCCCGTCGGCGCATCTGCCCACGGTGGAGCTGCGCGTCACCGACTCCAGTCCCGACGCCGACACCGTGGTGCTGCTCGCCGGACTCTTCCGGGGCCTGGTGCTGCGCGCCTTG
Organism: Couchioplanes caeruleus; assembly: GCF_003751945.1. Lineage (NCBI taxonomy): Bacteria > Bacillati > Actinomycetota > Actinomycetes > Micromonosporales > Micromonosporaceae > Couchioplanes > Couchioplanes caeruleus. The sequence continues at coordinate 6,436,754 of NZ_RJKL01000001.1, read as the reverse complement.
CGCGACCACCGCGCCGGGCGGCCGCTCGTGCCGGTGCGCCCGCCGCTGCACCGGGCCGCGATGTGGCGTGCCGCCCGCTCCGGCCTGGAAGGCGACCTGCTCGACCTGCCCCGCTCGCCGGTGCCCGTGCCCGCCGCGGTCGCCGTGGAACGCCTCGTCGGGGAACTGCGCCCGCAACTGGAGGAACTCGGCGACTGGGAGCAGGTCTTCGCCCTGTCCGTGCAGGCGCTGAGCCGCGGCAGTTCCGCCGCCCGGCAACGGCGCGCCATGGCCCGCCGCGGCCGCATCTCCGACGTCGTGGACCTCGTGGTCGCCGACACCCGCGGCGGCGCCACCGGCATCGGCCCGGACGGGCAGACCGTTCCGGCCGGGCTCACCCCGTACGCGGCGGACGGGGACGAGGCGTTCCCGAGCGGCGACGTCGTGCCGGCGTACGAGCCGATCGTCACCGTGCTCGGCGCTCTCGGCCCGGCCGGGCTGCGGCGCCGGGAGGACGCCAAGGACGACGAGCAGCGCGCCCGCGGCATCACCTTCAGCGTCGCCGGCGAGGCCGCCACCCGGCTGTTCCCGTTCGACCTCGTGCCGCGGATCGTGCCGGCAGCGGACTGGGAGAGGCTGCGCGGCGGGTTGCTCCAGCGGATCCGGGCCCTCGACGCGTTCCTCGGCGACGTGTACGGCGACCGCGCCGTGGTCGCCGACGGCGTCGTGCCGGCCTGGGTCATCGACGGCTCGCCGGAGCTGCGGCCCAGCGGCGCCCTGGCCGGCCGTCCCGCCGTCCGCGTGCAGGTCGCCGGCGTCGACCTGGTCCGCGACGGCGACGGCACCTGGTGCGTGCTGGAGGACAACCTGCGGGTGCCGTCCGGGATCGCGTACGCGATGCAGAACCGCCGCCTCACCGAGAGCGTCCTGCCCGAGCTGCCCCGCCCGGCCGGCCTGCTCAGCCCGGAGGGGACACCGCGGCTGCTCAAGCGGGCCCTGCTCGACGCCGCCGGTCCGGCCGCCGGGGACGATCCGCACGTCGTCGTGCTCAGCCAGGGTCCGGACGACTCGGCGTGGTTCGAGCACCGGATGCTCGCCGGCGAGATGGGCGTGCCGCTGGTCCGTAGCACCGACCTGCTGGTGGACGACGCGGTCCTCTACCGGATCGCGAACGGGCGCAAGCACCGCGTCGACGTGGTCTACCTACGCATGGGTGAGGACAGCCTGGTGCACTCGCCGGGCGCGGACGGCATGCCGCTGGGTCCGAGCCTGATCTCCGCCCTGCACGCCGGGTCGGTGGTGTGCGCGAACGCGCTGGGCAACGGCGTCGGCGACGACAAGGCCGTGTACGCGTATGTGCCGAAGCTCATCCAGTACTACCTCGGCGAGAAACCGCTGCTCGCGGACGTGCCGACGTACCTGTGCGGCATCGCGGAGCAGCGGGCGGAGGTCCTCGACCGGCTGGACGAGCTGGTCTGCAAGCCGGTGGACGGCTACGGCGGCGACCGCATCGTCATCGGCCCGCACGCGAGCCCGGACGACCTGGCCGCGGTACGCCGGCAGATCCGCACCGCGCCGCACCGCTGGGTGGCCCAGGAGGTGGTGAACCTGTCGACCCACCCGGTGTTCGACGGCCAGGAGCTGGTCCCCCGCCACGTCGACCTGCGCGCCTTCGTCTTCACCGGCCGGGAATCGGTGGTCGCCCCCGCGGCCCTGACCCGCGTCGCACCCGCCGGGAGCATGATCGTCAACTCCTCCCGTGGTGGCGGCAGCAAGGACACCTGGTTGCTGGGCTGACCCCGAGGAGGTTGTTCGATCATGTGTGGAATCGGCGGCGAACTGAGGTTCGACGACCGGGCGGCCGACCCCGGGGCGGTCCGGCGGATGCTGCCGCGCCTGGAGAGCCGAGGCCCCGACGGCGAGGGTCTGTGGCACCGTGGGGCGGTCGCCCTCGGCCATCGGCGACTGAAGATCATCGACCTCAGCGAGGCCGGCGCCCAGCCGATGACCGACGAGCTGCTCGGCCTCACCCTGGTCTTCAACGGGTGCATCTACAACTACCGGCAGCTCCGCGAGGAGCTACGCGGTCACGGCTACACCTTCGCCTCCACCTCCGACACCGAGGTGATCATCAAGGCGTACCACCGCTGGGGTGCCGACTGCGTGCGGCGCTTCTTCGGCATGTTCGCCTTCGCGATCGCCGAGCACGCCACCGGCACGGTCATGCTGGCCCGGGACCGGCTCGGCATCAAGCCGCTGTACCTGGCCGAAGGTCCCGGCCGGCTGCGTTTCGCCTCCACCCTGCCGGCGCTGCTCGCCGCCGGTGACGTCGACACCTCGATCGACAAGGTGGCGCTGCAGCACTACATGACCTTCCACTCCGTCGTGCCCGCGCCGCGCACGATCCTCTCCGGCGTCCGCAAGCTGCCGCCGGCCACCGTCCGGATCATCCGGCCGGACGGCACGTCCACCTCGACGGTGTACTGGGAGGCTTCGCACCGCCGGGTCGCCACCCCATCCACCCGCGGGGAGTGGGCCGAGGCGATCCATGCGGGGCTGCGGACCGCGGTGGAGCGCCGGATGGTCGCCGACGTGCCGGTCGGCGTGCTGCTCTCCGGCGGGCTCGACTCCTCCTACATCGTGGCGCTGCTGGCCGGCCAGGGGCAGCGCGGGCTCACCACGTTCTCGATCGGCTTCGAGTCCGCGGCCGGCGAGAGCGGCGACGAGTTCGCGTACTCGGATCTGATCGCCAAGCACTTCGACACGGAGCACCATCAGATCCGCATCGGCAGGGACCGCTTCCTGCCCGCCGTCGCCCGCACCGTCGCGGCGATGAGCGAGCCGATGGTCAGCCACGACTGCGTCGCGTTCAACCTGCTCAGTGAGGACGTGTCCAAGCAGGTCGCGGTCGTGCAGTCGGGACAGGGAGCGGACGAGATCCTGGCCGGCTACAGCTGGTATCCGCCGCTGGCGGACGTGCCCCGGGACCGAGCCGTGGACGCGTACGCGAGGGAGTTCTTCGATCGCCCGCACCGCGACCTGGCTCGGCAGCTCAGCCCGGAGTGGCTGCTCGCCGAGGACGTGAGCCGCGAGTTCGTCGCGGCGAGCTTCGCCCGTCCCGGTGCCACCACCGCGGTCGACGCGGCACTGCGGCTGGACTCGCAGGTCATGCTGGTCGACGATCCGGTCAAGCGGGTGGACAACATGACCATGGCCTGGGGGCTGGAGGCGCGCGTGCCGTTCCTGGACCACGAACTGGTCGAGCTCGCGGCGGCCTGCCCTCCCGAGCTCAAGCTGGCCCAGGGTGGCAAGGGGGTGCTCAAGGACGCGGCCCGCGGGGTCGTGCCCGACGAGGTGATCGACCGGACCAAGGGATACTTCCCGGTTCCCGGCATCCGGCATCTCGAAGGCCCGATGCTGGAGCTGGTCCGCGAGGCGCTGCACGCACCGGCGGCCCGCGCGCGGGGACTGTTCCGCAAGGAGTACGTCGACGCGCTCCTGGCCGACCCGAACACGCCGCGGACCACCCTCGGGGCGAACCAGCTCTGGCAGCTCGCGCTGCTGGAGATGTGGTTGCAGGACAAAGGCGTGTGAGGCGAAGGAGGGGCCGTCATGGCCGGTCGGCTCAACCGGGTCGACGTCACCGTGCTCCCGTCGGGATGGCTGGCAAAGGAGTCCTACCCCTCGGAAGCCAGTGGGAGCTGGTCACCGGCGTTGTCGCCGGACGGCCGGCACCTGGCATACGTGTCGGACCGCGGCGGCTCACCCCAGGTCTGGGTCCAGCCGGTGGGCAGCGACCTGACGTTCCTCGTGGACACGGGCCCGGAACCGGTCGCCTCGGTGCACTGGTCCACCGGCGGCGGCTGGCTGGCCTGCGTGATCGCCCCGGGTGGCGCGCCGCGTACGGAGGTCTGGCTGGTCCGCCCGGACGGCTCGGTGCCGCACCAGGTGGCCGGCTTCGGCACGGACACCGCGGAGAACGTCCGCTGGCTGCCCGGGCGTCCGCTGCTCGCGGTCACCGAGAACCTCACCACCGCCCTGCTGGTCGACGCGGAGCACGGCACGCGGGAGGTGGTCGCCGAGGGCGAGCTGGTCTCCCTCTTCGACGTCTCACCGGACGGCCGCCGCGCCCTGCTGCGGCGCGGCCCCCGCGGCGGCCGGCACGTGGTGCTGCGCGACCTCGACAGCGGGATCGAGGAGTACGTCGCCAGCGGCGAGCAGGCCTGCTTCGCCCCCGACGGCTCGGTCTATGCCCGCGGCGACGCGGGCGAGCGACCCGTGCTGCTGCGCGTCGACGGTGGCACCGCCGAGGTCCTGGCCGCCTCGGACACCGCGGAGGTCGAGACGTTCGCCCTCACCGCCGACGGCACGAGGGTGGCCGTGCTGTGGAACGTGGACGGCGGCCTCTCCGAGCTGACGGTGCTCGGCGGCGGGCCGACCCGGATCGGCGTGCCCGGCACGGTGGTCTCCGGGCCGGTGTGGAGCGCCGACGGCGGCACGCTGGCGTTCACCTGCGAGGCACCAGGGCAGCCGCACGGGGTCTGGGCGTGGGACGGCGAACTGCACCCCGTCTCGGCCGAGGAGCCCTCCCCCGGCGCCGTACGGCCGGTGCTGCGGCGGTTCCCGTCCCACGACGGCCTCGAGATCAGCGGCTGGCTCTTCACGCCGCCGTCCACCGCCGGTCCGCACCCGGTGGTGCTGTGGCTGCACGGCGGCCCGGAAGCCCAGGAGCGTCCCGGGCACGCGCCGTTGTTCCAGTCGCTGGTCGCCCGGGGCATCGCGGTGTTCGCGGCGAACGTCCGCGGATCGTCCGGCTTCGGCCGCAGCTTCGTCCACGCCGACAACGGCCCGCTGCGGTGGGCGGCGATCGCGGACGTCGCCGCCTGCGTCGCGCATCTGGTGGCCACGGGCGTGGCCGATCCGGCGCGGGTCGGCTGCATGGGCCGCTCGTACGGGGGCTACCTGACGCTCGCGGCGCTGACGACGTACCCGGAGCTGTTCGCGGTCGGCATCGACGTCTGCGGCATGGCGAACTTCGCCACCTTCTACGAGCACACCGAGCCGTGGATCGCCGCCGCGGCCGTGTCCAAGTACGGCGATCCGGTCCGCGACGCCGAGCTGCTGCGCGACCTCTCGCCGATCACACGGATCGGCCGCCTGCGGGCGCCGCTGCTGGTGGTGCACGGCGAGAACGACAGCAACGTCCCGGTCGTCGAGGCGGAGCAGGTGGTGGCGGCGCTGGCCGCGCGCGGCGTCGAGCACCGCTATCTGCTCTTCCCGGGCGAGGGACACGAGCTGCTGCACCGCTCGTCGCGGGCCGAGTACCTGCGCGAGACGGTCGGCTGGCTCACCCGGCACCTCGGAGTCGAGCCTTCCGGCCGGTGACGGGACACACGTCCCGTTTGTGACGTTCGCCGTTGGCGCTCTTGGTGCGTCCAGGACAAGGTGGAGCGACAGGCGAGCGGACGGAGTGGGTTTCATGCGAGGCGGGGCGCGCGCCTGGGCGGTGTGGGCCGTCGGGCTCTGCGCGTACATCGTCGCCGTGATGCACCGCACGTCGCTCGGGGTGTCGGGGCTCGACGCGCAGGCCCGGTTCGGCATCGGGGCCGGCACGCTCGCCTCGTTCGCCGTGCTGCAGCTTCTGGTCTACGCCGCCCTGCAGATCCCGGTCGGGGTGCTCCTGGACCGGTTCGGCTCGCTGCGGCTCGTGGTCGCCGGAGCGCTGATCATGGCGTCCGGGCAGGCCATGATGGCGGTCGCCGACGGGGCGGGCGGGGCGGTGACCGCGCGCGTGCTGGTCGGCGCGGGTGACGCGATGACCTTCATCAGCGTGCTGCGGCTGGTGCCGCAGTGGTTCCCGTCGCGGCGGGTGCCGGTGGTCACCCAGTTCACCGGCATCGTCGGCCAGCTCGGGCAGGTGCTCAGCGCCGTACCGCTGGCGGCGCTGCTGGCCGGCGCCGGCTGGAGCACCGCGTTCGCCGGGGCGTCCGCCACCGGGCTCTTCGTCGCCGTCGTCGCGCTCGTGGCGCTGCACGACAGCCCCGAGCGCCGGGTCACGTCGGGAGAGACGATGACCGCCCGCCGGCTCGGCGCCGACCTCGTCACGGCCTGGCGGCATCCCGGGACCCGGCTGGGGCTGTGGACGCACTTCACGACCCCGTTCCCCGGCACGGTCTTCGCCCTCATGTGGGGCTATCCGTTCCTGATCGCCGGCGAGGGCCTGTCGCGGGCCACGGCCAGCGCGCTGCTCACGATGTTCGTGCTCGTCGGGATGGCCGGCGGTCCGCTGCTCGGCGTGCTGGTGCAACGGCACCCGATGCGCCGCTCCTGGCTGGTGCTGGGCGTGATCGCGGCCAACGGGCTCGGCTGGGCGATGGTGATCGCGTGGCCGGGGCGGGCGCCCCTGCCGGCGCTGGTGCTGCTGGTGGTCGCGCTGGGGTTGGGCGGGCCCGGCTCCATGATCGGTTTCGAGTTCGCCCGGACGTTCAACCCGCCGCACCGGCTCGGCACGGCCACCGGCATCGTCAACGTCGGCGGGTTCGTGGCGTCGCTGGTGACGATTCTGCTCGTCGGCTTGATCCTCGACGTCCGCACCGGCGGGCGGGCCGGCTACGACATCGCCGACTTCAAAGTGGCGATGTCGGTGCAGTACGCCATCGGCGCCGTGGGGGTCGCGGGCATCCTGCGGACCCGCAGGCTGGTCCGGCAGCGGCTGGCCGACGAGGGCGTCCACGTACGACCGCTGCGCGAAGTCCTCGCCGAACGGGGATGGTTTAGCGCGCAGCGCTCCGGTAAAGGCTGAGAGCTTCGCGCCTTCGCGGACTCTCGAGGTGAGGAGGACATGAGCGAGCAGGCACCGGACCGGTTGTGGTCCGGCATCCAGATCAGCAAGGTCATCGCCGGCACGCTCGCGGCGGTGGCCGCCGCGGTGCTCGGCTCCTACCTGGGCGTGGCGGGCACGCTGGCCGGGGCCGCGTTGGCCAGCGTGGTCGGTTCGGTCGGCACGGAGCTGTTCAACAACTCCCTGAAGCGCGGCACGAAGCGCCTGCAGACCGTGGCGCCCACCTTCGTCAAGGTGCCCGCGGCGGTGGGCACCCCTGCGGTCGCGGCCGCGACCGCGCAGGAGAACCCCGCGCACACCGTGGCGCCACGGCCACGGCGGAAGATCCGGTGGGGGCACGTCGCCCTCGCCGCGTGTGCGCTGTTCGCCCTCTCCATGGGCGCGGTGAGCCTCATCGAGGCGTTCACGGACAAGCCGATCTCGGCGACGGTACGCCACACGTCGGGGAACGGAACCACCCTCTTCGGCGGCCGCGACGACAGTTCCCCGAAGACCCCCGTGACTCCGTCACCCAAGGAGTCGACGACCGAGGAGGCGCCGACCGGGGAAACGTCCACCCCGGACCCGTCGACCAGCGAGCCGCCGGCGACGGATGCCCCGCAGGAGACGCCGACGACCACCGCACCGGTGACGCCTGAGCCGACCACCGAAGCGACCACGCAGGCCCCGGGGCCGGGCGCGGCCGCCGAACCGGACGAGCCGGGTCAGCAGGTGGACCCCGGGCGGGAGCAGGAGGAACAAGAAGCCGCGACGGAGTAGGCGACGGGGTGTCGGCCGCCGGGTTCCCCCGGGCGGCCGACACCCCGACCGGTGACGACGTCGCCAGCCTTCAGTTGCTTGGCGATCCGCTGCTCGGAGTGGCAACCCTTGCCACTCACATACTCCACCAGCCGAACCGAACCATCGGAAAGTCCAACCCTCGCGACTGCCACATTGCGGTCCGCATCCCACAGTCCGGCCTCGCGTCGGAGAAGCGGGGGACTGTCACGTTCCGTTGCGTGGGAGCCCGGAGATGACTTGTCCGGGCTCCCGACCTGGTGGTTCATCCTCCACACTGTGCACGGAAGAACCACCTGAAACGGCCACTACGCGTGGTTGCAGATCGTTGCTCGGAAACGTTCAGTCAGGTTGACCTGCTTTGAGGAAGCCCTGATAGACAATCGCCACCAGCGTTGCATATGCGTGAACCTCTCGTGCGGCCAAGAGATCGCTCCCCGAATATTCCGCGCACAAAGCGTCGGCCCGCGCGATGACATTGTCGAGTTCCGCCAGGACATCCGCACCCGATGGCCTGAAAACGCCCGTCCGCACGAAGGCGTTGACCACCGAGGCGTGTTCATCGGCCTCGCCGAGATCAGCGCGGATATCCCTCAACTCCCGCGTTGATCCCTTTGGCGGATATGGAACCCGACGCCACAGGGTATACGCATCGATAAAGCTCAATTCCATGAACCCTCGCAACCCTCGGCCGCCACTTCATGGATGGTACGTGACGACTCTGCCATCCAGCGACGTGATCAGCAGCTCGCCTGTAGTCGGATTCTTGTATTTGAATCCCTTCAGGCCGTCGTCAGCGAATCCGATATCGGTGAGGCTTTTGTTCCAGCCCACCGCCCCACCGCGTTGCGAAAGACGCTGAGCCAGCCCCGAGGCCGCGTCGAGATACTGCCGCTGCGTCATGCCAGCCGGACTTCCCCATCTGTTGTAATGATCCAAGAACTGCTCACCAGGTGAGTCATATGTGGCCGGATGAAAGGATCTATCGACTTCCTCGGCGGGAACGTCCAGACACGGAAGTCCGCCAGTGTTATGAACCAGCACCGGCGTGTCGCCCGCGACGACATAGTAGGTGTGGATGTCAGCGACGGTGAGGTTGTGCACGCTCGCCGACTCGGAACGGTGGCCGATCGCCGAGACCTGGACGTGGGTTCCGGCACTGGTACGAAGCCGGTGCCCGCCGGCCAGATCCTCCGCCTGGACCCATGCGGACAGCTCGGGCACCCAGAACGGGTGGTTGTCGGTGGCCGTGATGACGGCGGTGCCGGTGCCGAGGTCGCCACCGGTGTCGATGGTGATGTCGACGAGTTTCTTGTCGCCCGCACCGGTAATGGTGTCGGTGACCGGCTTGGCGGCGGTCTCGCCGGTGGTCGGGTCGGTGGCGAGGACCACATCACCGATCTTCAGTTCTTCGATGGCCTTGCTGGTGCCGTCGGGGAGCAGGACCGCAGTGCCGGGCAGGAAGCTGTTGCGCTTGTCTGCGTCCGGGCAGGCGCCCTGTCGCTCGCGGTCCTCGCGTTCCTTCTTCTTCTTGGCCGCCTCAGCGAGCTCTTCTTTCCTCTTGCGGGCGTCGCGAATCTTCTCGGAGAACTTCTTGTACTTCTTGTAGAGGTCGAAGACGTTGCCGAGCTTCTTGAGCTTGCCCCAGGGCAGCAGGTCGATGACGGCCCAGAAACAGGCACCCACGCTGGGCTTGGTGACGCACTTCTTCAGTTCGCCGATGACGAGGTCCTCGAGGAACTCGAGGCCGTTGTCCTTGATGAAGTCGAGGAGACCCTGGTCCTCGATCTCCGTGACCTGGAGGTATTCGGCCAGATGTTCCGGGGTGAATTCCTTCTGCTCCTCGGGGGTCAGGCCGGCGCCGCCCTCCGTGGCCTCTTCCTGGCGCCGGCGCTCGGCCTCCTCGGCGCGGTCGGCGGCCTTCTGCGCCTCGGTGGCGTGTTCGAGGGCCTTGGCGGCGGCCTCGATCGCGCTGTCAGCGTGCTTCTGTGCGCTCTCTGCAGACTTCTTGGCATCGGCGGCGTCAGCTTCAGCGCGATCGGCGGCGCGATGCGCGGCGGCGGCGTCGTTCTCCGCCGCGGTCGCGGCGCTGTTCGCCGCGTTCGCGTCGGCCTGTGCCTCCTCGGCGTTACGACCCGCGATCGCCGCGTCGTTCGCGGCTTCGTTCGCGGCCTGACGGGCCGCAGCAGCGTCGGCGCGGGCCTGCACGTCGGCCTTGCCCGCGCTCGCCGCGGCCGCCCGGGCCGCGGCACCGTCCACGGCGGCCTGCGCCGCGGCGCGCTTCGCCTCCGCAGCGGACTTCGCTGCCTCCGCCGACGAGCGGGCGGCCTGCGCCGCCGCGGCGTAGGCCGGCTTGACCTGCGCGTTGGCCCGGTCCGCGGCTTCCTGGGCCCTGGTCGCGGCGGTGAGCGCCTCGCGTGCCCGTGCCTCGGCCGCGGCGGCCTGCTCCTCGCCGATGCTCTTGGCCTGCTCGGCGACGAGCTTGACGAAGTCGGCGTCGATGTCCGCGCCGGTGAACGGATTCACCATGGCCAGGGCCGTGTTGTGCGGCTCGGCGATGCCCGCCGAGGACGCGGACGCCGCCGCAGCCGCGGTGATCGCGATCTCGGCCTGTGCCGCCGCCGCGACCGCCTCGGTGGTCGCCGCCTCGGCCTCGCTCTTGGTGCGGTCGGCCGCCCACAGCGAGCGGACGGCCTCGTCGGCGGCCTGCGCGGCGAGGTTCACCGCCGCTTTCGCGGCGTGTGCCGCCTTGACCTCCTGCGCGGTCGCATCGGCCGCCTTCGCATCCGCCCGCATCCGCGCCGCATGGGTAGCCTTCGCGGACTTCTCCGCCTTGTCCGCCGCCGCATCCGCGGCAGCAGCCGCCGCACGAGCCTGCTGCGCGGCAGCCCACGCCCGGATCGCGGCCTGCTGAGCCTGCGTAGCGGCGGCGCGGGCGTTCACTGCGGCGCCGGTGGCATTGTTCGCGTACCCGCGCGCGGACTTGGCCGCGCCATCGGCGATACCGTACTCGCGGTCGGCCTCCTCCGAGGCCAGCAACGCCTCGTTGCGGCTCTGCGCGCTATCGGCCTTGGCCGCCCACCCCTTGACGGTCTGTGCCTTGGCGGCAGCGGTCTGCTTGTCCCGCTCCGCGGCGAGGGCCGCATCGCTGGCTTGTTTCGCGGTGGCTTCGTGCTCCCACGCCTTCTTGTCGGCCGCGGCCGACTTGACGTCGGCGTCCTCCGCGCGTTTCGCGGCGCCGTCGGCGATCGCTTCTTGGGCTTCGGCGTTGGCGCGAGCGTTGCGGGCCGCGGCTGCCTGGCGATCTGCTTCGGCACGGTGCCTCGCGGCGTTGGCGCGCTCGGTCTCGGCGATCTGCCGCTGCCGCTTCGCCTCCGCCGCCTGCGCCTCGGCGATCTGCCGCTGCTGACGCGTCCGCTCCGCCGCCGCCCACGCTTTGGCCTCCGCCGCCTGCGCCTGCTCCCGGGCCTTCTTCGCCCTGGCGGCAGCCGTCCGCGCCGCGTCCGCCTGCTTCTTCGCCGCCGCTGCGAGTTTTGCCGCCGACGCTCCATGCTCCTGGGCGTGCTTGCGCCACTGCTCGGCCTGCCGGGCGTGGGCCTCGGCCTGCGCTTGCGCCCCCTGCGCATTGTTCGTCGCAATCGTCGCGTCCACCGCATGCGCGGCGGTGCTGGTCGCACCGACCGCAGCCGTCGAGGCCTCCGACATGCCCTGCGCGATCAGCGACCACTCCGCGCCGTAGGTCAGGCCGGTCTCGATGAGGGTGTCCGCGGCTGAGGTGGCGATCGCCGCTGCCGCGGACGCCTGCTGCGCCGCGCTCCGGGCGTTGGTCACCGCCGCCGCGGTTTGGCTCCTCGCCGCCGCCAGCTCCGGCGACTTCGATGCGGCCGTGCCCGTGCGGGCCAGGACCCGCTCGGCATGCCGGGCCGCGTTCGCCGCACCCGCCATCTCGTTCGCCGCCCGCTGCAACGCCTTCACGCAGTCGCCGTGCGCCTTCAGCAACCGGGTCCGAGCCTCGGAGGCGGTCTTGGCCCGCTGGGCCAGCTTCGACAGATCCTCCGCCGCCTTGTTCCGCGCCTCCAGATCCTTCAAATACTGCTCTCGCGCGTCGGCGTCGGCCTTCGCGGCGGCCGGGTAGCCGGTGTCCCAGAACGCGGCCACCGCCGCCTCATCGCCGGCCAGCGCCTGCAGGGCGGCAGCTTTGAGCTGCGACTCCGCCGGCGCCGCCGCCGCGAACGTCTCCAACCGCTTCCGCATCTGGGCCGACCGCTCGCGAGCGGTCGCGGCAACCTTCTCATCCTGCGCCCGCGCAATGTCCGCACCGTAAGCAAGGAACGCCTCGCGCTCCCCGTCGGTGCCCGCCAGCACCCGGGTCACCTCGGCGTTGAAGTTCGCGCCGCCCGTACCCGCCATCGCCTTGATCTTGGCGAGGTTGTCCGCCGCGGTCTTGCGCTTCTCCGCCGCGATCTGCGTCTCCATCTGACGCTTCTCCACCGTGGCGAACTTCTGAATCGCCGCCGCGTCCGCCGAGGCGAGGGCTGCCAGCGCCGCGTCCCGCACCCGCGGCTCCGGCGCCAACGTCGCCACATCCGCGACGGCATTACGCCACCGCTACGCGTTCAGATCAAGACCGGTCGAACCGTTCCACGACTCCGTCACCAACGGCGGAATCACGATGGACGACGGATCCGCCAACAACCGCGTCGGCCGACTCTCTGACACAGCCGCGGCCGGCGGGGCATACAGACCCGCACCTACCACCACCGCAGCCAGCGACGCCGTCATCCACGCACGCCACCGTGCCCGCACCGAAGCTCTCACCACAACATCCATCCACGTCGAAGCCCATCAGGGTCGGACGGGAGCAGAAGATGCGATGGACGGTCGACGCAGCAAGACAGGCACGCGCCACGCCGCCAGCAGCACTGGCAGCGGGCGCACGGACCGACGTCGACAACGCCCGTAACGACCGCGACATCTAAACATGGAACTCTGGCAAGATCCACCTGGGTCGCGGAGGCGGTCATCGCCACCGGCGGTCGAGCTGTGCCGAGAAGCTTCGGAGGCCTTCGTCTCACCGACCCCTTGCCGGGCGGCCCGGGTAAGGATCGCTCGGAGGGCGGCACGCCGTGCCTAGAGGAGGCGATCCCAGTCGACGGTACGGGCCCAGTCGGCGTAGCTGTGCCACTTCACCTCGGGATACCGGGCGTGCAGCGCCTCGACGTCCATGAACTCGGTGGCGTCCTCGAACCGCTGGAACATGTCGGCGATCTCGTCCCCGGCCCACTGCCGCACCTGGTCCAGCGGCAGCTGACGGTACGGGATCTCGCGGCCGACGACCTCGCTGAGGATGCGGGCCGCCTGCTCCCCGGTGACCCGGTCGGAGACGACGTCGATGCGCTCGCCGGCGAAGCGGTCCGGGTTCTCGACGGCGTGGACCGCGAGCGCGGCGATGTCCCGTACGGTGACCTGGTCCAGGGGTTTGCCCGGGGTGAGCGGGTTGGCCAGGACGCCGTCGGCGAGACGGCTGAAGCCGAGGTTGAGGGCGTTCTCCATGAAATAGACGGGCCCGAGCACGGTGGCCCGGACCTGCTGCTGCCGCAGATAGGACTCGATCTGCTGCTTGCTGTCGGCGTGGCCGATGTCGGTCTTCTGCGTCCGGTCGCCGCCGCGCACCGAGGAGTACACGAGATGCGCGTCGGCCCGCACCGCGGCGTCGATGAGGTGGCGTCCCTGGGCGACCTCCTCACGCCGGCCGCCGGGTCCGAAGGGGACGGACAGCCCGAAGACGGCATCGGCGCCGGCCGCGGCCGCGGCGAGCGACTGCGCGTCGCTCAGGTCTCCGGCGACGATGCGGGCGCCGGCGGTCGCGAGCGCCGAGGCGGCCGGCGACTCCGGCGATCTGACGTAGACGGTGACGTCGTGGCCGTGGTCGAGCAAGAGGCCGGCGACGGCGCCGCCCTGCCGTCCGGTGGCGCCGATGACGAGAACGCTGCTCACGGGGTCAACTCCAGGGTCGTTTGCGGGGTGGACGCGTCCCATCCTGTGCCCTCAACCAAGGTTGAGGGCAAGCCCTAAGATCGACACATGCCACGCCCCCGCACGACCTTCCATGAGCTGACCGTCGGGCAGGTCGCCGAGCGCAGCGGAGTCGCGATCTCCGCCCTGCACTTCTACGAGCGGCACGGCCTCGTCCACAGCACCCGGACGGCGACCAACCAACGCCGGTACGGCCGCGACACCCTGCGCCGGGTCGCCTTCATCAAGGCGTCCCAACAGGTCGGCATCTCGCTGGTCGAGATCCGGGAGGCCCTCGACCGGTTGCCGAGCGCGCGTACGCCGACGCGGCAGGACTGGGCACGCCTGTCCGTCGCCTGGCGGGCCGAGCTCGACGCGCGCATCGCGCGGCTGCAGGCCCTGCGCGACAACCTCACCGACTGCATCGGCTGCGGTTGCCTGTCCCTGCGCTCCTGCCACCTGACCAACCCGCGCGACGTCCTGCGCCGCGAAGGCGCCGGTGCCCGCCGGCTGATGGTGCCCCCGACTCGCCGGCCCGACTGAGGGCCTATGCGGAGGGCGGTTCGGACGTCGGCAGCCGGACGAGGAAGCGGGTGTCGCCCGGCTCGGACCGCAGGACGATGTCGCCGCCGTGGCCGTTGACGACGATCCGGTAGGAGATGTCCAGGCCCAGGCCGGTGCCCTCGCCGACCGCCTTCGTGGTGGAGAACGGCTCGAAGACCCGCTTACGCAGCTCCTCGGGGACGCCCGGGCCGGTGTCGCCGATGGAGACCACCACGTGCTCGTCCTCGCGGTAGGTGCGGACGGTCAGGGTGCCGGCGCCGCTCATGGCCTGGACGGCGTTGTCGACGATGTTGGTCCACACCTGGTTCAGCTCCGCCGGGTGGGCCGGGATCTGGGGCAGGCCGCGGTCGTGCTCCTTGACCACCGTGACCCCGGCGCCGATCTTGGGGCCGAGCATCACCAGCGTGCTGTCCAGGCGGTGTGCACGTCGATCCACTGGTGGGCGGCGCGGTCGAGATGGGAATACTGCTTGGCGGCCGAGACCAGCGAGGAGACGCGGCCGGTGGCGTCCTCGATGTCGCTCATGAGCTGCTCGGTCTCCAGCGCGTAGCCGATCCAGTGGATGGCCTGGTCGAGCAGCTCGCTCGAGCCGACCTTGGCCTCGATGTCGTCGAGGCACCGGGCGTCGAGGCCGCCCTGGGCGAAGACCGGGGCGAGGTCCCAGGCACGGGTGACGTGGCGTTCCTCCATCCGGTCGCCGAGCTCGTCCTCGCGGTCGGCGGTCTCCAGGGCGGTCAGCGCGGGTGCCTTGGCCGCCTTCTCGATGACCTCCTCCTGGAGCTCGACGAGCGCGTCGAGACGGTCCGCCGCCACCTTGCCGGCGGCCAGCATGCCGAGTTTGTGGCGCATGCCCGCGACCCGCAACCGCAGCGCGCCGGTGGCCCGGGAGGCGGCCGCGGCCGGGTTGTTGAGCTCGCGCATCAGGCCCGCGGAGAGCGCGCCGAGGGCGGTGAGCCGCTGACGTTCGCCGATCGCCGCCTGGGTGCTGCGCATCCCCAGGTAGAGGCCCTCCAGCAGGTGGATGGCCATGGGGAACCACTCGCGCATCATCCACCCGAAGTCGGCGGCGGAGAGGACGAAGAAGTCGGCGTCGTCGAGGGCGCGCATGGAGGCCATGTACTGGCGTGGCACGCCGTCGTCGCGGATGTATGCCTGAGTGGCGCCCATGTAGACGCCGCGCTGCTCCGTCCGCGTGGTCTGCACGTCGTCCTGCCCCACCCGCCGGGTGAGCGAGATCGTGCCGCTGAGCAGGATGAAGAACTTCTCGGCGGGATCACCCTCGCGGAGCACCAGCGAGCCGGCCGGGGCGTGCATGGTGCAGCCGTGATCGGCGATCCAGGCGAGCTGGTCGTCGGTGAGCTTCTCGAACAGGAACAGCGTCCTGAGCTCGGCGGGCGTCAGCTTGCCCGGCTCGCAGGGCCGCAGGCCGATCTCCTCGGCGTCGACGTCGCTCATCACTGTGCCTCCAGATAGCGGTGGACCAGCGTGACCGCCATCGCGCCCTCGCCGACCGCCGAGGCCACCCGCTTGACCGAGCTGGCCCGGACGTCGCCGGCGGCGAAGATCCCGGGAACGCTGCACTCGGGCGGAGCCGTCCGGCCGCAGCCCGGTGACCTCCCGGGTGGTGAGCACCTCGGCGGCGAACTTGCCGGCCTGCCGGCGGGCACGGTCGGTGAGCTGGGCGCCCGAGATGCCGTCGGGGAAGCCGAGATAGTTCTCGATCCGCGAGCTCTGCCCGGCCTGACCGCCGAGCGCCCGCCGCTCGACCAGCAGCGTCCTGAGCCCCTCGGACGCGCCGTAGACCGCGGCGCCGAGCCCGGCCGGGCCGCCGCCGACGATGATCAGGTCGTAGAAGTCGCGGTGTGGCGCGGTCGGCAGGCCCGCCGCCTCGGCCAGCTCCGGCGCGCTCGGCTGCGCCAGTGCCCGGCCGTCGGCCGTGACCACCAGCGGGATCGCCTCCGGGCCCACCCCCGCCGCGTCGAGCAGCCGGCGGCCCTCCGGGTCGTCCGCACCGAGCCATCGGTACGGCACCAGGTTGCGCGCCAGGAAGTCGCGGATCTGGTACGACGGCTCGCTCCACCGGTGCCCCACCACCCGGATGTCCTCGGTGTCCTTCTCGCCGGTCGCCAGCCAGGCCTCGATCAGCGCGTCGATGACCGGGTAGAGCTTCTCCTCCGGCGGGTCCCAGGGCTTGAGCAGGTAGTGGTCGACGTCCACCATGTTGATCGCCTGGATGGCGGCGTCGGTGTCGGCGTACGCGGTGAGCAGCGCCCGGCGCGCGTGCGGGAACAGGTCCATCGCCTGCTCCAGGAACTCGATGCCGTTCATCTGCGGCATCCGGTGGTCGGCGAGCATGACGGCCACGCGAGCGCCGCGCAGTTTGAGGTCGCGCAGCGCCTCACACGCGGCGGCGGCGGAGGAGGCCCGGACGATCTGGTAGCGCTCGCCGTAGCGCCGGCGCAGATCCCGGGCGATGGCCCGGGACACCGAGGGGTCGTCGTCGACGGTCAGGATGCGGGGTGACCCATGGGCGGCGTCCTCAGCGGTAGGTCAGGGTGGGCTTGCCGGCGACCTTCAGGACCGCCTCATCGAGATAGCACCACCACCAGTCCTCACCCGGCTCGTACGACTGCACGAGCGGATGGTCCTGCGCGCGGAAATGCGCGGTCGCGTGCTTGCCGGGCGACGAGTCGCAGCAGCCGACGTGCCCGCAGGTCATGCAGACGCGCAGATGCACCCATCGGCCGCCGGCCTCCAGGCATTCGACGCAGCCGTCGCCGGACGGGGCGACGTCGCGCGTCTGGTCGAGATGAGTGCAGCCGGAACCGGTCATGACGGTGCTCCTTCCCGGTCGAGCAGGTCCGTGAACTCGGGGTGCCGCGCCACGTATCCGGCCACGAACGGGCAGGTCGCCTGCACCCGGGTGGACCGGCGGCGGGCGTCGCCGAGGGCGGCCGCGGCGAGCCGCCCGGCCAGGCCGCGCCCCTCGAAGGCCTGGTCGATCTCGGTGTGCGCGAGCTCGATCCGCCCACCGTGGCGGCGGTAGTGCAGGGCGCCGGCGAGCTCGCCGCCGAGCAGGATCTCGTAGCGGGACTGCTCGAAGCTGTCCACGACCACGGCGTCGCCCGGGTCGCCGCCGCCCACCTGCGCGCTGCCCTCGACTCGGAGCTTGCGCCGGGCCCGCTCGTAGAAAGACGTGCGGCCGAAGCGGATGACCTGCGCCGCCGCCGGCACGGGGATGATCGTCAGCCGATCGCCGGCGTCCGCGTATCCCTGGATGATGCCGTCGACCTCGATGGCGAGGCGGCCGCTGGTCGCCGCCACGTCCAGCTCGAGCTGCTCGTCGGGCGAGAGCATCAGCGAGCGGTTGAACGACGAGTGTGCCGCCGAGGCGGTGACCAGGATGCCCGCCACGTTGGGCGAGACGATCGGCCCGCCCGCCGAGAAGCTGTACGCCGTGGACCCGGTGGGCGTCGCGACGATCACCGCGTCGGCCGCATAGCGCACGAAGTTGCTGCCCTCGACGTTGATGCCGATGTGGGCGAGGCCGTGGCCGGGCACGCGCACCATCGCGATGTCGTTGAAGGCCGACACCTCCCTGCCGTCCGGCAGGACGGTGCGCACGGCCGTGCGCGACTCGACGGTGAACCCGTGATCGTCGATCGTCGACAGTGCGCCGGCCAGGTCGGGCAGGTCGACCTCGGCGAGGAAGCCGAGGCGCCCGACGTTGACGCCGAGCACCGGCGTCTTGCGCCCCTCGACCAGCCGCATGGTGCGCAGCATGGTGCCGTCGCCGCCGAGGCTGACCAGCAGCCCGGCCCGCTCGACCATCTCCTCGGCGGAGACCGCGACGGCGGCACAGTCGATGCGGGTGATCTCGTCGTGCAAGCCGAGCACGGTCACGTCGCGAGAGGCGGCCCACCGCACGATCGCGTCGATCGCGGCCCCACAGTCGCGCCGCGGGTGCAGGACCAGACCGACCACCTTGACCATGCCCATGGCCCAATCCTCCTCCGGCCGACGTCGGGATCAGCCTTCCACGCCGCGGCGGCGACGGCGAACGGCCTGTGGACAACTCCTGACCCGCGAGATTGTGAAACATTGTTGACAAATGTGTCCTGTATCGACAGACTCCGATACAGAGAGCGCTCTCCTTCCCCGGCTCCCCCGGATCAGCGGAAGGAATCCCTCATGTCCCGTGCCATCCAGGCGCTCGGCGTCACCGCCGCCGCGCTCACCGCCGCCGGCCTCCTGCCCCTTCCGAGCCTCGCCGCCGACACCCGCACCTCCGCCGCGCCGGCCGTGGCACCCCTGTCCGGCCGGGCCGCGGCACCCTCGTCCGACTTGGCCGCGGCACCCCTGTCCGGCCTGGCCCCCGGCATGGTGGCGGCGCTGCGCCGCGACCTCGGGCTCACCGACGACCGGATCGCCGCACGTCTGGCCACGGAGGCCGCCGCCCCGGTCATCGAGCGGCGGCTGCGCGCCCGGCTCGGCGCCACGTTCGGCGGCGCGTGGATCGCCGCCGGAGCGGAGCGGCTCACCGTCGCGGTCACGGACGCCGCCCGGGCGCCGATCGTCCGCGCCGAGGGCGCCGTACCCGTCGTGGTCCGCCGCGGCGACGCCGACCTGGCCGCCGCCCGCGCCAAGCTGGATCGCCACGCCGCGCGGGCCGACGGCACGGCGATCCGCGGCTGGTATGTCGACACCGCGGCCAACCGCCTGGTCGTTCTGGCGAAGCCCGGCGCATCGGCCCGGGCACGGACGTTCGCCGCCGCCAGCGGCGCCGGCCCGATCACCGTGGTCGAGACCGCCGAACGGCCACGGCCGGTGTACGACATCCGCGGCGGCGACCAGTACGTCATCAACGGCAACACCCTGTGCTCGGTGGGCTTCGCGGTCGCCGGGGGCTTCGTCAGCGCCGGGCACTGCGGCGGCGTGAACAGCCCCACGCTCGGCTACAACAACGTGGCGCAGGGCACCTTTGCCGGATCCTCCTTCCCGGGCAACGACTATGGGTGGATCCGTACGAACGCCGACTGGACGCCACGGCCGTGGGTCAACAACCATGCGGGCGGCAACGTGACGGTCGCCGGATCGCAGGAGGCCGCGATCGGCAGCTCGGTCTGCCGCTCCGGCCGCACGACCGGCTGGCGCTGCGGCACGATCCTGGGCCGCAACGAGACCATCGTGTACGCCCAGGGCGCCGTCTCCGGGCTGTCCCGCAGCAACGCCTGCGCCGAACCGGGCGACTCCGGCGGCTCCTGGATCTCCGGCAACCAGGCTCAGGGCGTCACCTCGGGCGGCACCGGCAACTGCTCGACCGGCGGCACCATGTGGTTCCAGCCGGTCAACGAGATCCTCGGCGTGTACGGCCTCGCCCTGACCACGAGCGGCGGTGGTGGCGGCACGAGCGCGGTCGTCAGCAACTGGAACAACAAGTGCGTCGATGTGCCGAACTCCGACTTCTCGGACGGCGTACCCCTGCAGATGTGGAACTGCAACGGCACGGGCGCGCAGCGGTGGACGTTCGTCAACGGCACCCTGCAGACCTCGAACAACAAGTGCATGGACGTCGCCTGGGGCTCCACGGCCAACGGCGCGGTCATCCAGATCGTCGGCTGCAGCGGCAATCCCGCCCAGCAGTTCGTCCTCTCGGCCGTCGGCGACCTCGTCAACCCGCAGGCCGACAAGTGCGTCGACATCAAGGACTGGAACGGCGCCGACGGCGCCCGCCTCCAGCTCTGGGACTGCGCCGGCACCCTCAACCAGAAGTGGCGCCGCGCCTAGAAGCCTCGCCGCCGACCACCTCGACAGCACGCCCGCGGCCACCGGGCTGTGGCCCGTGCCGGGCCGGACCTCGAACGCGATTCCCAGGGCGGCCTAGCTGGCCGGCGAGCGTCCGGCGTAGTAGCCGCGGGCGCGGTCGACCAGTTCGGGCGAGCCGCACTCCTCGGCCAGTTCGAGACCCTCGCGCAGCACCCGCCGGGCCTGGGGGCGCCGGCGGGCCAGGTTCAGCAGGCCGCCGAGGTCGACCAGCGCCGACGCCAGCTCGAAGCGGCGCGGCGTACCCTGCAGCACCCGGACCGCTTCCTCGGCGGACTCCTTGCCGGCCAGGCCCGGGCGCACCCGGCCCTGGATCCGCAGCGCCCGCCCGAGCGCCGACGCCAGGCCGTGCCGGCGGGACAGGGCGACCTCCTCCGCGACGAGCCGCTCCGCCGCCTCGGCCGCGCCCAGTCCGGCCAGGACGGTCGCGGCGGCCGAGCGCCAGGGCAGGACGCCCGGATGGTCCGAGCGGCGGGCGGCCACCCGTTCCCCGCAGCGGTAGAGGTCCGCGAGTCCCTCGCCGGGCCGGGCGGATGCGGCGTGCAACCGGCCGCGGGTGTAGCGCAGCAGCAGATATTCGCCTTCGTCGGGCAGGTCGCCACCGAAGGGCGTGGCGGCGAGGAGGGCGTCCGCCGATTCGAGCTCGCCGAGGTCCAGCCGGACCGCGATCCGGCGGGCCGTCAGCAGGGCGGCGGTGGCGCCGTCCGGCTCGGCACCGGAGACCTGCAGCAGCTCTGCGGCGGCCTCCGCGTCGGCGCGCGCCCCGGCGAGGTCGCCCAGGCGGCGGGCCGACGAGCTGCGCTCCGAGTACGCCATGACGAGACCGGCCGCCGCGCCCTCGCGACCGGCGACCTCCACGGCCAGGGTGCAGCCCGCGTACGCGACGGCGAGGTCGTCGGCGTCGGACAGCCGGCGCAGGGCGCCCAGGTAGCGCGGCAGGTCGGCCGCGCCGTCGGGGGCCCGCACGGGCACCGGGCGGGCGTTGCGCACGGCGATGTCGCGACCGGGGTCGGCCAACCTCGGGCGTGCGTCGCGGACTGTCATGGGAGGGTCTGTACCCCTTCCGGCGCAGGAGGCACCTCTTAGGTTTCCCTTCCGCGCCGAGATGCACAAGGCCCTTCCTGCGGAAGGTGGAAAGCATCAGCGAGGAATTGCCGGCGTTTAACCTCGCAGTTGCGAGGTCTATGCTCCGAGCGTGGCGACGTACCGGATCGGTGAGGCGGCCGAGCTGCTCGGGGTCAGCGTGGACACCGTGCGGCGCTGGGTGGACTCGGGCCGGCTCGTCGCGGTCCGAGACGGCAACGGGCACCGGAGCATCGCCGGGGCCGACCTCGCCGCGTTCGCGCGGGCGCCGGCCGACGAGCCCGGCCCGGGGGCGCGCCGGTCCTCGGCGCGCAACCGGTTGCGCGGCATCGTCACCGCCATCGCCCGGGACTCCGTGATGGCGCAGGTGGACCTCCAGGCGGGTCCGTTCCGGGTGGTGTCACTCATGAGCCGGGAAGCCGTTGAAGACCTGGGCCTCGAGGTCGGGTCCGTGGCGGTGGCCGTGATCAAGTCCACGACGGTGGTCGTGGAGCGAGGGGACGACAGATGAGGGCACGCGCGATGGCGGCCGTCGCGCTGGCGGCGGTGCTGGCGACCGGTGGATGCGGCGACGCCGCCGATGCGCCGGCGAACGGCTCGCCCTCGGGCGCGGCACCCGGCGGCGCGAACACCGGCAGGGTGACGGTGCTCGCCGCGGCGTCGCTGACCGAGTCGTTCGACAAGATCGCCGTCCTCTTCGAGCGGCTGAACCCCGGCGTGGACGTCACCTTCTCGTACGGCGGCAGCTCCGGCCTGGCGCAGCAGATCACCTCGGGCGCCCCGGCGGACGTCTTCGCGGCGGCGAGCCCCGCGACCATGAAGACGGTCGTAGACGCCGGCGACGGCACCGGCACCGCGGTGACGTTCACGCGCAACCAGCTCGTCATCGCCGTACCGAAGGGCAACCCGAAGGGGGTCAGCTCGCTCGCCGCGCTCGCGAAGCCGGAGGTCAAGGTGGCGCTCTGCGCCGAGCAGGTGCCGTGCGGCGCCGCCGCGAAGAAGGCGCTGGCCGCGGCCGGCGCCGCCGTCACCCCGGTGACCCAGGAACAGGACGTCAGGGCCGCGCTCGCCAAGGTCAAGCTGGGCGAGGTGGATGCGGCGCTGGTCTACCGTACGGACGCCCACGCGGCCGCCGCGGACGTGGACGGGGTGGAGTTCCCCGAGTCGGCCTCGGCGCTGAACGACTACTCGATCATCGCGCTGGCGAACGCCCCAAACCCGTCCGGCGCGAGCGCGTTCGTGACGTTCGTGCAGACGCCGCAGGCCCAGAAGATGCTGGCCGACGCAGGGTTCCAGAAGCCCTGAGCCGCCTCCGCCGACGCGCCCCGCTGGTCCTGGCGATCCCCGCGATCGCCGGGCTGGCGTTCCTCGTGCTGCCCCTGGCCGGCCTCCTGATCCGGGCGCCGTGGCAGACGCTGCCGCAGCGCCTGACCGAGCCCGGGGTCCTGGCGGCCCTGCGGCTGTCGCTGCTCACCGCCAGCCTCGCGACCGGCGTGTGCCTGCTGCTCGGCGTACCCCTGGCGTGGGTGCTGGCCCGGACCACCTTCCCGGGCCGGCGGATCGTGCGGGCGCTGGTCACCGTGCCGTTGGTGCTGCCGCCGGTGGTCGGCGGCGTCGCGCTGCTGCTGGTCTTCGGCCGCCGCGGCCTGGTCGGTGAGTGGCTGGACGCGGCGTTCGGCGTCACCCTGCCGTTCACCACAACCGGGGTGGTGCTGGCGGAGGCGTTCGTCGCGATGCCCTTCCTGGTGATCAGTGTCGAGGGTGCGCTGCGGGGCGCGGACGCCCGCTACGAGGAGGCGGCGGCGACGCTGGGCGCCGGCCGGTGGACGGCCTTCCGCAGGGTCACGCTGCCGCTGATCGCGCCGGGGGTGGCGGCCGGCGCCGTGCTGTGCTGGGCCCGGGCGCTCGGCGAGTTCGGGGCGACGATCACGTTCGCGGGCAACTTCCCTGGGCGTACGCAGACCATGCCGCTCGCCGTCTACCTCGCCCTGGAGCAGGACATCGACGCCGCGATCGTGCTCAGCCTGGTGCTGCTCGTGGTCTCCGTGGCGATCCTCGCGGCCCTGCGCGATCGCTGGCTGGGTGCGACGTGACCGCCGGGACGAGCGCCCCGCGACGCGACCACCGGGCGGGTGCGACGTGACCGCCGGGACGAGCGCCCCGCGACGCGACCACCGGGCGGGTGCGGCGTGACTCTGGATGCGAGGTTGGTCGTGCGGCGGCCGGGGTTCACCCTGGACGCGACGCTGACGGCGGCGCCGGGCGAGGTCGTGGCGCTGCTCGGGCCGAACGGCGCGGGCAAGACCACCGCGCTGCGGGCGCTGGCCGGGCTGACCGGCCTCGACGAGGGGCACATCGCGCTGAACGGGCGCCGCCTCGAGGATCCGGCGGCCGGGCACTCCACCGCGCCGGAGCACCGTCGCATCGGCGTGGTCTTCCAGGACTATCTGCTCTTCCCGCATCTGTCCGCGCTGGACAACGTGGCCTTCGGGCCGCGCTGCCGCGGCGTCTCCCGGGCTGCCGCGCGGCAGCGGGCGGCCGTCCTGCTCGACCGCGTCGCTCTGGCCGGGCACGCCGGCCGCAAGCCGAGGGAGCTGTCCGGCGGGCAGGCACAGCGGGTGGCGCTGGCCCGAGCCCTGGCCACCGAGCCCGAGCTGCTGCTGCTCGACGAGCCGCTCGCCGCGCTGGACGCACGGACGCGCGTGGAGACCCGCACCCACCTGCGCGGCCATCTGAGCGCGCACGAAGGACCGACCGTGCTGGTCACCCATGACCCGCTGGACGCGATGATGCTCGCCGACCGGCTGGTCATCCTCGAGGACGGCCGGGTGGTGCAGACCGGCGACGCCGCGTCGGTGACGTCGGCGCCGCGCACGGACTACGTGGCCCGGCTGGTCGGCCTCAACCTCTATCGCGGCCACGCGGAGGGAACTCTGGTCCGGGTCACCGCCGACTTCGCCCTCACCACGGCCACGCCGCAGACCGGCGAGGTGTTCGTGGCGTTCCCGCCGGCGGCCGTCGCGCTCTACGCGGTCCGCCCGGAGGGCAGTCCGCGCAACACGTGGCCGGCGACGGTGGGCACGGTGGCCCGGCACGGCGACGCGCTGCGCATCGAGCTGAGCGGCCCGGTCGCGGTCGCCGCCGATGTCACGCCCGCCGCCGCGGTCCAACTCGGCCTGGCACCGGGCCGTCAGGTGTGGGCGAGCCTCAAGGCCACCGAGGCCTCGTCCTACCCTGCCTGACGGCCCGGCCGCCGGTCAGCCGGCCGTGAAGGTGTACGAGCCGGAGCCGAGCGCGTACGACGCCGCACCCGCGGCGAAGCCCTGCGGCACCGCCTCGGCCGGGGCGGTGACCGCGGTGGGCGAGGACGCGGGCACCTCGATCGTCGCGGTCGTGTTCGGCGGCACCACCACGGTCAAGGTCAGCCTGCCTCCACTTCTGGTCCACTGTGTCCGCGTCTCGCCGTACCCGGTGATGAGCGACGTGGTCGCGGCCGTGAGCGTGCCGCCGGGTTTCGGCGCGATCAGCAGCCGCTGGTAGCCCGGTGCCGCCGGGGCGAGCCCGCCGACGCTGCGGTAGAGCCAGTCGCCGACCGACCCGAGGCCGTAGTGGTTGAAGGAGTTCATGCCAGGGTCCTGCAGCGTGCCGTCCGGCCGGATGCCGTCCCAGCGCTCCCAGATGGTGGTCGCACCC
The DNA here is from genome assembly GCF_003751945.1 of Couchioplanes caeruleus. NCBI lineage: Bacteria > Bacillati > Actinomycetota > Actinomycetes > Micromonosporales > Micromonosporaceae > Couchioplanes > Couchioplanes caeruleus. Next base: position 6,411,979 of record NZ_RJKL01000001.1, on the reverse strand, counting down.
CGGGAGTTCATGTAGCCCCAGCCGGGATAGTCCGGCTGCTGCAGAATCCGGTACGCCGTGTCGAGGTGCCCGTGCCCGGCCAGGACCGGGAGCAGGTTCTCCACGCCCATGAACCCGACGGAGAGGTGGCCGTCGCGGGACGCCACCTTCGCGGCCAGCTTGTCGGCCACCGCCTGCGTCCGGTCCGCCGGGACGAGCCCGAAGGCCAGCGCGAGCACGTAGCCGGTCTGGCTGTCGCCGCGGACCGTGCCGTCGGCGGCGACGAACCGGCGGGTGAACGCGGCCCCGATCCGGTCCGCCAGGTCGCCGTAGGAACTCGCCTGGTCGGTGCGCCCGGTCGCCGACGCCATCCGCGAGACCAGCCGCGCCGACCAGCCGAAGAACGCCGTGCTGGTGATGTCGTTGGCGGTGGGATCGTTGACGTTGAGCCAGTCGCCGTACGTGTCGCGGTTGCGGATGAGGTCGGCGCCCGCGGTGGCCCGCAGGTAGTCGACCCAGCGGGCCATCGCGTCGAAGTGCCGGTCGGCGGCGGCGAGGTCGCCGTAGCGCTGCCAGAGCACGTACGGGACGATGACGCCCGCGTCGCCCCAGCCGGCCTTCCCGGCTCCCCCGAGCACGTCCGGCGCCACGTCGGTGAAGGCGCCGTCGGCGCGCTGCGCGTCCACCATGTCGGTGGCGAACTTGTCGAGCAGCCCGCGGGTGTCGAAGTTGAAGGTGGAGGTGGCACCGAAGGCCGCGATGTCGCCGGTCCATCCCAGCCGCTCGTCGCGCTGCGGGCAGTCGGTGGGTATCGACAGCATGTTGGAGCGGGCGCCCCAGAGAATATTGCTCTGCACCCGGTTCACCAGCGGGTCGGAGGTCGTGAACGTGCCGGTCTCCGCACCGTCGGTCCAGGCGGCGAGCCCGGTCAGGCTGTCCGCCGTCGGTGTGCCCGGGAAGCCGGTCAACTCCACATAGCGGTAGCCGTGCACGGTGAAGTGCGGCTCGAAGGTCTCCGGCCCGCCGCCGGCGAGGGTGAAGGTGTCGGTCTGCTGGGCCGCGCGCAGGTTCGCCGTGTAGAGGGTGCCGTCGGCGTTGAGGATCTCGCCGTGGCGCAGGGTCACCCTCGTGCCGGCCGGGCCGTCGACCCGCAGGCGGTTCCAGCCGGCGAAGTTCTGGCCGAGGTCGGCGATCCACACGCCCGGCTTCGGCTGGGTGAGCCGCACCGGGCGCAGCTCGGTTTGCACGGTCACGCCCGGGTCGACCTGGGCGACCAGCCGGGGCAGCGACCCGCTGCGCACGGTCACGGCCCGCGCGGTGCCACCCGCGACGCGGGCGTCGTGATCCTCGCCGTGATACAGGTCATCGGAGACGATCGGGCTGGTGGTGGCCGTCCAGGACGCATCCGTACGTACGTCGGCGCGCGTGCCGTCCGCATACTCGACGAGAAGCTGGGCCGAGTACCAGGGCGACGTGCCGTATCGCCGGCTGCCGCCCATGCCGAGGCTGCCGGAATACCACCCGTTGCCCAGCAGCGCGGAGAGCGTGTTGGCCCCGGGCTTCAGCGCCGCGGTCACGTCGTAGCCTCGGTACTGCAGGCGCTTGGTGTAGTCGGTCCAGCCCGGAGCGAGCCGTTCCGCGCTCACCTTGGTGCCGTTCAGGTAGGTCTCGTGCAGTCCCAGGGCGGTCGCGAAGAGCCGGGCCCGGGTCACGGGCCTGCCGATGTCGAACGTCTTGGCCAGCCGCGGCGCCGGGTTGGCGACGACGACCTGGTCGCCCCACGGCCCGGCCCGGTAGGCGGCGGCGATCCGGGCGGCGGGCCAGGCGGCGTCGTCGAAGCCGGGGCGTTCCCAGCCGGCCGGCGCGTCCTGCGCCGCCTTCCACGCGGCGTCGGTGCCGGTCGTCACCGCCCCTTGCAGCTTGGCGATGACCCCGGCCGGCCCGGTGGCGGTGTTGGAGGCGGCGATGGCGATGGTGTTGGCGCCCGCTCTGAGTTGCGCGGTGACATCCACGGTCGTCGCGCGCTTCCACGAGTCGGTGAACCGCCGCGAGGCGCTGACCGGCGTCCCGTTGACCCAGACGTCCGCCGTGTCGTCGCCGGTCACGACCAGGGTGGTGGATCCGGGCGTGGCGATGTCGACCGTACGCCGGAAGTAGCGCGTGGCCGCCGGCACGGAGGCCGCGGGATCGCCCTCGGGATACCAGATCCAGGATGCCCCGGTCAGGCCCGCGGTGCCGGGCGCACCGATGAAGTCGGCCTGCCAGCTTGCGAGCGCGGTGTCGAAGCGGGCCGGTGCGCTCCACGGGCCGGGGCGTCCCTGGGCGTCCCAGATCCGGACGCGCCAGTGGTAGGTGCGGCCGGGTGCCAGCGCGGGGCCGCCGTACGCGACGTCGACCGACTGCCGCGATGCGACCTGGCCGCTGTCCCAGACGTCGGCCGCGCCCGGGTTCGTGCCCACGGTGACCTGGTAGCGGCCCTGGGCCTGGCCCTTCGCGGCGGAGTCCGGCCGCCAGCCGAAGCGCGGCTTCGCCGCGTCGATGCCCACCGGGTCTTTCCGGCGCTCGGTGGTGAGCCCACCGGCCGTGACCGGGGAGGCCGCGCCGGGCTCGGGCAGCGCGACGTCGCGGCGCCACGGCCCGCTCCCGTACGTCCCGAGGTCCTTGGCGGGCACCCAGCGCTGGGGTACGGCGTCGGCGGCCGACCAGGAGCCGTCGGTGGTGAGCTCCACGGCGCCCTGGGCCGAGGCGACCCGCAGGCGGCCGAGGACGCCGGCCGGGCCGCCGGTGTTGCGGGCGGCGACGGTGAGGGTGTTGGCGCCCGGGGCGAGCGCCGCGGCGAGGTCGACGGACAGCGCCTTCTTCCAGGAGTCGGCGGCCCGCGGCGAGCCGGCGAGCCAGGTGCCGTTGAGCCAGACGTCGACGGTGTCGTCGCCGGTGACGACGAGTCCGGCCTCGGTGTGCGGACCGGCCGGCGCGGTGAACACCCGCTGCAGATAGCGGGTGGCGGCGGGCGTGGACGTGGCGGGCTCCCCTTCGGGGAACCAGATCCAGTGCGCCCCGGTGAGCGTTTCAATGCTGTCGGCGGGGCGGGCGGCGGCGGGGACGGTGGACAGCGGGAGCGCGACTATCGCGGCGAGGACGGCTGTCGCCGTCCTGCCGGTCGCGGTTCGGGCCATGCGGCTCTCCTCGGGAGCGAGTCACTGATTTAAACGTTTCAATGTCATGACCCCCCGAGCCTAGGCCGAATCCGAAGATCCACTCAAGGACCGGACCATCCCGCGGTGACCCGACCGCCGCGCGCGCACCCGTGCCTTCGAACCGAGCCCGTACGCCGGCGACGGAACTCAGCACGATGGCACACGACCTGCAGACACTGGTCAACCGCTTCCGCTACTGACCGATCCCCGCAGGGTCCGTACGATCGGCGCGTGCACCTTCTCCGCTCCGTGTGGGACGAACCGCGTCCTCCCGCGGCACCCGCCCGGGTGTGGCGCGACTGGGCGCTGGTCGCGGTCCTGGCGGTCCTCATCCCGGTCGAGGCGCTGCTGCGCCCCGAACTGCCGGCCAGGATCCCCACCACCGCGCTGCTGCTCGCGCTGCTGCCGACCCTGCTGTGGCGGCGGACCCGGCCGCTGCCGGCGGTCGCGGTGGCGTTCGGCGCGACGACCCTGTTCCCGCTGGTCACCGGCGGTGCCGGTGCGGAGAGTTACGCCACGGCATACCTGCTCTTCCTGCCGTACGCGCTGGTCCGGTGGGGTTCCGGGCGGGAGATCACGCTCGGGTCGACGATCATCGCCATCAAGATCCTGGTCTGGTTCGCCGTCGGCCCGGCCGAGCTCGAGGACGCCCTGGCCGGGCTCGCCGTCCTGCCCACCGTCACCGCGCTGGGCCTGGCGTTCCGCTACCGGTCCCGGGCCCGGCAGCGGGAGCTCGACGGGGTGCGGCTGCGCGAACGCGAGCGGCTCGCCCGCGACCTGCACGACACCGTCGCGCACCACGTGTCGGCGATGGCGATCCGGGCGCAGGCCGGGCTGGCCACCTCGGCGGCCGACCCCGGCGCGGCGGCCGACGCGCTGCGGCTCATCGAGGCGGAGGCGGCGCGGGCGCTCGCCGAGATGCGGGCGATGGTCCGCGTCCTGCGCCGCGGCGAACCCGCCGACCTCGCGCCCAGCCCGGGCATCCGCGACGTGACGGACTTCGCCGGGCGCGGCCGCGGCGGGGCCGAGGTGGCCGTCGAGATCACCGGCGACGTGGCGGACGTGGCACCCTCGGTCGACGCCGCGGTCTACCGCCTGGCCCAGGAGTCCGTGACCAACGCCCGGCGGCACGCCCGGCACGCGCGCCGCATCGAGGTGCGCGTCGACGCCGACGCGGACGCCGTACATCTTCGGGTCAGCGACGACGGCGACGGCGGGACCGGCCAGGGACCGGCCGGGTACGGGATCGCCGGCATGGTGGAACGCGCCGGCCTGCTCGGCGGCATCTGCGCGGCGGGCCCCGGCCCGGGCCGCGGCTGGACCGTCACCGCCACCCTGCCCCGCTCCGGCACAGGCGCATGAGCATCCGCGTCGTCGTCGCCGACGACCAGGAGATCGTCCGTACGGGGCTGACGATGCTGCTCAACACCCACCCCGGCATCACCGTGGTGGGCGAGGCCGCCAACGGCAGCCAGGCCGTGGAGCTCGCCCGGCGGCTGCGCCCCGACGTCTGCCTCTTCGACATCCGCATGCCCGGCATGGACGGCATCGAGGCGACCAAACTGCTCGCCGGCCCGGGCGTCGCCGACCCCCTCGCCGTCGTGGTCATCACCACCTTCGACCTCGACGAGCTGGTGTACGCGGCGCTGCGCGCGGGCGCCCGCGGCTTCCTGCTCAAGGAGGCGGGCGCCGCGCTGCTCGCCCAGGCCGTGCAGGCCGCCGCCGAGGGGGACGCGCTGATCGCGCCGAGCATCACCGCGCGGTTGCTGCGGACCTTCGCCGGCGCCGGGCCCGCCGGGACGCCCCGGCAGCCCGTCGACCCGCTGACCGAACGCGAGGAGCAGGTGCTGCTGACCGTCGCGACCGGCCGCACCAACAGCGAGATCGCCGAGGAGCTGCACATCAGCCTGAGCACGGTGAAGACGCACATCGCCAGCCTGATGACCAAGCTCGGCGCCCGGAACCGGGTGGAGATCGCGATGTGGGCGTACGACAACCGCCGGGTGCCTCGGCCATAAGTACGGCTCGCGCCTCGGCCGGAGGCACGGCCCCGCTCCGGCCTTTTCCGCGATGAACCGGGGCCGGTCCGCCGCGAGGATCGACGTATGGCTTCCCGTACCTGGCTCGCACCCACCGGACTCGTCGTGCTCGCCCTCGTGCCCTCGATCGCCGGCGCCCTGCGCCTGACCCAGCTCGCCACCGGAGCGGAGTCGACCCCTGCGCGGTTCGCCGACCTGCCGCTGCCGGTGGCGATCCACATTCTGACGGCGGTCCCCTACCTCATCGTCGGCGCCTTCCAGTTCTCCCGGGGCCTGCGCCGGCGCCGGCCCCGATGGCACCGCGTCGCGGGACGGATCCTGGTGGTGTGCGGCCTGCTCGCGGCGGCGTCCGGTCTGTGGATGACGGCCGGTCAAGACCTGCCGGCCAGCGACAACGCGGCCACCAACGCCTACCGGATCGTCTTCGGCAGCGGCATGGTCGCGGCGATCCTGCTGGGCTTCGCGGCGATCCGGCGGCGAGACTTCCGGGCCCACGAGGCGTGGATGATCAGGGCGTACGCGATCGGCATGGGCGCCGGCACCCAGGTTCTCACCCACGTGCCGTGGCAGGTGGCGCTGGGCACGCCGAGCCCCTTCACCCGCTCGTTCCTCATGCTGGCCGGATGGGTGATCAACGTGGCAGTCGCCGAATGGATCATCCGCCGGCGGCCCGTCCCGCCCGCCCGCCGGCGCCGGCCTCTGCGGGTGCTCGCCGAAGCCTCAGCAAATTCACAACAAAGCCCCGCATAGTGGAGGACCCCCCGACTGGAGGTAGCCCATGGGATCCCTGCTCGCCGTCGTGAGCGTGCTGTTGCTGCTGGTGCAACTGTTGCTGGTCGTGCGCGCGATCCTCGACTGGAGCGTCGCGCTGGCCGGCCCGAGCCTGCCCGGTTCGTTCCGCTCGCGGCTGTCCGCGGTGGTCCACGCCCTCACGGAGCCGATCCTCGCCCCGGTCCGCCGCATCCTGCCCCCGCTGCGCGTCGGCGGCGTCGGCATCGACCTCGCCTTCATCGTGGTCTTCCTGGCCATCGTCGTGATCCGCTCGTTCCTGTCCTGACGCTCGGCGGCTCGCCGGAAATTCGGATGCGGACCCGGCACACTCGTCCGATCATGACCGGATGCTTATCAGGCCGTACCGGGACGACGACTGGCCGGAGATCGCCCGCATCCACGACGCCGCGCGGCTCGACGAACTGCGCGACTCCGTGGGCGTCGCGGCCTTCCTGACCCTCGCGCAGACCGCCGAGGGCGAGGGCCTCTTCGACGGCCGCGTCTGGGTCGCCGAGGACGCCGGGACGGTGACCGGCTTCGTGGCGCACGACGACGACGAGGTCACCTGGCTGTACGTCGACCCGGCCCGCTACCGGCAGGGCGTCGGCCGGGCCCTGCTGCGCCACGCGATCGCCGCCTGCGGCGCCGACCGGATCGAGGTGACCGTCCTCGCGGGCAATCCGGCGGCGCTGGCGCTCTACCGCGCGGAGGGCTTCGAGATCACCGAGACCAGAACCGGCCCCCTGGTCGGCAACGAAGCCTTCACCGCCACCGGCCACATCATGCACCGCACCACCCGCTGAGGAGCCGCTCCCTCTGCCGCGGTGGTACAGGGATGAACCACTCGTTGCGGCGGCGGCGCTACCGTCGGTCGCATGACCCCACGACGGAGCGCGGATCCCGCGGTCAGCGAACGGATCCGCGCACGCCGCCTTCTCCGCGGATGGAGCGTCCGGTACGCCGCCAGCAGGGCCGGCGTCTCGCACGCCACCTGGAGTCGTATCGAACGGGGGCTCCAAGCGGCCGACAACCGGTTCATGCTGGCGGCCATCGCCGGCGCGCTGGAGTGCGCGCCGGCCGATCTGGCCGGCGCCGAGGTGCCGGCTCCCGACCGGGCGACCGCGGCGGCCCGGGCCGGCGTGCTCGCCCTGCGCCGGGTCCTCGTCGACATCGACCTGACCGAGCCGCCGGCCGGGCCCGCGCCGCCGGTGGCCGAGCTGGGCCGCAGCGTCGCCCTGGCCGATGCCCTGCACCAGGCGACGCGGCGTACGTGCTGGCGAGGGCGGCCACCGCCTGCGGGTCGTACCAGCGGGGACAGACGCTGGCCGAGCGAGCCGTGGACGACCTGGGCCGGCACCTCGATCGGCCCGGCGGGCCGGAGGTGCTCGGCTGTCTGCATCTCGTCGCCGCGCTGGCCAGCCAGTGCCGGCAGCGGCTCGACGACAGCCGGGACTGGCTGACCGAGGCGGCCGGGCTGGCCCGTCGTACCGGCGAGACCGACACGATGAGCATGTTCTTCGGTCCCACCAACGTGAACATCTGGCGGATGAGCATCGAGGTCGACCACGGCGACCCGGCCCTGGTCGTGGAGATCGCCCGGCGCACCGACCCGGCGGCGATCCCGGTCGGCGTCCGGCAGGTCTTCTACTACGCCGACACCGCCCGGGCCCTGGCCCGCATCGGCGGACGGGATCGCGAAGCGATCCGCTTCCTGCTCACCGCGGAACGGATCGCGCCGCAGCACGTGCGCACGTCGGCCGAGCTGGCGGAGACCATCCTGGTCCTGCTCGACCGGTCCCGCCGCCAGGCCGGCGGCACCGCGCTGCGCGGACTGTACGAACGTATGCAGGTCGGCTGACGCGGAGCGCGCCGCGGTCCGGGCGCCCGTCGTGGGCCGCCCCTGGCGGAGGGCGACCCACGACTGCTCAGGCGCCGATGAGGCGCAGCGCCGCCGGGCGGACGCGGACCGTCAGCGGGCCCGCGGGCAGCCGCTCGCCGTCGGCGTAGAACGGGGTCGGGCGGTCCGTCGCGATGGTGACCTCGCGGATCGGGCGGCTGGCGATCCCCGGCATGGTGACGTGCTCGCCGCGGCGCATGGCGGTCAGTACGGGCACCAGCCGGCGCCGGTTGAGGTCGCCGATCGTCACCAGATCCAGCAGGCCGTCGTCCAGAACCGCCGCCGGGGCGACCTTGAGCGCGCCGCCGTAGAAGGCGCAGTTGGCGACCACCACGGTGTTGCCGCGCAACTGTTCCCGCACCCCGTCGACGGTCAGGTCGTAGGTGATCGGCTGCCAGCGGGCGAGGACGCCGACCGCCGCGATCTGGTACGCGATCGGCTTGCGGGGCAGGCGCCAGCGGTTGGCGGCGTCGTTGGCGGCCGCGTCCAGGCCGGCGCAGACGCTGCCGATGACCACGCGTTCCCCGGCCATCGCGACGTCGACCGGGCGGCTCGGGCTCTCCCGCAGGGCGGCGGCGAACGCCGCCACGTCGTCGCGGGGCAGCCGTACCGCCCGGGCCAGGTCGTTGCCCCGGCCGGCCGGCACCACGCCCAGCTCCACCTCGGTGCCGAGCACGCCCGCGGCCACTGCACCGACGATGCCGTCGCCACCGACCGCGAGCACGGTGTCCCCGCTCGCGGCCGCCGCGGCCGCCAGCTCGGTGGCGTGCTCCAGACCGCGGCTATACGTGACCTGCACCCGGGCGCCGGTCTCGCGCAGCGCCCGGGCCAGTCCGATCATCGTCGCCGCGGCGGAGCCCGAGCCGGCGGCCGGGTTCACCACCGCCGTGAACGCTTCGCGGATCATGGGAGCAGGATCCCCGGGTTCAGCACGTGGTGCGGGTCCGTGGCCTGCTTGACCGCGTGCAGCACCGAGACGCCGACCGGCCCGATCTCCGTGGCGTACCAGGCACGGTGGTCGCGGCCGACGCCGTGGTGGTGGGTGATGGTCGCGCCGGAGGCGGAGATCGCGTCACCGGCCGCCGTCTTGGCCGCCCGCCACTGCGCGACGGGATCCTCGGACTGCGCCGCCACCACGGTGTAGTAGAGCGACGCGCCGGTCTCGTACACGTGCGAGATGTGGCACATGACGATGGGTGGCGTCCCGCCGTCGCCGAGGGCGCCGACCAGGGCGTCGCGGACCGCGGCGTACGTCTCGGGCAGCCGGTCCCAGAAGGTCGCGGTCTCGAGGGTCTCGGCGAGCGCGCCCGCGTCCAGCAGCGCATCGCGCAGGTACGGCGCCCGGAACCGGCCCGCCTCCCAGGCCTTGCCGGGTGCCTCTCCGAGCGGCTCGCCCCCGTATTCCGCGAGCCGGTCGGAGGGGTCCGTGCCCTCGAAACAGCCGACGATCGCGAGGCAGCCGCCGCCGGCGTCGCTCGCGCCGGTCGCCGCGTTGATCATGGTTTCGGCCTCGTCGGAGAGCCGGAGCACCGCCGGCAGCGGCCCGTCCTGGGCGAGCGAGCGCACCGCGCGCATCCCGGCCTCGAACGACGGGAAGCTCCAGCCGGTGTAGTGCAGCTCGCGCAGCGGGCGCACGCGCACGGTCACCTCGGTGACCACGCCGAACGCCCCCTCGGAGCCGAGCAGGAGCTGGCGCAGGTCGGGGCCGGCCGCGGACTGCGGCGCCCGGCCGAGGTCGAGGGTGCCCGCGCCGGTGGCGGCGCGCAGGCCGACGACCATCTGGTCGAACCGGCCGAACCCGGCGGAGGCCTGGCCGCTGGAACGGGTGGCCGCGAAGCCGCCGATGGTGGCGAACTCGAACGACTGCGGGAAGTGGCCGAGGGTGAATCCTTCGGCGTTGAGCAGCTCTTCGGCCCGCGGGGCCGGTACGCCCGCCTCGAAGGTCGCCGTCCGCGAGGTCTCGTCCAGCCGGACCAGCCGGTCGAGGCCGCTCAGGTCGAGGGCGACGACGCCCGCGTAACCCTCGCGGGCCGCGCGCAGACCGCCGACCACCGAGGTACGCCCGCCGTGCGGCACGACCGCGATCCGGTGCTCACCGGCGATCCGCAGCACCTCGAGCACCTCGTCGTGCGTGGTGGGCCGGGCGACGCCGTCGGGCGCGTCCGGGACCGCGCCGGAGCGGCCGATGAGCAGGTCCTCGGTCGACATGCCACCGGCGTGGCGCAGGCGCGCCTCGGGGCTGACGTCGAGTCCGGGGAAGCCGGGCAGCGGCGCGGGCGGGGCTAGCGTGGGCTCGGCGGCCGGGCGCGGCCCGGTCACGCCCAGTGCGGCCGTGAGCAGGTCGCGCACCGCGGATGGCAGCGTGACGGCGTCGGCGGGATCTCCCCAGCGGAAGGTGGTCATGCGTTACACTGTGACACATGACGTCAACTCGTAACAGCCCCTCCGCGCGTAACAATGCGGAGGACGCCCTGCTCGACGCGGCCCGCGAATGCGTGCTCGCCGTCGGGCTGCGGCGCACGACGCTGACCGACGTGGCCCGCAGGGCCGGCGTCTCCCGCATGACGATGTACCGGCGCTGGCCGGACATGGCGACCCTGATGGCCGACCTGATGACCCGCGAGTGGACCGCGCTGGTGATCGACGCCGAGGCCGAGGCCGAGGGCGACACCGCCCGCGAACGCATCGTCGACGGCCTGGTGCGCGGCGCCCGGGCACTGCGGCGCCACGCGATGTTCCGCCGCGTGGTCGAGCTGGACCCCGAGGTGCTGGTGCCCTACCTGGTCGACCGGCGCGGCGGCGTGCAGGACGCCATCCTGGACCACCTGGTGAGCTGGATCAAGGGGGGCGAGGCCGACGGATCGCTGCGCCGGCAGGATCCGGTGCTGCTCGCGCGCTCGGCCATCCTGGCGATGCACGGGTTCGTCATCTCCGCCGGGACCATGCTGGAGCCGGCCGGCCTCGACGGCGAGGTCACCGAGGACGGGCTCGACGACGAGCTGCGGCTGCTCCTCGACCGGTTCTTCCGGCCATGAGCGCCACCTCGCTCTCCGCCGACCGCCGCCTGCGCGAGCTGGCCGAACTCTCCGGCGGCACCACGGTCGACCTGCTCGTCGTCGGCCTGGGCGTCACCGGCGCCGGCGTCGCGCTGGACGCCGCCTCCCGCGGCTTGTCGGTGGCCGCCGTCGACGCGGGCGACCTCGCCTTCGGCACCTCCCGCTGGAGCTCCAAGCTGGTCCACGGCGGACTGCGCTACCTCGCGGGCGGGCACGTCGCGCTGGCGTACGAGAGCGCCGCGGAACGCCACGTGCTGCTGCGGCGTACGGCACCGCATCTGGTCAGCGCACTGCCGATGCTGCTGCCGCTCACTCCGTTCGTGCCGCGTTCGCGCGAGTGGCTGGTGCGCACGGGCTTCACCGCGGGAGACGCCCTGCGGGCCGCGGCCGGCACCCCGAGCACCGCGCTCCCCCGCTCCCGGCGGATCTCCGCTCCCGAGGTGCGCCGCCTGGCACCCGCCGTGCGCCGCAACGGGCTGCGCGGCGGCCTGATGCAGTGGGACGGCCAGCTCGTCGACGACGCGCGGCTGGTGGTGGCGCTGGCCCGGACCGCGGCCGGGTTCGGCGCCCGCATCCTGACCCACTGCGCCGCCGAGGAGCTGCACGGCCGGGGTGCCACCGTCCGCGACACATTGACCGGCGAGCATCATGAGATCCGGGCCCGCGCCGTGGTGAACGCCACCGGCGTCTGGGCCGGGCAGCTCGACCCGACGGTCCGGCTGCGCCCGTCGCGCGGCACGCATCTGGTGCTGCGTGCCGCCACGCTCGGCCACCCGACGGCGGCGCTGACCATCCCGGTGCCGGGCGAGACCAACCGGTTCGTCTTCGCCCTGCCCCAGCCGGGCGGCCTCGTCTACGCCGGGCTCACCGACGAGCCGGTCGACGGCCCGGTGAGCGACGTCCCGGAGCCCAGCGCGGTGGAGGTCGGCTTCCTGCTCGACGTGCTCGCCACGGCGCTGGACGTCACGGTGACCGAGGCGGACGTGGTCGGCCGGTTCGCCGGACTGCGGCCGCTGCTGGCGGGACGCGCCGACCGCACCGCCGACCTGTCCCGCAGCCACGCGGTGCTGACCTCGCCCGGCGGCGTCACCACCGTGGTCGGCGGCAAGCTGACCACGTACCGGCGGATGGCGGCCGACGCGGTCGACGCCGCGGTGCGCCACGCGGGCCTGTCCGCCGGTCGGTGCCGCACCGCCCGCACTCCGCTGGTGGGCGCGGCGCCGCCCGGCCGGCTGGCCGGCATCCCCGCGCCGGCGCGGCTGATCGCGCGGTACGGCGCCGAGGCCCCGGCGGTGTACGCGCTCGGCGAGGCGGATCCGGAGCTGCGCAGGCCGGTCGCGCCGGGCCTCGACGTGACCGGCGCGGAGCTGCTCTTCGCCGTACGCCACGAGGGCGCGCTGACGGAGGACGACCTGCTGGACCGGCGTACCCGACTGGGGCTGGTCCCCGAAGACCGAGTCAGAGCCGTGCCCGCCGCCCGGGCGGCCCTGGCTTCGGCGCGCCGGGAGGAGTGAATTCCACTAGCTGAGTGAGCGCTCGCTCATTAAGCTTCCGGCGTGACTTCTCCATCCGGTGAGGTCCGGCGGCGACGGGTCCGTGCCATGGCACCCGACGACCGCCGGGCCTCACTCATCGCCGCCACCGTTCCGCTGCTGCACGAATGCGGGCTCGACGTCAGCACCCGCCAGATCGCCCGGGCCGCCGGGGTGGCCGAGGGCACCATCTTCGGCGTCTTTCCCGACAAGGGCTCCCTGGTCGTGGCCGCCCTGATGCACGCGCTCGACCCGCGCCCCACGGTCGACGCCATCGCGGCCATCGACCCGGGCGCCGGGCTGCGCGACCGGCTGGCCCGCGCGGCCACCCTGATCAACGAGCGGTTCAGCGCCAACGCTCATCTCATGGCGGGCGCCCGCCGGCTGCTGTTCGCCTCGGACGCCCATCCGGACGCCGCCGCCCGGATGGCCGAGGGGCGCGAGCGGCTGCATTCCGCGCTCGCCGCCCTGATCGAGCCCGACGCCGCCCTGCTACGGCGCCCGCCGGGCACGGTCGCCCGGCTGCTTCTGCTCTTCTGCGGAGCCAATTCCTTCGGGCCGTTCGGCGACCCGGCGCGCTTCGACGGCGACGAGATGGTCTCGCTCCTGCTCGACGGGCTGCTCGTCACGCACCGGACCGATCGCCGGGGTGACGACCGGTGCTGATCCGACTGCTGCGGACGCGGCTGCGGCCGTACCGAAAATCGATCTTCCTGGTCGTGCTCTTCCAGTTCGTCGCGACGCTCGCCACGCTCTATCTGCCCGCCCTGAACGCCGACATCATCGACGAGGGGGTCGTGCCCGGCGACACCGGTTACGTGCTGGAGGTCGGCGCCGCGATGCTCGGCGTCACGCTGGTGCAGATCGTCGCCCAGATCGCCGCGGTGTACTTCGGCGCGCAGGCGGCCATGGGGGCCGGGCGGGACATCCGGGCCGCGATCTTCTCCCGGGTGATGGACTTCTCCGCCCGCGAGGTGGGCCAGTTCGGTGCGCCCTCGCTGATCACCCGAGTCACCAACGACGTCCAGCAGGTGCAGATGCTGGTGCTGATGGGCTTCCTGCTCATGGTCTCGGCGCCGATCATGTGCGTCGGCGGGATCCTGCTCGCGCTGCGCGAGGACATGCCGCTCTCCGGTCTGCTCCTGGTGATCGTGCCGCTGCTGCTGATCGTGGTGGTCGTGCTGATCGCCTTCATGCGCCCGCTGTTCCGCGGCATGCAGACGCGCATCGACACGGTGAACCGGATCATGCGGGAGCAGATCGCCGGCATCCGGGTGATCCGCGCGTTCGTCCGCGACGACCGCGAGCAGGCCCGGTACGGCACCGCCAACGACGCGCTGACCGATGTCTCGCTGCGGGCCGGCAAGCTCATGGCGCTGATGTTCCCCACCGTGATGCTCATCGTGAACGTCTCGAGCGTCGCCGTGCTGTGGTTCGGCGGGCACCGCATCGACGACGACGCGATGCAGGTCGGCGCGCTCACCGCGTTCCTCAGCTACCTGATGCAGATCCTCATGGCGATCATGATGGCCACCTTCATGCTCGTGATGATCCCCCGCGCCGACGTGTGCGCCGAGCGCATCGAGGAGGTGCTCGGCACCGAGCCATCGGTGCCGGTGGCGCCCATCCCCGTCACGACGCTCGACCACCACGGCCACCTGGAGCTGCGCGACGTCGACTTCCACTATCCCGGCGCGGAGGCTCCGGTGCTGTCCGGGATACGCCTGCGGGCCCGTCCCGGCGAGGTCACCGCGGTCATCGGCAGTACGGGCTCCGGCAAGACCACGCTGCTCCACCTCGTGCCGCGGCTCTTCGACGCGACCGGCGGCACGGTGCTGGTGGACGGCGTCGACGTGCGCGACCTCGACCCCGGCCTGCTGTCGCGGACGGTCGGGCTGGTGCCGCAGAAGCCGTACCTGTTCACCGGCACGGTCGCCTCGAACCTGCGCTACGGCAACCCGGACGCCAGCGACGACGAGCTGTGGGAAGCGCTGGAGGTGGCGCAGGCGCGCGACTTCGTGGAGCGGATGGACGGCGGCCTGGACGCGCCGATCGCCCAGGGCGGCACCAACGTCTCCGGCGGTCAGCGGCAACGGCTCGCGATCGCCCGGGTGCTCGTGCACCGGCCGGAGATCTACCTGTTCGACGACTCCTTCTCGGCGCTCGACTACGCCACCGATGCGGCGCTGCGGGCGGCGCTGGCCCGGCGAACCGCGGACGCGACCGTGGTCATCGTCGCGCAGCGGGTCAGCACCATCCGCGACGCGGACCGGATCGTGGTGCTCGACGACGGCCTGGTGGTGGGCACCGGCACCCACGCCGAGCTGATGGCGACCAACCAGACCTACCGGGAGATCGTGCTCTCCCAGCTCACCGAGCAGGAGGCCGCGGCATGACCGACTGCACCGAGCCCCTCCTGCCTGCGGGGAACGACGGCCAGGACGGCGAGGGCCACGAAGGCATGCCGACGGGAGGCACAGCGTGACGGCGACGGAACGGCGGCCGACGCCGCCGCCCATGGGGCCGGCGCGGATGCTGGCCGGTCAGATGCCGGCCGAGAAGTTGCAGGACTTCAAGGGTTCGAGCAAGCGACTGCTCGGCCTGCTGCGCCCGCAACGGACGCTGGCCGGCCTGGTGCTGCTGTGCGGCATCGCCGGCGTCACGCTGTCGGTGATCGGGCCCCGCATCCTCGGCCACGCCACCGACGTCGTCTTCGCCGGCTTCATCGGTGGCGATCTGCCGGCCGGCGTCGGCAAGGACGAGATCGTCGCCCAGTTGCGGGCCCGTGGCGATACCGGACGCGCCGACATGCTGGCCGCCATGGACTTCGTCCCCGGCCAGGGCGTCGACTTCGACCGGCTCGGCCACATCCTGCTCTGGGTGCTGGCGATCTACATCGCGGCGTGGGTCTTCGGGGTGATGCAGGGACGGCTCACCGCACGCGTGGCGCAGAACGCGGTCCACCGGTTGCGGAGCGAGGTCGAGGCGAAGCTGTCCCGGCTGCCGCTGTCCTACTTCGACCAGCAGCCCCGCGGCGAGGTGCTCAGCCGGGCGACGAACGACACCGACAACATCGCCCAGACGTTGCAGCAGACGATGGCGCAGCTCGTCACGGCGCTGCTGATGATCGTGGGCGTGCTGGCGATGATGCTCTGGATCTCGCCGCTACTGGCGGTCATCGCGCTGGTCACCGTGCCCGTGTCGATCTGGGTCACGACCCGCATCGGCAAGCGCTCGCAGCCGCAGTTCGTCGCCCAGTGGAAGACCACCGGACGGCTCAACGGGCACATCGAGGAGATGTTCACCGGCCACTCGCTGGTCAAGGTCTTCGGCCGCGGCAAGGAGGCGGCGGAGGCCTTCGAGAAGCACAACACCGAGCTGTACGCATCCAGCTTCCGCGCCCAGTTCATCTCGGGCCTGATCCAGCCGGCCATGATGTTCATCAGCAACATCAACTACGTGCTGGTGGCGGTGGTGGGCGGCCTGCGGGTCGCCTCGGGTTCCCTGTCGCTCGGCGAGGTGCAGGCGTTCATCCAGTACTCACGCCAGTTCAGCCAGCCGCTGACCCAGGTGGCGAGCATGGCCAACCTGGTGCAGTCCGGGGTGGCCTCGGCGGAGCGGGTCTTCGCGCTGCTCGACGCGCCGGAGCAGGAACCGGATCCGGCGTCGCCGGGCGTGCGGCCGGCCGCGGGCAGGATCGCCTTCGAGCACGTGTCGTTCCGCTACCTGCCGGACCGGCCGCTGATCGAGGACCTGTCGTTCGTGGCCGAGCCGGGCCAGACGGTGGCGATCGTCGGGCCCACGGGCGCCGGCAAGACCACCCTCGTCAACCTGCTCATGCGCTTCTACGACGTGACCTCCGGGCGCATCACGCTCGACGGCGTCGACATCGCGACGCTGCCCCGGGCCGAGCTCCGCGAGCGGGTGGGGATGGTGCTGCAGGACACCTGGCTGTTCGGCGGGACGATCGCGGAGAACATCGCCTACGGCGCGGACGCACCGTCCGATGCGGACGTCGCCGCCGCCGCGGAGGCCGCGCACGTGGACCGCTTCGTGCGGACCCTGCCGGACGGCATGGACACGGTGATCGACGAGGAGGGCTCGAACGTCTCGGCGGGCGAGAAGCAGCTCGTCACCATCGCGCGGGCGTTCCTGGCGGAGCCCAGCATCCTCATCCTGGACGAGGCCACCAGCTCCGTGGACACGCGCACGGAGGTGCTGATCCAGCGGGCCATGAACACGCTCCGCGCCGGGCGTACGTCGTTCGTCATCGCCCACCGACTGTCGACCATCCGCGACGCCGACGTGATCCTGGTGATGGAGGACGGCGCGATCGTCGAGCAGGGCACCCACGACGACCTGATCGCCTCCGGCGGGGCCTACGCGCGGCTGTACTCGGCGCAGTTCGCCGAGGCGGCGGTGGAGGTCGACTGACGGGCCCGGCACATACGGAAGGGGGCGGCCCACCGGGCCGCCCCCTTCTTTGTTGCCAGGTGGTTCAGCGCACCGTGACGCGCGCGCCGTTCGAGTAGTTGGTCAGCAGGCCGACGTCGCTGTCGCCGAAAACCAACGCCTTGAAGTAGATCGACGACCCGGACCGCAGACCGGTGAGCGTCTTGACGAACTTGCCGTTGGCGTCCAGCGTGCCCGAGGCGACCGTGCTCCAGCCACCGCCGGTCTTGGCGCGCAGCAGACGGACCGACAGACCGGCGACCCGCGGGTCACCGAATACCGACAGGGTCGCGGTGCCCCGGCTGGACGAGCGGACGAAGAAGTCCGGCGACTGCTTGAGGTTCACCTTGATCGTGTTCGACATGGTGTCGCCGACGGTCGTCCGGAACCACCAGCCGGTGGTGGTGAACTCGGGCAGGAAGCTGTAGAAACCGGTGCTCGCGTCGGCGGTGACGGTGCCGAGAGGCTCCCAGGTACCGTTCACGTCACTGCCGACCGGCGTGCCCCACAGCTTCACGGTGGACCCGGCGGCGGCCTTGCCGCTCAGCTTCAGCGTGCCGACACCGAGCCGGAAGGCTGCCGCGGCCGTGAGGGTCGGCTTGTCGGTGCTCGGCGGCGGGGTCGTGCCTCCGTCGCTGGCCGCGATGGTGATGACGCCATCGGTGACGCTGCCGCCGCCGAAGCCGCTGCCCGACACCAGGATGGTCTCGGCCCCCTCCGCGGTCGCATCGTCGACGATGTCCAGCGTGCCGGGGACGGCGATGGTGGCACCCGAGAACGTGTTGCCCGGAATAGTCACCCCGACGGTGCCCGGGTCGACGAAGTCGCTGGTCGACGCCGCGGTGCTGCCATTGACGGAGGCGCCCTTGAACATGACGTTCAGCTGGACGGCGTCCTGGGCGCTACCGGTGACGACACCGCGAACCGTGACGTCGTCGCCCTCCTCGGCCGTGGTGGAAATGATTTCCAGATCCGGGGCGTCATCGTCGTTGAGCAGCGACAATACTGCGTTCTTCGGGTCCAGGTTCAGGGTGTTCTGCACCGCCGACGTGGGCGTCAGCGAGAACGACACCGTCTCGTTGCTCTCGTAGACGTCGTCGCCGTTGACGACGACGGACAAGGAGCCCTTAGTCTGGCCCGCCGGAACGACGGCCAGGAGTTGCGGGGTGATGTAGTCCAGCGCGCCGGCAGCGATGCCCGTGTCCGTCGCGCTGCCCCCGCCGACAACCGCGACGTCGAACTCCACATTGGTGTCGGCCGGGTTGGACAGCGTGATCGGGAACACGGCCACACTTCCGGTGTCGCCCTCCTGCATGTTGACCGCTCCCACGGTGAACGTCGGCTGAGCGTCGTCCTCCGTGATCGTGATGGTGGCCGGGAACGCGGTGACGTCCGCTTCCGTGCTGGCCAGATCGATATCGAACGTCTCGCTGGCACCCTCGTACATCGTGTCGCCCATGATGTCGACGGTGAACGTCTTCGTCGTCTCGCCGGGCGCGAAGGTCAGCGAGCCGTTCGCCGCGGTGAAGTCCTGCCCGTCGGTCGCCGTCCCGGCGGCGGTCGAGTAGTCGACCGTGATCTCTTGCCCAGAGGCCTTGCCCAGCTTGACGGTATAGGTCTGCGTCTTCTTACCCGAGCTGCCTTCGGTGACCGTGTTGCCCGATGGCAGCAGGGTGACCACCGGCGGTAGGTCGGCCGGGTCGTCCGTGATGCTGCCGGTTGCCTCGATATCAGCCCCGAGCTTCGCGATCGTCGGGCTTGAGAGCGTGACGTGCATGTCCTCGGGGCTCGCCTCGTCGATCGAGTCGGAGAGCGTCCTGACGGAGATCGCCGTGGTGACGACACCCGGAGTGTTCGTGGTCATCGCAGCGAACTTCACGGTGCCACCGGCGGTGGCGGTGTAGTCCGCCCCGGCCGTGGCCGTGCCATGGCCATCGGCTTCGTCCGCGGTCAGGTCCGCGCCCGTACCATCGGCCGTGTCCCACTTGGCGGTCACCTCCCGCTCGGAGGGTCCGGAGAGGTGGACATCGAAGGCAAGCGGGCTACCCTCGGCGGCCGTCTGCGGGTCGATGGTGATCGACGGCTGCTCCTCGTCGTCCGAGATGGTCAGCGTCGCCGTATCGGTACCCGTGACGTCGGCGTCGGCCGTGCCGCTCACGGTCAGGGTCTGTTCCGCCTCCTCGTAGAGCGGATCGTTGGTGAGCGTAATGGTGACTGGGTCGCTGGTGGTCTCGCCGGCAAGGACCGTGAGCACCGTGGCGTCCGGAATGGCGGTGTAGTCCTGTCCGGCCTTCGCGGTGACGTCCGCGGAAGAGATGGGGATGGTGACGGTCTGGCCCGCCGCGACGTCGAGCTCGGCGGTGACATTCACCGACCCGTCGGCCTCACTGGGACTCGCGTCATCGAAATTCAGCGTGTAGCCGGGCGGAGCGTCGTTGTCGTTGATGGTCGCCGTCGCCGTATCCGTTTCGGCAGCCTTGGTGAGCGTCACCGTGAAGGTCTCGTTGACCTCATCCATGGCATCGTCAGTGGTGGCGATCGTGATGGTCTTGACCTGGTCGTCGTACGGAGCCGTAGCATCGGCAGGGAACACCAGGCTGCCGCTCGCAGGGTCGTAGTCCTCGAGCCCCGTCGCGGTTCCTCCCGCGGCGGCCCAGGTCACCGTTTCTTGGAGCATCGCCGCGCCGCCGGCACGGGTGATCTCGATGGTGATGTTGCCGCCCTCAGTCGCGGAAACGGTGGTGTCGGTGATCGTGTATCCCACGATCGCGGCCTCCGCGGGCGACGTGATCAGGACGGCCGGCACAAAACCGATGGCAGCGGCGACGGCGGCTGAGAGGGCCGTACGGACCGACTTGGGTCCACGCAGCATGAACGGTACCGAGCCGCTCTTGGCCGCATGGGCTGGTTGATAGCGCATGTGTTTCTGTCTCCTTTGGCGGCTGGGCCGCCTCCCGCTCGGGAGGTCCCTGGCTTTGCGTCCCCGCCTCTCGACGGGTTTGCCTTTTCTCGGTGTCGCACGCGACGGCTGGTGGAGCGCCGGCCTCGAAGCCGGTTCGGCGCGGTCGGAAGTACGGGGACAAAGCTCGCACTTGGGAACTGCGCCGACCGTACTCTAACCACGGATTTGAGGGCTTGTGGGGGAAATGGACTTTTAGGTCGGATAGCCCTGTCAGCACGGTTTTGGGCCGAGCGGTGACCATCCGTTCGTTCAGGGTCACCGGCTTGTCCCAGCATCGAGAAAGGACCGCCGTTACCATTCGGCCCCACCCGCGCGCCGGTGAAGGGGTGCCCCTTCACACCCCGGGGATAAAGAAAGGACAGCCCAATCGCGGCCCGGCGCGACCGGCAGCGGCGGTGGCGCGGGCCACCGGCAGCCAGGCGAGCAGCACGGCCAATGCCAGCAGGGCCAGCAACGGCAGGCGCCACCATCGGGTGAGCGCCGGCGCTGGCGCCTGCGGGGCCGAAACCCACGGTCGCGCGGTCTTCGACCAGGCGAGGAACGCGTCGCCGATCGGCAACAGCCCGCCCACATAGCGCTTGGACCAGGGTGTGGAGACCGGTACGCCCGCCAGCTCGCCGTAGTCAGCCAGCGCCCCGGCCAGCCGCGCGTCCCCGTGCACCCGGGCGGCTCCGAGCGTCACCACCGTCGCGGACAGGCTCACACCGAGCACGAGCGGCCCCGAGTCGACGTCACCGGCGCCGTCGACGCCGCTCGGGTACTCGCGGACCGCGGGACCGAGCCCCAGCGGCCGGGTCACGAACAGCGAGCGGAAGCGCAGGTACTGCTCCCGGGCGAACTCCGGGTCGATGTCGGCCAGGAAGCGCTGGATCATGCTCTGCGAGCTGCCGCGGGCCACGGAGAGCGGGGCGCCCGTGCCCGGATCCACGGAGTGCGGCATCAGGCCGGTGACCGGGTCGAGACGCGACCGCACGCCGGTGAGCCATCGGGTGATCGTGGGGCCGTACCGCGGCGGGAGCAGCTTGTCGTGCAGGCGCAGCGAGGCGATCGCCACGGTGGAGTCGACCGGCCACGCCTGACCCGGATAGGCGGCGAGGTACGGCGTCGGCGCCGCGTCGAACGCCCCGGCCAGCGCCGCGGAGGACGCCTCGAACCGCTCGCGCAGCACCGGGTCGGGGCGCAGCGAGAGGATGCCGCCGCGCAGCCAGTTCGTCCAGCCCTGATAGAAGACGCCGTACTCCGGGGTCAGGCTCGCGCTGAACGGGCCCCGGCCGGCGGGAGTCTCCAGCCGTTCCAGCGCCCAGCGGGCCTCCCCCTCGTCGCCGAGGTCCACCTGGGTGAGGCCGTAGAGGGCGTGCAGGAAGAAATAGCCCTCGGGGAAGAGCCGCTGGGCGTCGTCGGCGGCGCCGTCGTCGAGGGCGGACCGCAGGAACGTGAGCTGACGGCGTACGCCCGAGGTGTCGTCGCCGCCGGTCAGCCGCACGGCCGCGATCAGGGCGACCAGCGTGACCACGACGGCGGCGATCCTGCGCAGCATGCGCCGAGCCTAGAAAGTCGACACCAGGTTTATCTCGGTTCGATAACGCTCCCGGCTTTTCGGTCCGACCGAACGTACTACCCCACGAGAGCGACCGATGCACCGGACATGTGCGGACAAGCCTGATTCGTCGTCCGAGGAATTGCGCGACGCTCGCTTAGCCCTGCCTTAAGCGTGCATTAGACCCTGGTGTGCAGGGCTGTGATCTTTCCGCCTTCCCTATACGCTCCGACATCGACGACCCACAAGGGAGAGTTGATGTCGCCCAGGGCGCACCCGCCGGCCCATGCACCGGCGCCACGACGGGGGATCCGCAGCACCCGATCGCTGACCATCATCGGCACGGCGGTCGCCGCCGTCACCGCCGCGACGCTGGTCCCGGTCTTCGCCGGTGACGACAACGGCCTGACGCTGCACCCGGTCGCCGACATGACGGTCACCCAGGTGCGCCAGGACGGCGACACCAGCGTCAAGACGTCACTGGCGAGCTGCCCCGCCCTCTGCGACAACAATCCCCGCGGCCGGCGTGACGCCACCCTCGAGTTCGCGGTGAAGAAGCTGCCGGTCAACGCCACGCGGGTCAAGGCGACCCTGCGGGTGTACGCCTGGCACGACGTCGCCGCCCGCATCGTGGCCCGCACCATCCCCGGCGACCTCAGCGCGGCCACCGACCCCGACCGGCTCGCCTCCGCCGCCGCCGTCCCCGCGTTGAACGCGGTGAAGAAGGGCTACAACGAGTTCGACGTCTCCGCGTCGGTGCGCCGCAACGGGACCTACACGTTCGCGCTCTCCCAGGAGACCCGCAACACCCGCATCTACTGGGCGTCGCGGGAGAACGCGAAGGACCACCTGCACCCCGAGCTCGTGTTGTCCTACCAGACGAGCGGCAAGCCCGCGCCGGCCCCCACCACGCCGGCGACCGCGCTGCCGCCGCCCACGACGGCGCCCCCCAAGCCGACCACGCCCCCGGCCACCACCAAGCCGGCGCCGCCGACGAAGACGTCCACGCCGCCCACCAAGCCGCCGGCACCCACCACGCCGGCTTCCCCGCCGGGCTGGAAGCTGGTCTGGAACGACGAGTTCACCGGCGGTGGCATCGACCGTGCGAAGTGGAACCTGCGCGACAACGAGGGCCGCGACATAGACCTCGGCTGCAACGTCGACGACCCGAAGAACACCTTCGTCGGGGGCGGCAACCTCACGCTGCGCGTCCTGCGGGAGAATTCCACCTGCAGCTCGCAGAACCGGCAATACACCCAGTCGTACCTCGACACCATCGGCAAGGCCTCGTGGAAGTACGGCCGCTTCGAGATCCGGGCCAAGTCGCCGAACAAGCCCGAGACCTCCCAGGGCCTCTGGCCGGCGTTCTGGCTACGCCCCGACGACGGCGGCAACGGCGAGATCGACGTGACCGAGCTCCCCGGCGGCCAGGGCTGGTACGACCAGTCCACCGCGGCCATCTTCTACGACTACAGCCCGGTCAAGCAGGACACCCGGATCGAACTGCCCAGCGGTGGCATTCCGGCGGACGGCTTCCACACGTACACCACGGAGTGGGACGCCGACGCGCTGAAGTGGTACATCGACGGCAAGCTGGTCTGGACCCGGGACCGGACCACCACGCCGTGGTACGACAAGGCCTTCCACAAGCCGTACAACATCCGGCTGAACTTCCAGGTCGGCGGCTGGCTCGGTAATCCGGACGCCAAGACACAGTTCCCCGCCGACTTCGTCGTCGACTACGTCCGGGTCCACCAACGCTGATCGGGTTGCATCGGTTTTCCGCCGCGGATCGACACCGTCATCCGACAGGGCCCTGGGAGCTGACCCCGGGGCCCTGTTTTTCATGACAGACCTTCACCTATCGTCTAACTCGTGCTGAATGAGTCGACGCGGGCTTCCGTACCCGGACAGCGTCCCCCGTCCGACCCCGTCCCGGCCCCGCACGACCCTCGGGAACGCCAGGACGGCCTCGGCTGGGTCACCCGTGCCATCTTCGGCGACCCCGGCGTGACGGTCACCGTCGGCGACGATTCCTCCGCCATCGTCCGGTACGCGGTGATCCCCGATCTCGACCACGCGCGCTTCCTGCTGCCGCTCGTGTCGCCCCGGGTGACCGCGGCGTCCCTGCTGGCGTACAACGCCCTGCGCCCGCCGAAGGTCCGGGCCGGCCGGGCCGCCGTCGGGACGCTCGCCCGCCTGGGCCTGCTGGGCCTGACCAAGGCGCCCACCCTCTCCGTGCGCGCCACCGAGCCCGGCGACCTGCTCGCCGCCTTCCTGGCCGGCCGGCTCGGCGAGCCGCGCCTGCACGCCGCGATCGGCATCCGCCCGCCGGACCCGCACCACAAGCCCACGCTCCAGCTCTTCGACGACCGCGGCCGCCCCCGCGGGTACGCGAAGATCGGCTGGAACGACGGCACCCGGGCCATGGTCCGCGCCGAGGCCGCCACCCTGGGTGACCTGCCGACCGGCGGCGGCTTCCCGCCCGCTCCCCGGCTCCTGCTGCACACCCAGTGGCGAGGCCGGGAGATCGCCGTCATCGAGCCCATGCCCCGCACGGTCCGGCGCATCCGGCGCCCCGACCGGCCCCGGCTGGAGGCCATGCTGGCGGTCGCCCGGCGCGGCGGACCGGCCACTCCCCCGGCCCCGGTCACCGAACTGCTGGAGACGTGGCGGCGCCGCGCGGCGGGCGGCGACCCGCGCATCCACGGCTTCATCGACGCCCTCGACACTCCCATCGCGCTCGAGTGCGGCGACTGGCACGGCGACTGGGTGCCGTGGAACATGGCCCGGCACCGCGGCGGCCTGCTGGTCTGGGACTGGGAGAACCGGTCCTCCGGCGTGCCGGTCGGCTTCGACCTGGCCCATCAGGCGTTCCAGACGGCCCTGTCCACCCACGGGCGGCCCGCCGCCGAGTGCGCGGTCGCCGTGGACGAGGCGCTGCGCGCGCACGGACCGGCGCTGGGGCTGGACGGCCCGGCCCAGCGGTTCGTGGCCGACGCCTACCTCGTGGAGCTGTGGCTGCGCACGTACGAGCTCTCCGGCGGCGGCGCCGGCTGGAATCCCAAGCTGCATCCCGCGCTGCTCGACGTGCTGGCCACGCGCCTGCCCCGATGAGTGGTTCCGCCGAGCTGGGAGCGGTGCGTCGCTTCTGGACGGAGCGCGTGGCGCACCTGCACACCCCGGGGGATGCGGAGGCCGCGCAGGTGCGCGCCAGCGCCGTCGCCGTGCTGGACAACAACGGGCGGCTGACGTCGGTACAGCGGTCCATGCTGGCCGGTGCCACGGCGGAGCTGGAGCGCCGGGACTTCCCGCACAGCGCCGACCTGCTGCACCTCGCCCGGCTGGTGCAGCGGGCGGCGGCTCAGGACCAGTCGAACGTCATGCCCAGGCGCTCCTCGAGCGCCGCGTTGTACGGCCGGTAGTAGGCACTCAGCTCCGCGCGTACGGAATCGTCCATGCCCTTGCTGGGACGGTCGTTGTAGACGTCGTAGGCGGGCAGCTCGTACGGCGGCAGCCCGATGAAGTCGAGGATGCGCGCGTACGTCTGCGCCGGCTGCCGGTACAACGTCTCGCTGGCGACGATGAAGAGCTGCGAGCGGTCGAACCGCTCCAGCCACGGCTCCAGATGCTCCAGGTAGCGTCCACGTGCCCGGTACGAATACCAGTCGAAGCCTGGCGAGAAGTAGCCGGGCTCCGCCTCGAGCCGGGCCTTCTCCCCGGCCGTACGGCTCTCCTCGGCGGCCAGGGCGGCGGCGAAGTCCAGCGGCTCCACGCCCTCGCCGCGGCGCTCCTTCCAATGCGAGAACGCCCGCTCCACCGGATCGCGCAGCAGCACGATCATCCGGGCCTGCGGCATCAGGTCGGCGACGCGGCCGGCCACCAGCGGGTGGAACATGTACAGCGGCGCGGCCTCGCCGACCTTGGACGGCCCGCCGTGCTTGCGCTCCAGGGCCGCCCGCTGCCGCCGGGTCGGGAAGTGCGACCGGTACCACGCCTCACCGCGCGGCCAGTTCTCCTCGAAGTAGTGCGAGGTCTTGGTGTTCCACGCGGGGAACAGCCGCGGCACGAGCGGGTGCTGGATCAGGTAGCGCCACAGCGACGTGGTACCGCCGCGCTTGGTGCCGATGACGAGGAAGTCCGGCAGCGGCCGCTGGGCGCTGGTGCGTTCGCCGTAGCGGGCCAGCAGTTCCCGGACCTGTTCCCGGGCGCCTCGCGGTGCGACGCTCTTGATGCGGTCCTTGACGGTCACCGGTCCTCCTTGGTCCTGTCCGTGGTGCGCGCGGGCTCGAGCTGAGCCTCATCCCGGGTTCGCGGGCCCTTGAGTTGGGTGCGGACGGATGCGAGAGCCGCGCGGGCACGGCGGTCGATGAGCAGGGCGGCGGCGCCGGCGACCACGACCCCGAGCGCCACGGCCAGGCCGGGCAGTCCCCGGCCGGCGACCAGGGTGCCGATCACGGCGGCGGCGCCGGTCGCGGCCGTCACCGCGAGGGCCGAGACGACGAGGGTACGCCCGAAGAGCGCCGCGCCCAGCGCCCGGCGGGCCAGCACGGCGGCCAGCAGGTTCTCGCACACGATGCCGACCGACCAGGCGATCGCCGCGCCCAGAGCGCCGTGCCGCGGGATCAGCACCAGGCACAGCGCCACGTTGAGCGTCAGCCCGGCGACGGTGGCGAGCAGGTGGCCCCGGCTGTTGCCGCTCATCAGCAGCACGCTCTGCACGAGCCCCACGCCGACGTTGACGAGCATCGCGACGGCGAGCACGGCCAGCGGCGTGGCTCCCGAGCGGAAGTCCGTGCCGAACAGGGCCAGGAACCCCGGGGCGAAGACCGCGAGCATCAGGTACGCCGGCCACGACAGCACGACGATCCACAGGCTGGTCCGCCGGTAGACCTGCGCCGCCTCGGCCCGCCGATCCGCGCCGAGCAGACGGGAGAGCTGCGGGGCGATGGTGACACGCAGCCCGTGCATGACCAGCAGGCCGGTGAGGGCGTACCGGCCCACGGCGGCGAACACGCCGGCCTCGGCCTGCGTGGCCAGGGCGCCGGTCAGCAGCACACCTACCCACATGCTGCTCGCATCGATCGCCACCGACGCGGCGCGGGGCAGGGCGTAGCCCCAGAACGTCCGCCAGTCGAGCGCGGCGGGCCGCAGCGAGGCTCCCGCGCCGACGCCGAGGGGCCTGGCGGCGAGCACGATCGCGAGGACCAGCGCGACGCCGAGGGGCAGCAGCCAGCCGCCGAGTCCCGCGAGGACTCCCCCGCCGGCGGCCACCGCGGCGATCATCAGCGCCGGCCGGGCGACCGGGACGAAGAGGAACTGCACCGCCACGTACGCCGACACGGCCCGCGTCGCCCGCACGGCCGCAAGCAGCACCGTCGCCGCGACGATCACGGGTATGCCGGCGGCGGCCAGCCGGATCAGCGCGACGCCGTCCGGGTCGTCGAGCAGCGCCCGGGCGACCGGCCCGGCGGCGGTCAGCCCGATGGCGGCCACGAGCAGGGCGAGCCCGACCGTCGGAACCAGGGCCGGCGCCAGCAGGCGGGCGGCGTCGCCGCCCACCCCGGTACGCCGCCGCGGCAGCGCCCACATCAGCGCGGTGTCGGCGCCGAGGCAGCAGAGCGCGCCGACGATGCTGACCAGCCCGATGACGGTGAACAGCGCGCCCGAGCCGTCGGCGCCGAACGCCCGCACGATCACGA
Source organism: Couchioplanes caeruleus (assembly GCF_003751945.1). Taxonomy (NCBI): domain Bacteria; kingdom Bacillati; phylum Actinomycetota; class Actinomycetes; order Micromonosporales; family Micromonosporaceae; genus Couchioplanes; species Couchioplanes caeruleus. The sequence continues at coordinate 6,384,855 of NZ_RJKL01000001.1, read as the reverse complement.
TGGTCAGCACGAAGCCGAACGCGCCGTTGACCGCCGCGCCGACGAGACCGATCGCCCCGCTGCGGGTGCTGCGGCGTACCTCAGCACCGGCGCCTTGATCGGCGACTGCGATCACGGGTTCGCTTCCTTCGGCTCGCGGTTGACCGGGCCGTCCACCGCCGCCAGCCCGAGGCCGACGGAGAAGAGCAGCACCGACATGTTGGGATCGATATAGGCGTAGAACGGGGTGACCACCGCCGCGATGACCGGCAGGGCGCTGAGCCAGAGCCCGGCCGGCGTCACCGCGGCGGCCAGCCGGCGGGCGAGGATCGCCAGCAGCAGATAGAAGCACACCGTCGCGGGGATGCCATGGCTGTAGATGAGCATCCAGATCATGCCCTGGGTGCCGAGCGGCTCGGCGGCGTGCGTGGTGTCGACCGAGCTGGGCTGGCCGAACCCGAGCAGCGGCGATCTCATGACCGCGGCCCAGGTCTGCACGTAGAGGTCGAACCGGTCGGAGGTCGTGTCGGTCGTCGAGGTGCGGTTGGTGATCAGGTCGACGACCGGGATGAACAGCGTGACGACCCATCCGGCGAACAGGATGGCGGTGACCGGCACCAGCAGCCGTACCCGGCCCTTCACGATCTCCCGGCCGAGCAGGTACAGCACGCCCGCGCCGAGGCCGATGAACATGCCCCGGTTGAGCGTGAGGAAGGCCGGCACGATCGACAGCGGCAGCGATCCCATCAGGAGGATCCGCATCTTCCCGCGCCGCACGGATGTCAGATACGCCATGACGAACGGCACGAGGAAGCAGTACGCGGTGCCCCAGTTGTTCGTGTACGGATACGGCGCCGCAGGGCGATAGATGGGATTGGCGCTCAGTTTGTTGAACTCGGTGGAGTCGAGGTGAGACACGTCCGTGATGAAACGCTCGCTCTGCATGCTGCCCGGCAGCACCATCTCGAACGGGCTGGGCATGCTGAACTTCGGCGCGAGCACGCCGAACCAGCCCAGCGCCACCATGGCGAGCCAGAACATGGCCAGCGGGTTGGCGATCTTCGCCCACGAGGCGCGGTCGCGGGCCACGTTGTAGACGTAGATGCCCACCATGAGCCCGGTGAACAGATGGCCCAGGCGCAGCCCGTAGACGAACAGCGAGGTGACCCGTTCGAGCCGGGTGGCACTGATCGCGATGATGCCGAGCAGGATGAACCAGAGCCAGGTGCCGGTGGGCAGCCGTACGTCACCGCGGGTGGTGAGCAGCGCGAGCAGGATCACCCCGAAGAACGGCCACACGAAGTACCAGACGCCGAGCCCCCACCAGACCGGCAGGAACGCGAACATCATGGTCAGCGGCCACAGCGGCAGCTTGGCCGTGCGGACCAGCCACGCACGAGGGTCGAGCACGCCCGGCTCGACCGCGGCGACCGCCCGGGCCCGGGCCGGCGCGGTGGCTCGCACCCGGCGCCGGGGCCGCACGGACGTCCTGGCCAAGCCTCAGATCCCCTTGCCGCGCTTCTGCGCCATCCGCAGGAGCCACTCGCCGGTCATGAGCCGCAGGATCACCGGCACGGTCACCAGCACGCGCTTCTCCCGCGGGTTGAGCCGGACCACCGCCGCCAGTTCCCGCACGGCCTCGCGGCGCCGGTTGCCGGAGGCGAGTGCGAACGCGATCTGTCCGCGCAGCCGGGCCAAACCGGCGCGGTTGTCCGCCAGGTCGGGGTGCTTGCGGATGAGGTAGCGCTGCGCCTCGACGATCGTCGCCCACCGGCCGAAGTAGAACGAGCCGCCGTGCCAGTCCACGATGACGAGCGGCTCGCGCACGAATGCGACCGGCGTGTGCGCCGAGACGCGCAGGAGCCACTCGTAGTCCTCGCTGTAGCCGCCGGGGATCCCCTCGTCGACCTCGCCCGCGGCCTTCCACGTGCTGCGGCGCACGAGCATCGTGCTGGAGTGCACCTCCATCACCCGGTCGGCGAGGAAGTCCTCGTGCGTGACGAGCTCCCTGTCGAGCACGCGCTCCTTGTCGATGCCCGGACCACGCAGCCGCAGCCCGCAGCTCACCGCCCCGATCGCGGGGTCGGCGAGCCGCTTCACCTGGCGGCTCAGCTTTGCCGGCAGCCAGATGTCGTCGTCGTCGCAGAAGGCCAGCAGCTCGCCGGTGGCCGCGTCGACGCCGCTGTTGCGCCCGCCCGGCAGCCCCTGCCGATGGGTGTTGTTGATGAGCTTGAGCGAGCGGTCCGGCCCGGCGGTGACATTGAGCTCGCGCACGTCGACGTGGTCGTAGACGACGATGCACTCGATGCGGCCGGGATAGTCCTGCTGCAGGATGCTGGTGACGGCCCGCTCCAGCAGCCCCGGCCGGTCGCGGGTGGCGACGACGACGCTGATGTCGGGGTGATGCTCAGGCACCGTGGCCTCCGGTCAGAACGAAACCGACAGTCTGGGCGCCGGCGGAGCGCAGGCGGTCCACCAGGCGGGTGAGCTCGCCGTTGCGGGTCCGGTCCCGGGCGACGACCAGCACGGCGACGCCGTCCTGCGCGACGCGCACGCCGCGCTCGTCGGTGTCCGAGGCGGGCGCGTCGATGACCACCACGCCGGTCTCCGGCTCCTCGCCCAGCGCGCAGAGCCGCACGACCCCGCCGCCGATGAGCACGACGTTCGGCGCATGCGAGTCGCGCTCCGATGTGGACCTGGTGGGCTGGGTGCCGACCGGCGACGCCTGGCCGTGCCGGTTGCCGGCCGCCCGCATGACCAGTGTGGCGTCGGGATCCTGGGAGGTCGCGGTCATCCCGGGCAGGGACTCGGCGAGGCGCACGGGCGAGCTGTGCCGGCGGCCGCCGGCGGACGGGCCTGCCGAGCCCGCACCGGCGTCCCGGCCGAAGCCGCCGGTGACGGCGGTGCCGTTGAGCGCCGCCCCGGACGACGGGACGGCCCGGGGCCGCGGCGGCGTCCGCTTCTGCGCCGCGAACAGGATGCGCTTGAGCTCCTCCTGCGTCTCCGCCGGGGCGGCCAGCGTGACATCCTGGCCGGCCTCGGACAGTGCCACCGCGAGATTGCCGGACACGGTGGTGCGGCCCTCGTCGTCGCGCCCGGAGAGCACGACCAGCGGGCGGTCGGGATGCCGGTCGATCCACTTCAGGACGGCGAGGGAGACGTACCGCGCGTCGGCCGCGGGTCCCGCGTCACCGTGCCGGCCGGCGGCCCGGACCACCCCGAGCGCCGGCACCCCGACGATGTCGGCGGCCTGGTCGATCGAGCGGATCCGGCGGTCGAGCGCCTCGCGCGCGTGCGCGGCGACCATGCCGAAGAGCACGCCACCGAGGAGCGCGGCGGCCAGGTAGAGCACTCCGGCGTCGTGGCTGGAGGGCACCGGCGCGCGGGCCGCGGCGGCGATCGAGCCCGGGCTCAGGTCGGCGGAGGCCACCTTCGCACGGGCGTTGGCGAGCTGGGCGATCTGGTCGTTGAGCGCGCCGACCTGGTCCAGCTTGGCCTGGGTGCGCGGCGTCACGATCTCCGAGCCCGACTCCGCGTCCTCCGGCAGGTCCTTCTGCGCCTCCAGGCGCTGGGCGGTCACCGACTTGATGGTGCTGTCGTACGACTCGATCAGCGCCTTCCGCTGGTCCTTGTAGATGTCCTCGCGGACCTGGAGGTAGGTCTTCGCGGCGGTGTTGGCGCCGGTGATCGCGCTGTCCTCGCTGTCTCCGGCGTACTGGAAACGCAGCACCTGGCCGCCCGTGGGCACCTCGACGCTGAGCGCCTCGCGCACGTCCTCGGGGTCGCGGGAGAGACTGCTCGCGGTCGAGTCGATGACGCCGTTGCCGAGCGCGATGCCGTTCTCGGCGGTCATGTTGATGGCCCGGTCGGCGCCGCTGGACGGCAGCGTGAACGGGTCGGTCACCACCGGTCGCAGCACGACGACCGCCGTGGCCTTGTAGGTGGCCGGGAAGAAGAACAGGTAGGCCAGCACGGCGAGCGTCACACCCGCGGTGGTGGCCGCCACGATGCGCCAGCGGCGCAGCGGGATCCTCACGACGTCTGCAAAGCCGACGACCCGCTGCCGGCTCGCGGCGACGGAATCAGTCACATCCATGTGTCGTCTCTCCCCGACATCTGCACTTGTGTCCGGTCCGACGGGCCGTTCCCGGCCAGGCGACGCTGCCCGGCCGGGAACGGTCCCTCCTACGTTCGTTACGACGTCGCGAAGAACAGGGTCGAGCTGTTCCAGTTCGCCGCCGTGTTGCCGTTGGCCACCACGGTCGCCGTCGAACCGTTGACGGCCGTGGTGGCAGCCGGGTCGAACGCGACGGTACGCAGCCTCCCGTCCGTGGAACCATAGACGAGCTTCCCTGCAACCCAGGTCATACCACGGACCGTGCGCCAATCGATACCCGTCGTAGCGACCGCGAACGAAGTGCAACCGATGACCGAGCCGTCCGGCGTGAGGTACCGGTAGAACAGATTGTTACTCGACGCTGACGTGTAGTACATCCGGCCCTGGAGGTAGAAGGCACCGGTCATCGCGGTGGCCTGGAACCAGGAGTTGTAGCCGCTGCCCACCCACGGCGCACCGATGGTGCCGTTGGTCAGCATCGACACGTTCAGGACCGCACCGGTCGGCATCGAGAAGTCGGTCTTCGCCCAGTAGAGCTTGTTGTGCAGGGCGAACGCCGCGCGGCCGTTGGTGAACTGCGGCTGGCTCACGACGGCCGGGGTGCCGAGGCCGCCCGGACCGTACGCGACCTTGGTGAGCTGGCCGTTGCCCGCACCCAGGTAGAGGAAGCCCGCATCGGCCTGAGGCGCGTCCTGGACCGGGATGTTGCGCCCGCCCGACTCCGGGAAGTAGCCGAGACGGCCGTGGTACTCGTTGCCGAGACCGTCGGAGTCCTGGCCGACGAAGAGGCCGTTCGGACCCTTCCAGATCTCCCACATGATCGGGCCCCAGTTGGTGCCCCCACTCGGCAACTGGCTGCCGGGAGAACGGGTCGGGTTCCAGTTCAGCGGAACGCCGTTCTGCTGGTCCAGCGCGGCGATGCCGTACCGGCTGACGCCGCCGGGACCCTGCGTGTCGTTCCCGTTGGCGTTGTTCTGCCAGCGGAAGTGCCCGCCCACGTAGACCACGCCGTCGGCGACCTCGAGGGAGGTGACCGAGTCGGTGCCCGTGAAGTCCACCCAGGTGGCCTTGACGTTCGTACCCCGGTCGGCGGTCTCCCAGCGCGCGGTGGCGTCGCAGTACGCGTCGTTGCTGCGCCCGCCGTCGGCGATGATGACGAAGTACTTGCTGTCGTCGGAGAAGTCGACGTCGCGCGCGTAGAACGGGAAGGTGCCGCTGTAGCAGGCGGCCACATACCGGTCGGTGCTCCAGTCCGCGACGGCCGGCGTACCCGAGGTGTCGATCATGACGACCTGGTTGCGGCTGGCGCCGTTCACGGAGGTGAAGTTGCCGACCGCCACGACGGTCTCACCATCCGGAGCGACCGCGAGGCCCCAGACCAACTCCGTCGAGTTGGGGTAGGGCCGGGCTCCGCCCGCGTCGATCTGGAACGTCGGGTCGATCGCGCCGGTGGTGGCGTTGAGCCGGGCGAGCAGCGAGTGCTGAGTGCCGTTGACCCAGTGGAAGGCACCGCCGATGTAGAGGTGGTTGCCCTGCACGATGGCGCGGCGCACGACGCCGCCGTCGCTGCGGCCGACCCAGGAGGCGACCGTCGCGCCGGTCGCAGGGTCGAGCGCGACGAGGTTCTTGCGGGCGACACCGTTGACGGTGCCGAAGCTGCCGCCCACGATCAGCTTGCCCTCGGGGCTGACCGCGAGGGTCTGCACCGCGCCGTCCAGCTCCGGGGTGAAACCGGTCTTGATCGCGCCCGTCGTCACGTCGTACGCGATGAGGTTGCTCAGCGGCGACCAGGAGGTGGCACCGGCCGCCTTGACGCCGGTGAACGATCCACCCGCGTAGACAGTGTTACCAATCTGTGCGAACGCCCGCATGCTGCCGTTCTGGGCGTGCGGGGTGTTGTCCGCAGGGCTCGCCGCGACGATGCTGGCCGCTTCACTCGGGGGTACGTTCACGGCATTCGCCGGAATGGCGGTCATTGCGACCGTCAGACTCGTCACCACGGCCGGCACCAGGATCCTGGTGAGCGGCCGCGGCCGGAGTCGACGCTTCAGGGACACGAGCCCTCCTAATAAAAAATTAAGGATTGACGCAGCCTGGTGCTCCGGCGAGCAGCGCGCTATCGACCGTACGGACGAAGACCGCGTCCTTTTTCTTTGAACCGTGCACAGGGGACATGGCACGGACGCATCGTCACCGCGGTACGAGCCGGAACGGCGCGACGCCGGGGGCGGCCCGCACCGACCAGGCTGCGGCTGTCTCGAGATCCGCGAGGGTGACGTCCTGTGCCTCGCGGGCCACAACCAGTTTTCTGCCTTCCAGTTCCCGAGCCATCTCGACCTGATGGTCGTCGATGTGCTCGCCGTACGCCTTACGCCGGGGGACGTACAACGCACGTTTGCCGGCCTGCATAGCCGCCAGGGCGGAGCCGACACCCGCATGGGAGATGACGACGTCCGCCTCCGCCAAAGCCTGCCGCATCTCGGTGATCGGCACCTGTCGTCGCGCCCCTTCGGGCATCGCATCGATGACGGTCGAGCCGACTTGCCACAGGATCTCCCACTCCGATGGCAAGAGTCCGACAAGGTGGGTGAGCAGGCGCGGGAACGTGTACCGCGCGTGCGTACCGAGGGTCACCACCACCTTGCGGATCGGCGGCGGCTCGGCCCTCACCTCGGCCTCGAAGGCATCGAAGATGGATCCGCCGTAGCGCCAGGAGCCGGCGGCCCACCCCGGATACTGCGTGTAGAGGCCGACCCGGGGCACCCGCGCCGCCAGGCGGCCGGTGAGCGACGGGCCGGCGGTGCGGGTGGCGCTCTCGATATAGGAGCACCGCACCCCGGCCGCGGTGGCCGGCAGGAAGAACGCCATGGCGACGGCGGCGCCGGTGCTGATGACGTGCTCGTAGCGCTCGGCCCTGAACATCCGCCGCGCCACCGCCAGGTCACGCAGGACTCCGGTCATGTCACGGCTGGTGACCGGCGGGACGAAGGCGACATCCTCGCCGTCGAGCAGCGAGCGGCTCTGCGGGCTGTCGAACGTCACCCACCGCCGCGTCCCCACGCCGAGCCGCGGAGCCAGGTCGTACAGCTCCGCGAGATGGCCGCCGGTCGAGGCGACGAGCATGGTCGTCACGCCGCCGGCACCGCCTCCGGCCGCTGCTCGCCGGCGCCCTCCCCGGCCTCCTCTCCCGCCGCGACCACCTCGGGCCCGGGGCGCGGATAGCGACCGGCGAGGATGCAGACGGCGACCGCGTAACCGAGGAACAGGGCCGGCCCGAAGGTCAGGCCGCTGATCACGTCGGTGATCCAGTGCTTCTGCGTGTAGATCCGCGAGTAGCCCTCGTACGCCGCCAGCACGAACACCACGGTGCCGAACACCACGTGCCAGCGGCGGCTCAGCTTCCAGGTGAGCGCGATGAACAGGGCGATCGCCCCGAAGGTCATGACGACCCGCGCGATGCCACCCGACGGGTACGACCCCAGCCCGGTCGGCGGGTGACCACGGTCCACCATGCCGGTCAGGATCGCCTGGACGTACTGCTCGAACGGAAAGCTGATCAGGATCGCGACCAGCGGGATCCAGAAGCGCCGGCGCCACAGCACGGCGAAGACGACCGCGGCGACGACCACCACCTTCTTGAGCGGGTCCCGGTCACCGAGAGCGGTGTAGAACCAGTTGAACTCCTCGAAGGTGGGATTGCGCCGCTCGGTGACCCACAGGAGCACCGGCCAGTCGATCGCGTCCTCGAGGCTGTGGGCGAGCAGGCCGACGGGCCAGAAGACGGCGGTGATGACCGCGCCCCAGAACAGCAGGAACGCCAGCGCCGTCACGGGCCGCCCGAGCGTCACGACGAGCCCCGCGGCCGCCTCCCCGGTCTTGGTGACCAGGCGTCCCCGGGCCAGCCGCCGGCCCGGCCCGTAGGCGAGCAGCGGCCCGGCCACCGCTGGGACGATGACCGACAAGCCAGCAATGAAATAGAGCAATACCACCGAACTGTCCCCACATCTGCGGCGTCCCGACCGCACGTTCCTCTCGAAGGCCGGGCGCGTCTAGTACGCGCCCGCGCCCCGCAGCACCACCATCGCGGTCCGCATGAGGATGACCAGGTCCACCGTGAACGACCAGTTCTCCACATACCGCAGGTCCAGCCGGATCGAGTCCTCCCACGACAGATCCGAGCGCCCACTCACCTGCCACAGCCCCGTCATGCCGGGCTTGACCACCAACCGCCGGCGCATGTCCTGCGGGTACTGCTCGACCTCGCTGGGCAGCGGCGGCCGCGGCCCCACGAGCGACATCTCACCCAGCAGCACGTTGATGAGCTGGGGCAGCTCGTCCAGCGAATACCGGCGCAGCCAGCGGCCGGAGCGGGTGACCCGCGGATCGTCGCGGATCTTGAACAGCACGCCGGAGAACTCGTTCTGCTCGCGCATGGCGGCGACGCGCGCCTCCGCGTCGGTGTGCATCGTCCGGAACTTCACCATCCGGAACATCTCGCCACCCCGGGCGACGCGGACCTGCCGGAAGAACACCGGCCCCCCGGTGTCCAGCTTGATGATCAGCGCGATCGCCAGGAAGACGGGCGCGACCAGCACCAGCAGCAGGGCCGACACCGAGACGTCGAAGACCGACTTGATCAACCGCCGGCCGCCGGACAGGCGCGGGTGCTCGACGTGCATCATCGGCAGCCCGTCCACCGGGCGCACCGTGATGCGGTCGCCCGCGGTGTCCACGAGCGCGGACGACACGATCAGGTCGATGTCGTCGCGCTCCAGCTCCCAGGCGAGCCGGCGCAGCATGGGACCGTCGAGCTCGGGACACGACAGCACCATGACCGTGTCGGCACCGGCCGCGGCGGCCGAGTTGGCGGCGGCGCCGAGGGCGCCGAACACCGGCACCTCCACCAGGTGCGACGCCCCGGCGAGCTGGTCGGCGGGCAGACAGGCGCCGATGACCTGCAAGCCGTGGTGGTAGCGCCGGTGCAACTGCCGGGTGAGCTGCGCGACCGCCGGCGCGTGACCAAGCACCAGAACCCGGTGCATGCAGGCGCCCTTCCGGCGGGCGCGGTGCAGGATCTTGCGCAGCACCACACGCCCGGACAGGGACAGAACGGTGGTCAGCACCAGGGCGATGAGCAGATAGCCGCGGGCGAGGTCGGCCTTGGCGACGTAGGACACCAGGGCCATGCCGACGGTCAGGCGTACGCCGGCGCGCAGGACGCGCTGATACTCCTCGCCGCCGACGAACAGGACGCGCCGTTCGTACGCATGGGTCAGCGCCAGCAGGCCCACCCACAGCAGCGGGATGAGCGCGGAAAGCACGAGATACCAGTCCGCATACGCGGCGCCCTGGAAGCGCAGCACGAAGGCGGCCAGGGTGGCCACCAGCGTCGCTCCGAAGTCGACGACCAGGAGCAGCTTGACGTAGCGCGCCTCCCAGACCCATCGGTCGGCTTGCCCTCGTCCCCAGATGTCGCCGAGATCCCTGTCGCCGACGTCCGGGTAGTCTGAAATTTTCGGAATGTCCTGGGTATCGGCGTTGCCCGCCGTCATTCCCGTCGCTGTCACGACGCCTCTGCCTCCGGTGAGACCCCACGCCCACTCGGCAATTTCGCGCACACCACGTTTCCACGCCCCCCACCCCTTGGCCCACAACAAACAAGCGCAAGGACGCCTAGGCGGTGAACGCTAGACGAGGATCTGGTTAAAGCCGACCCCGCGTGTCGCAATCTTTACTTGGGCCGTCCGCAAATTTCGGATGCCGCCGTGCGGCGCATCCTGTGCATTGCAGGTGAACTCAGCTCTACAACGGACAAACTACCAGGCAAACCGAGAGTGACGGAAGACTTGACATCGCCGTCAATATTTGACCGTTTCCTCCGTATTGGCAGCCGTCATTTGTCCGGTACGGGAAACCGCGATTCCGCACCGTGACGCACCCACCGCGGAGCGCACGCGCGTGGCTCATATGATCTTGGACGAGAAGTCGATCGTCCGTACTGGACCAAACCACCCGGTCGTGAGACCCCGCCGCCGATCGGCCCACTTGACAGCGATCGAGGCATCGGCATGCGCCCGGCATGGCGCACTATGATCCGATTCGGCCAACGGGGAGAACCGCCGGAGGCGCCGCCAGGCGAGACACCGTCCCTACCGCTCGACGCGAGGAGTCCACCGGTGGTCACCGTGAGCAACCCCGGGCGCGTCATCCCTCGACCCCGCACCGGCCGTCGCCGCTTCGGTCCCCGCACCGCGCCTCGCCGGCGCGATCCCGCACCGCGCGCCGCTGCCTCGATCTCCCTCGGGCCCGCTGGGGACCGCGCGACTCGCGGCCGAGCACGATCATCGCGTAGGGGGCGAGCCCGCGCTGGCCGCTACTCCCAGCGGAACTTGCGGGCGGCTCCGGTGAGGGCGGCGACGGCCCACAGGGTGAGGCTCAGCCAGATCGTGCCGGGCACGGCCGCGCCGTTGGTGAGCGTGTTCCGCAATGCCTCGGCGTGGGCGGCGAGCGGCAGCAGAAAGTGACCCGCCGCACCCAGATCCGGTGCCGCGAACATGATGCCGCCGGCCGCGAGCATCAGAACGTAGATCAACGTGGCCGCGGCGGTGACCGTCTCCGGGCGGAGCAGGCTGGCGATGAGCAGGGCCAGTCCGCAGTAGGCCGCCGTCGCCAGGACGGTGACGCCGAGGGCGGGCAGGAGCAGGGACAGCTCCGGACGCCAGCCGGCGGCGACGCCGACCAGGGCGAGCACCGACGTCTGCAGACCGACGAGGCAGAGGATCGCCGCGGTCTTGGAGAAGAGCAGGCCGGGCCGGGTCAGCGGCGAGGCGCCGAGCCGCTTCAGCACGCCGTAGCTGCGCTCGTAGCCGGTGGTGATCGCCTGCCCGGTGAACGCCGTGGACATGACGGTGAGCGCGAGGACGCCGGGGACGACATAGCCGAGCCGGTCGTCGGTGGGCAGGTTGGTCGCGCGGGTGAGGCCGGCGCCGAGCAGGACGAGCAGCGGGACGCCCATGGCGAGCACCACCGCCTCGCCGCGCCGGGCGGTCAGGAGCAACTCCATCCGGATCTGCTTGCGCAGGATCGCCCGCAGGGGCGCGCGGCCGGGCGCCGGGGCGAACACGCCACTGCCCGCGCCCGCCGGCCTGCTTTCGCTGCTGCTGCTGCTGCTCATCGGGTCGCTCCGGCGGCTGCTCATCGGGTCGCTCCGGCGGTCAGGGCGAGGTAGACGTCCTCGAGGGTGCGGCGGCGGGTGTTGACCGCGGTCACCTGGGCTCCGGCCTCGGCGAACCAGGCCAGCACCGCCGCGATCACCTCGGTGTCGAGGGTGCCGGCCACCGTGTACTCGCCTGGGGAGCTCTCCGCGACCGTGGCGTCGAGGCGGGCGGCCAGAGCGGCAACGGGAAGGGCGGGATCCGCGCGTATCTGAAGGAGGTCGATGCCGGCCGCGGCGGTCAGCTCGGCGGGGGTGCCGGTCGCCGCCACCACGCCGTTGTCCATGATGACGACGTGGTCGGCGAGGCTCTCGGCCTCGTCGAGCAGGTGGGTGGTGAGCAGCACGGACACCCCGTCGGCCCGGAGGCTGTCGACGAGCTGCCAGGTGGTCTGCCGGGCCCCGACGTCCATGCCGGCGGTCGGCTCGTCGAGGAAGACCAGCTCGGGGCGGCCCACGAGGGCGACGGCGAGGGAGAGTCGCTGCTGTTCGCCGCCGGAGAGGCGCCGGAAGGTGGTCTTGGCGAACTTCCGCAGGCCCAGGCGGTCGAGCAGCATGTCCACATCGAGCGGATTTGCCGCGTACGAGGCGAAGAGCCGGAGGATCTCGCCCGCGGTCGCCCAGGGGTAGACGCCCCCGGACTGCAGCATGATGCCCAGGCGCGGCATCAGGGCATCGTGGTCGGCGATCGGGTCGAGCCCGAGCACCCGGGCGGAGCCGCCGTCCGGGCCGCGGAAACCCTCGCAAACCTGCAGCAAACTGGTCTTCCCGGCGCCGTTGTTGCCCAGCAGCGCGAGAATCGACCCACGCGGGACGGTCAGGGAGACCCCGTCGACGGCGGTGACATCGCCGTATCTGACGACGACGTCCTGCACCTCGACGGCGGCCTCGACCATGGACGAAACTGTACTGGCTGGGTAAGACGGCGCCACCGGGCCTCCGGCCGGTGTGGCCCACGTCCTGCGTGCGCCGGCGGGTCGAACGGGCGGCCGCAATCTCCGCGGCATCGACGAAGCAGACCTTCGGGCGGGTAGGGAGAACGACACAGACTGCGCGAACATGGCCGGTTGCGGCGGTGGGAGCGCTCCCATACGCTGCGGAAAGCGGGGGCAGGCCGCCGGCCCGGACCGGTTCCCCCCGGTAGCCTGTCCGCGTCACGCAGGCCCCCGAGCCGGCGGCCTGACATCAACCCGCGCTCCACGCCACCGCCCGCGGCTCCCAGCAACCGGCGCGGCTCCCAGCGACCGGCGCGCGGCGCACAGCAACCGGCACCCGCGGGAATCGCACGAAGCAGGCGGCGTGCCGCGGATGTCCAGGACCGCGGCGTGCCGCGGGTGGCCACCGCCGCGGCCAGCCGGGAACGCTGGGTAGGGTGCTGCCCATGACGGGCTCGGTCACGGCGGTGGAGATCTTCACGGATGGAGCCTGCGTGCCGAATCCCGGGCCCGGCGGCTGGGGTGCCGTGCTGCGCTGGGGCACCCGGGAGAAGGATCTCTGCGGCGGGGAGGCCACGCCGACCACCAACAACCGGATGGAACTGATGGCGCCCATCCGCGCGCTCGAGAGCCTGACCCGTGCGCCGCTGCCAGTTCTGCTCTACACCGACAGCATCTACGTCCGGGACGGCATCACGAAGTGGCTCCCCCGGTGGAAGGCCAACGGCTGGCTGACCTCGGCCCGGCAGCCCGTGAAGAACGTCGACCTCTGGCAGCGCCTCGACGCGGCCGTGCGCCGCCACGAGGTGCAGTGGCACTGGGTGAAGGGCCACGCCGGCCACCCGGAGAACGAGCGCGCCGACCGCCTCGCCGCCCGCGGCCTCCAGGAAGCCCTGGCCACCCGCTGAGCCGGACGCCCGAGCCAGCCGGAAAAGCCCGTCGCACCAGGCACCGACGCCAGCCGGAATGCCCGTCGCACCAGCCACCGGCGCCAGCCGGCAAACCCCACTGGGCCTGACACGCACGGCAGCGGCCGGGGTCGCGCTCCGCGCGGGACGGCTTCAGGAGGAACGTGGCCGCGGGACGGATCGCAGCCGCGTCGTCTCCTGCCCGTCGTCGCCGGATGCCGCGTCCGCCGCCTCGTCGTCGGCGGCGGCGGACGCCGCACCCGGGACCTTGGCCCGGGCGACCCGGTCAGGTGCCAACCGGTAGGTCGCCGCCTGCACCAGCTCGTCGGGGACGAGATGCCGTCCGCCGTCGGCGGGCGCGGCCGGGGCGACCGTCGCGGACCGCACGGCCGCCGTGCCGCGGGCCTCCCGGCGGGGACCGATCAGGCGCGCCGCCGTACTGAAGACGCTGCGGGTGGCGGTCTCGTAACCGTCCCGGTAGGCCTCATCGCGGTCCAGGCCGGTGCGATACCACTGGTGCAGGCGGCCCACCGCGTACCCGATGCAGGCGGTGCACGCGGCGAGGAGCGAGATCAGGAGGGCGTCGTGTCCGGGGGCGGCCATGCGACAGATTCTCACCAAGGGCATAGACCGGGAGCTATAGCCCTTTTGACGTACCCCGATCGGTCGACAGGAAAGGTTCGCTACGGCGCGGGAAACCCTACGGCGGAGGACCGCCGGGACCGCCACCGCCCGGACCGCCTGACGGCGGCGTACCACCGGGACCGCCCGGACCGCCTGACGGCGGCGCGCCGCCGGGAGCCGCTCCCCCGCCGGTCTCCTTCCCGGACGGGTCGACCGCGATGGTCAGCGTCGCCTTGAAGCCGTCCTGCACGCTTCCCGTCACGGTGGCGAGTTCGGTCGCCGCCGAGTCAGTCTCTTGTGCCGTTCATGTGCGCCGCTGGTGAATGACGAGACCTAAGCTCGTCGGGTGCCGACCGATCTGTACATCTCCACGGACATCGAGGCGGACGGCCCGATCCCCGGCCCGTACTCGATGCTGTCGCTGGGCATGGCCACGGCCGCGACGTACGACGGCACCACCTTCCGCCGCCTCGAACCCGACACCTTCTACCGGGAGCTGCAGCCGATCTCGCCCGGTTTCGTCCCCGAGGCCCTGGCGGTCTCCGGGCTGGACCGGGCGGCGCTGGCCCGCACAGGGGCCGCCCCGGCGGTGGCGATGGCGGAGAACGTGGCGTGGCTGGCGGAACTGGCCGGGCGGCACCGGGCCCGCCCGGTCTTCGTCGGCTATCCGCTCGGCTTCGACTGGATGTTCACATACTGGTACCAGGTGCGGTTCACCGGCGGCTCGCCCTTCGGCCACTCCGGCCACGTCGACATGAAGACGCTGTTCGCGTTCAAGGCGCGGCGGCCGGTGCGGTCGGTCGGCAAGCGATCGATGCCGGCGGAGCTGCTCAGCGGACGTGCGCACACGCATCATGCCCTCGACGACGCGCTCGAGCAGGCCGAGCTCTTCTGCAGCCTCGTCGCGTGGTCCGGCGCGGCGCAGTGACGGGCGTCAGCCCGCCGACCGGCGCGCCCGCGCCCGCCGCTTGCCCTCGTGCATCGCCGCGACCCGGGCCACCGGGATGGTGTGGCCCTCCTCGACGAGGCCGGGGTCGAGGCGCTGCGGCCGCGGCATCGTCGCGGCCCACGGGTCGGCGTCGCCAAGCAGGCCGGGCACGGTGTGCACGGTGAAGTCGGCGGGTGTCACGTCGTCGAGGTCGTCCCAGGCCACGGGGAACGACACGGGCACGCCGGGGCGCACCCGCGGACTGTACGCGGCGACCACGCTCGCGCCGCCGGAGCGCGTCGCGTCGAGGAACACCTTGCCGTGCCGGTCCTCGCGGATGAACGCGGTCGTGGCCAGGGCGGGGTCGAGCCGCTCGGCGCGGGCCGCCACCGCCCGGGTCGCCGCGGCCACGTCGATGGTGGCGGCGCCGCCGTCGAGCGGGACGAAGACGTGGACGCCCTTGGCGCCGCTGGTCTTCACCGCCCCGTCCATGCCCACGTCGGCGAGGGCCTGCCGGACCAGCCGGGCGGCCCGTACCGCGAGGTCGAAGGCGCCGCCCTCCGGCGGGTCGAGGTCCATGATGAGGTGCGTCGGGCGGTCCGGGTCCGCGACCGTCATGAGGGTGGGGTGGTATTCGACCGCGCGCTGGTTGCCGAACCAGAGCAGGGTGCGGCGGTCGTTGCAGAGGGCGTACAGGACCTCGCGGTGCGACGCCTCGGCCCAGACCTTGGTGCGGGCCACCCACTCCGGCGTGTACTTGGGCAGGTTCTTCTGGACGAATTTGTCCTGGCCGCGCAGCACCCGGACCACGGACAGCGGCCGGTCGCGCAGCACCGGGATCATCCTGTCCCGCACCGCGTCGAGGTAGTCGACGAGATCACGCTTGGTCGCGCGGGCGTCCGGGAAGAGCTCCTGATCCAGGTTGGTCAGGGGTACGCCGTCGCGTTCTTCCTTCTCGGCCGCCATCGCCTCATCCTGCCCGCACCATGCTGATCGCGGGAAGCACCATGGCGAGGGTCAGCATGGCGTAGGCGCCGCCGGTGAAGTACAGCCCGTTGCGGGTGGCGATGACCGCCCCGGAGAACGGCAGCACGACGGTCAGCAGCGCGGCGAAGAGTAGCGTGCCGGGTGAGCGTTCGGGGCCGAGCAGCGCCCAGCCCAGAAGGAACGGCACGGACACGAGCCAGACGAGGGTGACGAGCAGAACGTGCAGGGCGGCTTCCGTACGCCGGGCCGCGGCTCGCCGGTCGTCCCGTTTCTCCTGCGCCGTCCGGTGCACGACGGCGCCCCTGGTCAGCGGCGGTCCCTCGATCTCCAGCGTCACGTCATGCACTCTAAGGGAGCCGGCGTGACGGCGCCCGTCGAGCGCGTCACCCGTGCGGGCGTCGTCAGGCCGGAGCGCGTTCGCCGCTGCCCCGGGCCACCACCTCCGTGGGGATGATCACCGTCTGAGCCGGGCCACCGAAGCCGCTGATCCGCCGGTGTGCCAGCCGCGCCGCTTCGCGTCCCATGGCGACGGGATCGTGCGCCACCACCGTGGTGCCGATGACGTCCGCCAGGTCGAAGTCGTCGAAGCCGATCAGCGCCGGTGCCGCGGGATGGCCGCGCAGCGCCCGCAGCGCGCCGGTCGTCAGCCGGTTGTTGGTGGTGAACAGCGCGGTAGGCGGCGGGTCCCGCGTGAGCAGTTCCCGTACGGTCTCCTCGGCCCGGTGCACGTCGTGCACGTCCGTGCGCAGGTAGGGCCGCCACTGGTCGTTCCCGGCCGCGTCCATCGCCTGCACGAAGCCGTCGAGGCGCCCGCGCTGCGGTGCCATCCGGGCCAGGTCGGCGACGAGCGCGATCCGCCGGTGACCGTGGGAGAGCAGGTGCTCACCCGCCGCCCGGGCCCCGCCCGCGTTGTCGATGAGCACCGCGTCGGCCTCGAGGCCGTCCGGTGGGCGGTCGAGGAAGACGAACGGCACCCCGCGGTTGCCCTCGATCGCCAGGTATTCGTGACGGTCACCGCTGGGAACCACGAGCAGGGCGCGCACCCGGCGTTCCAGGAACGCCTCGACCAGGGCCCGTTCGAGCTCGGCGTCCTCGTCGGTGTTGGCGGTCACCAGTTGCAGCCCGTGCTGGCGCAGCTCGCGCTCGATGCCGCTGGCGACGGCGCTGTAGAAGGGGTTCGCCAGGTCGCCGCTGACGAGACCGACGAGCGCGGAGGTGGCACCCCGCCGCAGTTCCCGGGCGATGCCGTTGAGCCGGTATCCGAGCAGGTCCGCGGCCTGGCGCACCCGGGCCCCGGTGGCCTCGGCGACGTTCGGCTCGTCGTTCAGCGCCCGGGACGCGGTCTTGAGGCTCACGCCGGCCAGCTCGGCGACCTGGGTGAGCGTGGGACGGCGCGGGTTGTCGACGGCCTCGCCGGCGGCCCGGGGTGCGGACATGGTGCTCCGAGTGGTCGAAGGAGTGGTCGAAGGAGTGGTCGAAGGTGCCGAAGGACAGCAGTATGACATCGATGTCGGCCATCACCCACCTCCAGGTGCCGAGTCGGCCGTCGATCAGGCAGCATGGGCCGCATGGTTCCCCGGTGGAGTGTGATCGGCGCGCCGTCCAGTGCGGGTGCGCGTACCCCAGGCGTGGAGCGGGCACCGGAGGCGTTACGCGCCGCCGGCCTGCTCTCCGCGTTCGACGACCGCGGCCGGCACGTGAACGACTTCGGCGACGTGCCCGGCTTCCGCTGGCGGCCGGACCTGTCGCGCCCGGCGGCGCAGAACGCCGGCCCGGTGGTCCAGGTGGCCACCGACCTGGCGAAGGAGATCGCGGCCGCGCCCGGCGTGCCGCTGGTGCTCGGCGGTGACGCCACGGTGATGCTGGGCCTTGTCGCGGCGACGGGAAGTCCCGCGCTGGTCCATGTCGCCGGCAGCCCGGGCCTCGGCACGCCGGACACCAGCCCGCACGGCAGCCTCGGCGCGATGGTCCTGTCCCACCTGCTCGGGCTGCCCGGCTGCGACCCGATGGTGGCGGCGGTCGCCTCGGTGCCTCCGGAGCGCCTGGTGGCGTACGGGTTCGACCGTCCGTACGGTGATCCCGAACGCGACCTGGTGGACCGCCTCCGATTGACCTACGTGCCGGGCAACGAGGTCCGCACCGGGCCGGCGAAGGCGGCCGCCCGGGCCCGCTTCGCCGCGGAGGCGATGGCGCAGAGCTTCGTGGTCCACCTCGACGTGGCGGTCCTGGCGTTCGCGCAGGCGCCGTTCGCCGACCTGCCCGAGGCGCAGGGCCTGACCCTGCAGGAGCTGGTCGAGACGCTGTCGGTGCTCGTCGCCAGCCCGCAGTTCGCCGGCATGGCGGTGACCGGAGTGAACCCCGACCACGTGCCGCCGGAGATCGGCCTGACGCCGCTGGTCGACGCCCTCGCCGCCGCGCTGGCATAGCGGAAGGACCGGCCGGGTTCACCGCCGCGGCCCGTCCGGCCGTCCTGACATCGATGTCAGGAAAACCTTGTCATCGACGCAGTTGCACGTGACGATGTCGGCATGCGCCAGCCACGATGGAGTGTCGTCCTGCTGTCCGTCAGTCTCATAGCCGCGGCGGCGACCGTCGCGACCGGTGGCGCGGCGCGGGCCGCGGCCGCCACCTCGTTCCGATCGTCCTTCGAGTCCGGCGATCCCCAGCCCGCCTGGACGGACACGGTGGACGACGGCGACGACCGCAGCCACGGCGTCGACGGCGGCGTCACCGCCGGCATGCCGGGCAGCCTGCGCGAGCACGTCACCGCCATCGCGGCGAACGCGCAGCCGAACCCCAACGAGGGGGTCACCAACCTCAACGACGGCGACCCGGCCACCAAGTGGCTGGTCGACACGCCGACGAGCTGGGCGCAGTACACCCTCGACACGCCGGCCACGGTCGTCAAGTACGCCCTCACCTCGGCGAACGACGCCCCCGAGCGCGACCCCCGGGACTGGACCCTGGAGGGCTCCGCCGACGGCAGCGCCTGGACCACCGTGGACACCCGCGCCGGGCAGGCCTTCGACCAGCGGTTCCAGACGAAGACCTTCGCGGTGGCGAACCCGGCCTCGTTCCGGATCTACCGCCTCTCCGTCACGGGACACCCGTCGGGCAACCTGACCCAGCTCGCCGACCTCGAACTCGCCGACGCGAACACCACCCCGCCGCCGGCCGGGCCCGTGCAGAGCCGGATCGGCAACGGCCCGGCGAGCTCCCCCACCGCCAAGGCAGGCGTCGGCTACACCGGGCTCAAGGCGTTCCAGATCGCCGGAAGGCACACCGCCGAGGGCCGCGGGTACTCGTACAACAAGATCTTCGACGTCGACGTGGCGGTTACGGACGACACCGAGCTGTCGTACCTGGTGCTGCCGGAGTTCCGGCGCGACGATCTGAGCAACCCGGCCACGTACACCGCCGTGGACCTGGCCTTCACCGACGGAACGTACCTGTCGGACCTCAGGTCCGTCGACCAGAACGGCGTCGTGGTCAGCCCCGCCGCGCAGGGCGCGTCGAAGACGCTCTACACCGCGCAGTGGAACAAGCGGACCGCCCGGATCGGCACGGTCGCCCGGGGCAAGACGATCGACAAGATCCTGATCGGGTACGACAAACCGGACGGCCCGACGAGCTTCCGTGCCTGGTTCGACGACATCACGATCGGCGAGGTCGCCCCGGCACGGCCCCGGGCACACCTCTCCGAGTACGCCGAGACCCGGCGCGGCACCCACTCATCGGGCGACTTCTCCCGCGGCAACAACTTCCCGGCGACGGCGGTGCCGCACGGCTTCAACTTCTGGACCCCGGTGACCAACGCCGGCTCCACCTCGTGGCTGTATGAGTACCACCGCCAGAACAACGCCGCCAACCGTCCGACGTTGCAGGCCTTCGCGGCCAGCCACGAGCCCAGCCCGTGGATGGGCGACCGGCAGACGTTCCAGGTCATGCCGTCCGCCGCCGCCGGGACGCCGGACGCCGGCCGCGCGAGCCGGGCCCTCGCGTACGGGCACGAGAACGAGACCGCCAAGCCGTACTACTACGGCGTCACCTTCGACAACGGCATCAAGACGGAGTTCGCGCCGACCGACCACGCGGCGCTGTTCCAGTTCACGTTCCCCGGCGACAACGGAAACCTGGTCTTCGACAACGTGAACGGCAACGCCGGGCTCACCATCGACGCGGCGAACCGTACGGTCAGCGGCTGGTCCGATGTCAACAGCGGCGGCCTCTCCGCGGGCTGGACCCGGATGTTCATGTACGCCACGATCGACGCCCCGATCACCGCGAGCGGCATGCTGCCGACCGGCAACCGGCCGTCCACCGGCTACGTCAAGGTCGACGCCGGAGTGGACAGGGCCGTGACCATGCGGATCGCCACCTCGCTGATCAGCGTCGCGCAGGCCCGGCACAACCTCGACCTGGAGGTGGCCGCCGACGCCACGCTCGCCTCGATCCGCGACAGGGCGCAGGCCGCCTGGGACGCGAAGATGCGGACCGTCGAGGTCGAGGGCGCGTCCGAGGACCAACTCGTCACCCTCTACTCCAACCTGTACCGGTTGTTCCTCTATCCGAACTCGGGCTTCGAGAACACCGGCACCGCGCAGAGCCCGGTCTACAAGCACACCGTGCAGTCGGCGGTGACCAGCCCGGCCAGCTCGCCGACCGAGACCGGCGCCGCGGTCAAGGACGGCAAGGTGTACGTCAACAACGGCTTCTGGGACACGTACCGCACGACGTGGCCGGCGTACGCGCTGCTGACGCCGGACGCGGCCGGCGAGATGGTCGACGGGTTCGTCCAGCAGTACCGTGACGGCGGCTGGATATCCCGGTGGTCATCGCCCGGATACGCCAACCTGATGGTGGGCACCAGCTCCGACGTCGCGTTCGCGGACGCGTACCTCAAGGGTGTTCCCGGCTTCGACGCCGAGGCGGCCTACCAGGCCGCGGTGAAGAACGCGACCGTGACGCCCCCGAACGCCAACGTCGGCCGCAAGGGCCTGGCGACGTCGATCTTCAAGGGCTGGACGCCGAGCGACGCCACCGGCGAGGCCATGTCCTGGGCCATGGACGGCTACATCAACGACTTCGGCATCGCGAACATGGCCGAGGCACTCGCGAAGAAGGGCGGACCCAAAGCTTCCTCGTACGCCGAACAGGCCGCGTACTTCCGCAACCGCGCCCTGAACTACGTCCACATGTTCGACGAATCCGTGGACTTCTTCCAGGGCCGGGACAGCGCGGGCCGGTGGCGCCAGCCGCCGTCGCAGTACGATCCGCGGGTCTGGGGTTACGACTACACCGAGACCAACGGCTGGAACATGGCGTTCCACGTGCCGCAGGACGGCCAGGGCCTGGCCAACCTCTACGGCGGCCGCGACGGACTGGCGAGGAAGCTCGACGCGTTCTTCTCGACGCCCGAGACCGCCGGCTTCCCCGGCTCCTACGGCGGCACGATCCACGAGATGCTCGAGGCCCGGGACGTGCGGATGGGACAGTACGGCCACAGCAATCAGCCGTCACACCACATCATCTACATGTACGACCACGTCGGGCAGCCGTACAAGGCGCAGAAGCTGGTCCGCGAGGCGCTGTCCCGGCTCTACCTGGGCAGCGACATCGGCCAGGGCTACCCCGGCGACGAGGACAACGGCGAGATGAGCGCGTGGCAGATCTTCAGCGCGCTCGGCTTCTACCCGTTGCGGATGGGCAGCCCGTCGTACGC
Organism: Couchioplanes caeruleus; assembly: GCF_003751945.1. Classification (NCBI taxonomy): domain Bacteria; kingdom Bacillati; phylum Actinomycetota; class Actinomycetes; order Micromonosporales; family Micromonosporaceae; genus Couchioplanes; species Couchioplanes caeruleus. The sequence goes on along the minus strand of NZ_RJKL01000001.1, from coordinate 6,363,442 downwards.
GATCGGCTCGCCGCTGTTCACCAGGGCGACGGTCAACCTGCCCGGCGGCAAGAAGATCGTGGTCAACGCCCCGGACAACAGCGCCCGCAACGTGTACGTGCAATCGCTGAAGGTCAACGGCAAGGCGCACAGGTCGACGTCGCTGCCGCACTCGGTGCTGGCGGACGGCGCGGTGCTGGACTTCGAGATGGGCGCGTCGCCGTCCGCCTGGGGCACCGGGAAGGACGACGCACCGCCGTCGCTCACGACCGGAGACGCGGTAGCCGGTCCGATGCGCGACCTTACGGGCCCGGGCCGCGGCACGTCGTCGGACCCGGCGCTGGTGGACGACACCTCCGGCACCCGGGCAGTCGTCGGCACGTGGCAGTACGACTTCTCTTCCTCGGGCGAGCGGGCCGACTACTACACGCTCACCTCGGGTGCGGTGGCCGGTGACCCCACGTCGTGGAAACTCTCCGGCTCGTACGACGGCACCACCTGGACCACGATCGACGAGCGCAAGGACCAGACGTTCGACTGGCGGCTGCAGACCCGGCCGTTCAAGATCGCGAAGCCGGGCCGATATGCGCACTACAAGCTCGACGTCTTGGCGAACACCGGCGAGGCGAGCACGACGCTGGCCGAGATCGAGCTGCTCGGCACGCCGGTGCCGACATGCACCACCACCATCGCCGACAAGGTGGTCGGCGCGGTCTCGGTGAAGTCGGGCGTCACCTGCATCACGCGGGGGGCGACCGTGACAGGGCTGGTGACGGTCGCCAAGGGTGCGTCGCTGTACGTCTCCGGCGCGACCCTGCGGGCGGCGGTCACGGCCACCGGCGCGGGCACGGTCTCGCTGCTGCGCGCCACGGTCGCGGGCCCCGTGACGGTGACCGGCTCCGGCCCGGTCCTGCTGGAGGCGTCCGCGGTCAAGGGGCCGGTGACGCTGCTCGACAACCGTACGGCGACGGTGGTCGCGGCCGGCACGATCAACGGACCACTCACCTGCACCGGCAACCGGCCGGCGCCGGTCAGCAACGGCCTGCCGCCCGCCGGCACCGGCCCTCGCCTGGGCCAATGCGCCCCACTCTGAACGCCGCAGTCCCCGGAGTCAGAGACCGACGGACTACGGATCCGCTCTTGCCTGAGCCGACATGCCTGACACGGACTACCAATGGGCCTTTGCCCGGGACGACGTGCCCGACCCTGACCATCCACTGACAGAAGCGCCGCGGCCCTCCTCCCCGGGGCCGCGGCGCTCTACTGTGGTGACATGTCCGACGATGATCTGTGGGCCGCCGTCGTCGCGGCCGATCTGTGCACCCTCGCCACCATCAGGAAGGACGGGCGGCCTCAGCTCTCCGACGTCAACTACACGGCCGACCCGGCCACCCGCGTGCTACGCATCTCCACCCGCGGCTCGCTGGCCAAGGTGCTCAACCTGCGCCGCGACCCCCGCGCGACTCTACGGGTGGGCCCGCCCAGCGGCGGTTACGTGGCCGCCGATGTCACGGCGTCGTTCTCGCCGCCATCGGCCGACGAGCACGACGCGACGGTCGAGGAGCTGATCGAGGTCTACCGGTTGATCGCCCGCAAGGAGCACCCCGACTGGGACGACTACCGCCGCGCGATGGTGGCCGACGGCCGGATCGTGCTGCGCCTTGCGGTCGAGCGTCTGTATGGCTGGACGATGCCCTAGCCCGTATTGCCCTCCGACCCTCGAGCGGTCGGCCGCTCGCGTCCCCAGGCGGCCAGCGGCTGGAGTGCGTGGTTGAGGCGCATGCCGTCCTCGGTCAGCGAATACTCGACGCGGGGCGGCACCTCGTCGTAGGAGACCCGGCGCACGACGCCGTCCGCTTCCATCTCACGCAGGTGGGAGGCCAGTACCTTCTCGGTGATCCCGGGCAGCAGTCGACGCAGCTCGCCGAAGCGGCGGTAAGGGTGCTCGTGGAGTGCCCAGAGGATCAGCACCTTCCACTTGCCACCGATCACCTCCATCGCGGTGTCGATCCCGCAGACGTGTCCGTCCGGTGCGCCCGGCCGGTTCAGCGTCGTCATGCCCCACCCTTCCGACGTGCTCGCTCACCCCGGGGTAACCACCCACTCCGAAGTGCGTACTTGATCATCACCGGACCGCTGGCCAGCCTAATCGGCATGGCACAGAACTCCGTTGAGAAGGCTCCCGTCACGCTGCTGGGCCTCGGCGCGATGGGCACCGCGCTGGCCCGTACCTGGCTTGCCGGCGGCCACCCGCTCACCGTCTGGAACCGCACCCCGGCCCGCGCCGCGGCGCTCTCCCCCGAGGGGGCGAGGGTGGCGGACAGCGCCGCTGCGGCCGTCGCAGCCAACACCCTGGTCGTCGTCTGTCTGTTGGACGACGCCTCGGTCGAGGAGGTGCTGGCCGGCACCGACCTGGCCGACAAGGATCTGGTCAACCTGACCACCAGCACCCCTGCCCAGGCCCGCGCCCGCGCCGAGTGGGCCCGCGAGCGTGGCGCCCGCTACCTGGACGGCGGGATCATGGCTGTCCCACCGATGATCGGCGTCCCGGAGATCGGCGGCTACGTCTTCTACAGCGGCTCGCGGGAGCTGTTCGAGCGGCACCAGCAGACGCTGGGCGTCCCGGCCGGCACCACCTACGTCGGCCAGGACGCGGGCTTCGCGGCCCTGCACGACGTGGCCCTGCTCAGCGCCATGTACGGGATGTTCGCCGGGGCAGCGCACGCCTTCGCCCTGATCCGCAAGGAGGACATCGACCCCGCGTCGCTGGCTCCGCTGCTCGCCGACTGGCTGGTCGCGATGGCCCCGACCGTCCACCAGACCGCCGACCAACTGCGCAGCGGCGACTACACCAAGGGTGTCGTCTCCAGTCTCGCCATGCAGGTGGCCGGCACGCCGACCTTCCTCGACACCGCCGCACAGCAGGGGGTCAGCCCGGAACTGCTCAGCCCCTACTTCACGCTGATGCGCCGCCGCCTGGCCGAGGGCAGCGCCGAGGAGGACCTCACGGGCGTGATCGACCTGCTGGTGCGCAAGTAGCTGTGACCAGCACTCTGACGACACGCGCCAGGTTCTGTTTGCCGATCTCGGTCGATGGTCGTTAGACCGGTGTGGCTCGTGCCGGCGCATCCGGCACCGATGAACCGCGGAGCGCCGAGGCCGACCGCGGGGCTCGCCGGGCGTACGCGGTGGATCGTCATCGTGGACCTCGCCGGCCACAAGGTGGTGGGCAGTTGTCCGGCCCACGAACCGCTGGCGTGGGAGGACGACACCCACCTGCTGGCCGCGAGCGAAGACCAGACGCTGGTCCGCTGCACCGTGGGCTCACGGGGAGGTCGCCGGCCGCCCACGCGGGCGGTGATGCCTCGGTCGCCGACGTCGAGGTTGGCGAGGAGGCGGGGGCCTGCCGGTTGCGGGCCTGCGCCTCGCGTTCGGTGCTGATCAAGGTCTTTTCGGCGGCGCGGTGCTCATGGATCCGTTCGCCTACCTGGTCGGCGCGGTGGCCACCGCCGGAGCGATCACCCTGGTGCTGCTTGCCCCGCGGGCGGGCATCCGCGAGTCACGATCCTGACTCGCCCGGCGGAACCCCTCAAGTTTCGGGTCGGGTGACCCGATGTCGGCAAGTGCGGCCGTCTCGCACCGGGACGGCTCCACGAACCGGAGCTGAACGTGATCGCACCCACCACGGAACCGCCGGCGGCGGCCCGGCGTCAGCCGGGTGCGCGGCGCCGCTGGGCCCGTCTGTGTGTCGCCGTCGCCGTGGTCGCGGCCGGTTTCGGTGTCGTGCTCAGCGCCGAGGTGGGTGGCCCGGGCACCGCCAAGACGATCTCGAACTTCGGCCTCTGCGCCGCGGCGCTCTGCGCGGCGGTCGCCTGCCTGATCCGCGCCGCGACGCTGCGGGGGCGCATGCGCGCGTCCTGGGGCCTGGTCGGGCTCGGCGTGCTCTCCTGGGCCGGCGGCCAGGCCTGCGCCGTGCGGCTGGACCTGCTCACCGGCACGGTCCCGCTGCCGTCTCAGGCGGACATCGGCTATCTCGGCATGGTCGTGCTCGCCTCGGCCGGCCTGTTCGTGTTCCCGGCGGCCGCGCAGACGCTCGCCAACCGCACCCGCAGTGTCCTCGACGGGCTCATGGTCGCCGTCTCGCTGATGCTGATCGCGTGGATCTTCGTCATCCACCCGCTCCTCGAGGCCGGCGGCGACAGCAGGCTCGCCCTCGCCGTCAGCCTGGCGTACCCGCTCGGCGACGTCGTCATGATCACCATCGTGGTCTACCTGCTCGCCCTGCGGCGCCGTGAGGGGCACACGCTCGCGGATCTCGCGCTGGTCGGCGCGGGCATCATCGCGTTCGCGGTCTCCGACATCGAGTACGCGTACCTGAACATCATCGGCGCGTACTACCCGGGTGGCGTCACGGACATCGGTTGGTTCGCGGGGTTCGCCCTCGTCCTGCTCGCCGCGGCGCGTCCCGTGGCGCGCGGCCGGCGGACCGCCGCGGAACCGGCCACGGGCCGCCAGCCGCTCGGTGTGCTCCTGCCGTACGTGGCGGTGCTGGCGGCGCTGTTGACCAGCGTGCTGTGGTTCGCGCGGAGCGGGCAGACCAGCGCGTACGTGGAGTCCACCCAGTCGGCGGTGATCCTGCTGATGATCGGCCGCCAGTTGCTCACCCTGCTGGAGAACCGCGGACTGACCCGCCACCTGGAGGCCCGCGTCGCCGACCGCACCGCCGAGCTCTACGCCCGCGAGCAGCGCTTCCACGCCCTCGTGCAGCACAGCTCCGACGTGGTGACGGTGGTCGGCACGGACGCCGAGGTGCTCTACCAGAGCGAGTCCGTGCAGCGCGTCTTCGGCTACCCGGCGGAGGTCCTCACGGGCCGGCGCCTGACCAGCGTCCTCGACACCGAGTCCGCCACGCGCCTCGCCGCCGCCCTGCGTTCGGTCAGCGGTCGCCCGTACGCGAGCACGGTCCTGGAACTGACCATCCGCCACCGCGACCGCCGGCTGCGCCAGGCCGAGATGACCATCACCAACCTGCTCGACGACCCGTCCGTCGGCGGCCTGGTGCTCAACACCCGCGACATCAGCGAGCGCAAGGAGCTGCAGGAGCAGCTCGTGCACGAGGCGTACCACGACGCCCTGACCCAGCTCGGCAACCGCGCGCTCTTCCGGGAGCGGGTCGCCGAGGCCCTGCAGGAGCGGCCGGTGGACGGCGACGTGACCGTGCTCTTCCTGGACCTCGACGGGTTCAAGGAGGTCAACGACAGCCTCGGCCACCTCGCCGGCGACAAGCTGCTGGTCCAGGTCGCCGACCGGCTGCGCGAGTCGGTCCGCGAGGGCGACATGGTGGCGCGCTTCGGCGGCGACGAGTTCGCGGTGCTGATCGGCTCGGAGCTCGGCTCGGACGACGCCGAGGGCGTGGCGCGGCGCATCGTCGACGGGCTGCACGAGCCGTTCCGGGTCGACGAGCGCGATCTGCACGTGCGCGGAAGTGTGGGGCTGGCGGCGTATTCGGCCCTCGGCGACGACGCGGCCGGCGACTCGCCCGTGGAGGCGGCCGAGCAGCTCATGCGCAACGCCGACCTGGCCATGTACCGCGCCAAGCACACCGGCGGCAGCGGCTTCGCCAGCTACGACCCGCAGATGCTGGCGGGCCTGGTCGAGCGCCTGGAGCTGGAGGCCGACCTGCGCCTCGCCCTGACCCGCGGCGAGCTCACGGTGCACTACCAGCCGACGATCGACATGACCGACAGCCACGTCGCCGGCTTCGAGGCGCTGGTGCGCTGGCAGCACCCGGTCCGCGGCCTGATCTCCCCGATGGCCTTCATCCCGCTGGCCGAGACCACCGGCCTGATCGTGCCGCTCGGCCGCTGGGTGCTGACCGAGGCCTGCCGTCAGGCCATGGAGTGGTCCCGGCAGACCGGGCGGCCGCCGGTGAAGATGGCCGTCAACGTCTCCGTGCGTCAGTTCGACCACAGCGACCTCGCCGCGATGGTCCGCGAGGTGCTGACCGAGACGGGCATGCCGGCCGACAGGCTCTGCCTCGAGATGACCGAGAGCGTGCTGATGACCGACACCGAGGAGAACCTGGCACAGCTCGTCCGCCTCAAGGCGCTCGGGGTCACCCTGGCGATCGACGACTTCGGCACCGGATACTCGTCGTTGGCGTACCTGCGCCGGTTCCCGGTGGACACGCTGAAGATCGACCGCTCGTTCGTGGAGCGGCTGGGCGAGCAGGGCGACGACGCCGCGCTCGCGGGGACGATCGTCCAGCTCGGCCAGAGTCTCGGTATGTCCACGGTGGCCGAGGGCATCGAGGAGTACGGGCAGCTCGCCGCGCTGCGCGCCATGGGCTGCACGTTCGCCCAGGGCTTCTACTTCTCCCGGCCGGTGCCCGCGGGCGAGGCCGGGCGGCTGCTCCTCGAGAGCGCCGCGGTCCGACCCTCCGCCTGACGCCGGACAGCCATCGGTCACCATGAACGCGTGGGCGACCTGTTGATCAATCTTCTTGCCAGCGTCATCGCCGGCGCGGCGGTGTGGCTGGCCCAGTTCGCCATCCGGCGCCGGCGGCTGGAGCGCGAGCGCGCCTTCTTCGGCCTCACCGCCGGCGCGACCAGCCTGCTCGTCGCGTCCCGGCACGCCTCGTCGCCCCGCGAAGAGAGCATCCACCGCCGCGATGTGGCCGCCCTCGTCGAGCTGGCGACGATCGTGCGCGAGTGCGGCGCCCGCGCCGACCTGGTCGGCGGCGGGCAGCCCGTGCACGAGCTGGGCCGCGTCGCCGAGTTCTGCGTCGGCGGCCCGGGCGCCAACCCTCGGGCCGGCACCCACCTGCGGGCGGTGCTGCACGGACTCAGCTACACGGTGTACGAGTGGCCGGCGCACGGCGACGGCGCCAAGCTCGCCTTCTCCGTCGGCGGCCAGGAGTACGTCCACACCCCCGAGACCGGGTACGCCGTGCTGGCGCGCTTCTGGGGCCCGGCGGACGGGCGGCCGGTGCTCTACCTCGGCGGGCTGACCGCCGGCGGCAACCTCGCCACGGCCCGCTACCTGGCGAACCACCATCGGGAGCTGTTCCGGCGCTTCGGCGCGGACCGGCCGTTCTGCCTCGTGCTCCGGATCCGGGAGCCCGCCGCGTACGGCACCGACCTCACCGAGATCGTCGCCGATGTCAGCGACGTCGCCTTCACCGCGCCGCCGGCGCCCGAAGGCCTCCAGGAATGACCCATTTCACCCGCGATCGCGCGTAATCTCCGCATATGGGGACGACAACGCGGGACACACTGACGGCCGGCAACGAGGCCCTGTACGAGGCCGCCTTCCGGACCGGCGACTACACCCAGGCCGAGGCGACGTTCACCGGCCTGCTGGACGAGGCGCGGGCCGCCGGTGACCGGGCGCTGGAGGCCGCGGCCCTGGACCGGCTCGGCATGCTGGCCCACTTCCGGACGCTGGAGAACGACCTGGCCCAGGCGGACAGCGGCACCGAGGAGCGCCTCTTCCGGCAGGCGCTGAGCATCCGCCGCGAGATCGGCGACCCGGGCGGCACGGCGGAGTCCCTCTTTGGCCTCGGCCTCGTGCACCAGGTGCTGCACGGCGACTGGGAAGCGGCGATGGCGTGCTTCACCGAGGCGCTGGAGCTGGCCGAGAAGCACGGTGACCTGCTGCTGCGCTCGGAGGTGCACCGCCACATCGGCTTCTATCACGCCAGCGGCGACCTGGAATCGGACCTGGCCCTGCACCACCTGCGGATCTCCCACGAGCTGCGCGAGGAGCTCGGCGATCCGCGCTGGATCCCGGGCGGCACAGTGGCGCTGGGCCTGGCGGAGCTGGCCGACGGGCTCCGCGACCAGGGGCTCGCCCACGTGCGGGAGGCCCTGCGCCAGGCCCGCGAGGCGGGGTTGAGCACGCAGCGCATCGGCTGGATCGAGCAGTTCCTGCGGGAGGCGGAGGCGTCCGCCGGTCTTCCATGATTGGAAAAGACGCCGCCGGGGAAAGCGGCGCTCGTGGTGAGACGATGGATGCCCGCGGCGCTGCTGCTCCTCCTGTCGGGCTGCGCACCGGCCGCGGAGCGTGGTGAGGCGGCTGCCGACGTGGCGGTGCGGCTGCTGACGGCCGTACAGAGCCAGGACGGCGCCGCCGCCTGCGCGACGCTGGCGCCGGAGACGCTCGCGCAGGTCGAGGAGGCCGCCGGCCAGTCCTGCGACCGGGCGATCCTCGACGAGGACCTGCCGTCGGCCGGCGCGGTGACCGGCACCGACGTCTACGGGCAGTGGGCCCAGGTACGCCTCACCGGCGACACGATGTTCCTCGCCGTCTTCCCCGGCGGCTGGCGGGTGGTCGCGGCCGGCTGCACGCCGCGAGGCGACCGGCCGTACGACTGCGTCGTGCAAGGAGGCTGAGCGATGCGGGCGCTGTTCATCCTGTTGCTTCTGGTCGTCGGCTGCGGCCTGGCCTACTTCATCGCGCTGGGGGTGCTGCACCGGTGAGACGCTTCGTCCGCGAGAACGCCCTCGGGCTCACCTTCGGCCTGCTGTTCCTCGTCGTGCTCGTCGGCCAGGCGTTCGCCGGTCTCGCCGACTTCAACCAGCGGCAGCTCACCGAGGGGCTGCCGGAGATCTCCTTCGGCCGCTACATCACCTCGGCCAGCTTCGCCGCGGACGTGGCCGAGAACTGGCAGTCGGAGTATCTCCAGTTCTTCCTCTTCATCTTCCTGACCGTGTGGCTCGTGCAGAAGGGCTCGCCCGAGTCGAAGAGCCTGGACCAGCCCGGCCTGGAGTCGGACAAGGACCAGAAGGTCGGCCGCTACGCCGACGAGGACTCCCCGGCGTGGGCGCGGGCCCGGGGCTTCAAGCTGTTCCTCTTCTCGAACTCGCTGGGCTTCGTCATGGGCGCGATCTTCCTGCTGTCCTGGCTCGCCCAGTTCATCGCGGGACGCGCCGCCTTCAACGAGCAGCAGTTGAGCGACCTCGAAGACCCGATGAGCGCGGCGGAATACCTGACGGCTCCCGATTTCTGGAACCGTACGCTGCAGAACTGGCAGTCCGAACTGCTCGCGGTCGCTTCCATGGCCATCCTGGCCATCTATCTGCGCCAGCGGGGCTCGTCGCAGTCCAAACCGGTCGGTGCCGCGCACACCGCCACGGGCGTGGAGGGCTAGCCGGGCCGGCTCAGCCGCCCAGCAGCCGGCCGACCTGCGCCGCCCGGTCCGCGCCCAGGGCGGACCGCAGGGCCTCGGCCGTCTCCTCGGCCGTCAGGGCGCCGGAACCGATCGCGTCGAGCGCCGACCGCGCGGTGACCTGCGCACCCACCGGAGGCGGTGTCGGCCCTCCCCGGAGCAGGGCTTCCACGCCGGCCTGGACCTGATCGACGCGGTCGCGGATCTGGTGACCCACGAGGGATGCCACGATCGCGCGATTGAGCGCCCAGGCCGCGCCGACGGTCGGATTGCTCGCGGCGTCGGGGCCCGGGTTGACGATGCCGCCGGGGAGCACCTTGCCGCTCGCATCCTTGCCCGGGTCGTAGGTCAGCACCGCGCGGGCCAGGGCCTCCCGGCCCGCGGTGCTGCGCGCCCACTCGGTCATCCAGGCGATGAACTCGCTCTTGGTCACGTCGTCCTCCTCGAGCAGCCCCCACGGGCTGGTGTCGCGCTCCTGTGCGGCGGTGTAGCGGGCGCTGAAGTGCGCGTGCCCGGTGTGCGGGTTGGCGCCCGTGTAGGCGCGCGCGGTCCAGCCCCACGTACGGGACCAGATACGGCGCTGGTAGATGACGTTCTGCAGCCGGTCGTCGCGCCCCTCGCGGTGGCGCTTGACGATGACGCCGACACACCGGGCCATGGTCCAGCCCGGCTTGCGCAGGTCCTTGTCGACGTCGATCGCGTGCACCTCGTTGACGCGGTCGCTGTCCTCGTACGGGGTCCTGCCGGTCTCGTCGGGGTTGTGGTCCGACGGGCTCGCCGCATGCGACGCATCGCCGAGGGCACCGTCCGAGGCCTTGCCACGGTCCGGCGCCAGCCGGTTGAACTCGGTACGCAACGACACCAGACAGGGCACCAGGATCCAGTCCGCCATCCGATTCCTCCTTCCAGCGACCGATAGGCCCGATAATGGCGCGGCTCCGGCCGCCTGGATAGCCCCACTGTGCGACCGGGGTCGGGTTCACCCGCGGGGAGTTCGCCGGATCGGCTGGTCGGGGTCCTCTTCGCGGGACACTTGTCCCCCGCGGTGCTGAGCTATCCTCTCGATCCGATGACTACGCCCACCTCTCCCTCCGCCGGGGTCTACCACTCCCGCTCGAGGGTCACCCGCAACCGGGTCGCGCTCGCCGCGGCCGGGCTGGCGCTGACGGCGTTCGGCTACCTGATCGGCCGGCTTCAGGACGGCCCGGCCGACCCGGCGTCCGCGGCGGCCGTACCGCCGGCGTCCGCACCGGTGGCCACCTCGGCGGCCGCCGACCCGTCGCCGTCCTCCGTACCGCCCTCGGCGCCGGTGGGCGGCATCGACGCGTACACGATCATCCAGGCGGAGTACGCGACCAGCCAGCAGGGCACCGAGTCCCAGGACACCGAGGACGAGGGCGGCGGGCGGAACGTCGGCTGGATCAACAACGGCGACTGGCTGCGCTTCGACGAGATCAACTTCGGCGCCACCCCGGCCACCCGGTTCGCCGCGCGGGTCGCCTCCGACGTCGGCGACGGGGTGACCGGCCAGGTGGAGATCCGCCTCGACAGCCCGTCGAGCCCGCCGGTGGGCAGCCTCACGGTCGGCAATTTGGGCGGCTGGCAGGACTGGCAGACCCAGTCCACGATCATCACTCCGGTCACCGGGATGCACACGGTGTACCTGACCTTCAGCTGCCAGTCCGGAGTCGAGTTCCTCAACCTGAACTACTTCGCCTTCGGCCCCTAGCACGTCGCGACGGGGTGGAAAACCCCCAGGCGGAGTCGGATGGTTTCCGGCTTCCGAGCGCCGACGGCGGTGAATAGCGTCGATCTTGTGATCGAACTACGTGAGCTGACGAAACGCTATGGCGACCGGGTCGCCGTCGACGGGTTGAGCGTCCGGGTGCAGCCGGGGGTGGTGACCGGCTTCCTCGGCCCGAACGGATCCGGCAAGTCGACGACGATGCGGATGATCCTCGGCCTGAATGCCCCGGACCATGGCGAAGCATTGATCGGCGGCGTCCGGTACTCGGACCTGAACCGGCCGTTGAGGACGGTCGGCGCGCTCCTCGATGCCGGGGCGTTCCATCCCGGCCGCAGCGCCCGTGCCCACCTGGCCGCACTGGCCGCGAGCAACGACATCCCCGGTTCCCGGGTCGAGCAGGTGCTGCGCATCGTCGGCCTGTCCGACGCGGCAACGCGGCGTGCCGGTACATACTCGCTCGGCATGCGCCAGCGCCTCGGCGTCGCTGTGGCGCTGCTCGGCGACCCGGGTGTTCTCTTGCTCGACGAGCCGGTCAACGGGCTGGATCCGGAGGGCATCCGTTGGATCCGGGAACTGCTGCGCGGACTCGCCGCCGAAGGCCGGACGGTGTTCGTGTCCAGCCATCTGATCGCCGAAATGGCGCTGACCGCCGACCGGCTGGTGGTCATCGGTCGTGGCCGGCTGCTGGCCGAGACGACCGTCGCCGAACTCGTCGCCGCCGGCGACGACAGCCTGGAGGACGCGTTCTTCCGGCTCACCTCGCAGGCCACCGACTATCGCGGAGTGGGAGCGTCATGACCGCCGGCACCGAGCGGCACCCGGCCGCACCCGCCGACGGCATCGCGGGCGAGGGTCAGAAGGGCATGACAACGCCAGGCACAAACATGAACGGGTACGGATTCCGGCACGCGGTCCGGATGGAGCGGATCAAACTGCGTAGCCTCCGGTCGACGTGGTGGCTGGCGATCGCTGCGGTGGTCTCGATGGCCGCGGCCGGGGCCGGGGTGGGACTCGGGTACCGATCGCACACCCCGGTCGCCACCGCCGCCCAGATACTGAACAACAGCCTCGGCGGCGCCATCGTGGCCCAGTTGCTCCTCGGAGCGCTCGGCGTCCTGATGGTGACCGGCGAATACGGCACCGGGATGATCCGCTCGACCCTCGCCGCCGTCCCGCGGCGTCGGATCGTCCTGGCCGCCAAGGTCGCCGTGTGCGGCGGCGCGGCTCTCACCGTCGGCCTGGTCGCGAGCTTCGCCGGTTATCTGAGCGGGCAGCTCGCGATCCGCGGCACCGCCATCCCGGCCGCGTCCCTGGCAGACCCGGCGATCCTGCGCGCGGTCCTGCTGACCGGCGTGTATCTGGGCGTCACCGCGCTGATCGGGGTGGGCATCGGGACGATCGTGCGGCACGGGGGCGCCGCGATCGGCACGCTGTTCGCTCTGATGTTCGTCCCGATGATCGTGGCCGGCCTGTTCGGCGAGAGCGGCATCGCGGTCGGCCGCTTCGTACCGCTGCTGATGCTGCTCAACTCCATCGCGGTGACCTCGCCGGTACCCGGGCTGTTCTCCGGCTGGATCAGCGCGCTGCTGATGTGCGGGTACGCGGCGGTGGCGATCCTGTGCGGCGGCATGCTGCTTCGCCATCGCGACGCATGACCTTGGACAATGGGCTGATGACCACGCTGAGGGCTCCGTTCACCACACTGGCCCTGCGCCGGGCGGTGTTCTGCGTCGTCGGCGTGGTCACCGCCGCCGCGATCCTGGCCGTACCGGCGATCGTGCCGGCCCTGGGCGTCCTCGTCCTCTGGGCGACCGGAGCCCTGTCCCGGCAGCCCGCACCCGTCGTCGCACCGGTGTTCCTGGTCCTGCTTCCGCTCACCATCGCGCTCCTCGTCGTGCTGGCCGCCCCGATCGGGCGCGCGATGGGAGCCGTGCACCGCTCACTCGCGGACCGGCTGCTCGACGTGCACGTGGACGCCCCACCACCGCGGCCCTCCAAGCGGATCAGCGCCGTGGTCTCCGACGGACCTGGCTGGCGCGCCGTCGGGTACGGCCTGCTCAAGGTGCCACTGGCCATCCCCCAGGGCTACGGCGCGTTCTGCTACGTGTTCGGGCTGGTCAACCTCAGCTACCCGGTGTGGTGGCCGCTGTTTCGCAATCACCCGCCGGGAACGCGCCTCGGGCCGGTGTGGGCGCTGACGCCGTTCGGCCCTATCGGTACCCGGACGTTCGCCGGAACGTTCCTCATCGCCGCGGCCGGCCTCGCCATGCTGCTGGTAGCACCGTGGTTGATGCAGGCCGGTACGGCACTGGACCTTGCCGCGATGCGACGGCTGCTCGGTCCGCGCCGCCTCGCCGAGCGGGTACGCGAACTGCAGGTCAGCCGGGCCCGCGCGATCGACGACGCGGCCGCGATGATGCGCCGGCTGGAACGGGACCTGCACGACGGCGCGCAGATCCGGCTGGCCACGCTGGCGATGAACCTCGGTATGGCGACCGAGAAGCTCGGTGCCGGCGGCCCGCCACCCGACCTCGCACAAGCCCGCGAACTGGTCGCGCTCGCCCACCGCGGAGCGAAGGATGCCCTCGCCGACCTGCGCGACCTGGTGCGCGGGATCCACCCACCGGTCCTCGACAACGGTCTCGGCGACGCGTTGGCGACGCTCGCGACGAGCAGCGCGATCCCGGTCGCGGTGAGCGTCGAACTGCCCGGCCGCCCGGCGCCCGCGATCGAGACCATCGCCTACTTCTGCGCCTCCGAGCTGCTCGCCAACGCGGCCAAACACAGCCGGGCGACCCGTGTCGGGCTCGGCGTCATCCGGTCCGGCGAGCGCCTGACGGTGACCGTGGAGGACGACGGCATCGGCGGGGCGAACCCGGACGGTCCCGGCCTGTCCGGCCTGGCCCGCCGCATCGCCGTCGTGGACGGCCGGATGCGCGTACACAGTCCGGCCGGCGGTCCGACCCGGGTCGAGATCGAGCTGCCCACACAGGCATGAACGGAGGCGACGACATGAGGGTGGTGATCGCGGAGGACGCCGCGATGATGCGCGAAGGGTTGGTCCGGCTGCTCACCGACCGCGGTTTCGAGGTGTGCGCGGCGGTGGCCGACGCGGATGCGTTGCGGTCCGCGATCGCCGCCGTCGCACCGGATGTGGCCATCATCGACATCCGGATGCCACCGACGTACACCGACGAGGGACTGCGCGCCGCGATCGACATCCGGCGCGACCATCCCGACGTCGGTGTGCTGGTGTTCTCGCAGTACGTGGAGACCCGCTACGCGACCCGCCTGCTCGCCGACCGGCCGAGCGGCGTCGGATACCTGCTCAAGGACCGCGTTGCCGACGTCGCCGATTTCGTGGACGCGTTGGTCCGGGTGGCGTCCGGCGGCACCGCACTGGATCCGGAGGTGGTCGGCCACCTGATGCGGGCCAGACAGGACACGGCCGAGGTGGCGTCGCTGACCCCGCGGGAGCGTGAGGTGCTGTCGCTGATGGCCGAGGGACGGTCCAACGCCGGGATCGCGGCGGCTCTCGTCATCACCGCCGGAGTCGTGGAGAAGCACGTGGCGAACATCTTCGCGAAACTCGGTCTGCCGCCCTCGGACGGCGACAACCGCCGGGTCCTCGCCGTCCTCCGCCACGTCGGCGTCGTACATATGTTCTAAGATGGCGCCCGTGGCTGATCGGGCGACCATCTTGCACGCCGACCTGGACTCGTTCTACGCGTCGGTGGAGCAGCGTGACGACCCGAGCCTGCGGGGCCGACCGGTGCTCGTCGGCGGCGGCGTCGTGCTGGCCGCGAGCTACGAGGCCAAGGCATTCGGCGTACGCACCCCGATGGGTCTCGCCCAGGCCCGCGCGCTATGCCCGCGGGCGATCGTCGTCCCGCCCCGGATGTCGGCGTACTCGGCGGCGAGCAAGGCGGTCTTCCAGGTGTTCCGCGACACCACGCCGATCGTCGAGGGGATCTCCATCGACGAGGCGTTCCTCGAGGTGGGCGGGCTGCACCGGATCCGTGGCACGCCCGCCGAGATCGCAGCGGCGCTGCGGGTGCAGGTGCGGGAGCGGGTGGGGCTACCCATCACCGTCGGGGTGGCCCGCACCAAGTTCCTGGCGAAGGTGGCCAGCGGCGTCGGCAAGCCGGACGGGCTGCTCGTCGTGCCGCCCGACGAGGAGCGGGCGTTCCTGCACCCGCTGCCGGTGGAGCGGCTGTGGGGGGTCGGCCCGGTCACCGCGGCCAAGCTCCGCGACCGGCAGATCCGTACGGTGGGGCACGTGGCGCGGATCGGCGAGGCGGCCCTGGTCTCCATCCTCGGTGCCCATACCGGGCGCCACCTGCACGCCCTGGCGCACAACCGTGACCCGCGGCGGGTGCGGGTGGGGCACCGGCGCGGCTCGATCGGCTCGCAGTGCGCCCTCGAGCGCCGGCCGCGGCCGTTCGAGGAGATCGACGCGACGCTCGCCGCGCTGGTCGACCGGGTCAGCAGGCGGATGCGGGCGGCGGAGCGAGCCGGCCGGACCGTCACGCTGAGACTGCGCTTCGGCGACTTCAGCCGGGCCACCCGCTCCCGCAGCCTGCTCAAGGCGACGATGCAGACCCGGGCGATCCTCGACACCGCCCGGGCGCTGCTGGTGGCGGCCCGGCCGCTGATAGAGGAGCGCGGCATCACGCTGGTCGGGCTCGCGGTGGGCAACCTGGACAGTGACGGCGCGGTGCAGCTCGAGTTGCCGTTCGAGGATCCGCACGACGACAGCCTCGACAGCGCGCTCGACGCGGTGCGGGACAGGTTCGGGTCGGGCTCGGTCACCCGCGCGGCCTCGCTGGGCCGTGAGCTGCGCCCGTCGGTGCCGATCCTGCCGGACTGACCGTGCTGCCGGGCGGCCCGGCGGGCACCCACCCGGCGCTGCCGCCGCACAGGCGGGTGGGGCAGACTGCACGGCGTGCGGAAGATCTACGTCATCGGAATCGGGGCCGGCGACCCCGACCACCTCACCCTGCAGGCAGCCAAGGCGATCGGCCGGACCGACGTGTTCTTCCTGCTGGACAAGGGCGAGGCCAAGGAAAGCATGATCGAGCTGCGGCGCGGCATCCTCAAGGCGTACGGAAAACCCGGCCGTCGCATCGCCGAGGGCCGCGACCCCGACCGCGACCGCACCCCTGCCGATTACGAGGGCACGATCGCCGACTGGCGGCATCGCCGCTCCGAGGTGACCGAGGCGCTGATCCGCGAGCACCTGCTCGACGGCGAGACCGGCGCGTTCCTGGTCTGGGGCGATCCGTCGCTCTACGACTCCACCATCGCGATCCTCGACGAGATCCTGGCCCGCGGCGGCACCCGCTTCGACTACGAGGTGATCCCCGGCATCAGCAGCGTCTCGGCGCTGGCCGCCAAGCACCGGATCGGCGTCAACCGGGTCGGCCGCCCCTTCCAGGTGACCACCGGCCGTCGCCTCGCCGAGGAATGGCCGGCGAACGTCGACGACGTCATCGTGATGCTCGACGCCCAGCAGACCTTCGGCACCGTCGACGCGCAGGACGTCGACATCTACTGGGGCGCCTACATCGGCACGCCCGACGAGATGCTCGTCTCCGGTCCTCTGGCCGAGGTGGCCGACGAGATCCGCCGCGTCCGTGCGGAGGCCCGCGCCCGGCACGGCTGGATCATGGACACCTACCTGCTACGCCGCCGTCCGTGACCGAAACGCCCTAGGTCGCCCGCATGATTAGCTCCTGACCTGCGCAATCTCCACGCCCGGGCGTGGGAGGTCCGACGCCGGAACCGGCCACACGTCGATCCCATCGTCGGCATACTCGAACCCTCCAGAAGCCCGCGACATCCATCGAGGCCGCGCGCGCCGGCGACGCCGGCAAGGGTTTCGCCGTGGTCGCCGGGGAGGTCAAGGAGCTGGCCCAGGAGACGGCACGCGCCACGGACGACATCTCCCGGCGCGTGCAGGCCGTCCAGGACGACACCGCCGCCGCGGTCAGCGCGCTGGACGCCTTCTCCGCGGTCATCGGCCGGATCAACGACTCCCAGACCACCATCGCCTCGGCGGTGGAGGAGCAGACCTCGACGACCAGCGAGATCACGCGCAACGTGGCGCAGGCCGCCGGCGGCGCCGCGGACATCGCCCGCAACGCCACCCGGGTGGCCGGCACCGCCCAGGAGACCAACGCCGGCGCGACCGACGCCGCCCGCGCCGCCGAGGACCTGACCCGGATGGCGGCCGAGATGCAGCAGCTCGTCGGCCAGTTCCGCTTCTGAGCCGGCCCGCTAGTCGTCGCCCTCCAGGTCGCCCTCGGTCTCCAGATAGACCTGCTGCAACGCGGCGAGCGTCTCCGGGTCGGGGGCCGCCCACAGCTTGCGGTCCGCGGCCTCCAGCAGGCGTTCCGTGATGCCGTGCAGCGCCCAAGGGTTCGACCGGGTCATGAACTTCTGGTTCTCCGGGTCGAGCACGTACGTCGCCGCAAGCTGCTCGTACATCCAGTCCGCGACCACGCCCGCGGTCGCGTCGTAGCCGAAGAGGTAGTCGACCGTCGCGGCCAGCTCGAAGGCTCCCTTGTAGCCGTGCCGGCGCATCGCGGCGATCCAGCGGGGGTTCACCACGCGGGCCCGGAAGACGCGGGCGGTCTCCTCGGTCAGGCTGCGGGTCCGTGCCGCGTCCGGGTTGGTGGAGTCGCCGATGTACGCGGCCGGCGCCCGCCCGGTCAGCGCCCGTACGGTGGCGATCATGCCGCCGTGGTACTGGAAGTAGTCGTCGGAGTCGGCGATGTCGTGCTCGCGGGTGTCGATGTTCTTCGCCGCCACCTCGATGCGCTTGTACGCGGTCTCCATGTCCGCGCGCGCCGCCACGCCATCCAGGTCCCGGCCGTAGGCGAAGCCGCCCCAGACCGCGTACACCTCGGCGAGGTCGGCGTCGCCCCGCCAGTTGCGGCTGTCGATCAGCGGGAGGATGCCGGCGCCGTACGCACCCGGCCGGGAGCCGAAGATGCGCGTGGTGGCCTGCCGCCAGGTCTTGCCCTCCTGGGCGTCGGCCAGCGCGTGTGCGCGCACGAAGTTCTGCTCCGGCGCCTCCACGAGGCCCGCGACCAACGTGAACGCGTCGTCGAGCAGGGTCACCACGTGCGGGAAGGCGTCCCGGAAGAAGCCCGAGATGCGCACGGTCACGTCGATGCGCGGGCGGCCCAGCTCGGCCAGGTCGACCGGCTCGATGCCGGTGACCCGCCGGGAGGCGGCGTCCCACACCGGGCGGACGCCGAGCAGAGCGAGGATCTCGGCGATGTCGTCGCCCGCGGTCCGCATGGCGCTGGTGCCCCAGGCGGACAGGCCGACCGACCGCGGCCAGTCGCCGTAGTCGTCGCGGTAGCGCTTGAGCAGCGACTCCGCCATCGCCTGGCCGGTCTCCCAGGCGAGCGCGCTGGGAATGGCCTTGGGATCGACGGAGTAGAAGTTGCGACCGGTCGGCAGCACGTTGATCAGCCCGCGCAGCGGCGAACCGCTGGGCCCGGCCGGCACGTACCCGCCGTCCAGGGCGTGCAGCACGTGGGTCAGCTCGTCGGTCGTCCGGGCGAGCCGCGGCACGACCTCCGTCGCCGCGAAGGCCAGCACGTCGCGCACCCGAGGATCGCCCGTGATGTCCGGAACCTCGGCGGGCCAGCCGGCCTCTTCCATCGCGGTCACGAGCTCCCGGGCCCGCGCCTCGACCGCGTCGGTCTCGGCGGTGGACGCGTCCTCCCGCAGCCCGAGCGCCTCGCGCAGGCCCGGCAGCGCGGCGACCTGACCGGCCCACATCTGGCGGGCGCGCAGCATGGCGAGCACCAGGTTGATCCGGGCCTCGCCGGTCGGCGCCGCGCCGAGCACGTGCAGGCCGTCGCGGATCTGCACGTCCTTGACCTCGCACAGCCATCCGTCGACGTGCAGCAGGAAGTCGTCGAACTCCTCGTCGCCGGGACGGTTCGCCAGGCCCAGGTCGTGGTCCATCCTGGCCGCCTGGATCAGGGTCCAGATCTGCGAGCGGATCGCCGGAAGCTTCGCCGGGTCCAGGGTCGCGATGTTCGCGTGCTCGTCGAGGAGCTGCTCCAGCCGGGCGATGTCACCGTACGACTCGGCGCGCGCCATCGGCGGGATCAGGTGGTCGACCAGGGTGGCGTGGGCCCGGCGCTTCGCCTGGGTGCCCTCGCCCGGGTCGTTGACCAGGAACGGGTAGATCAACGGCAGATCGCCCAGCGCGGCGTCGGTGCCGTCCGCGGCGGACATCCCGACGTTCTTGCCGGGCAGCCACTCGAGATTGCCGTGCTTGCCCACGTGTACGACCGCGTGCGCGCCGAACTCGTCGGCGAGCCACCGGTATGCGGCGAGGTAGTGGTGGCTCGGCGGCAGGTCGGGGTCGTGGTAGATCGCCACCGGATTGGCGCCGAAGCCGCGCGGCGGCTGCACCATGACCACGGTGTTCTCGTCGCGCAGCGCGGCGAGCACGATGTCGCCACCGTCCACGTAGAGCTCGCCGGGCGGCGGGCCCCAGTGTCGCTCCATCGACTCCCGCAGGTCGGTGTCGAGCGTGGCGAACCACGCGGCGTAGGCCTCGCCGCTGATCCGGACGGTGTTGCTCTCCAGTTGCTCCTCGGTCAGCCAGTCCGGGTCCTGCCCGCCGGCCGCGATCAGCGCGTGGATGAGCGCGTCGCCGTCCTGCTCGGCGACCCCGGGGAAGGCACCGATCCGGTAGCCGCGCTCACCGAGCGCGGCGAGTAGCCGTACGGTCGATGCGGGCGTGTCCAGCCCGACCGCGTTGCCAATCCGGGAGTGTTTGGTCGGGTACGCGGAGAGCATGACCACGATCCGGCGCTCGGCCGGCGGCACGTGCCGCAGCCGGGCGTGCGCGACCGCGATGCCGGCCACCCGCGCGGCCCGCTCCGGATCCGGCACGTACACCGACAGGCCGTCCGGGTCGATCTCCTTGAAGCTGAACGGGACGGTGATGATCCGGCCGTCGAACTCGGGGATGGCGACCTGCGTCGCGGCGTCCAGCGGGGACAGCCCGTCGTCGCTGGCCTCCCACGCCTCGCGGCTGCTGGTCAGGCAGAGCCCCTGCAGGATCGGCACGTCGAGGTCGGCGAGCACCCCGACGTCCCACGCCTCGTCGTCACCGCCGGCGGAGACCATGGCCGGCTTCGTGCCGCCTGCGGCGAGCACGGTCACGACCAGAGCGTCCGCCTTGCGCAACTCGGCCAGGAGCTCCGCCGATGCCGTACGCAAGGAGGCGGTGAAGATCGGAAGCGGCCGGCCACCCTTCGCCTCGACGGCCTGGCAGAGCGCCTCGACGAACGCCGTGTTGCCGGCCATGTGGTGGGCGCGGTAGTAGAGCACGGCGACCGTGGGCCCGTCTCCCTCTGCGTCGCGCTCGAGCACTCCCCAGTCGGGCGCAGGCACCGGCGCCGCGAAACCGTGGCCGGTCAGCAGGATGGTGTCCGACAGGAAGTCGTGCAGGGCGGCCAGGTTGTCCGGACCCCCGTACGCGAGGTAGCCGTGCGCCTCGGCGGCGACGCCGGCGGGCACGGTGGAGAGCTTCATCAGCTCGGCGTCCGGCGCCTGCTCGCCGCCGAGCACGACGACCGGAACCGGCCCGGCGAGCAGCGCGTCGAGCCCTTCCTCCCAGGCCCGGCGCCCGCCGAGGATCCGCACGACGATCAGCTCGACGCCCTCGGTCAGCGCCGGCAGGTCGGCGACGGCGATGCGTGCGGGGTTGCCCAGCCGCCATTCGCGGCCACTGGCCCGGGCGCTGAGCAGGTCGGTGTCGGACGTCGACAGCAGCAGAAACACGGCTCTCCCCTCAGGGTCCGCGCCCTGGGTCGAAGGAATGGACGGCGACCGGAGTTCCTGGCTCCCGGGCTCGAAACCCGGTGACAGTGGCGGGACCGCGCCGGACTCGCACCGGCTTCCTCCGCGGCGTCGCCGCACGTGGACTCCCACTCTGCCGACCCCGCCACCCGGAGTCAACGTGACACCGTGTGACGACCCCGACCGGCCCGCGTCGCGATCCACTGTGACGATCCCGACCGGCCCCGAGGATCTGTCACACCCGATCCGTAGTATCCGGGCCGTGTCCTTCCCCCTCGACCGTCCTGGCAACGTCGCCGGGGCGCCGCCCGGTGCTTCCGGCGCGCCAGGCGCTTCCCGTGCGCTCGGCGGCGCCCGTGCCGACTCGGATGCCTGTCCGGGGGCGCTGCGGCTGCACGATGCCGCCGACGGGCCACTGGCCCGGGTGCGTATCCCCGGCGGGCGGATCACCGGCATCCAGATGGCGGCGCTGCGGGCGCTGGCCGAGGAGTACGGCGACGGGCACGTCGAGCTGACCAGCCGGGCCAACCTGCAGCTCCGGGCGTTGCGCGGCATCGCTGCGACCCGGCTCGCGGAACGGTTCGCGGCGGCGGGCGTGCTGCCGTCGGCGACGCACGAGCTGGTCCGCAACATCGCGGGATCGCCGCTGCTGGAAGATGCGGCGCAGGTGACGGCGCTCGACGAGGCGCTCTGTGCGGATCCTGTCCTCGCCACCCTGCCGGGCCGGTTCCTGTTCGCGATCGACGACGGCACCGGTGACGTGGCCCACTCCGCCGACGTGGCGGCGCTGCCCAGGCAGGCACTTCCCGGGATGACCGTGCTCTTCGCCGGGCGTGATGTGGGTCTGCGGGTGCGCTCCGACCAGGTGGTCGGCGCGCTGCTGGCGGCGGGCCACGCGTTCCTCACCCTGGCGGCGCAGGACGTGGGCGCCGGACGGCGGCGACCCTGGCGCGTGCGTGAGCTGGCCGACGGGCCGGCCCGGATGGCGGCGCACATCGCGGCGGCGCTGGGGGTGCCCCTCGGCGAACCCGATCCCCACCTCACCCGGCCCGTGCTCCGGGAACCGATCGGCGTCGTTCCCCGGCCCGACGCTCGGGTGGCCGTCGGTGCGCTGGTGCCGCTCGGTCGGCTCGGCGGCGACGCGCTGCGCGCGCTGGAGTCCGCGGAGACGCTGGTCGTCACGCCGTGGCGTGGCGTCGTGGTGCCCGGCCTGCCCGCGGATCGCGCCGCGACGTGGATGCGTAAGCTCGCCGGGGCCGGGCTGGAGACCGCCGCCGGATCGCGGTGGACCGGGGTGACCTCGTGCGCCGGACTGCCGGGATGCGCGAAGGCGCTGGCGGACGTGCGCGCGGACGCCGACGCGACGACCCTGCCCGGCGCCGCGCTGCCGGTGCACTGGGTGGGCTGCGCCCGCGGGTGTGGGAGCCCGCAGGGACCGCATGTGCGGGTGGAGGCCACCGGCAGCGGATATCTGGTGCACCGCGCACCGGTCAACGATTTCACGGCGGACGGCTCGGTGCCGGTCGCTGAGGTTGCGGCGCTGGTCGCGGCCGTGAGGAAGGGCTGAGATGGAGTACGTGCGCGACGGCGCGGAGATCTATCGGCGGTCGTTCGCGACCATCCGGGCCGAGGCGGACCTGTCGCGGCTCCCGGCCGACGTCGCGCGGGTCGCCGTCCGCATGATCCATGCGTGCGGAATGGTCGACCTGGTCGACGACATCGGGCACAGCCCGGGGGTCGTGACGGCCGCGCGCAAGGCGTTGCTCGACGGCGCCCCGATCCTCTGCGACGCCGAGATGGTGGCCTCCGGGGTGACCCGCAAGCGCCTGCCCGCCGGCAACGAGGTCGTCTGCACGCTGCGAGATCCGGCCGTACCGGCGTTGGCCGCCGCGATCGGCAACACCCGCAGCGCCGCCGCCCTCGACCTGTGGGGCGACCGGCTCGGCGGGGCCGTGGTGGCGATCGGCAACGCGCCGACCGCGCTGTTCCGGTTGTTGGAGATGGTGGCCGCGGGTGCGCCCCGGCCCGCCGCGGTGCTGGGCATTCCGGTCGGGTTCATCGGCGCCGCCGAGTCGAAGGACGCCCTGGCCGAGTCGGGACTGGAATATCTCATCGTCCGGGGCCGGCGGGGTGGCAGCGCGATGACGGCGGCGGCGGTCAACGCCCTCGCCTCGGAGGAGGAGTGACGGTGGCGGGTCGGTTGTACGGCGTGGGGCTCGGCCCGGGCGACCCGGAGCTGGTGACCGTCAAGGCGGCACGGCTCATCGGGACGGCGGACGTGATCGCGTACCACGCGGCCCGGCACGGACGCTCGCACGCGCGGGCGATCGCGGCGGCCTACCTGCGCGAGGGACAGATCGAGGAGCCGCTGATCTATCCGGTCACCACGGAGACCACCGACCACCCGGGCGGTTACCAGGGCGCGATCGACGAGTTCTACGCCGCGAGCGCCGAACGGCTCGCGGCGCACCTCGACGCCGGGCGTGACGTCGTGGTGCTGGCCGAGGGTGACCCGTTCTTCTACGGCTCGTACATGCACATGCACAAGCGGCTCGCGCACCGCTACGAGGCCGCGGTGGTGCCCGGTGTGACATCGGTGAGCGCCGCATCGGCGGTGCTCGGCCGGCCCCTGATGGAACGCGACGAGACCTTGACCGTCCTGCCCGGCACGCTGCCGCCGGCCGAGCTCGCGGCGAAGCTGGCCGGCACCGGCTCCGCCGCCATCATGAAACTGGGCCGCACCTTCGCGGGCGTCCGCGACGCACTGGAGCAGGCCGGGCGCCTCGACGACGCCTGGTACGTCGAGCGGGCCACCACCGAGCAGGAGCGCCGCGGCCGGCTGGCGGACGTCGACCCGGACACGGTGCCGTACTTCTCCCTGGCCCTGCTGCCCAGCGTCGCCGCCACGGCCTTCACCGCCGGCACAGCAGCCGAGGTCACCCCCGCCCCCGAGGCGGAAGCCGCCTCCGACACCCTCACCGCGGCCCATGCCCCCACCGTGGCGGACGCCCTCACCAGGACCGACGCCCACACCGCGGCGGACTTCGCCGGGGCGGGCGTCGAGGGCCGGGGCGGGCGGGTCACGGTCGTCGGGCTCGGGCCCGGGGCGCGCGAGTGGCTCACGCCGGAGGCGCAGGCCGCGCTCGCCGAGGCGGACGACGTGGTCGGTTACGGCCCCTATGTGGCGCGGGTTCCGGTGAATCCGCGGCAGCGGCGGCATGCGTCGGACAACCGGGTCGAGGCGGAGCGGGCCGCGTTCGCCCTCGATCTGGCGAAGCGCGGGCGCCGGGTGGCGGTCGTGTCCTCCGGGGATCCCGGCGTGTTCGCGATGGCGGCGGCGGTGCTGGAGGTCAGCGAAGACCCGCAGTGGAAGGACGTGCCGGTCCGAGTCGTCCCGGGGCTCACCGCGGCGCAGGCCGTCGCAAGCCGGGCGGGCGCGCCGCTGGGCCACGACTTCTGCATCATGTCGCTGTCGGACCGGCTGAAGCCGTGGGAGATCATCGCCGCCCGTCTGGCCGCGGCGGCGAGCGCCGACCTGGTGATCGCCCTCTACAACCCGGCGTCGCAGAGCCGCAAGGAGCAGTTGGTGCGAGCACGGGACCTGCTGCTCGAGCACCGATCCCCGCAGACGCCGGTGGTGGTCGGCCGCGACGTGGGTGGTCCGCAGGAGACGGTGCGCACCACCACGCTCGGGGAGCTGGACCCGGCGACGATCGACATGCGCTGCCTGCTGATCATCGGCTCCAGCCAGACCCGGATGCTGAGCCGCGGCGACGGTTCCACCCAGGTCCTCACCCCCCGCAGCTATCCCCGCTGAGCGAACGCGGCGCGGCTATCCCCGCTGAGCGAGCCAGGTCACGGCGGCGTCGACGGTCGCGGCGGTCGGCACGCCGGCGGGCAGGGGCGGCCGGTCGACCATCACCACCGGCAGCCGCAGCGCGCGGGCGGCGTCGAGCTTGGCGGCGCTCCCACCGCTGTCCTTGGTCACGAGCACGTCGATGCGGTGCTGCCGCAGCAGGTCGCGCTCCGCGTCCACGGTGAAGGGCCCCCGGGCGAGCAGCACCTCGAGGCGCCGCGGCATCGGCGGTTCGGGCCGCTCGACCGATCGGGACAGCAACCAGCACCCGTCCAGCCCGGCGAACGCGGCGATGCTCTGCCGTCCGGTGGTCAGGAAGACCCGCTCGCCGAGGCCGGGCACGAGCGCCGCGGCGGCGGATAGATCGGGCACGCGGTGCCAGACGTCGCCCGGGCGCGAGCTCCAGCCCGGACGGCGCAATACCAGCAGCGGCACCCCGGCCTGGGCGGTCGCCGCCGCCGCGTGCGCGGTCATGGTCGCGGCGAACGGATGGGTCGCATCCACCACGGCGTCGATCCGCTCCTCGTGCAGGTAGCGGACGAGACCGTCGACCCCGCCGAAGCCGCCGGTGCGCACCTCTCCGGCAGGCAGCAGCGGCCGGGACGTCCGCCCGGCCAGCGAGCTGATCACGGGTACGCGCGCGGCGAGCGCCCGGCCCTCGGTGGTGCCACCGAGCACCAGCACCCGCGGGCCGGGCCCGGTCAGGTCCGGCATCGATCCGTCGAGTAGAGATGGCTGTCCGGGAACTGTGACGCGGTGAGCGCCGCGCCGACCACGATGACGGCCGTGCGCTTGACACCCGCGTCGATCACCTGCGCCGCGATGTCGGCCAGCGTGCCGCGCAGGACGACCTCGTCGTCCCGGCTGGCCCGGGCCACCACCGCGACCGGGCACTCGCGGCCGTAGTTCGGCACGAGCTCGGCAACCACCGCTTGAATCCGCTGGACGGCGAGGTGCAGCACCATG
The DNA here is from genome assembly GCF_003751945.1 of Couchioplanes caeruleus. Lineage (NCBI taxonomy): Bacteria > Bacillati > Actinomycetota > Actinomycetes > Micromonosporales > Micromonosporaceae > Couchioplanes > Couchioplanes caeruleus. The sequence continues at coordinate 6,337,885 of NZ_RJKL01000001.1, read as the reverse complement.
GTGGCGCGGCTGGCGCCCAGGGTGGCGAGATCCTCCCCCGGCGGCATCGCGGTCGCGCGTTCCGCCGTACGGGTCAGGATCACCGTCTGCGCCACCTCGGGCACGGTCAGCTCTCGACTCAGCGAGGCGGCCGCCGCGGCGAAGGCGGGCACGCCCGGGGTCACGTCGTAGGGCACGCCCGCGGCGTCGAGCCGGCGCATCTGCTCGGCCACCGCGCTGAAGACCGACGGGTCGCCGGAATGCAGCCGGGCCACATCCTGACCGGCCTTGGTGGCCTCGACCATCTCGGCGACGATCTCGTCCAGGTCGAGGTTCGCGGTGTCGACCAGCCGCGCGCCCGGCGGGCACGATTCGAGCAGTTCGCGCGGGACGAGGCTGCCCGCGTACAGGCAGACGGGCGCGGCGGCGATCAGCCGCTGTCCGCGTACGGTGATCAGGTCCGCGGCGCCGGGCCCCGCGCCGATGAAGTGCACCGTCACGGCTTGACCACCGACCAGATCGTCACCGGCATCATCGATCTCCATCCTGTGAAACCGCCGACCGGCGAGGCCCGGCTCACCGCGACCCGGGTGAGCTCCCCGCCGAGCTTGGCGTACCAGGCGGCCAGCACCGCCTCCGACTCCAGCGTGACCGCGTTCGCGACCAGCCGCCCGCCACCGGGCAACGCCGCCCACGCGGCCTCCACCACGCCGTCGCGCGTCAGGCCGCCACCGATGAAGACCACGTCGGGCGCGGGCAGCCCGGCGAGGGCGCCGGGTGCGCGGCCGGCCACCACCTCGAGCTTGGGTACGCCCAGAGCGACCGCGTTCGCCTCGACGCGCGCGGCCCGCTCGGGCGACGATTCGACCGCGACGGCCCGGCAGGCGCGATGGCTGCGCATCCACTCGATCGCGATGCTGCCCGACCCGGCGCCGATGTCCCAGAGCAGTTCGCCCGGCTGGGGCCCCAGCACCGCCAGCGTCACCGCGCGCACCTCACGCTTGGTGAGTTGACCGTCACTGTCGTAGGCGTCGTCGGGCAGTCCGGGGGTGAGCGGCATCCGGGCACCGCCCCGGCCGCACTCGACCGCCACCACGTTGAGCGGGTCGAGCCCGGTCAGGTCGACGGTCGCCGCCGGCCCGCGGACGCTCGCCTCGTCCTCGCCGCCCAGGCGGGAGAGGACGGTCACGGTGCTGTCGCCGTACCCGCGGCTCGTCAGCAGTGCGGCGACCTCCGCCGGGGTCGAGGCGTCCCGGCTCAGCACCAGAATCCGGCGGCCCGGATGCACCAGTGGGTGCAGCTCCTCGACCCGCGCGGTGACCAGGCTGAGCACGTCGACATCCGCGAGCGGCCAGCCCAGCCGGGCGGCCGCGAACGAGACCGACGACGGGTGCGGGACGACCCGCACCTGCTCGGCGTGGCGTCGCAGGGTGGCGCCGATGCCGTGGAACATCGGGTCGCCGCTGGCCAGCACCGCGACGCGGCGGCCCCGGTGCGCCTCGAGCAGGCCCGGCAGGGCGGGGAGCAGCGGCGACGGCCAGGCCACGCGCTCGCCCACGACCTCCGGCGGCAGCAGGGCGAGCTGGCGGTCGCTGCCGAGGATCACGTCGGCGGCGGTCAGCGCGGCGGTGGCCGTACCCGTCAGACCGGCCCAGCCGTCGGCGCCGATGCCGACCACGGTGAGTCCGGCGGGGTTGTCATTCACGCCGGTGACGTTAGCCGGTCGAGTTTCCCGGCTCTTCGCTGAGCCTTCTCCCGCCGTCCCCACGCTAGCCGGACGAGGTTTTTTGGCCCCACGTTGAGCCTTCTCCCGGCGTCCCCGCGCTAGCCGGACGAGTTTTTTGGCCCCACGTTGAGCCTTCGCCCGCCGCCCCGCGTAGTACCCGTCGACGGCCTGCGCAGACAGGGCCGTCCTGTGGGCCGCCGGGGGGCGGCCCGGCGACGGATGACGACTGCCGGGCGGGTGAGAACCGATGGCGCGACCAGGGCCGACGATGTTCCAGACCTTCGAGGACCAGCGCCCCGTCCGGGACTTCTGGGAGCAGCCGGACCTCAACGAGGGCGTGCCGCGTGGCGACATCCTCGTCGAGGCGCCCGAAGACCCGACCGGTTGGCAGGGCTCCGGCCCGGCGATCGTCACCGACGACCGCCCGCCGGCCGAGGCGACCTCCGGCAACCGGTTGCTCACGGTGCTGCTGTTCTTCGCCGGCCTGGCCACCAGCGTCGCGCTGTGGCTCTTCGAGACCGAGGCCGGCGCCATCCAGGACACCGCCGCGCTGATGATGGCGGTGGGCCGCATCACCGGCCTGGTGGGCGGATACGTCCTTTTCATCCAGCTCCTGATGATGAGCCGGGTCTCGTTCCTCGAGGACTGGGTGGGCGCCCGCGATCTGCTGCGCTGGCACCGCTGGCTCGGCACCTCCCTGGTCGTGCTGGTCGGCGCGCACGTCGTGTTCATCGTGTACGGCTACGCGATGACCGCCGAGACCGGCGTCGTCGACCAGGGCTGGACGATGATCACGACGTTCCCGGACATGATCGGCGCCACGGTCGCCACGGGCCTGCTGGTCTTCATCAGCCTCATCTCGATCCGCCAGTTGCGGAGCAAGATGCCGTACGAGCTGTGGCACCTGATCCACCTGAGCGCGTACCTCGTGCTGCTGCTCGGGTACGGCCACCAGGTCGCGATGGGCGCCAACCTCGGCGGCGACTTCGCCGACGTCTTCTGGCCGGCGCTCGGCGCCCTGGTGATCGCGGCCCTGGTCTGGGGCCGCCTCGTCGAGCCGGTCTGGCTGAACGTGCGGCACCGCTTCGAGGTGGCCGAGGTGGTCACCGAGGGCACCAACACGTTCTCGATCTACATCGACGGTAAGAACCTGGACAAGCTGCCCGCGCAGGCGGGCCAGTTCATGCGCTGGCGCTTCTTCACCGGCAACGGCTGGTGGCAGTCCCACCCGTTCTCGCTCTCCGCGGCACCCAACTCGCAGTGGCTGCGCCTGACGGTGACGGCGGTCGGCGGGCACACCGCCAAGCTGGCCGAGATGGAGCCGGGCACGAAGGTGTGGGCGGAGGGACCGTTCGGCACGTTCACCGCGCAGCGCCGTACCCGCCGCCGCGCCCTGCTCATCGCCGGCGGCAGCGGCATCGCCCCGATCCGCGCCCTGCTGGAGGACATGCCGCCGGACACGATCGTGATCTACCGCGCCAGCCGTCCGGACGAACTGGTCTTCCGCGAGGAGCTGGAGGACCTGGCGGAACGCCGCGACGCGTGGGTGCGCTACATCGTCGGCTCCCGCAATGACCCCGGCCCGCGCCGGCTGTTCACGGCGAACGGTCTGCTCGGTCTGGTGCCGGATGTCAACCGGCGGGACGTGTATCTGTGCGGGCCGCCCGGTCTGGTGAACGCCGCGGTACAGACGCTGCGGGAGCTGGAGGTCCCCGACAGTCAGCTACATCTGGACCCCTTCGAGTTCTGAACCGTCCGGCCCTCGTTTTCGTGTCGTCCTCGAGCACCGTTCCCTGTCCCCTCGATTTGTGAGCCTCGGGAGTTTTCATGCGACGCAGCACCGCAGCAGCCGTAGGAACGTTGACCGGCGCCGCCCTGATCGTGGGCGTCCGGCTGAGCGTCGCCGCGCCGGCCGCACCGGTAGCCGCCCCGCCCGCTGTCGACCTGACCGGTTCGGGGCAGGACGCCTCCACCCCGAGCAAGAAGCCGGGCAACAAGAAGCCCTCCGACTCTGAGGATTCGGAAGGCTCGAACGAAGACTCGTCGGAAGGCGCCGCCGGAGGCAGCGGCTTGAAGGACGGCGTCTTCAAGGGCGCGGCCGCCAAGAACCCCTACGGCACCGTCCAGGTCTCCATCAAGATCGAAGACGGCAAGATCACGGCAGCGGACGCCACCTACCCGACAACCGCGGACAGCGCCACCATCAACCCGCCGGCGGTCCAAGCCCTGAACCAGTCGACGGTCGAGGCCCAGAACGCGGAGGTCGACGCGGTGTCCGGCGCCACCTTCACCAGCGAGTCGTACGCCAAGTCGCTCCAGGCTGCCATCGACCAGGCAAACGCGTAGAGTCCCGCACCATGCACCCGGCCGCCGACCCCGCGCACTACGACTTCAGCGGGATGCCGCCCCTCGGCCGCACGGGAAAGCACGTTCCCGCCTCGACGGGCCGCCCTGCCTCCACGTCCGATTCCCCGGGGCGCGCCGTTCGGTCCGTGCACCATGCCGAACATGTCATGGGCACCGTCGTGAGCATCGATCTCGCCGACGATCTGCCCGCCGCCACCCTTACCGCGATGATCGACGACGTGTGCGCGTGGCTCCACGAGGTGGACCGCCGCTTCAGCACGTACCGTGACGACAGCGAGGTAAGCCGGCTGCGCCGCCGCGAGATCGAAGTGGCGGACTGCTCATCCGACCTGCGCCACGTCCTGGAGGCCTGCGCCGACCTGTGGCGGGCGACGGACGGCTACTTCGACGCGTATGCCGGAGGCCCGCTCGACCCGTCCGGCTACGTCAAGGGCTGGTCCGTGGAGGTCGCCTCGGCCCGCCTGGCGAAGGCGGGCTCGACCAACCACTGCGTCAACGCAGGCGGCGACATCCGCGCCCGAGGACTGTCGGCCACGGGCAAGCCCTGGCGCGTCGGCATCCGCCACCCGTGGGAGGGCGACAAACTGAGCTGGGTGCTCGCACTCACCGACTGCGCGGTGGCGACCTCCGGCACTTACGAACGCGGCGACCACGTCTTCAACCCCCGCACCGGAGGCCCGGCACGCGGGCTGCGCTCGGTCACGGTCGTCGGCCCGGACCTCGCCCTGGCCGACGCCTACGCAACCGCGGCACTGGCCATGGGCGAACCGGGACTCGCCTGGCTCGCGAAGCTCGCCCCCGACGGCTACGAGTCGGCCGTGGTGACCGACGACGGCCGAGCTTTCAGCTCCGCCGGCCTACCGGCCGCCGTCTAATCCCAAGCTGCCGCCCCGCCGTCCGCCGCCCCGCCGTCCGCCGCCCCGCCGTCCGCCGCCTCCCCGGCCATCCGCCGCCTTGCCTGCGCCCTCCGCCCCGGCCAGCTCGCCCCGGCAGTTCCCCTCCCCAGCGCAGCCTCGTCAGAAGTCGGCGAACAGATAGGGCATCTTCTTAGGGAAGAGTGCGCTCAACGCCTCCACCGCGGGCGTCTCCACCTGGCCGAAGCCGCGTGTCATGACCTCGACCGGGTCGAGGACGCCGTATGCCAGCGCCGAGATGCCGGGGCACGTCAACGTGGCCTGTGGCTCGTCCTTGGTCTCCTCCACGGTCAGCGTTCCCGCGTCGGCGCTGATGCGGTAGCGGCCGGCGAGCAGCTCGTCGTCGACGACCTCGACGCTCACGTCGCGTTCGGCTCCGGCGTGCAGCCCGTTCAGGGCGTCGATCGACAGCAGTCGCACCATCGGGCCGCACTTGCCGGGGAACTGCACCCGTCCCTCGGTCCGCACGGCGAGGTCGGTGTCCCACAGCTCCGGAATCTCGTCCGAGCCGATCGTGAGCACGATCTGCGTCACCTGGTCCACGTGCCGGGCGAGGAACTGCAGCAGCAGGGCACGTCCCAGCGGCCCCGTGGTCAGCAGGTCGTCCGCGACCAGATCGCCGCCGTACTGGTCGATCCGATACGTCACGGCGCCGACCACCTCGCCGTCGACGCGCGCGATCGCCACCCACAGGGGCGGGCTCTCGCGGAATTCGGCGGTGCGCGTCTCGTCGTACACGGAGAAGCCGTGCCTTTCCCGCAGCAGGCGCAGTGTCAAGGCGTTGAACTCGTCGAAGCCCTCGGAAAGGCGAAATCGCTCGACCTCGCCAGGAAGATCGGCGCGGAGCAGATGCGACAGCCCCTCCGGCGCGAAGGTGGCGGTCCGCACTCGCGGCACACCCACGTAGCCGAGCCTGCCGTAGAACGACGGCCGGAAGGGGTAAAGCGCACTTACGGCGCAGCCCTGCTCGCGCATCTGACCCATGAGCCGCACCATGAGCTGCCGCACGAACCCGCGGCGGCGCGCGGACGGATGCGTCGAGACGGAGGCGACCCCGGCCATGTCGTGCACGACGCCGCGTACGTTCTGCCGCATCGGGAACGCCGCGACGCCGGCGAGGGTCTGCCCGTCCTCCTCGGCGATGAGGCTCGTGACGGTGCGGTAGTAGACCATGCGCCGGGCGTAGGTCTCCCGCTCGGCGTCGCCCCAGGGCGAGGACCCGAACGCGTACGCCTGCAGGGGGAACATCGTGTCGGTGCGCTCGCCGGCCGTGATCTGTCGGATCTCCATGGCCCCATCCAACCCGGGATGGGCGTACGGGCGCTCGCCGGTTTTGCAGCCTGTGGATAAACCGCGCCCGGAGTTCGAGGGCTGGACCGCCGGACGGCCCTCACGGCGAGGGCCACCTCGCCCGCCCGCGCGTTCGCGTCCTCCCGCAGCCCGCGGTTGACCTGCGGAGCTCCCGAAACGCGACGCGCCGGGGGACCCCGGTTTGGCAAGGCCCGGGGCGACCGGCTAATGTTTCATCCGTCGCCGGGGGAACCCGGAAGGACAAGCGGACGTAGCGCAGCTGGTAGCGCATCACCTTGCCAAGGTGAGGGTCGCGGGTTCGAATCCCGTCGTCCGCTCGGAGAGGCCGCCACAGGTTACGTGCGGGGCCGGCTCGGTGGAGTGGCCGAGAGGCGAGGCAACGGCCTGCAAAGCCGTGTACACGGGTTCAAATCCCGTCTCCACCTCGGCATTTGATCGAGGGCGATTGGCGCAGCGGGAGCGCGCTTCCTTGACACGGAAGAGGTCACTGGTTCGATCCCAGTATCGCCCACCAGCAATAACAGCAGGTCAGAGCGGGTTTCGCCCTCACGGCGCGGAGCCCGTTTCTCGTTGAGCGAGGCCGCTGGGAGAAATTTGGGAGAAGATCTTGGCGCCCTCACCGGGCTCCCTCCGCCAGGAGTCGGTCGAGCACGGCGACCGGTGATCTCGGGCTGAGCTCGCGTCGAGCCTGCAGCGCGGCCTCCCATATGGCGGTCAGCCCGTCCAGGAGCCGCTGGATCATTTCCGGCGTGATGTGCGAATACAGCGCCTGCACCGACCCATCCTCATGGCCCATTTGCGCGTCCATCAGCGTGGCCGGCGTGCCAAGCTCGATCATCAGCGTCTTGTACGTGTGACGAAGCCCGTGCGGTGTCAACCCGGCAGCGAGCGGCGTCCAGCACGCGTCGGCCTTGGCCGCCGCCCCCCGCCCCCGGACCGGCACGCCGGGGCACGGGTCGGCGAGGATCGGCACCGGGCTGACCGGCCGGGGAGCCTTGGCGGGGTATCGGCCGGTGGCCGCCGGCTGGAACAGCCAGGTGGCGAAGCCGTTGCGCCGCCAGTGCGCGGCGAGCTGCCCGGCGGGCCGGCCGCGCACGTAGCCGAGCTCCTGCGCGGCGGCCAGCACCCGAGCCACGGTCGTCTCCGCCACCACGGGCTTGCCGCTGAGCACCGCAGAGGCGGTGCCGACTGCAACCTCCGCACGGCGTGCGACATCGACCAGCCGCGGCCCGGGGGGTGCCGCTTTGCTCTTGGTCGCCCGGTGTCCGCGGAACACGTAGCGCAGGCCATGACAAGGACAGGGCGCGGGGCGTGCCCCGCCGAGATGGTCGGTCAGAAGCTGGATGGTCCACTCGGGAGTGGAAACCGTGCGCCGGGATCCGTCTTTCGGAGGACAGCGCACAAAGATTCCGTTATCCAATTCGTAGAGCTGCCACTCGACACGGACCGCCGTCGCCCGCACGTACTGAGGTTCGAGCCCCACGAGCTCGCCCCAACGAATACCCGTGAAGCCCAGGGTCGCGACGGCCACGAACTCGTCGTCCCGGCCCGAGAGAAGAGCGGCGCGCTCGGCGATCAGCAGGACACCCAGCGCGGTGGTGATGGTCTTCTCGGCTCCCCGATGCCGGGCCCGGCCGGTGCGCTTGCCCCGTCCCTTGCGCCGTGCCGCGACGTTGGCCTCCAAGAGCTCATCGTCCACCGCATCGGCAAGGACGAGATGCAGCAAATCGCGCCATGAGCGGATGCTGGACTCGGCGTAACCAGCCGCACGTTCCCGCTTCTCCCACTTCGCGACCTCATCGCGGGTGATGTCCGCGAGTTGCATCTCGCCGAATACTGGCAATAGGTGCTCCTCCAGCCGACGGCGATAGTTCTGCATAGTCGAGGCAGCCAGATCCTGACGTGCATACCAGGGATCGGCGTACTGACTGAAGGTCCACTGGCCCACGGGCTTGGCGCGTGGCCGGCCAGCCCGGACCTCAGCCTCCTTCTCGTTGGCCGCCTGCTCGGCCATCCGGCGGGTACGGAACTTCACGACCGCACCGGTCTCATCCATGACCGTCGGATAGACGCCCGGCTGAGCCTTGTACCGGGCACGCCAATAGTCGCCGCGCTTCTCGGCGAATCCCATGTCTGATCTCCTCTCAGGCTGCCACGTCGGTCGGCGCCAACCCGCGCAGGCGGCGCGGCACCCGAGCTCGCAGGCCCGCGGTAGGCGTCTCGACCGGCGGGACCGCGCCTCGCTGCGGCCGAATGGGCGGAGCTTCCTCGGCTGGCAGCACCTCGCACAGCCGAAGGATCGCGGCGTAGTGCTCGGTGGTGAATCGGTGGCCCCCTGCGACCTCGCAGTGGGGGAAGCGACGTCGGCGCACCTGTTCCTGCACCCACCACGTCGAACAGCGCAACGCCTCTGCCACCTCAGCGGGTGTGTAGAGGCGAGGCAGTCCGCTCGGCGTGCCGGTCATGGCGCCCGTTGTCTCCTCCGGTTTCGCGTCAAGGCGTGCTTGACGGTTGGCGGCCGTTCACGCGGCCAGGGTGGTCAGGGTTTGCCGGGCGGCTTCGGCGTGTTCTCGGGCCAGTGCGGCGGAGGTGTTGGCGAGCATGGCGTCGGCGGGTGTCTGCCATCCGGCGCCGACGAAGGTGAGGAAGTTGACGACCAGCGTCGTCGGCTCCGTGACCGGTTCAGCCCGTTCGGGGCCGCCGGTCTGGGTGCGGCGGAAGGTGATGCGTTCGTCGCGGAGCAGGGCGAAGGTGATCGAGTAGCGGCGGCTCTTGGTGAGGAAGTGGCCGCCGAAGCCGAGCATGTGCGCCCACCGGCGCAGCTTCAGGTACGGGCTCGCCGGTGGCCCGGCCGGGGTACGGCGGGCCGTGTCGGCGGCGGCGACCTGCTCCGCGGCGCAGGTGGGACACATCCGGTAACGGGTGCAGCCGCCGCAGTCCGGGTCGCTGCGTAGGGTGCCGAACGGCTCGGCCGGCGCAGGTTCGGCCCGCCGCTTGCGGCCCAGTGGGGCGGGTGGTTCGGGGTTGGTGCGGAAGCTGCCGAGCCGCCAGCAGGCGGCGATGAGCCGTTGCGGGTGGGTACCGTCCGGGTCGGCATACAGCTCGATGGTCTCCTCGGTGAGCCGGTTCGAGGTGTGCCCGGTGACCTCGGTCGACTTGGTGGCGTACTTCGCCAGATAGGCGGCGACCTGCTGGTGGGTCACTTCACCGTCGGCGCCGTCGGTGATCACCTTGGTGAGGATCTGGTCGCCCCAGCTGATTGGCCACCCGGTCGGGTTGGCCGGGTGCGGCGTGGTGGTGAATGCGACGGCCGCGACGGCGTGGTCGACGGCGGCGACCAGGTCGTGCGCGGTGAAGCCGGTTGGGGGCGCGACGATGGTGTCCGGCCGGTCGGGGTCGTTGCCGTCGAGCCGGACCACGCAGTGCAGGTGGATGGCGGCGCGGCGTTGCATCTCGGCGGCCTTGCCGAACTCGAGCCGGACCGGGCTGACCCACCGGGTCCGAGCCTTGCCGGTCTTGTCGTAGGTCACCACAGGCCGGTCCGGGATGCCGCGCTGGTGGGCGATCCGGCGGATGTAGCGGTTGGCGGTAATGCTGGTACGCCGCCACAACTCGGCCGCGTGCAGGTTCCAGACGGCCTGCGCGTCATAGTCGTAGCAGTCCAGACACAGCGGGCTGCCCAGGCAGCGGTCGTCGGTGGCGTGCCGGGCGAAGCAGACCAGCTTCACGCCGTGCGGGCAGACGGCGAAGTCACGGCGGGCATGGCACGGTTCTGGGCGGCAGTCACAATCCAGGCGCCGCAGGCAGGAGTGCCGCTTGACCCTGCGGGCGTGGACCTCGCCGAACGACGGGGCGGTGAAGGTGGGGAACACCGCCGGGTGCACGGCCACGTCCTCGGTGACGCCCTTGCCGCCGACGAGCCCGGCCCGCACGATCTGGTACGCGTCGCGTTTGTAGCGTTCGGAACAGGCCGGGCAGACCGACTCGCGGCGGTTCCCGCACGGCTTGTAGATGACCCCGTCCGGCAGGTCCGCAGTGTGTCGTTCGGACAACACCCGCCCGGTGGCGACCTCTACCGTGGCCATCGACCCGGCGAGCCGGACCGGGCGGGTACAGGCCGCCGCAGTCTTGACGTGGGACAGCCAGGCCTCGTAGTCGGAGCGGGCGGCGCGAGCGACGGCCTGTAGACGCAGGTCGGTGGAGCGCCGCCACCAGGCAGGGATGCTCGGGTGCGTGTCCGGCTCGGCGCAGGGGGCCGTACCCGAAACGGGTGCTTCGGGTACGACGCTCAACGTGGAGACGGTCACCGGGCCGCCTTGCTCGGGCGGTTGCCGTTGACGGTCGAAATCTCGGTGGTGGGGCTGTTGGGGCCGAGGTCGAGCACGGCCAGGGCCTGGGTCGCTTGCTCGGAGTTCACGCGCAGGCGGGCGGCGAGCTGCCCGGCTTTGATCGGAACACCGTGTTCGGTGCGGTACTGCTCGGCGATCTCGCGGGCCTTGACCAGCAGGGCCGGGTCGACGGCGTACGGCAGGGCAAGCTGTGCGGGCTCCGGCTCGGTGACAGGAAGGTCGGTGGCGGGAGCGGCCAGCGGCTTCGCCGTGGTCGTCTGCTCGGTCGTGCGGGGTCGCGGCTTCGAGGCGCCAGCAGCCGGCCGTACGGCGGTCGGTCGCAGCGGGATGCTCATCGGGCTTACGGTGACCCGGGCGGCAACCTGTGCCGGGGTCGGCACGATATCGGTCCGGGAAGCCGTCACGGATTCCGGCGTCGCTGCCGGTGGCGTGGGCGGCTTCGGGTCGGCCGCCGGTTGCGGCGCGGTGATGCGCGGCGCCGGGTCGGCGGTCGGGGTCGGGGCCGGGATCCGAACGAGGTTCGGGACGGCCGGGACGGATACGGATGCGGTGTGCGTGTGGGTGACGGTGGCCAGCAGAGCACCAGCCGACATGACCATCAGCCCGTCGACAGCGAGCGGGCCGAGCACACACACGACAGGCTCTTCGCCGTAGAAGTCGAGCAGCCCGGACAGGTGCCGGTACGACACCAGCGCAGCCACGACGGCGACAGGCAGCATGCCCGCCCAGCGCAGCAGTTGCCAGACATGCCCGAACGGCCAGGCGACCCGGGTCAGGATCTCGGTGGTCACGAACAACGCGACCGGCCAGAACACGGCACCGATCACGGCACCGAGGTTCGGGCTCCACCCGTCGGTCGCACTCGCAGGTGGGACGTAGGAGTGGGCGATGTTCGCCGCGATCGACACCGTGCCACCGAGGGCGGCACCGATGTAGGCCCAGCCGCGGCCGGTAATGGTCATGATGACCGTGTCCGGCGTCGGTCGGCCAGGTCGTTACGCAGCAGGGTGAACCCGACGATCATCGGGTTGCTGAGGTGGTGCGTGGTGCGGGCCCACTCCTGGACGTCCTTGACCTCGTCCATGGTGGTGATCCGCCGGGAGAGGTGGACCTCGATCTGCATGGTGCGCAGGCCCCGCGGTTCCATCGACATGATGGCGACGAAGTAGTGGAACGGCCGAGCCGGATCGCTCTGCCCGGTCGTCTGGGAGTGGTTGGTGCTGGTGTGGGAGTGGTGGTTGGTCATGGCGCTGGGTCCTTTCCAGAGAGGTCGAACAGTGCTGCGGGTCGGTCCGGAATCAGCGCGGTGAAGACCGCCTGCCGGACCGCCGTTGCCCGAGGGGATCGGGGCTTGGTGGTGAGCAGGTCGGCGAACTGGACAGGGGACAGTCGTGCCACCGCGTCGTCGTCTTCGTGGCGGCGCCGGCGCAGGATCGGCCGGACGGTGGCGGTGGTGGGGCAATCACTAACCCCGTCGGGGTAGCGGTAGCCGCAGCCCGGACACACGCTGGCGGCCGGACTACCGGGGTGATGGTCGACGAACACCTGCACCAGGGTCGCCACGCTGACGCCCAGACCGGTCTCCAAGAGCCGGCGGTCCAGGGCGCCGCGGTCGGTTCGGTCGCCGTAGCGCATCTGCGCGGCCTGCTTGGACACGCCAAGCCGGTCGGCGATCTCGGACCACGAGTAGGAATACGGAGCCATACGCAGCCCGGCCACGGCCAGGCGGGTCACCGCGTCGACCTCGCTCGACAACTGGGCAAGTGAGCGCAGCGCCTCGACGTCGCCTGCGGCGACGCGGCGGGCATAGGCCCGCAGAATCCGGCGCACGAACGCGTCGAACTCGGCGTTCTCCACCGCACGCTTCGACCGCTTACGCGGTTTCGGCGTCAAGGCAGGCTTGACGGTGTTCTTGTCCATCAGGCCTCGCCGCCGTCGGCCGAGCAGAACGCGCAGCCGTCGGTGTTGCCGTCACTACAGCGCGCGCAGATCGCAGCCTCAGCGCAGAAGCACCCGGCCTGACACGCCGGACAGTCGGACAGCGCACCCGGCTGGTGCGGGTAGTGGATGTGCTCAACCTGTTGCGGCTTGTCAGCCGTCTCGGCCCAAATGCCGCAGGGCGTGAGCAGCTGCGCCAGCGCAGCCATGTCGGCGTTGCGAGCGTCGATGACGCGCAGGGCGTCGATGAGTTCCTCGGCGGGGCGGGCCGCGGCCTTGCGCAGTTGGTCCGTGACCATTGCGACGGTGCGGCCCTGGGCGTCGTTGAACTCGTACGCTTGCGAGCCGTCCTCGACCAGCAGATAGCGGTCCAGGTGCAGCACGGCCTCTTCGAAGTCGAGGAAGCCGGGATCGTCGAAATGCTGCGCCGGGGCTTCGACCGGGAAGCCATAGCAGGCCATACCGATCGCCCCGACCATGCACGCCGCAGGCGTGAACGACGCGGCAGTGCTGTCGTAGTAGGCGCCCTGGATCCAGCCGTGCCGCTCCAGATACAGCGCTGCGGAGCGCAGCACCGACGCAGCGGTACCGGGAGCCTCCGCGGTGTCGGCCAGGGCTTGCAGCCCGGCGTCGGTGACAACGTAGCCGTCCTCGGAGCTGGCCTGCCGGTGGCACCAGGCGGTGAAGCCGTCGGCGGTGGGCACCCGATCGTGGTCGAGTTCGTTCTCCGCGTAGTACTCGGCTGCGGCCTCGGACTCTCGCAGGTCGAAGAACCTACGATCGATCGCCGTTTCGGGCTTGCCGTCGAAACGGCGGGTGGGTGCAGGGCAGGCTCCGCCCTGGGGTTGGGTAGCGTGCATGATGCTGGCTCCTCTCCAACGGGATGGGTCAGTGCTTGAGGGCCAGCGGCACCGGATCTGCTTTCGTAGGGCCGTTTCCGGTGTCGCTGGCTTGCGTGAGTAGGGACAGAGACAGGTTCGGTGGCCACATGGCCGTCAGTGCCAGTGCTGCACGACGGTGATGCAGCGGTGACCGCCGACCGCGAGGGCGGCGATGATGGCGATCAGTACCGGCACGGCGAGGGCGCCGAGGCCGATGCCGGTCCACAGCAGCCAACCCGCCGCGATGAGCAGGCCGAGGACGGCGAGGCCGAGGACGGCGCCGAAGCCGAGCCAGAAGTGGCGGACCTTGCGGTCGCGTTCGGCGATGGCCTTCTGCCGGGCCTTCCACTGGGCGTAGAGGGCGTCGTGCTGGCGCTGCCGGGCGGCGAGCTGGGCCGGGTTCATCGGGTAGGCCAGCTCGGCCGGGGTGGACGGGTCGACGTAGTGGATGATCCGGGGCATGGGCGGCCGGGTGGCCGGGAGACGCTTGACCATGGATTGATCTCCTTCGATTGATGTGGATGGATTCCAGCCCGCACCGGTTGCGGGGTGGTCAGGGTGGCGCGCGTCAGGCCGCGGCGGGGACCGCCCGCAACGCGCGACGGTCGGCGGCGGTGACGGTGGCGCGCAAGGAAGCCGCGTGGGCGGCGATGGCCGCGCAGGTGCGGTCATCCAGGTAGGCGGTCTTCACGAGCTGCGGGCTGCCGCCTTCGGCGATGAGCAGCCCCGCGCCGGGGTTGTTAGGACTGATCGAGTTGGCCGACCAGTTCTTCTGCGCCCAGCCGTGCCCGAGGACGATGTCCGAGCTGCTGTCGTTGGTGCAGCGCCCGGCGAAGCGCCACGCGAACAGGTCCCGCAGCGACGTCGGGATGATGTCCGAGGATGGGCGTTGGGTGGCGGCGATGACGATGATGCCGACCGCCCGGCCCCGGGCGACCAGGTCGCGCAGCAGCGCGGCGAACTCTTCGCGCTGCTTCTTGTCCCCGGTCGTGGCTGAGTAGTAGGCGATCTCGTCGATCGCGACCACGTAGGGCAGGAACGCGTCCGGTACCCAGATGATCTCCCCGGTGATCGGTGAGAGGGTCTGGATCTTCTCGACGACCTTGCGGCGTTCGCAGTCGAGCAGGAACGCGTACCGGTTGTCCATCATCTTCTGCAACTTGGTCAGCAGGACCAGTGCTTGGACGATGTTCGGGCCGACGAACGCGTCGGCGCATTTGCGCCACTGGCCGAGTTCGACCTGCTTGCCGTCCAGCAGGATCAGCTTGCAGTTCAGGCACAGCGCCGCGTAGGCGACGAGTACGTTCAGCAGCGCCGACTTGCCCGCGCCGGGCTCGCCGCCGATCAGCAGGTTGCGCCAGATCAGCCGGATCAGTACCTGCATGCCGAACTCGTCGATCCCGATCGGGATCGGGTCGAAGATTGACAGGGGCAGGCCGGGCTTGACCGGCCCCAGTGTGGTGTTCGCAGCGAGGACGGGTGGCACAGCTCAGCCCTCAGGCCGCCGACGCCGAAGCCGGAGCGGCGATGCTCCAGGCGTCGTCCTGCGGCGCGTCGGGGATGAACCCATCGTTCTTGCTGCTGCGGTTCATCCGCTGCACCTTGGCCTGAGCAAAGCGCAGGCTCGGGCCGATCTCATCGACGTCCAGGCCGTACGCCGAGCGCTTCTCCTTGGTTTCTTTGTCCTCCCACCGCGACAGCTTCAGACGGCCGGTGACGATGACCCGGGTGCCCTTGGTCAGCGACTCGGCGATGTGCTCGGCCAGGTCGCGCCAGCCGGTGCAGGTCAGGAACAGCGGGTCGCCGTCCTTCCACTCGCCCGACTGACGGTCGAGGGTGCGCGGCGTGGACGCGATGGTGAACTTCACCATCGCGGTGCCATTCGGCAGGAACCGCAGTTCGGGGTCGGCGGTGAGGTTGCCGACCATGGTGATCGTGGTTTCGTTCGCCATCTCAGTTCTCCTTGTCGGTGATGGCTTGCCACTGCACTTGCGCAGGCACCCGGACGCGGGAGGTCATCGGCGACCACCACGCGGCGGTTCGGGTGCCGGGTCTTCGATGTCGGCCAGCTCAAGGCCGACCGGCGGCATCGCCGGCGACACCGGCACGTCCGCGTCGGTGTCGCGCAGGCTCGGGATCAGTAGCGCCAACGGCGACTCCACCCGCCCCGCCAGCGGATCCCGGCGGGCGATGTCGACCCGCAACAGCGCGGCGTACCGCTCCGACGCGGCCGTAATACGGACTTGCTTGGCGATACACGCCACCGCGATCAGCGGCGCCTTGCCCTCCAGGGCCTCCAGCGCAAGGCCGGGACGAAGCCACAGCCACACGCGCTCACCCGCAGGCGTCGGCCGCGCCCACAACAACAGCGGCAACGTCACCGGACGCGAACCACCGGAACGCGCGGCACTGCGTACAAGCGTGGCGAAGTACAACCGCAGCCGGTGACGCACCACCAGACACCACCACCACGCCCACACGAACCGGCGCACCCGGACCGGTGCCAGCACCCCAGCAGCGACCGCGAGCAGAACCGCCGAAGCGATCCACCAGGAACTCAAGTGCGCCAGCGCGACCCAGCCACCGACCACGACTACCGCAGCCGTGCTCTCGATCGACCACCACCACAGCACCCGCAGCACCGGCCAGACTCGCACCAACACCGCCGCGACTAACGCGCACACGAGACCGGTCAGCGCGCCCAGCACCACCGCTAGCAGCAGCGGGCAGAACACGCTCAACACCGCCGTCACCAACGCGTCTGACGCCAGACCCACGACCAGAGCCGCAGTTCCGGCACGCCGGGCATACCACTGCGACACCGGTGGCTCCACGATCGCTACCGCACCGACGGACGAACGGTCGAACAACCTCCCTTTCACGGTGCTCACCTCCTTCATCTAGTAACTGGACTATACCACTTACTGGATGGTGGACTATGCCACTTTGTTTAGAGCTCGGGTAGCAGGGTCTTCCGACATTTCAGGCCTCGATGGGGTACTCCTGTTCGAGGCTCCACACGCCTGGTGGGTAGACCGCCTCAGCGAACTCCAAGATCTGATCCGCCGAGTCGTACACCGTGTGCCGGTAGGCGAGGACCGCGGCCGGAGCGTCGCTTAGCTGAAGGAGCTCCGCTTCTTGAGTCGTCGCTAGCCGGGCAGAGACCTGGTCGCGGGCATATGACGCTTTCCTGCCTGTCGCCGACTCGACGTAGCGGACGCTTCCGATTCCCCCGAGCGAAGCCGGCTCTAACAGTCGAGGGGCATGCTCTGCCAAGGATGCAGGCCACCATGATGTCGAGATCTCCACCGGCCCGACGCCCTCGCGGGAGATCAGCCGGTGCCGCGTCATCACGCGGGCCGGTCGAGCCAGATTCAGTGCCTCTGCCACATGGCCGGGCGCGTCTACGATCCCCACGCCGAGGAGTTCCATCGACTCGTCTTGGGCGTATTGCGCGCCTTGAGCAAGGTAGCGGTGGTACCGATGCGAGGCACGCCGATGGGTGCGAACGTCGCGTACCCGTGTGCCTGATCCTTGCTGTGATTCGATGAGCCCTTCCCGCCGGAGGGTGTCCAGCGCGCGGGTCGCAGTGGGCCGAGCCACCTTCCAGACTTCGGCGATCTTGCGCTCGCTGTCCACCTCATCGCCCGGTTGAAGGTCACCTCGAAGGATCTGATCACGGATATGTCCCGCGATCTGGAGGTACTTCGGAAGAACGACTTTGATCTCAGGCACAGAAATACGCAATCTGGTAGATATCGCCTCTTGTATAGGCCACTGGCCACCTTCAGCTTAGCGCCGTACCGTGGGACCAGTGACTACGACACTGTCCGTCGCAGCAGGCGGCGGAGGCGACGCCCTGGCGGCATTGATCGCCGATCGTGTTCTGAACCCCGGGTCGTCCGAGCAGATAGTCGCCAGCTTCTCGTGGGACCGATACATCCTCGACCCGACACCGGGCCCTAGGACAATCCAAGACTTCGAGGGCCTGGTTCAGCACACCCGGCATGTCTGGGAAGTAACTGCGACAAGCCAACTGCGCACAGGCGGAATCTCTGGTCTAGCGATTCTCGCGCAACACACCGAGGGGCGATTCTTCCTCCTCGACCCCTCACGCGGCGCCGACGGCATCCGGGAGCAGCTCGCCGACCTGGCCGCGTTAGCGTCAGCCTCATCTGTGACCCTGGTCGACGTCGGCGGCGACATCGCCGCGAGCGGACTGGAACCAGAACTGTCCAGCCCGCTTGCCGACTCCCTAGCCCTGGCTGCGGTAGCCGGCCTTTCCCTTCCTGGACAGGTGGTCGTCGGCGGCCCGGGACTCGACGGAGAACTCTCTGGTGACTACGTACGCGCAAGGATGGCGAGAGCGGGCGCAACCAATCGCCGAGTAACCTCACCCGACGTCAAGGCGTACGTCTCCGTCCTCGACCGACACCCATCCGAGGCAACCGCCTTGCTCTCCGCGGCAGCACTCGGAATCGAAGGGCAAGCCGAGATCCGCGACAGCGCGGCACTTGTCCCACTCGACGCCGCCAGCGCTGATCTCCTACTAGCGGACTGCCGCGCTGTCCTCGCCATCAATCAGGTCGCCCAGGCGCTCGCCGGCTCCCGATCGTTCACCGAGGCAGAACACGCGACCCGAGAAATCTGCGGACGAACTGAACTCGACCACGAACGCCGCAAAGCCGCGACACTCACACGAACCGCCTACCGTGCACCCACCGCCACTGAACTTCAAGACCGGATAACTGCACATCGCCTCCGAGCGGTCGAACGCGGCGCCACACTCACAAGCCTCCGCAGGCTAGGCGAGGTAGCTGGGCTGCGCACCTACGAACCGAAGCTCATCCGAGCCGCAGCCGGCGACCTCGCCTACGACGACGTCCCGCTCTGCCGGTTATAGGACGCGCCCAGCCAACGCCTGGCAATCGACCGCAACCTCTTCGTGTCAAGGAACGATCATGGCGTTCTGAGCACGGCATCCGGCACTTCTGAACTGCGCGAACCGTCCATGAGCGTCCACGATCGTCCGACCCTCGGCGCCCGTTGTCACGCAGTTAGTCACCCGCGCCGTGGACTCAAGCTCACCGGTCAAGAGCCGGCCCGTGTCGTCATTCACGACGAGGACAACGACTGAGCCAGGCTCAGGCCAACTTCCGTACACGAGCCGAGCCCAGGGCGATCGCACTTGCGATAGCCATGATGAGCGATCCGGCTATAAAGGGTAGTGCGGAGTTGCCAAATTCGGCCGCGAACCCAGTAGCGAGTTGCGCAAGGGGTTGCAACGATAGGCCCGCAACAACTGTCAGAGCCATCACTCGGCCAAGAAGACGCGGCTCGGTGTAATCATGAATGACGCCTAAATACAACACCAAGGCTACGCCGTTCAGTGCAGCCATTAGCGCCAGTAGGGCCGTGGACACAACGATGTCCGTGAAGGCGATGGCGCCGAGCAAGGGAGCCTGGGCGAGCTGCAGCCAGCAGATCAGCAGGCCGCGTCTGCGTTTGATTGGAGGCACGACTGCCATGAGAACCAGGCCGAGGATTGAACCCGCGCCGAAACCACCGAGCAGGATGCCAAAATCGGCCGCGTTGCCCCTTTCGTGCGCCAGGATCGGCAGGCCCACGGCGAGCTGGCCTGCGGTGGCGAAGTCAATGACCATATCCATGACCACTAACACAGTTAAAGCACCGTGACGAGCGAGGTAACGAATTCCATCCCAAGCTTCACTCATGATCCGCTGGCCCGACGCGGCAATGCTGGCCGTCATGCGTGGTATGGCGAGGCAGGAGATGGCGGAGATGATGAACGAAACGGCGTTGATTATCAGCGCTGTGGAGGGACCGTAGGCAGCAACGATGAGAGTTCCGACCGGAGCTCCGATGAACATGGCGAGTTGGGGGTTGATCTGCATCAGAGAGTTAGCTGATTGCAGGTTGTTGCTATCGACCAGGCTCGTAACAACCGAGCGGCTAGCAGGCAAGAAGGCGCCGCCCGCCGTGCCGGCGATCGCTAGGACAATAGTGATCAGGGTGGTAGAGCCGTTGGTAGCGGCAAGTACTGCCAGCGCGGCGGCGGAGAGCGCACGGACGATATCAGACCAGAACATAACGCGGCGAGGGCTGTACCGGTCGGATATGACGCCGCCAAACAGCGCGGCTAGGGCGGAGGGCACGGCGAAAGCCACCACTACCTGGCTGAGCAGTAGAGGGTCGCCGTACTGGGACAGGATGATGTAGACGATCGCGATGCGCTGCAGTGGATCACCGAAGCAGCTAAGCGCCTGCCCGAACCAGACTGTGGAGAAGCGCCAGTTTCCGTGTAACGGTCCGGTTGCCTGCCTTAATCGGCCTGAAACCGATTGGGCCACACTCATACCGCTTGCTCCTTTTGGTGAGCCGATTCAATCGGCCGGGTAGTGTGCCAGCACGAGCAGACTCAAGGGCTTCGCATTACTATGCTGTGGGCCTGACTGGATGGATTTTTGCATGATCTCGCCGAGCTGGCCGATCAAGTCTTCGACCGTGCGGCGCTCGTCGGGGTTGAGCCAGGTACTTTCATGCAGAATCCTGATGTGCACATGCTGATTTGGATGTTGCGTGACTGCGGTTTGCAGGTCTTCTTCTGCAGCGACCAACGCCGATGAGGCCACTGCGGCCTGCTCTGGCATGGCGGAGAAGTCGGCGACCAACTTAAATCTCAGCGCCACTGCTGCGTAATACTTCTCAATAACGCTGCCGTGGGGGGCGGTATACACTAGTTTAATGAGACCCGCTCGCTCCAGTTCGCGAATGTGGTGATAGATGCGTGGAGGAGTTTCGCCCAACGCGTCGGCAACCTGCTTGTTTGTGCAGGGACGCTGCACTAGTACCCTCAGAATCTTCTGTCGGGTGGCATGAGAAAAGGCCGATATCTGTTCACTGGTAGTGATTTCAAGTTGCGCCTGAGGAACATAACTCTGTGCAGGCATAGCAGGCCCCTGGGATGTTGGTCGACTGAGGTCGGCCCCGATAAGGGGGACCTTATCAGGGTGTCGGATTGTCGTCTACCCCGGTATAGACAAACGGTTGACCAGTGCAAACCTTATGGACAGGGGATCCCGCCAGGGGCTTAGCACTCCGGCGGAAGGTCCGTCTCCGGTATCGGCGACACCAGCTAGTGCTTTACCAGACACTCGACCACCGACCGCGGATGGCGGCGGGCGCATCGGCGTAGTCCTGGCCAGCCAGCGGGCCATGAGTCCGTCCACGGCTTGTTGGGATCCCACACGTTGATCGCCAACAGCACAGCAGTTGCTCCCCGCTGTCATCCCAGTGCCGATCAGCCCGATTTCCAGCGCGAAGACGCTACTGCCCGAAGCCGGCTCGCCGAGCACCGCCCACGGTTGGCGCGGCAGAGCCCGGAATGCAGGCACGATCTCCCGAATGATCGTGCTGGCCTGTCCGGGCAGCGGGGCCTCGGTCTGCCCGCGTAGCGGAAACTGCCGGCAATCACGCCTAACGCGTCATCCAGCACCGTCTCCCCGCTGGCCGCCGATCAGCCCGTCGAAGACCAGGGCGTCCGCAGCGGCCGCCCTCCTGCACACCCTCCGGGTTGCCGCATTGTCTGTCGCCCTCGCGACAGGCCGTCCGATCGGAGGAGGCGTCGATCCTCAGGTCCTGCTGACTGACCTGTCACCACGTGTAGTCGAGTTTACTGCCAGCACGGATTGACGCCGAAAGCCCGGAAACATGCCACTCTCGCTAATTGATCAAGGCAAATACCCTGCTCACGGTATGGCTCGCAACGTGCTGCGGATGGTCGCACCATCCCCCTGAAGGCCCATCGCCAAGCGGCTCGAAAGTCGTTCAGATCGCGCCGTCGTCCTCATTCTCGAAACAGGGAGTAATCGCATTCCAGGCCCCGAACCTGAGCATGTAACTAGTCTTCACCCAAGGTGCTGGCGCATGCGCTTCCCTCGATGCGTTGACACCAACGAGAACGTCCTTATAAGGTTTTGCTTAGCGATCGGGACAAGCCGATCGGACAAAGGAAACCCTTTCACGGAGGTGCACCATGGCTGTTCTCAACAAGGCTGTCAAGGAAGCTCGGGTTGCCGAGAAGACCATCACTGCCTGGGCTTTCGCGTCCTGATTTCAAACCCGTGAAACCCTCCGCCCTGGGCTGCCTTTTGCCCGGGGCGGAGGGTTCGGTTTTACCATTCAACCGACCGGATAGCGAGAGAGTGGTGGCTGACAATCATGCCGGGAATTGATACCTACATCATCAAGACGGTTTCGTGGTGCAACCTGAACTGTTCCTACTGCTACTACTACAACGGCGCCGACACCTCCTTTATGAATCGTCCTAAATACATGGACCGCTCGGTGGTCGAAGCCGCGATTCCCAAGATGATTGATCATTGCCTACGTCGCGGTGTAGACAATATCGAAATCACCTTTCATGGCGGAGAGCCCCTCCTGCAGCCCAAGGAGGACTGCCGGTGGATGATGGAACAGTTCGATCGCGTTGACCAAGCAGGCATCCGAACCCTAAGAAAGATGCAAACCAACGGCGTTATGTTCGATGACGGGTGGGGGGAACTACTCTCGCAGTGGCGTACACGCCTCGGTTTCAGCATCGACGGCCCCAAGATTGCGCATGACCGCTTTCGCGTCGACCATGCCGGCAAAGGCAGCTACGATCGCGCCGTCCGAGGGCTCCAGAAGGCTCTGACCTGGGCTGATAAGGGTCTCCAGGTGGGCGTGGTAAGCGTCGTGGACCCCACGCTATCCGGAGACGTAGCCTACAAACACCTCCGCGAGCTCGGTGTTGGCAACCTCAATTTCCTCTTGCCCGAGGGAAACTATGCCCACCCGCCGTACGAGTTCACCTTCGACAACCCGGAAACGCCGTACGGGAGATTCTTCGCCGAGATCTTCGACGCGTGGGTCGCAGAGAACAACGATGAAGTACGTATCCGCTACTTCGTCGAAATCATGAAAGGAATGCTTGGCCAAGCCCCTTCGACCGACCAGGTCGGCAACGCGCCCGTACAGGTAGCCGTCATCGAGACGGACGGATCAATCGAACCGACCGACAACTTCAAGTCCTGCACCGACCGGCTTACCGACCTCGGCCTCTCCATCTTTCACAACTCCTTCGACGACCTCTACGAGCACGAATTCTTTCAATACTGCACCGACACATCCTCAATCCTGCCGAACGAGTGTCAAGCTTGTCCGTTTCTTGACAGCTGCGGCGCAGGGCGGATATCTACTCGATACAGCGAGGAAGACGGGTTCTCCCGTAAGACCATCTATTGTGCAGACCTGCTGTACCTCTATCGTCACGTACAAAACACACTCGTAGAGAACGGGCACCTATAGACACATGGACGTGAGCCGCACCTGCGGCAGCTCGAATCCTTGTATCCGGTGATCAATGAACCAGGGAAAGATGAGGAACAGCAGAGAAGATCGTGTTCGCTATATGGCGATTGTTGATGATATCCGTGTGGATATCAAATCGGGGCGCCTCAACGAGGGTGACCGCATACCGTCGCAGTCCCAACTGATGGCACGCTACACGGTCACCCGCCAGACAGTGCAAAAGGCCGTGGCGGCGCTTGTGGCCGAAGGACTCTTAATCACCAGGGTTGGCGCTGGAGCTTATGTGCGCGGATTCAATCCGATAGTCAGACATAATCTTGTCAGCCCCGACGATCCCCATGCGGTTCACACCAACAGCGACACCGAGACAACCCTCGATGTCGACCTTGACCTATCACCGCCGCCGACCGTGGTAGCCGCTTTGAGCCTGAACAACGGCGACCCAGCCCTTCGCCACCACCGCCGCGTTACGACCGACGGCCGCACCGTGCGCCTGGCTACAAGCTGGTACCCGCATGACCGCGGAGCCAGCGTCGTCGGGTCCTGCGCCTTCGCGGACCGCCACGCAGCGGATGGCAGGAACGCCGATCGACGTCACCAACCCGTGCGCAGCCGTGAGACCGTACGCTGCCGAATGCCAGATACCGCTGAGCGCGACGCCCTTAGCTTGAGCCCCGGCACACCAGTTGCCGAGATCACACGCCACACCTATGACGAAGCCGGCCGCTGCATTGAGGTGCACGAAATCGTGCTCGACGGATCAGCTCACCTACTCGTGTACGAACTACCGCTTGAGCCGCTTCGGGAGCCGACTTCCGACACTCAAACGGTTGGAGTCAATTGTGACCGTGGGTGACGCTGATCCATGGGCGCAGGCTCTGAGCACGAGAGTCAAGTGCTTGCGTTAGAACGCATGTTCGATTTGATCAAGATTGAGTGCAGAGCCGTGCTCGTCAGCGACAGCTCGAGCCTGTCAGGTCAATCACCTCCGCCCCTTGACGCTTGGGCTCGCGGAGGGAGTCAGAGTCATGGCGGGATGCCGGGCAGCAGCCACCGGCCGGGCTGGAGCTGAAGCCGTTGCACTTCGTCCTCCGACAGCAGCTCCGCCATGACGGAACGTTCGATGCGTTGACTGAAGTGGCCCGACCGCCAATACCACGCACTATCGCCGATGATCTCCACCTGAGGATCACTCCCGGGATTCCTCAACCACATCTTGAACCGCACGTCAGACCTCACCTCCTACTAGGCACACGCTCTTAGCGTATGACGCTAGCGAGCGTGCTTAGTTTCCGTGAAGTCGTCATGCGACCAGCAGGCACACGCCTAGCCTGCGATCATGGCCACCAAGAAGCTCCGGCTCGTTGGGGCACACGAAATCCGCATGATGCTCGGCGGGATCAGCCGCCAGCGCGTGTACCAGATCACCAGCCGCCGCGACTTCCCCACCCCGGTCGCCGAGCTGGCAATGGGCAATGTCTGGCGCACCGAGGACGTCGAAGCATGGATCGCGTCGCGACCCTCCCGGGCGGGCGCCGAGGACTAGCCGCGCGACACCTGTTCAGTCGACAGGCTCAGCGTTTCCGCACCCCGCCGGCCTGGTGATCGCTAGCGTCGCGGGGTGTTCAGACCACCGGTCGAGCCGATGCGAGCGGTGGGCGTCACCGAGTTACCCGAGCCCACAATGTGCCGCGGCGGGTGCGCATACGAACCGAAGTTCGACGGCTTCCGCAGCCTCGCCTTCATCGACGACTCGGGCATCTACCTACAGAGTCGCCAGGCCAAGAACCTCACCCCGTACTTCCCCGACATCGCCGCCGCACTGCATAAATCCGTCGCGCCCGGCACGGTCCTCGACGGCGAGCTGATCGTCTTTGACACGGTGACCGGCCGAACGTCATTTACGGATCTACTCGCCCGTGTCATCGCCGGCCACCAGCTCCTTCGGAGGGCCGCGGCCCGTCCCGCCACCTTGGTGGTGTTCGACGTGCTCGCCGACGCCGGAACCGATCTGACGGGTCAGCCGCTGCAGGAACGCCGCGCCCGGCTCGAACGACTGCTGGCCGCCGCGCCGCCCGCGGTCGCGCTGTGCCCCCACACCACCGACGTGGCAATGGCTCGGACCTGGTTCGACGAGCTCGCCGTAACCGGCGTCGAGGGCCTGGTCGTCAAGGACCTCGCCAGCCGCTACCAACCCGGCCGGCCCGGCTGATGGAAGTACAAACGCCGGACCACGGTCGAAGCCATCATCGCCGGCGTGACCGGCTCCATCGAGGCCCCCCGCACCCTGTTGCTCGGCCGCCTCGACGACCGCAACCGACTGCGCTACGCCGCTCAGACCACCCCGCTCAGGCCCAGCCAACGCCAGGAAGCCGCCCGACTCCTGATCCGGGCTGCCGACAATCACCCGTGGCCACACCCGCTGCCTCCCAGCTGGCTGGGCCAGCTCGACCAGCGCGAAGCGCAGCAGTACGTTCAGGTCCAACCGCTGCTCGTGGCCGAAATCGTCGTCGACCAGGCCTACGAACACGGACGATTCCGCCACGCCGTGCGACACCTGCGCGTCCGCGTCGACCTCCGCCCGGCCGGCGTCGAGCCCTGGCACCCACAACCACCGACCTAATACCTCGACATCGCCGGGCCGCTGACGACCAGTGATGTTGCTACCGTGCTGGCTATGGCGAACCGACGACGGTGGGGCAAAGCAGCGGCCGAAAAGATGTCGCCGGAGGAACGTCAGCAGGTAGAACACGACACCCGGCTGGCGATCTACCGGTTCCAGACCGACGCATACCGGAACCTGCGGTACAGCATCGCCACTGCGATCATCATCTTTGGCCTGTTCGTCGGTTCCGATGTCTTCCTCGGCAACGCCGACGGTGCGCGGCTCTGGCCATGCCTGGTCTTGTTGTTGTCCGCCGCCCTCAGCGCGGGCCACTTCGCGGCGTCCGGCACGCGGCCGCGGCTGGCTTTGCAGCTACTGCTGGCCGCGGTCCTCACGACCATCGTCGGCGTGATCCTCCTAGTCGCCGTCAGTAGCGGAGCCCGCTGATGGCGCTGACGGTGGAGCCGGCAGCGCTGACCGGATACGCGAAGCAGCTCGAAGGCGCGGCCGAGGACATGACCGCCATCAAGGGTTATGTGGCCACTCATGCCAAAGAGGTGACCGGTGGCGAACTGATCCAGATCGCCTCGGGCAGCCACCAGTAGGCGATCACCACGGTGAACGCCACGCTGACCCGCCTGGACGCAACCGTCCGCGCCTCTCATCCCGAGCTCACGGCAGCGGCTCGGTACTACCTCGCCACCGATCACCAAGCCGCGGCCGTCGTCGACGCGTCCCTGCCGACCGCGCTCGGGCAGTGCCAGACGCCGCTGGAGTACGAGTTCAACGCGATCGTGTGCAAACCGGTCCCGTTCACCGACCCGCGACAGGTGACCGATCGTCTCACCGCGCCACCGGAGCCGGAGAATCCGTCGAACTCGCTCGGGTTCATGGACTACCTCAGCCCGACCTCGTGGGCCATGAAGGGTTTCGACATCGTCCTGGGCTTCGACCCGATCAGCTGGCTCCAGGAACGGTTCTCCGGCGACTGGGAAGCCGTAGCGACGATGGCACCCGTTCTCAGCAACACCAGCGCCGCCCTGCACGACCTGGCCCTCAATATCCAATCCGGCGCCACCACGTTGCGCCCGCTGTGGCAGGGCAACGCCGGCGACGCCGCGTACGACTACTTCACCGACCTGTCCACCGGCATCGTCGCCCTGCAAGAGCCGCTGCAGCAGATGGCCACCGAATACACAGCCTTGGCCGACGCGGTCTGGGCAGCCGGTGAGGCCCTCGGCGGCATCATCAAAGGCATGGTCGACGCTGCCATCATCGCGGGCATCGCCGCCGCCGCGGGCACTGCCACGTCGTGGACCGGCGTGGGTGCCGTCGCCGGATACGGGGTCGCCGGCCTCGAAGTCGTCAACCTGCTCAACCTGTGGGGCAAGGCAACCGAGCTCTACCAGCTCGCCGGCGCGGCCGTCGCCGGCTTCCGAGCCAAACTCGGATCGGCGCTGAACGACCTCGACACCATCACCCTGCCTACCCTGCCCGGCGGTACCGGCTACCAGCACCCGGTAGCAGAGGTGGCCGCATGAACCCCGAAATCCTCGACATGGCCGGCGGCGACTCCTACCGCGCCCGCGCCATCGACCGGCTACTCGCCTCGATTGCCGACGGACCCAACGCCGTACTTCGCGAGATGGCGTCCGGCGTCCGCAAAGGCGACCTCTCGCTTCGAGACGCCGCCTCAAGCTCGATCTACAGCGAGGCTCTCGCAGATCAGTTCGACACCTTCTGGCAGCGATACCAGACACTCACAGCAGAGGAACAGCAAGACCTGCTCGCAGAAGGTCACCGGTTCATCGAGCAGTCAGAACCAACGGAGCCCGACGAAGCTGGCGGTATTACTCCGTGACGTCACACCACGGCCGTCCGACATAGTCGCCACCGGTTGTCACCCGCTTAGACACTCACGGCGCGGGCGTTCAGAGTCGGTTCGCGCTGCTTGACCTCTAGTCTCGTCTGGTGACTCCGTGGTGGGCAAACTTGATCAGTGTTGCGATCGGCGCGCTCGTTGGTGGTGGGGCAAGCCTGTGGGGTGTGAGGATCGTTCAGGATCGTACGGATGCACGTGAGCAGTATAGAATTGAGGTTGAAAACGAGAGAGAACGGCGCAAACTTGCCTCGGAGCGTCCGTCTAGGTTGCGGCCAGACCGCATCGCGAACCTTTACGAGATCGGCAACCTGCTGCACGATATTAATGCTTCCCTCGCGATTCTCTTTGGCCGCAGCGAGCATGATGATTCGTACGACTGGGACTCAGTAGCCGCCCGCGCAGCAAGTCACGCTTCAACGGCCCGCCTCATGGATATTCGCATTCGCTTGCTCTTCCAAGGTGACGAGCTGGTGGACGAATGGAACAGTTTGCATGCGGCCTTGCTGAGTTTAGAGGGCGCTGTGGAACACGGATATCAGTTGGTGCCGGCTAAGTGGTTCACCGAGGAGAACGAACGCCAAACCTGGGGCTTGATTGTTGACGCAGGCAGGAAAGTCGACGCTTCGGCCACCGATATCGACCGCGCTATCAGGAAGGCGATGTCGAAGATCGACAACGAGTAGACAGGACTGACGCATGCTTGAGGCCAACCCTCAAGGTAGGACCTCTTGCCCCCAAGCCCCTCTTGATCTTGGCTAAGCTGGCGCGTTTGCTGCACGAGCTTCGAAGGTCGGTCCGCCCGCGCCACGGACTCAAGCCGGGCACCCTCATACTCGCCTCATGCCAGGTGAAGTGTTCCGAGACGTAATCTTCCCGTTTGAGGACGATCGCTTCCCCCAACACCTCGGCGCGGTGATTCAACGCACCGTGCTCACGGGCCAAGAGCCGGCCCGTGTCGTCATTCACGACGAGGACAACGACTGGCTCGTCGGGGATGGAGTCAACGACCCGAACGACGGAGCGAGCGTCGTGGCCTGCATGAAGCATCTCGCGGATACCGACCCAACCGTCGCCGAACTCGCGAGTCTTCCACTCGGCCACATCGCAGAGCGCGACGAACCGCTCCATCCATGGACCATCAGCGTTCACCAGTGGCCCGACGAGTAGATCCCTCGCTTGTAAGTCCTGAGCGACTCGTCCGGCGCGGTCCGCCTGTGGTCGTGAGCTGGGACAGCCGTACGTGGCTGCCCCGCTCAAACCGCGCTCGTCCGGGCCGGTTGCTGTCATCGTTGCTGTCAGGGCTACCATCCGGCACTGACCGCAGGTACTCGGAGCCCGCTATGTGATACCTCTGCGTCGCACAGCCAGGCACCCAAGATCGAAGCTGCGACCGAGGGACTTGCTGGCTGCCTTGCAGCGTCCGGACTCAGTCGCGGCTCGCCCAGCCGCGGTTACGTGAGCGGTTGCCGGTCAACCCGTACCGTCGGAGGACGTGGCGTCCACGTGGCACTTCCTTGGGGCAGCAATCGAAGCAGACTGGCTGGAGGCATGGGCCGCCGCGGTTGGCTCGGTCGGCACGGTTGGCACTTTAATCTATGCCGCAAGGGGATTGAAGCGCGAACGAATCGCCCGTGAAGCCGATGTATCAAGACTTAGAAACGAACAGTTGAGCAAAGAGGAGGCTCAGGCCCGCACGGTCATTGTTCATCAGCCTGTGTGCAGTGGCATCCAATTTCAGAAGATCGACGAAGTTGTGGTGTCGATTAACAACTATGGCGACGCACCGATCTTGTCACTGACGGCTCGTATTTGGTGGGAAAATATGCCCTACGGCGAGGGCGATTGGCGGCAGCAGAAGTATCCGGACACCATTCGAGTCATTGAGGCCGGCGGCGACACGCGGCTCGCCTGGAGCGTCGAAATTCCGTGGCCGGAGGGCGTGTCCCTCGAGTCCATACAGCGAGGTATCAACTGCGAGGTGACGTACACCGACACGCACGGCCTCATGTGGACCCGCGGGGAGCAGGGCGACCTCCGGCGCGTCCACTAAGCCAGCGGTGGCGTAGTTGAGCCGGTGAGGCCGGCGCGTGTAAGACCCCCGTCGGACGAGGAGCGGTCCCGACCCCTTCGCCGCCGTTCACTCGGGCAGCTTCGCGCGCAACTGCCGGCACGTCCGGAGGATCTCGTCTCGGTTACCGGCCGCCTTGATCCAGGCAGGAAGTTTCTCGAGCAGGCTGGTGAAGGAGCGTTCCGGACCGCGCTCACGCTGCCGAGCACGGACATAGTCCTCGATAAGGTCGAGATGTTCGCCGTGATACGCCCACAGGGTCTTCCCTCCGCAGCAATTGGCCCGCAACCACAGCGGCTGCTGGAAGAACGGATCGATCGGACCTTCCCAGTACCACGGGCTGGATGAGGTCCATGAGTCGTAGTAGGCGCATCCGGTGCAGGTCAGCCGTCGGGGCCAGAACATCGAATATCGAGATCCGTCCGAGTGCGGCCGCACGATGGCAGGGCCAGCGCAACGAGGGCAAATGACGATGACGTCACCGGACGCGAGGGTGGCGAGGTGGGTCCGCGGGTCGCGAAACCGATGGCCGTCGGACGGCAGCGGCGCGGTCATCTCATCATCATCGCGGCCTACATGACCAACTCGGCGGAGTCACCCTCTACGCCGCGCCGGCTGGAGTCCTTCGTCCCGAACGAATGATCATGGAGGGTTTGCCGGCGGTGTGACCACTTCTGAGCTGCGCAGACGGTCCGTCGGAGTCCGTGGTCGTCCGGCGCTGTGCTCCTCGGTCGTCACCCATTTAGTCACTCACCCCTTGTCGCGGCCATCGCCTAGCCTGCCAAGCATGAAGGCGACGACCGTTGCGGCGTGGCTGGGACTTGCGGTCAGCATTCTCAGCCTCTGGCTTGGCGTGGTCCGTACTTGGTTGAAGGACCGAGCGGCTACTCCCCGGGTGCAGCTCGATCTGATTCGCGCTCAGCTCAAGTCAGGTCCGACCAACGAAGTTCGACTCCTAGTCACGAACCAGGGGCCAGCCGTCATGAAGCAGGTTAACGTTCAGGTGTTCGACGAAGACGGAAAATCTCTGGAACTGACTGAGCCCGACGTCTCGGCCTTATGGCCCAAGATGCCGGTACGGGAGCTGCATCCCAATCAGTCGCTGTATCTGACGCTTACTCGGTCGCTCGCGACGCGGGACGCTCGACAGGCACTCGTACGATGGCACGATCGACGCCGCGGCCAGCAGTCATCCATGATCCCGCTCTCCTACAACCGGATCTGACGCAGGTCGAACACCGTCAGCTTGGGAATCTCGTTGATCTGTGACGACTTCATGGTGTTTGGGTGCTTTTCTGGCAAAGGGGCTGTCTACGGATCATCGTCGTAGGTACCGCTGTTCACCCTTGGTACCTGGTCCATCGGGCACGTAGCAGACACGTTTGACGTTCCTCATCAGGAACTCCGTAGCTTCGGCGAAACCCCGTTCATGACGGTCGTAGCTACGTCATCATAGGTTGATGGATTCTCGATCGTCGAATCTCCGATGAGATGGCCGCTGAGCCGGACTGCCTTGCGCGCGGACTAGCCATCGGCGGTCTGCTTCTTGGGGTGGCTAACGCTGCCTGGAGTGTCTATAGCTGGCGACGTTCAGGTCCCTGGCTTCGCGTGGTGGCTACGCTCACTCTCAGGACTGGGAATCTCGCGGTCGAGATTAACAATGCCGGGCGGTCCGATATTGAGGTTAGAGCGATCACTCTTAAATGGCGGGGTGATCCGGCGTGGTCATTTGGATCTATTCAGATTTGGCCCAAGACGAGTAGTCAACAATTAGATAACACTCCGCGAACAATCAAAGCGGGGCATGCCGAGCCTCCGCTAATATTTAACGAGGTTCAGTTGCCAAGTGGTTTGGGTCAGGCGGCACTCGGGAGGCAAGCTGTCGTGGTGGTGTTGACGCCTCTAAAGAGCTACCGTGCCTTCGTTTTCACGGACCCGCGCCCTCTTCCCGGAAGCCCTTGATCGGCCGTTGGGTGTCAAGGAAGCCTTGACACCCAACCCTCGGGCCCCGATGTCGTGGAGTCGGTGACGGGTCCGGCGGCGTGCGACCTACGCGGGCAGGCCACCGGCCTGCCGCTTGACCCCCTGCCCGCATAGGGCCGCAGAGGCTCCGCCGCTCAAGAGCGGCCCGCTTGCGGGCCGTCGCGTGCGACGCGCAGCGCTCTTGACGGTGGAGGGGCGGCCCGGGACCATGCGCGCCGCCGGACCCGGCGCTCGACGGCCGCAACCGGCCTTGCGCCCTCCGGCGCGGCAGCTCGGCCGCGTCGCTCAGGTCCTGCCCCCGGTCGGCTATCGCCTTCTGTTTTCGCCAGCTCTGCTGTGTCTTGTCTGTCGGCGGCCCGTGGTTGTCCGCCCTACACGCCAGCCGACGGGCGGTCTTGCGTGGCCTGGCCGAGCGACAGCGGCAGACAGGCCACGCGCCCAGTCGACGGCGTGAGCGGCCCGTTTCGGGCCGCCTTGAAAGACGTACAGAAAGTTTGAACAACCAGCAGGCAGCAGGCAGTGTCCTCCGTCGGGTGACGCGCGACAGTCGTCTGCCACGTGATGCGCGACAGTCGTCTGCCACGTGATGCGCGACGGCAGAACGCGCCTTGTCGGCGGCATGTGAGTGCATCGACCGCGAGGCGGAGCCATCCCGAAGGCGTCACATGGTGCACAGGGAAACCGACTCCGATGCCAGGTCGGGTCGGCACCTCAGCCTTCCACCCGCCCGGCGCCTACGCGGCGAGGCGAGCCGCCGAACCCGCATCCACCGCCCGGGCGGCGCCACAGTTGCCGCACTCCAAGCGATACCGGCTGGGCCGGACGGGGAAAAGTGGGATGAAGAACGCGGTGAACTTCGTCGAAGTCCGGACAACGCTCTGAGGCGCCGTCACGCCGCAGATCTCGCCGACCAGCGTCACCGTGGAGAGCAACCGTTCCTTGGTACGGATGCCGACGAGAAGGAACATCTCAGCGGCCGAACGCGAAGCGGCGTGACTTCTTCTTCCGGCCGAACCGTCCCTGCAGGGTGTCGGCGCCCTGACGCAGCAGACGGGTCGCTCGGCTCGGCCCACGCCGCGCCTCCACCACGTCGCTGAGCTTGCGCGCGCCAGCCGCGGCGAGCGGCACGGCGACCGCCATCACCACAAACCGCCGGATCAGGTTGGGAATCATGTCGTGTGCTCCTTCATGGTCGACGCGTGATGGGCAGGGGTTTACCCAGCCCGTGCCGTGCCACGCATCAAAGATCGCGTCCCAGAGCAGGACCGCACCTTCGTTGCAGGGTTCTACAAGGCACCCGGCGACATCGCAGTGCCGGTAGGCGACCGTGGCCGCCGGGCGCGGCGACCGCGGATTCCTCGCCCCTACCGTCGAACCACACCGCAGCGGCTGGGCTCAGCACCGTAGGGGATCGACAGCATTACAGGTAACGCGGCCGTCGAAGAATGTCCTGAGGGGCGATCAGGCCACCCCCACGCGTTTATCGGCGGCATGTGAGTGCGTTCCAACCTCGGCGGAGCTTCCGACACTCGATACGCCATGCTCGTGGTGTGGATGTCATCTCCGTGAGCATCGAAGGCGACCGCGAGGCACTCGCTCTGCATCGGTTCCTTTTCGAGGCGAAGCTGGAACACCCCGGCAGCATCTACGCCGGCAGTCCGTACATCGCGTCGATCCAACGCCGCCTGGCGGACGCGCTCGAAGCCGCCGATCCGGGCTCCGGATGGGCGAGATGGCGGCTAGCGGAAGGGCACGAGGAACGAGTCGGCATCGTTCGACGTCACCTCTCGACCGCAGGCCCCTGGTGGAACGACTTGAACCGAGCAGAACGCGAGACCTACGTGAGAGACATCCTTGCACCGCTGAACCTATCGGCAGATCTGCTTGCCGAAGTCACCGCGACACACGGCGATTCGCTGCCGCGCGATGATGCCGCTGCACCCTAAGCGGGCCTGGTCGATGGGGGCGGAGACGAGCATCAGATGGATCGAGCCTCGTCGACCAGCCGGCGCGCGCTCGGCGACGGGATCATTGCGTTCGTCCGCGAAGACCGGGGTCCACCCCGAACTTCTCGATCATGAATCGCCAGAAGAGTGGAACCGCGTCAGCGACAGGCCTCTCGATCGCGTCGTTGTGACCCGTTACAGAGAGGTGCTCGATGCGTACCAAACCGTTGCCCGGCTCGCGGAGCGAGCCAGGAGCCCGTACGGCAACCACTCCGTAAGGTGGCTCAGGGATCGGAGTGGGCACCACGATCAAGTCGTGCATGGAAGTACAGGCTGCCAGCGCTTCGGTCTGATCCGAAGCGAGGACGCTCTTGACGATGTCCGACATATGTCGGAATTGGGAGTAGCGATCGGCCATGTCTCCAAGGAAGACGTCGATCTCGACCCACGGTCGCTGCCGGAAGGGATGTGGCCAACCGTGGGTCCTCATGCACCCGATGATCGCAGGTGACCACGCAGGTAGAAGGGTTAGTAACATCTTCAACCCGGCAGGAGTGTGTGCTCGGCACACCGGGACTGCGACCCTGAGCGTGACGCCACGGCGGAGCCGGCGCGCGCGATCGGCGGCTAGATCAGTGCGTCTGATCTTGTTCCGGACGTGGCTGCGGAAGGCATAGGTCATGGCGCGTTTGATTGGCGCCGAGGATAATCAGTGCTGCGGCCGAGTCCACGCAGGAAGGTTCAAGGAATGTCGA
This sequence comes from Couchioplanes caeruleus, assembly GCF_003751945.1. NCBI lineage: Bacteria > Bacillati > Actinomycetota > Actinomycetes > Micromonosporales > Micromonosporaceae > Couchioplanes > Couchioplanes caeruleus. Next base: position 6,303,809 of record NZ_RJKL01000001.1, on the reverse strand, counting down.
TGACGTCGGGTGGCACGCCCGGCTCGCAGCTGGCTGCCGAGCTTGCCGCGATGGGCAACAACGTGTACGGCTTCATGCACAACGCCTCAGACCCGGAGTCGTTTGCGCGCGCTTTTGCGCGGCTGGGATGGCAGGCTCGCAGGTCGGCAGAGGGCGAGTATGAGGTCGAGAGTTCGTGGTGTCAGTTGAGCCTCTTCGATTCCGGCGGGATGCCGAAGTTCGCGGCGTGGTGGAGCCGACCCGCGTCGACGAGCTGGCGGACACCTTCCGCTCACTCGACGTTGACTATGAGATTGAGCTGTATGACGTCAAAGGGGAGCTTGTTCGAACGATTCTGCCTTGAGTACGGCAACCGATTCGCCGCAGATCAGCGCACTCTCATCGGCAGATTAAGGCGATGAAAACTGGCTGCCCGCCGAGGTCTAGGACGCCTGTCGCACGTCACCTGGCAGACGACTGTCGCGCATCACCCGACGAAGGACATCGCGCCGACGCGGCTGTGTCGGGCTCCAGTTGATGCGTTACGGATCCGGGTCAGATGATCCGTTACAGCTCCGGCTAGAACGATCGTTGTGGGCACGGTACTGGGTGCCGACACGGGCTGGGTCAGGAAACCCAGTCGGTTTCTCCGCCGGGGCCGACGGTGACGGGCTCGACGCCGGTCCCGGTCAGGCTCCAGGATTCGTACTGAGGGTGTGGGCCGACGTGCAGTTCGGCGCTGTCGTCGAAGGTGAGATGGAGGGCACCTTTGGCGCGGATCTCGACGGCAGTGACGGTCCGTCGGAAGAAGTCCAGGGCGGGTCCGAGGGCCGAGCCGGTGCCGGGGTCGAGTTCGTGCCATTCGCCGTCGCGGTCACACATCAGGAAGGGTGTCTCGATTGTGAGCTCGGCGTCGACCCGGTAGCCCTCGTCCGGATCGTGAGCCGAGAAGCCGAGGCGGACCTGATAGTCGAATGCGGTCCGGTCGACGTGGCAACCGATCAGCGCTGTGGGGACCTTCATGACACCTGTCCTGTGCTGTCGATCGGGGCTGCTCGACGACGCGGTAGTTCCGGTTTGCGGACCTTGAATCTAGCGATGTTCTTGCTGGTGGTGCGGGCGACTTCGGTGAGCAGTTCGCCGTCGTGGTAGATCCGCCAGGTGGTGTCGGCGGTCTCGATGGTGACGGTGCGCCCGGCGTGGACCATGCCGAAATGGATGCGTTGCCCGGCGACGGCCAAGGAGCCGCGGCAGCTGATCCGTCGCTCTACCCGCACCGGGCCAGCGGGAGGCTGGGGTGGCGGCCCGGCGGGCCGGGCGTCGCGGAGGCGGGCCAGTTCGGCCGGAGTGAGCGGGTTGGGCAGACTACGCAGCAAGACACCATCGTCGACGAGCTGCAGCAAGCCGTGGTCAAGGCGGACCGTGACCCGGCGGCCGGCGAAGTGGTAGCCGACGGGATGTTGCCGTCCGGCCAGGCCGACGGCGCCGACGGTGTTGACCGTGCGGTCGACCTCAATGGCCGTGCCCGGCTGAGTGTTGCCGGTGCGGATGGGTGGCGGCCCGGCGGGGCGGCCGTCGTCGTCCAGGAGCCGACGCAGGTGTGTAGTGGTGAGCCGGGACGGCACAGTCTTGAGCCGAACGCCGTTGACGAGCAGATGCACGATGGTGGTGTCAGCCCAGAAGGTGACCGTGCCGCCGGCGCGGTCCGGGCCGAGCCAGAACTGCTGCCCGCACACGGTCAGATTCCCCGACGACGGCACCAGCCGGGTGAACTCCACGGCCAGATCGACCGGGTTGACGCCGTCGACGCCCAATACCGGCGCGGCCGGAGGCAGCGTGACGGGTAGCCGTGATGGTGGTGCCTCGTCAGCGGTGCGGGGCACGAACCGGTCGGCCGGGAACGCCATGTTCAGCGACTGGTGCGGCCGGTTGGTGTTGTACTCGTGCCGGAACGCGTCGATCGCCGCCTGGGCGGTCGGCAGGTCAGGCCACACCTGCACGTGGTCGAGCAGTTCCCGTTGCAGGGTCTGGTGGAACCGTTCCACCTTGCCTGTCGTGGTTGGACTGCGCGGTTTGGTGTTGCGGGCCACGATGCCGTTCTCCCGGCAGATCCGCTCGAACATCACCTCGGCCGGGCGGGGCCGGGTGAACCGGCCGGTGAACTGCTTGCCGTTGTCGGTGAGGACCTCGTCCGGGAATCCGTACGCGCGCAATGCGTCCGTGAACGCCTGGCAGACGGCTCGGCCGGTGGCCCGGCGCACCACCGTGGCGATGACGCAGAACCGGGAATGATCGTCTACCCCGGTGACAATCTTGGTTTCCGAACCGTCGGCCAACCGGATGCCGTCGACGATGTCGAGCTGCCACAACTCCATCGGCACCGCCCGCTCCCACCGCCGGTAATCCTCCCGACGCCGACGACGAGGCACGGCGTCGACCAGACCATGCCGGACCAGCACCCGGTAGATCGTGCTCACCGATGGGATCGGCCCGGGGCAACCGGTGCGGCCCAACTCGAACGCGATGCGCCGCTGACCCCACCGTCGATGAGTCCGGCGCAACTCACAGATGGCTGCCTCCACCTCCGGGCTGGTCTGCGCCGGATGCGCATGCGGCCGGTGCGACCGGTCGGCAAGCCCGTCCAGTCCCTCGTCGCGATACCAGCCGATCCAGCGGTGCACCGCTTGCCGGGACACCCCGAACCGCTCGGCGACCTCGGTCACCGGCACCCCGGCCTGAACTTCGAGCACAGCGCGATACCGCTGCTCTGTCATGGTCAACTCCACCAGCACTCGGCGGAGTGTTACGCATCAACTGAAGCCACGGCGTAACGCATCAAGCGGAGTCAGACACGCCGACGCGGCTGTCTGGTGAGAATTTTCTATACGTCTTCAAGGCGCGGCTTCGGGCCGGCGCTCCCGCCTTCGGCTCCGCGCCGGCCCCGGCCGCGCCGACCCGAAGCTCTGCCCGACACGACGAAGCCCCAGTCGTTCCGCAGCAGGGCGACCGAGGCTCAAAATCCTCCAAATCAACTGTCCGCGCCCGGCGGTCGGCTGGCGCGGACGCCCCGCCACCGGCGCAGCCCTAGGCCATATGCCACGGCCGCCGCGCATCCAACGCCCGCCCAGACGATCGCGCGGAGTAGCTGCTCCTGAGCGGCGGACTCGCACACCTGCTGGAAGTCGGGACTGTACCGGAACGCTGATTGATTACGGGCGATCAGGGTCCCGCACGTGTCGAAGTCCCAGCCTTGGGCGAGGAACGGCCATGTCACGTAGATTGCGGCCGGACTCAGCAAGGCCACTCCGGCGGCGGAACGGCGCAGCCACTCTCCGGTCGATGCGGTCCGCGCGGACAACAGTGTGATCACCGCACCGAGCCCTGTACCGCCGCAAACCACGACGGCGGTGACCAAAGTGACGGCGGCGAGCTCCGTACCGGCATCGACGGGCCTGGTCGGGTCGGACACCAAGATTGCCACGACGCCGATCGCGGCGACCGCCAATGCCACGCCAGCGGCAGTGTCTCGACTGCGCGCGACCTTAAGCCCGTTCATGCATTCCTTCTCCGTGGTCGACCGGGTAATTGGCGCACTTCACGCCAAGCCTAGGTTCGGGCACGTAACCACGGACCTTTCTCGGGTACATGCCTCCGGCGGGCAGGGCCTCCGGCCCTACGACCCGGAGAAGGCCTCCGGCGGCCAGGGCTTCCAGCCCTGGACCCGGGCGACTCCGGGATGCCCGGCCCGGCACGCGACCCATCGCACACCGGAGGCAACCAGACCGCGCCCGGGTGGCGAAGGTCGTTCGTCCGGTAGGGCGCTCCACCTTCACCACCCGGGCGCGGCCCGGGAGGGCGGAGCCTGCGCGACGGGATGCCACTGCCGAACTCGGACACCTTCGCGGAAAACCTGAAGACCCGCGCATACTTCAAGATCAACCGGCCCAGCCAGGGCCCAACTACCGCCGTAAAGACACGGAAAACGATGGCAACGAGCGCGAACCGCATCGGCTGCTTAGCGCCGCGATTCGCGCCATGCGGGGAGGTCAGCGCATTCCGCCGCTTGGTTCGAGATGTACCACTGCACGCTGAGCAAGGTCCCCCAGCATTCCCCTGGTCCGGCCGGGCCACAGCGCCCTCCCGGCCAGTCGATTGCAACAGACCGCCACCAGTATGGTTTCGGCCGTGACCCTCGTGATCGACGAAGACAGCCGCCAGGTACGCCAGTTCGTCTGCCCATGCTGCAACACCGAGGCCGAGCGGACCTGGGCCAACATCTACGACGACAACACCGCCGTAGGTGTCTACTACGCCAGCTGCTACCACCACAACGGCGTTCACGAGACCTGGATCGACGCCATCCTCGGTACCTGGGGCGACAACCAGTTCGACGATCACATCACCTTCGGATGCCGCGTCGGACCCGTTGCGGGATCGTCCACACCCGCCGCGACGCTCGTCAACGGCGGGGCAGCGGCCCCCGACAGTCCGATCTTTGGCCAGAAACTCAGCCGCGAAGAGGGACTTTCCCACCCCCGGCTTGCAGAATTCTGGAAGGTCGTCGACACCATCCTCGAACACGACAACCTCGTACGCCACCATCTCTACGGGACAGGCAGCGAGCGCGGCTAGTAGCGGACGAACCGAACGCCGGTGCCGGGGTGCCGCTGGGAGAAATCTGGGAGACGATCTTACACAAAGCCGTCGCAGGCACTCCCCCAGACCAACGAGCACCAACGCCCTGAGCAGCAGGTACAGCCGAAGGCGCACGTCACCGATCGATCTTGACCTAGTTGACACGGAAGAGGTCACTGGTTCGATCCCAGTATCGCCCACCAGCTCAGGGCCATGATCCAACACGGGTCATGGCCTTTTTGCTGCCCGTACAGCAGCGGTCACCCATCCAGGCTCTCCCTCAGCCGTTTCAGCGCTTCCCGCGTCGCTTTCGACGATATCTGGGTGTAGATCTCCACCGTGATCGAGAACCGGGAGCGCCGCAGAATCCTCATCGCCACCCGAGGGAGAACATCAAGATCAGCCAACGGAGACCCCCAGGTACGCCGGGCATCGTGCGGTTGCCGGTCAGGCGACGGCTTCGGCGACGAGTTGGCCGTCGACGTAGGCGTACACCGGTTGCGGACGGAAGCCGGCGAACAGTAGCTGCCGGTGCTTCTCGATGCGGACGTGGTGCTGTTCCTGTTCGCCGACGACGAACTCCCACCGTTTGACGAGCTCGATCGACGAGACCCGCACGGTCCGGACGATGTTGACGCCATCAACGCGGATGGACAGCCCGCCCCAGAACTTGCTGAACGAGAAAACGACCTCGTGGCGTTCCGCCACACCGACCTCGAACGTCATCCGCACCCGCCCACTGTAGGCCCAGCACGGGCGAGCAGACGGTCGCGGAGGAACGCGGGCACCGTGGCGGCCGAACGCGGTCTTGGTACGGGTGTCATGTGTCGTTCTCGGTTGATATTCCGGCAGCGCGGAAGCTGCCACCTGCGCTGGACCGCCTCCAGGCCGATGCCCGCGCTGGTATGGCATACGTCAAGGACAACACCGTGCTCGCCTACGGTGACGGCCTGCTGAACAAGGCGAAGACCGGTCACGAGGCGATCGTCTCCGCCGTGAGCTACTTCCTCGAGGACATCGCCAAGTACCCCGCCAGGGAAGGCAGCATCGCCGTCGACCAGGCCCTGGACTACTACGAGCAGGCCGACCGAGGAGCCGCCGCGAAGCTCGACGACGCCGGCCGCGACATTTACATCGACCGCCACGAGTTCTCCAACTACTACCGCATGGGCGGCAACGCCTCCGGCTTTACCGACGCCTACGCCCGCCGGGACCGGTACAAGGCGCCGATCGCCGACTACGACAAGGCCGACCAGTTCCAGTACGCCCCCGCCCTGTGGGACGTGGCCAGTCCCACCTCCCTGGCCCGCGACGCCATCTGGGGCGCCACCAGGCTCGGCGCCAAGATGGGCATCTTCGACCGCGCCTACGACCCCTTCGAATCCTGGGTCAAACCCCTGGCCGGGGACTGGTCCGGCGTACGGGCCTGCGCCGACGTGTGGGACAACGTGGCGCTGTCACTGCAGGACATGTCCGGCAACATCAGCCGACACGCCCTGGGCGTCGACGGCGTCTGGCAGGGCAGGGCCGCCGATGCGCTGATCTCCCACTGCTGGCACAACGCGGCGTGGCGGCGTAGACCGAGCCGGTTCGGCGCCTTGCCCTGTTCTCTGCGACGCCGTGACGGCGACGGTGACCTCCTCAGTGCTGGAGCACGCCGAGCACGGCCTCGGTGAAGTTCGCACGGACGGCCTCGGGACCTTCCAGATGTCCGCTCACCATCGCACCGTCGCGGAGCATGAAGAGCGTTCCGGCGACGCGGTACGGGTCCGGATGACCGGCCTGAGCGAGGAACTCGGCCAGGGCCGTACGGAACCAGGCACGGTGCCCGGCGATCACGCGCGACACCGGATGGTCCGGGTCGGGATACTCGGCGGCGGCATTGATGAAGGCGCAGCCCCGGAACCCGGGTTCGCACATCTCCTCGGTGATCCCGGCGGCCAGGGCGCTCAGGATGGCTCGGGGATCGTTGCTGTCGGGGACCGCGGCCATGACCCGCGCCCGTACCTTGCGGTCGCGCTCGTCGAGGTACGCGGCGACGAGGTCGTCCTTGGACCGGAAGTGGTTGTAGAAGGTCGCCCGGGTGACGCCCGCCTCGGTGATGATCCGGTCGACGCCGACGGCGTGGATGCCCTCGGCGTAGAACACCCGCGCAGCGGCGTCGAGCAGTCGCTGCCGCGCGGGCGACGAGCGTCTATCGGGTGCGGTGGGTGCCTTCGCCATACCGGCCAAGGGTAGTGGACCTTCCGAAGCAACAGCGCCGGCCAAGGCAGTGGACCTTACGAAGCAACAGCGCCGGCCGGCGGCGTCAGCCGCCCGCGATGGCGGTCAGCACCTCCAGCCGATCGTCGGCGGCGGCGGAGCGGTCCAGTTCGTCGTTGCGAAGCTGCTCGCCGTTGAGGAACAGACTGTGGAAACGCTGCACCTGGCCGGTGGGGTCGAGCAGGACCAGACCGAGCGGCGGGTATTCCTGGACGAGCATGGACAGGGCGTCACGAACGGTGCCTGCGTCGTAAATGAGCGCGTCGCTGTGGCCGACGTAGTGCAACAGCGTGCCCGGCAGACGGATGTGCATGGGTTTCCTTCCGGCGATGGGTCGATGTCGGTCTCAGGTTCAGGCGGCTACTTCAGCCGGCTCGTCGGGTGCGTCGAAGGTTTCGAGCGCGAGGCCGTGCAGGCGACCGTCGCGACCCACCAGCCGGTGGGAGAACGCGATGGAGTCGTCGACGTGATGTACGGAGGCTGCGAAGGTCGCCTCGTCAAGGAGGAAGAACGGGCGCATCAGCTCGATCTCGATGCCTCGCACCGGATCGGTCAGTCCGGACCTGATGCGCGGGTTTCGACGGCCATGCTGCGCTACCAGCGTCTCCCGAGCGGCACCGAGCTGCGCGGGGATCTCCACGAAGCTCCATTGGTCGGCGACCTCGCACAGGCCGCGATGCATGACGACCGGGTTGGTGACTCCGGCGACCGCCGGATGCTTCGCCTCCAGGGTCTCGAGCGATTCCTGCAGGACGCGCGGCGGCGGCGGAGCGCCCTGTTCGTCGGAATGGAACAGGTCGTTCAGTACGTCGGGAATCCGCCCGGTCTCGGCGCCGAAACCGCGGTCGCTGTCGAGCCTGACGCAGCGGGCGTAGCTTTCCGCGCGGGCGATGGCGTGGTCGCCGTCGGTGACCTCGGAGGTGACGCGCAGGTAGCGGCCGGTCGTGTCGACCTGCACGCCGGTCGACGCGATGACCCGGTCGCCGTCGAGGAACCGGAAGGGGGCGAGGTAGTCGATCCGGATGCGGACGATCACGAAGCTGACCCCGAACCGCCGGATGAGCTGCGGAAAGCTGGCGAGATGCCGCGACGCCCATTTCGCCCAGTTGGCGAAGCCGATCGAGAGTACGCTGCGCGGCTGCATCTGCACCGGCGTGAAGAAGCTGGAGTCGTACAAGATCTCGGACTGCACAGTGCGCGGCATCGACACCGTCCTCCTGCGACCAGATAGATAGAACGTTCTGTCTACCCGAGCGTAGGCGACGGCGTCCACAATGGTCAACACCTTCATGTCGTGACGCGGTTCGACGAGATGAGAGTGGATCTGGCCCGTACTTATCGGGAAATGACGGCGGTCCGCACGCCGGGAGTCCGAGCTGCGGGTTCTGGACCCGCGCGATCATCCGTGATTGTCTCGGCGGCATGAGGTTTCGTGGGGAATTGCTGGCCACGGGTGGCAGCACGACCGGGTTCCGGGTGGACGACGGAGTGGTCGCCGAGCTGGGTGGGGGCGGCCGGCCCAAGGTGGTGGTATCCGTCGACGGCCACCAGTGGCGTGGCTCCATCGCGCGGATGGACGGGAGCTACTGGCTCGGCGTCAGCGCGGAGCGGCGCGCTCAGGCGGGTATCGCCGCGGGCGACGTCCTGGAGGTCGACGTGGAGCTGGACACGGCGGTCCGGGAGGTGGACGTTCCGGAAGACCTCGCCGCCGCGCTCGAGGCGTCACCCGAGGCGAAGGCCTTCTGGGCCGGGCTTTCCTACAGCAACCAGAACTGGCACGTTCTGCAGGTCACCGGGGCGAAGACGGCGCCGACCCGGGAGCGGCGGATCGCCCGGTCGGTGGCGATGCTCGCCGAGGGCCGAGCGCGTTAAGGCAGCCGGCTGAGGGTGGTGCCGATCAGTTTCTGCCAGTCCGCGGCGAACTGGGGGTTGGCGCTCGCGTCGGAGCGGCCGAGGCGGTAGATCGCGTACTGGTCGACGAGGACGACGTTGGCGCGGGTCAGGACGACAACCGCGACGTCGGCGGTGGCCGGGTGGGCCTTGTCGTACTGCTTGTGGCGGACGGTGACGAAGCCGGCCCAGGAGCCCTCCTCCAGCGACGACGTGTTTGCGGTCTCGGTGTAGGCGGGCTCCTGGCGGTCGCCGGTCTTGGCGGGCCGCTGCACGCTCTTCGGGCAGGCATCGGCGACCGCACGCAGCGTGGCAAGCGCCGTGGCGGCGGAGATGATGTCGTCGTAGACCAGGGCGTACTGGGTGAGGCTCTGCACGCCCTTGGTGCCCTCGTCGGAGAGCGGCGCGGAGGCGAGCGACGGCTTGCCCGGGATGATGGCGGGGTCGGTGTCGCCGCCGCAGACGCTCACCAGGGTCGCGGGTGGCGCCGACTCGGGTGGCGCCTTCCAGGTCGGGCCGATGTCGGCGGGCTTGAGCAGGGCGTTCTGCATCATGGAGACGGTGAGCTTCCCCCCGTCCGGCTCAGGGTCGCCGGACGAGCATCCGGCGAACCCCACGACGGCGAGGATCGCGACCATCCCACGAAGCATCCGGCCGAGCTCAAGCATTCGGCCATGATGGCAGACGTGGGGTGGTGACCGATGGTCATCACGGCCGCGTGGCGCGAGGATGTCGTTCACGGTTGTTCCAAAATATTGAATATCATCGAAATCTTCACGTGTTGTGATGCCCGCATGACGCGTGTCAGAGTCGCCATGGCGATGCTCATCCTGGTGTCCCTGCTGCCGGGCATGCCGGCCGCCGCCGCCACTCCCCTGTGCGCCTGGCCCCAGGAGGTCGGGGCGCAGGCCTCGAACGTCGCGCTGCCCGACAGCAACGCCCGGTACTGGGTGATGCCGTTCAAGGTGTACGCGGACCGCCAGATCACCATCACCGGCGCCTTCCCCGACACCCGGTACGCCTCCTTCGCCGTCTACGACGGTTTCCAGGGCACTTTCACCAGCAACGGCGTCTCCTCGGCGCGGGCCGACTACGAGATCACGCCGGATCCCGGCAGCGTCAACCCGTGGCAGGAGCCCGCCGTCGCGGGTGGGGCGTACACGCTGCGGGTGCGGACGGCCGTCGCGCCGGACCAGGTGAACGCGGTGCCGCTGGCCCCGCCCGGCACGCCCGACGGCGCGCTCGGCTTCCTCGTCTATCGCATCTACCTGCCCACCGGCGGGACCTCGTCGCCCGTCGTGCTGCCCACCCTCACGGTCACCGACGGTGGGCGGACGCGGACGCTGCCGCCCTGCCCGCGTACGGTCGCGGTCACCGCCCCCGACGGCCCGGTCGCGCCGCCGCGGTCCGCGCCGGACCTGGCCTTCGCCCGCACGACGGGCAACGACGAGCTCTTCCCCAACCCGGACAGCGGTTACCTCAGCACCTGGGTGACGCCGCCGGGCCCGGAGACCGTGGTCGTGGTGCGGGGCCGGGCCGCCTTGAGCCCCGACCAGCCGCACCCCCACCCGTGGCCGCAGCGCGGCGACGACATGCGCTACTGGTCACTCTGCACGAACCTGCGCTTCCCGTTCTTCCCCGTCGTGGTCAATCAGTTGCCGAGCGGGGAGACCGACCCGGGTTGCCGCCACGACGACGTCGCCGCGGTGGACGTGGGTGATGACTACACCTTCGTCATCGGTACGGAGAAACAGCGCGCCCATATCGAGGCCGTCCGGCGCGTGACGTTCGTACCCTTCTCGGTGACCGAACCCCGCGCTCGGCATCTGGTGCTGCTGCGCAACATGATGCCGGCGCCGGGCTTCCACCGGTCGGTGCTGGACGTTCCGCCGGACGGGCGTCCCGGCACGGCGGCGGCGGTGATGGGCGACTACTACCCGCGCGCGCATCTCTGCCCGCTGTCCACCCTCGACACCTGCGCGTTCGAAGCCGGACGGCGATCAAGGCCCCGATCGTCCTAGGGTTGAGGGATGCGTCACTACTCGGTCGAGCTGGCGCCGCCGAACGGCGGACGGTCCGGGACCGTCGCCGTGTACGGGCACTGGGGCAAACCCGTCCTCGTCTTCCCCACGGAGAACGGGGATGCGTGGGAGTTCTCCCGCACCGGCATGGTCGGCGCCGTCGAGCAGCTTGTCGAGGCCGGGCGGGTCAAGCTGTACTGCGTCGACTCGTTCGACGCCGAGACCTGGTCGGCGCACCACCTGCCGCTGGAGGAGCGGGCCTGGCGGCACGCCGCCTACGAGGACTGGGTGATCCAGGCGGTGGTGCCGCACATCCGGGCCGACACCGGGCCGGCCGACATCGCCACGGCCGGATGCTCGCTGGGAGCCTTCCATGCCCTGAACTTCGCCTTCAAACGGGCCGATCTGTTCCCGCTGGCCCTGTGCCTCTCCGGCAACTACGACCCGGGCTCATGGCAGGGCTGGGGCGAGCGGGGCGACGCGGTCTACTTCAACAGTCCGGTGGACTACGTCGCCCGCCTGCACGGAGACCATCTGGACTGGCTGCGGCAGCGGCTGTCGCTGGTGCTCGTGTGCGGCCAGGGCCAGTGGGAGGACACCACCGGCGCGCTGGAGTCGACACGGCGGATGGGCACGTTGCTCACCGGCAAGGGCATCCGGCACGAGCTGGACCTCTGGGGCCCGGACGTACCGCACGACTGGCCGTCATGGCGTGACCAGCTCGCCCATCACCTGCCCCGGATGAGCTGAGCCCGCGGGGCGACGTACGTGAAGGTGGCTTCCGCGGACGTGCCGCCCGGGGTGGTGATCCGCACCGCCACCGCGCCGGCCGCGTGGGGCGCGAGGGTGAGCCTGAGCTGGGTCGCCGAGATCTTCGTGAAACGGACTCTCCTGCCGTCGACGGTGACCGTGGCGCCGGTGAGGTCCTTGCCGGTCACCACGACCGGCGTCGCCTTGTTCGTCGGGCCGGTTCTCGGCGTCAGCGCGGTGACGGTGGGCGCCGGCGGGTTCCGGTAGGTGAACTGGCCGGCGCGGGTGCTCAGGCCGTACTTGTCGTTGACGGCGACCTCGTAGCTGCCGACCGGCATCGCCGGCGCGACGAAGGTGAGCGACGTCGGGGTCACCGACTTGGCGGCGACGATCGTCGTGCCGATCCTGACGGTGGTGACACCGGTCAGGTCGGTGCCGCTGAGCCTGACCGTCGCGCCGCCGAAGACGAGCGCACTGCCGGGACTGAGCCCGGTGACCGCCGGGACCGGGGGCAGGTACGTGAACTTGGTGGCACTGCTCACGGCGCTGTTGCCGGCGTCACCGGTCACCTGCACGTCGACGGTGCCGGGGGCGTTCTGGGGCGGGACGCGGACGTACAGCTTGAGGCCGTCCGGGGTTTCCCACTTGGTGAAGCCCGCGGCCCAGTCGCCGAAGCGGACCGCGGTGGTGCGTTCGAGGCCGCTGCCACTGATGCTGAGCAGGGTGCCTGCCGTGCCATCGGTCACGGACAGGGCGGTCACGGTCGGCGCCGGCACCACCGGGGCGGACGGGTCCGCCGGGGTGGCCGGGGTGGTGATGCCGTAGACGGCGTGCGCGCTGATCGCCTGCTCGTTGACGAACGCCCAGGACAGTTTGACGTCGCCGCGGTTGCCCCAGTCCTGACCCCACGAGTTGCGGACGTGAATGCCCTGGGCGTCGTAGCCGAATACCGCCATCTGGTGGTAGCCCCGGATGCCGCCCCTCGTCGAGGTGTAGAGGGAGTGACTGCGCAGCCTTGTGAAGTCCTGGTAGATCGGCACGCCGAGGGTGACCGGAGCGCCGGCGGCGAGCGCCTCCTTGATCGACGCCTGCGCGGCGACGCCCTGGTTCGCGCCGTTGAAGAGCATCCGGTAGCCGCTGATGCGGTACTTCTTGGCGTTCTCGATCTGCGCCCTGGTCGGGGCGATGTTCCATCTGGTGGTGCCCTGCCAGTAGTCCGCCTGGGTGTCGATGCCGTTGGCCCGGGCGTCGGCCAGCACGAAATCCGGGTACAGGCCCGTGTGGGGGGCGCCGCCCTTGGCGACGTTGCGCAGGTAGAGGAAGAGCGGGGCATAGGGGGCGCCGCTGCCGCCCGTACGGTTCGCGTAGTAGCCCATGATGCTGTAGCCGATGGACCAGGCGACACACGAGCCGACCTGCCCCTGGCTTCGTGCCGGCGGCGCGTACCGCCGCAGGTCGACGCTCGCCGGCAGCGCGGCGAGGGCCCCACCGCGGACGGTGGCCGGGACGCGGGTGGGGCTGAGCAGAAGCCCCCCGACGTACGGGAGCTCGCCGCCACGCGGGGCGGCCGAGGCGGGGGTAGCGGTGATCGCGGCAGGGGCGGCAGCCAATACGGCCACGGCCACCAGGAGCCACCCACGGCGCAGCGCACGGGTCGTCAAGCGCATCCGGGGGTCCTTCCTCAGTGCGATGCGAGCACCTCCCATCGGCAAGCTTGCGGAAATCTTGAGGCGGATCGGACCGCCGGCGGAGGCGAGGCCGGCCCCGCGTAGGGTCGGGCCATGATCACCGAACCGCTCCTGACCCACCGGGACGAGAGCGGCTGCGACGTTCCGCTGCTGGTCTGGCGCCTGGCCGAGCCGGTGCTCGCGATCTCGTCGGCGGTGCTGGGCGGGGGGATCGGGCCCTGCCGGTGGCTGGTCAACGCGACCGTACCGATGTCCTACGACCGCGACGACCCGGCCGACCACCTGTCCGAGATCGCCGCCGGGCTGGGGCTGGCCGGTCCCGGCGTCGGCCTGCTCACCGGCGTCGACGTCGCCGACGTGGTCACCGCGGACGACGATGGGGTCCGGCTCTGGGCCACGGTCGGCCTCGGCGCGCCCATCCAGGCCGCCGCGCCCACCGCGGAGGCGGCACCGCACGCCGGGACGGTCAACATCGTGGCCTGGGTGCCGCGGCGGCTGAGCCACGGCGCCCTGGTGAACGCGGTAGCCACCCTCACCGAGGCCAAGACCCAGGCGATCCGCGAGCTCGGCCTGGCCGCCACCGGCACGGCCACCGACGCGGTCGCCGTGCTCTGCCCACCGGCGGGTCCCGAGGCGGAGTACGCCGGCCCGCGCTCGCAGTGGGGCCGGCTCCTGGCCCGCGCCGCCCATCGCGCCGTCCTCTCCGGCGGCGCCGCCAACCTGGCCGGCACGGCGTCGTGGTCCGAGCGCCGAGCGGGTACGCGCACCGATCCGTAGCGGAAGCCCCTTGCCCGTCCGGGCGCAACGGGACGAGGACGGCTTGCACGGTCTTCACCGAGTTCGTCGCGTGGCTCGCCAGCGTCCTCACCGCGCGAGGGGTGCCGCCGGGCAGCGTGCAGCCCGTGCTGGCCCACCTCCAGGACGTGCTCGGCTACCGCATCCGCACGCGGCGCATCCTCGCCGCCGGGCAGCACGCGCTCGGGGCCGCGCTGCGCAACTCCCCTGCGCCCCCGCTGCGGTGGGAGCGCGTCAGTGGTGATGGCCGATGCGGCCGAGAGTCTCCACCGGGGTCGCGCCGGGACGGGTCCACTGCGGCACCGGCCGGCTGGCCGGACCCCAGGTCGCGGTCCCGTCGGCGTCCGAGCGCCAGTACCAGCACGCGTCACGCCCCTCGGGCCAGCCCTCGGGGTTGTCCTCCCACGCCTCGCCGCGGCCGTAGGGCGTGAGGTCGAGCAGAGCCAGTGACCCGTTGGCCGGCTCGTTGCCACGGCCCGTCGTGGCGTAGGTGAGGAACACGCGGTCGGCGTCGCGCAGGAAGCAGGTGAGGTAACCCATGTCGCCGCCGACCGGCGCGTCGACGTCGCGCACCGAATACCAGGGCTGGGTGTAGCCCATGAATTCGACGTAGGAGGCCACCTCCTCCCACCGGCCCGTGGTCAGGAAGGCGAACGAGACGCCGCGGGCGTGGAGATAGACGGCGTCCTTCACGTGCCACGCCGTGGTGGTGCAGCCCTCGCACTGCCCCTGGTGCGGTGCGCCGTCGTACCACATGTGCTTGTAGACCACGAGCTCGTCGCGGCCCTGGAACAGGTCCAGAAACGGAACCGGGCCGTCGGCGCCGACGACCACGACCGTCCCGTCGAACTCCACCATCGGCAGCCGGCGGCGCGCCGCCGCGAGAGCGTCGCCTGCGCGGGTGTGGGCCTTCTCGCGAACCAGAAGCCTGTCGCGGGCAGCCTGCCAGGTGGCCAGGTCAACAACGGGCGGCCGGCCGGGCAACGCGGCGCCCGGTCCGTTCGGCGTGGTCGTCATGGTGTCCTCCCTGCTCTTCGTGCTCGGCCTCCTCCGCACTCCCTGTGCCGGAACCATGTCTTGCGAACGGGATCAGGCCCGGGGGCATCAAGCGGCGTCGGCGCGCCGCAGGGTGGTGACGTCGGGCAGGGATGGTCCGCGCTCCGGGATGGTGTCGGCGCGGGCCGGGTCGGTGCGCCACAGGCTGCCGTTCGCTGCGCCGTGGACGGTGGCGATCATCGATGTGAACGCGGTGCGGATCTGGAAGTCCGCCTGCTCCGGCGGCAGGTCGGAGAGCTCCACCAGCAGCGACGCGCTGCCCAGGATGCCGTACCCATTGCGCGCGATGCCCTCGTAGTCGCCGCCCGGATAGCGGGTCACGTTGGCGCCGGCCACGGACGTCAGCACGTCGAAGTTGCGGACGGCCACCTGCCGCGAGCGCGTCACCGCCGCCTCGCCGGCGAGCGTCGTGGTCGGCCACAGGATCGAGGCCGTGGTCTCGCGGCCGTCGGGCTGCAGGTATCGGCCCTGCATGTGGTAGTCGACCACGATCGCCGGGTGGGTGGCGTGCCACCGGCGCAGGATCGCCCGCGCCTCGGGGACGGGGATGTCCTCGATCGGCGTCAGCGGATTGTGGAAGCGGTTGATGTCGTAGCCGACGCCGGGCTCGGAATATTCGCCGCCGGCGCTCGGATCGTGGTTGTAGCGCTGGTTGCGCACGGCACCGTCGGGATTGACCTGCACGACGATGTCGAGGGTCACCCGGGAGCGCAGCCACCGGTGCCACGCGCTGTCGGGCACGCCGAGCGCCCACAGGGCGCGCACCGCGGCGGGGGTGCCCAGCGGCTCGTCGCCGTGCTGCTGGGTGAGGTAGAGCAGGCGGACGCCGCCGGTGCCGACGCTGGCGAGCGGGAGCGGGCGCTGCTCGTTGCTGCTCCCGACGGTGCCGAGCCGGACCCGTCCGTCGCTGGCACGGGCGACGCGGGTCAGCGCGCGGGCCACCTCCTCGGGCATGGGCCGGTCCGGGATGAGACCGGCGGGCGCGCTCGCGGCGAGACTCGCCACGGACGGTGCCTGCGGCGCGCCCGGCGCGGCGCTCGCGCTCGGCGGCGTCAGCAGACCGGCGCCGATGACCACGGCACCCACGACGGCACACAGCCTCGACCTCATCCGATCCCCCTTGATCGACATCGACGATGGGCTATGTACCAACCTAGGGCAGGCGGGGCCGGGCAACCATGACTTTCCGATGACGAACCGGCCGTCCAAGGCGGCTCAATTCCCCGGCCGGCGCGCCGATATGGGTAGTGGGGAGGAAAGGCCACGACGGGAAGAAAGAGTCTGATGCTTTCTCTTCTGGGACGCCTGCGGGTAGGCGCACGTCTCGTGGTATGCCTCGGCACGGTGACGGCCCTGTTCCTCGCCGCCGGAATCGTGGGTCTCATCGCGTTGCGCGCGCAGGACCGGGCGGTGGCACACATGAAAGACATGCTGCTGCTGAGCCGCGCCGTCCAGGAGATCAAGTACTTCAACTCCGACGTGAGCGGCTGGCAGGTCGCGTACGCGTGGGAGGCCGCCCTCGGTGACCCGAAGGAGGCGGTCAAGCCCGACGCGGTGAGCCGGGCCGGTTACCTCGAGGTCGTCGGGCGGCTGCGTACCCATCTCTCGAGCGTCGACACCTCGGCCATGACCGCGGAGGAGGCGAAGACCTTCGAGGCGCTCCGCACCGACTGGGACGCGTTCCTCAAGATGGACGACAGCATCGCCGCGATGTTCGCCGAGGGCACCCCGGCGTCGGTGAGCAAGGCCAACGAGACCATCGGCGGCGCCTCCTGGGACATCTACTTCCGGATCCTGGAGAGCACGAAGGTGCTCATCGACAGCGCGCAGTCCCGCAGCGACGCCGCCGCCGCCGCTGCTACGGCCGCGTCCCGGACCGCCCAGATCCAGCTCAGCGTCGGCATGGCCGTGGCGCTGCTGCTGGCGGTACCCCTGGTGTGGGCGACCCGGCGCAGCATCGTCGCGCCGCTCACCGCGGCGGTGGCCACGCTCAAAGCCGTCGCGGGCCGGGACCTGACGCGGCGGGTCGACACCGCGGGCATGGGCGGCGAGCTGCGCGACATGGGTACGGCGGTCAACGAGGCCGCCGACACCCTGGGCGGGGCCGTCGCCCAGATCAAGTCCGACGCCGCCCAGCTCTCGCAGGCCTCCCAGGCGCTGCGCGCGGGTGCGGGCCTGATGGTCACCGGATCGGACGAGGCCGCAACCGGAGTCGCCAACGCGGCGTCCGCGGCGGAAGAGGTCAGCACCAACAGTCAGACCGTTGCCGCCGCGACGGAGGAGATGGAGGTGTCGATCCAGGAGATCGGGCACAGCGCCTCCCAGGCGGCGACGGTGTCCGGCGAGGCGCTGAACGCGGCGAGCGTCGCCGGCGAGCGGGTCCGCCAGCTCACCAGCTCGTCGTCGGAGATCGGCGCGGTCGTGAAGGTGATCAACGCCATCGCCCAGCAGACGAACCTGCTCGCCCTCAACGCCACCATCGAGGCCGCCCGCGCGGGCGAGCTCGGCAAGGGCTTCGCCGTGGTCGCCGGCGAGGTCAAGGACCTCGCTCAGGAGACCGCCCGGGCCACCGAGGACATCAGCAACCGGGTCCGCGCCATCCAGGAGGACAGCACCGGCGCCGCCGAGGTCATCGGCACGTTCCAGGGCGTCATCGAGCGGATCAACGAGTACGTGACCACGATCGCCAGCGCCGTCGACGAGCAGAGCGCCACGACGGCCGAGATGAGCCGCAACGTGTCCCAGACCGCCACCGGCTCGGCGCAGATCGCCGAACACGTGACCATGGTCGCCACCACGGTCCAGAACACCCACCACGCCGTGACCGCGAGCAGCACCACCATCGACGAGCTCACCCACATGGCCGAGCAGATGAACCGTACGGCGACGACCTTCAAGGTCTGACGGCGGAGACCGCTATGCCACGACCGCTGTGGCCGCCGACTCGACGGCGGCGCGGAGGCACTGGGCGAGGCCGATCGCCTGGACGACGGAGAGCACCGGCGCGCGCAGCTCGAACGCGAGGCTCTGCCGTGCCGCCATCAGCCCGCCGCGGTTGCTGAGCTCGGCGACCGGCGTGCCGGCCTCGTCGGTCAGGGTGAACTGCCGTGCCGTCCAGCTCCCCTTGGTGGTCAGCACCCTCCCGTCCGGCAGCGACACGACGCCGGGACCGGTCGGGCCGGTCCAGCCACTGAACTTCAGGGAGAGCAGGAACTGCGACTGCGGGCCCATCAGCTCGTACTTGTTGCCCCAGAAACCGGCCTGCGCGCCGGTGGCGAGCAGCGACGCTTCGGTGGCGGCCCGGATCTCGAAGCGCTGACGCAGCGTCCACGCCTCGCGGTGGATGGTGGCGACAGGCGTGCCGTCGGCGGTCGTGACGGTGGAGGTCGTGCCGAGGAAGGAGGCGTCCGGCAGCAGAAGGACGCCGGCGAAGGGCGCGTACATTCGTCTATCTTCGCCAGCGCGCGCAAGCCTGTCAGACCCGGGCGTCGAGCCATCCGCAGTCGGAGCAGACGTCGAAGCCGCGGAACTGGGCGAGGCGGCGGCGGGCGCAGACCGGGCACATCACCCGGTAGCGGTCGCGGTGGTTGCCGGTCCGGCCCGCCGGGTGCACGACGGTGAAGAACATCCGGCGCTGCCAGACTCCGTCACCCGCGTCCACCGCCACCACCCCGGACCGGCGCCGCACATCGGCGCGGACCAGCACCCGCGTGGCCGCGCCCAGCGCGGGCGGCACGAGCAGCAGCGGTGCCACGTCCGCGGGCCGGGTGTCCTCGATGCCGGAGATGACCGACGCATCCCGACGGATGCCCTCGGTGCCGAGCGGGCCCGAGGGGCCGAGCGGGCCGGGCGGGCCGGACGGGCCCGGACGGGCGAGCGGCAGGTCCAGGCACCAGGAGGGGCGGGGTCCGAGATCGGACTGGCCCAGCCGGGTCCGGAAGAGCACCCAGAGGCCGAGGGTCTCCGAACCGATCAGGCCGATCTTCACGTCGGCGCCGCGTTCGTCATTGAGGCCCTTCACCCGCGGACCCCACTTCGTCACCCGCTGTGCCGCCGCGACCGCGATGCCGATGCCGGGATACAGCACGTCCGCGACGGCCACGGTGAACCGCCACAGCGCGCCCCGGGCGACGCCACCGGCGATCGGCTCGCAACCGGCGGCGGCCCACTCGGAGACCCGTCGCTGCTGGGGGCGGTCCGACAACTGCGGTCGCCGCGGCAGCGGGATCCCGCCGGGCGGGTCGAACCAGGACGGTCGCTCGTTCGGGATGTCACGGTGGCCGGAGCGCATTGACACATGCTGACACCGCGCCCATGCCGCGGCCACCCGCCGCGATCTGGGCCGACCCCCGAAATATCGCTTCCGAGCTGGGCATTCTCCGAAATTGTCACGGGCGGCGGGTACTCCTTCCGGGGTAACCCGCCGCCCGCTGCCGAGGTCAGAAGCCGCCGGTGTAGAGCAGCCGGTTCGGCGAGCCGGAGCCGGGGTTCGTGACCGCACCCGTGGTCGCCGCGCTCACGATCGCCGAGTGCACCGCCGCCGCCGTAGCGGTCGGGTTGGTAGCCAGATAGAGGGCGGCCGCCCCGGCGACATGCGGTGCCGCCATCGAGGTGCCGCTGATCGTGCTGGAGGCGGTGTCGTTCGTGGCCCACGCCGAGGTGATACCGATGCCCGGCGCGAAGAGGTCGACGCAGGTGCCGCGGTTGGCCCAGTTCGCCTTGCGGTCGTTGGTGTCCACGGCGGACACCGTGAGGGCGGTCGGGACCCGGGCCGGCGACTGGGTGCACGCGTCCAGGGCGATGAGGCCGAACAGCCCGTTGCCGGCGGCGATCGAGTAGGTCACGCCGGAGGCGATCGACCGGCTCACCGCGTTGTCGAGGGCGGTGTCGGCGCCGCCGCCGAGGCTCATGTTGGCCACCGCGGGCTTCTGCGCGTTGGCGGTCACCCAGTCGATGCCGGCGACGACCTGGGCGGTCGTGCCGCTGCCCTGGCAGTTCAGCACGCGGACCGCGACGAGCTGCACGCTCTTGGCGACGCCGTACGCGGTGCCGCCCACCGTGCCCGCCACGTGCGTGCCGTGGCCGTGGCAGTCGTCGGCCGTGCCGCCGTCGACGGCGTCGAACCCGCTCGTCGCCCGGCCGCCGAAGTCACGGTGGGTCGTGCGGATGCCGGTGTCCACGATGTACGCGTGCACGTTCGCCGCGCCGGTCGAGTAGGTGTACGCCTGGTTCAGCGGCCGGCTGCGCTGGTCGATGCGGTCCAGCCCGTACGACGGCGGGTTGGTCTGGGTGTCGCTCGCCCGGTGGATCACGTCGTGCTGCACGTAGAGGACCTCGGGATCGGCGGCCATGCGCCGCGCCTGCTGAGGGCTCATCGTCGCGGCGAAGCCGCGCAGGGCGTGCGAGTACGTCTGCCGTACCGTGCCGCCGTGCCGGTTCGCGAGGCTCTTCGCCCGCCCGGCGACCGCCGACCGGTCCTCCTTGAGAACCACGACGTAGCTGTGGGGGACGACCTCGGCGCCGGACGCGGCGAGGACGGGCTTCTCGGCGGGCGCCGCGGTAGCGGGTGCCGACAGGCCGAGGGTGGTCAGGGCGACGGCCGCAGTTGCCGCGATCGTCCACCGCACCGATGTCTGCATGAACGCCTCCCGATGTGACGGGTTGACTGCGTTCCGTGAAACTAACAGCTACATCGATAGTTGAAAATGTTTCGAGACAACCGACTTTTCAGTCGGTCTCGGCCGGGCCCTCGAGGCCGGCGCGCTCGTCGCGCTCCGCCCATTCCAGCAAGGTACGCAGGTCATGGGCCTTGTCGTCGATCGCGGCGTGCAGGTCACCCCGCTCCGCAAAGCGCGCCGGAACCGTGACGATCGTGAAGTCATCGGGGTCGACTTCGTCAATCTCGTCCCACCGGATCGGCGTGGAGACCGTGCCGCGCTGGTTGCCGCGCACCGAGTACGCGCTCGCGATGGTGTGGTCCCGGGCGTTCTGGTTGTAGTCGACGAAGAGTTTGGCGGGGTCACGGTCCTTGCGCCACCAGGTCGTCGTCACCTCGTCCGGGGCGCGGCGCTCCACCTCCCGGGCGAACGCGAGCGCCGCCCGGCGGACGTCGCCGAAGCCGTACTCCGGCTTGACGCGGACGTAGACGTGCAGCCCCCGCCCGCCGGAGGTCTTCGGGAAACCGGTGATCCCCAGCTCGTCGAGCACCTCGTGGGCGACGTGCGCGACCCGGCGTACGGTGGCGAAGTCGCAGTCCGGCATCGGATCGAGATCGATGCGCCACTCGTCGGGCTTCTCGGTGTCGGCGCGCCGCGAGTTCCACGGGTGGAACTCGACCGTCGACATCTGCACCGCCCAGATCACCTCGCCGAGCCGGGTCACGCACAGCTCGTCGGCGTGCCGGTTGTAGCGGGGAAAGGTGACCCGGACGGTCTGCAGCCACGGCGGGGCGCCGTGCGGCACCCGCTTCTGGTGCACCTTCTCGCCGGCCAGCCCGTCCGGGAAACGGTGCAGCATGCACGGGCGTTCCCGCAGCGCCCGGACGATGCCGTCGCCGACGCTCAGGTAGTAGTGGACGAGGTCGAGCTTGGTCAGGCCGAGCTCCGGGAAGTACACGCGGCCGGGATTCGAGATCCGTACCGTGTGCTCCCCCGCCTCGACCTCCACCGCGGGCGGCTTCGTGGCCATGGATCACAACGTAGCGGCTCAGGCCTCCGCGCGGTGACGGCCCACGTGAACCAGATGGCGCTGCTCCGGGATCGCCGCATTACGGCCGCCGCCAAGGTGCTTGATCTCGTACATCGCGTGGTCCGCGGCGCGCAGCGCCTGGTCGGGATCGTCCGCCGCGTTCGCGACGTGGACGCCGACGCTCGCGCCGATGACCACCTCGCTGCCCTGGACGTAGAACGGGCGCTCGACCGCCAGGCGTACCCGGGCGCTCATCGCGTCTGCGTCCTCACGGTTGGTGATGCCGGGCATGAGCACCACGAACTCGTCGCCGCCGACCCGGGACAGGACGTCCTGCTCGCGGACGCAGGAGCCGAGCCGGTCGGCGACCTGGCGCAGCAGCTCGTCGCCGGCCTCGTGACCGTGGGCGTCGTTGACCGGCTTGAAGCCGTCCAGGTCGACGAAGAGCACCGCCACCGGCTCCTGCCGCAGCGACGAGCCGAGGGCGTCCTGCATGCGGCGGCGGTTGGGCAGCCCGGTGAGCGCGTCGTGCTGCGCCTCGTGGGCGAGCCGCTCCTGGAAGGCGCGGGTCTCGGAGACGTCGCGGGCGTTGATGACGATGCCGTTCAGGGCCGGGTTGTGCATCTGGTTGGAGGCGGTGAACTCGAACCAGGTGGCGTTGCCGGCAGCGTTGAGGACGCGCGTCTGCAGACGCAGCACGCTGTCCTTGTCGTCGAACAGCCGACCGAAGGCCTCCATCATCCGCGGCCGGTCCTCGGGGTGGACCAGCTCGAAGACGCTGCTGCCCTGCAGAGAACCCGGCGGGAAGTGCAGCACCGACGCCGCGCTCGGGCTGGAGTACGAGAGCCGCCCGTCCGCGTCGAGCACGGCCACCATGTCGGGCGCGTGCTGGAACAGGGCCTGGAACTTCTCGTCGGCCCGCCGGCGCTGGACCTGGGTGCGGTAGCCGAGGATGGAGATGCCCACCGCGCCGATCAGCAGCATCGCGAGCAGGGTCAGGTTGATCGTCTGGCTGCGGCGGTGGACCGCGCCGTCGAAGGAGGCGGTCGTCTGCGTCCGCACGTACGACCAGCCGCCCGGCAGGACGTCCCCGGTGACCACGATGGCGATCATCTCGACGCCGTCGAGCTCGTACTCGGCGAAGGCGCCGCCGGTCGCGTTCGCCCGGGCCGCCGCCACGATCGCCGGATCGACCTGGCTGCCGATCCTGCGCGGGTCGCTGCTGATGCCGGTCACGCCGACAGGATCGACGATCAGCGTCGTGTGCGCCGCCGACTTCAGCTTCGACGTGTACGCCTGAAGCGTCGTGTCGGCGAGCTTCTGGTAGCCGATGAGCAGCGCCACGGGTGCGCCCTCGACCGCGATCGGCACCGCGACGGCCTGAACCGCGACGGGCACGCCCTTGGCGTCGGTGACGCTCATGACCGGCGAGAAGCCGGGCTTGCCGGCGAGCAACTGATCGCGCATCACCCCGTAGCCGGGGTCGTCGGCATCGGGCAGCGGATTGCGGCGGGTGGCGTTGAGCAGCTTGCCGTCGAGGGAGGTGAGCGCCGCGCCGTACGGGAACAGCGCGGACTTCTTGACGTACGCTTCGAGGATCTTGCGATCGGCGGCCTGACCCGGCGCCAGGGTGAAGGGGCGACCCGAGGCGAACTCGCTGAGCTCCTTGGCGGAGAGAAGTTGCATCGACCCGGCCAGGGTGGCGTTGTTGACCGCCAGCGCCTGTGAGTCGGCGCGGTGCACCGTGTCGGCCGCACGCAGCGCCGAACGGTTCACCAGCACGCCGACGATGCCGACGGCCACCAGCAGCAGCACGCTGACGACCACGGCGATCCAGTTGCGCAGCCGCATCGAATGCCTCCTCGCCGGAGAACATCGGGTGCGGCGAGGCCGACTTGAAGGGTTTCCGCCGAGCAGGTTTCCGTCCGGTAGCAGAGTCACCGCGGCCCCATCGGCCCCTGCGGCACCACCTCAGCCGCGCCGGCCGCGCCAGGGCGGCGGGCGGCCCTGCAGCCACCACTGCAGCGACCTGGTGACCTGCGGCAGGACGAGATAGGTCATGAGTGGGGTCAGGCACAGCGTCATCGCCAGCGTGCGGACGACCAGATGCTGACCCGCCAGCGCCGGCATGAGCGTGACCGACGACAGCAGACTCAGCGGGAAGAAGCCGATCCAGATCGTGACGGCCTGCTTCCACCGCGGCGGCGCGGCGGGCGGCGGGGTCAGCTCGTCCACCGAGAGCTCCCGCGGCGGGTCGAACCAGCCCTCGATGCCCGTACGCTTCTCCACCCGGGTGTGCTCGACCATGCCCTGCGCCGACGACAGCCACCACCGGCGCTGCGGCGAGTCCTCCCACGCGTGCAGCGCGTCCGCGTCGGCGAACCGGTAGAGCATGTGCCAGTCCGTCGAGCCCACCACCGGCCGGACCCAGCCGACCCCGAGGAAGCCCGGGAAGTGCTCGGCCAGCGTCACGCCTGCCCGCACCCACGCGAGCATCTCGGCGTTGCGCGACGGGTCGGCTTTCCGCGTGATCGCCACGGTGACGGTCTCCATGCCCCCATCCTCGGCCCCCGGCCCGCCTCGAGGGCGGCGATCGGGACATCCGGGGAGTAAATTCCGCGGACATGATTCGAAAGCTTTCGATGGCCACCCTCGCCCTGGCCGCCCTCGCCGGTAGCAGCGGCTTCAGCACCGGCGTCCCGGCGCCGACGTGGCGGCTCTCCGAGACGGGCGTCACCGCCCGCTTCCGCGGCCTGGCCCCGGTCAGCGACTCGGTGGCCTGGGTGGCGGGTTCCGGCGGGACCGTTATGCGCACGGTCGACGGCGCCCGCACCTGGCAGCGCGTCGACCCGCCGGGCACGGCCGACCTGCAGTTCCGCGACATCGAGGCCTTCGACGCGGACCACGCGGTGGCCCTGACCATCGGCGAGGGCGAGCAGTCCCGCCTGTACGCGACCGACGACGGCGGCACCACCTGGACCGAGACCTTCCGCAACGACGACCCGGCGGCGTTCTACGACTGTGTGACCTTCCTCGACCGCCACCACGGCCTGGCCCTGTCGGATCCGGTCGGCGGAAAGTTCCGGATCCTGGCGACAGCCGACGGCGGCCGCACCTGGCAGGTGCGCTCCGGCACGGGCATGCCGGATGCGCTGCCCGGTGAGTTCGCCTTCGCGGCGAGCGGCACCTGCCTGGTCACCGCGGACCGGCGGGGCGCGGGGCGCGCCTGGTTCGCCACGGGCGGCGCCGAGCGCGCCCGCGTCTTCGCGACGGCCGACGGCGGACACACCTGGCAGGTCACCGACGGCGGCATCCCGAGCGGGCCCAGCGCGGGCGTCTACAGCCTGGCGTTCCGCGACCCCCGGCACGGCGTCGCGGTCGGCGGTGACTACGCCGCGCCGGACACCGCGCCGGACGCGGCGGCGACCACCCGCGACGGCGGCCGGACCTGGGCTTCGGCCCGCGAGGAGCCCGGCGAATACCGCTCGGGAGCGGCCTGGGCCCGCGGCGCGACGGTGCTCGCGGTGGGTCCGACCGGCAGCGACATCAGCCGCGACGGCGGGCGCACGTGGACGGAGTTCGACCAGGGGAGCTTCGATGCGGTGCGGTGCGCCGGCGGGGCGTGCTGGGCGTCCGGCGAACAAGGCCGGGTGGCCCGCCTGCACCTCGGTGGTCGGGGTACCGGGGTGGGGTTGTCCCTACCACTGTTCGGGGGCCTGCACTCCTGACGCAGGGCCCGCGTCCCGGAAGCCTTGAGGCATGACGACGACGATCGAACGGCCGGCGACGACGGCCGGCAGCGACTTCGCAGTGCTCGCCCGGCGGATCGGCCGGGCGGGCCTCCTCGACCGCAAGCCCGGCTACTACGCCGTACGCCTCAGCGTCGTGGGCCTCATGCTCATCGGCGGCTGGACCGCGTTCTTCCTGGTCGGCGCCTCCTGGTGGACGCTGGCCGTGGCCGCCTTCCTCGCGGTGACCTTCGCCCAGGTGGCCCTGGTCGCCCACGACCTCGCGCACCGGCAGGTCTTCCGCACCGCCGGGCCGAGCGCCCGCGCCGGAAGGATCGCCGGCAACCTCGCCGTCGGCATGAGCTACGGCTACTGGATGGACAAGCACACCCGGCACCACGCCAACCCGAACCACGACGACCTCGACCCGGACGTCGCCCCGGCGGTCCTGGTGTGGTCGGCCGAGGCGGCGGCGGCCCGCCGGGGACGCTTCGACCGGTGGCTCACCCGCCACCAGGCTTGGCTGTTCTTTCCCCTGCTCACGCTGCTCGGCCTGAGCCTCAGGAAGGACAGCATCAAGGCCTTGCGTACGGGCACCGTCAAGCACCGCGCCCTCGAGGGTGCCCTGATGGGAGCGCACGTCGCCGGCTATCTGTGCGCCCTGGTGCTCGTGCTGAGCCCTCTGCAGGCGCTGGCGTTCGTCGCGGTGCACCAGGCCCTCTTCGGCGTCTACCTGGGCATGACGTTCGCACCCAACCACAAGGGGATGCCCCACCCCACCGGCGACGAGGACTTCCTGCGCAAGCAGGTGCTGACGTCCCGCAACGTCCGCGGCGGACGCCTCACGGACATGGCACTCGGCGGCCTGAACTATCAGATCGAGCACCACCTCTTCCCGGCGATGCCGACGCCGAACCTGCGCCGAGCCCAGCCGATCGTGCAGGCGTACTGCGCGGAGATCGGCGTCCCCTACGAGATGACGAGCCTGGCAAGGTCGTACGGCATCGCACTCCGCCACCTGCACGAGGTCGGCGCACCCCTACGCCCCTGAGCCGAGACTCATCTCCAAGGGGTTCGATCCATGGAGTAGAGCGGCGATGGTGGTGTGGCATGGCAGGACGTGGCGGTCCTGTCGTAGCCCGGCTCCGCGCGGCGCCCGGTCCGCAGAACGATCCTGCCGCCGGGTTGACCTCAACTCACCTTGAACTCCTACGGTCCGAACATGACGATCAGGGAATACCCCCGGGAGCAACTCGCCGCCCAGCCCATCGGCTACTGGACCGGCGTCGCCAACGAGCTCATCATCGGGAGCATCCGCGCCGCCCTCGGCGAGGAAGAACTCACCCAACCGCACTGGTGGATCCTCAACCACGTCGCCGGCGCCCCCGGCGAGTGGACCCGCGCCGCCCTCACCGCCAGGCTTTCCCCGTTCGACAGGCAGGGCCTCGACTTCGAGGTCATCTACGCCGACCTGACCGCTCGCGGATGGGTCACGCAGGCCGACGGCCGCCTCGCCCTCACCGAGGCCGGAGAGGCCGGTCGCCGACGCGCGGCAGCCCGTAGTCAGAAGGTCCACCAGCGGACACACGGCGGCATCGAGACCGATGAGTACGTTGCCGGCCTGAACGTCCTGCGAAGGATGATCAGTAACCTCGGCGGCAACAGCGACCTTCCCTAGGCGGCATCTTCAAACGATCATGGGCCGACATGATCCGGCTTGCTCCGCTCAGCGGGTCAGGTCGTGCCTGCGGTGGACCATCTTCTCGACGACCGTTGCCGGCAGGACCCGGCGCAGGGCGAAGACCAGCGAAGCGTTGCTGCCCACGGCATAGAGCGGCTTCGGCCGCGGTGCCTCGATCGCCTTGACGACGGCCTGGGCGACGCGGTCCGCGGAGATCCCGGCACGCTCGTTGCGGTCGAGGGCGGCCAGCATCGTCTCGAAATCGCGGCGATGCGGGGAGTCCGCGGCCACGTACCGGGTGCGGCGCTCGCTGATGCCAGTGTTGATCGATCCGGGTTCCACAGTGGTCACCCAGACCCCGAAGGGAGAGCACTCGTGGCGCGCCCCGTCGCTGAAGCCCTTCAGTGCCGCCTTCGTCGCGACGTACGAGGAGCGGTAGGCGAGGGGAAACGACGCGAGCATCGAACCCACCATGACAACCCGGCCGCGGCGCCGCTCCCGCATGCCCGGCAGGGCGAGCTGAGCCAGCCGCACCGGGCCGAGAACGTTGACTTGGAACAGCCGTCGCAGGGCGTCGCCGGGCAGCTCCTCGAACGGGCCGGACTGGCTCTCCCCGGCGTTGTTGACCAGGACGTCGACCCCGGACAGCCGATCGGCCAGAGCCTCGATCGACTCCTCCGAGGTCAGGTCGAGCGCCAGGTAGTCGACGCCGGCGGCCCGCTGCTCCGGCGCAAGGGTCTCCGGGCTGCGGCTGGTCCCCCACACCCGATAACCATGCGCCACCAACAGGGCCGCCGTGGCCCGGCCGATGCCCGACGATGCCCCGGTGACCAACGCGGTGCGTTCCATCGACGCACCATACCGGTCCAGTCCCCGACCGACGCCCGGGCGATCACCCGCACGCGGTCTCAGCCCATCCGCCGACGACCGTCACCGGCCGCGGCACGGGAGCCGGCTCCGCCACCAGATCGCG
The DNA here is from genome assembly GCF_003751945.1 of Couchioplanes caeruleus. Classification (NCBI taxonomy): domain Bacteria; kingdom Bacillati; phylum Actinomycetota; class Actinomycetes; order Micromonosporales; family Micromonosporaceae; genus Couchioplanes; species Couchioplanes caeruleus. The sequence continues at coordinate 6,275,664 of NZ_RJKL01000001.1, read as the reverse complement.
GCCCGCCGGCCGCCGGCCCACCGATATGCAGGCGCCGGCCGCCGGCCACCAATGTGCAGGCGGCGGACGGGCTTCCGCCTGAGCCGTGCGGCGTCAGGGGGTGGCTAGTGCCTCTCGGGCGGCGGCGGCCAGGTGGATGCGGTCGATGCCCTGGGTCTGGAGTGCTCGGGCGACGGTGCCGCGGCCCTGTTCGCAGACGGCGATGACGATGTGGGCGGCGCGCAGCAGTGACGGCTTGGTTTCCTTCGACAGCGTGACCGCTCGCTGGAACGCCTGCTGTCCGGATGCGGTCATGCGGTAGGGGCCGGCCGGGGTGTCCGCGCCGGGCAGGTCGTCGAGCCCGTCGCCGACGGTGAGGCCGAGGTGGTCGAGTGCGTCCCGGTGGGTCCGGTCGACGGCCGTCCGGAAGTCACCGGGATCCACCCCGAGGTGCGTGAAGGCCGCGGCGGCCGTGCCGTCGGGCAGTGCGAGGGCGGACAGCAGCAGGTGTTCCGGGCCGGGCAGGTCGTCGCCGCTGCGCACGGCCTCGGCTCCGGCGCGGGTGAGCAGAGTCTTGATGGTCCGAACGTCCTTCAGGGCATGCAGCAGTGCCACGGGATGGTTCCCTTCGGTTCAGGACGCGAACGCGTCGGCTTACGCCCCCTTCTTGGGCGCCAGCTTCTTGTGGGCGGCCTGGGCGCTCACGCCCAGCGCCTGACCGATCTGGGCCCAGGTCCATCCGTCGCGCAGCGCGTGCGCGACGGCGGCGCGTTCGAGCTGGTTGGCCAGTCGCCGCAGGGCCACGACGGCGGCCAGAGCTGCCTCGGGGTCGTCCGGCTCCGGGACCTCCACACGATCGATCACGTCGTCAACTTTAGTTGATAGCGATCTCCCCGTCAACAAAAGTTGATGACCCCTCGGCCGGGCCGGTACGACACCCGGCCGGATGGAGCGGTGCGATACCCGGCCGGCCGGGGCGGTAACGTGCCAGCGTGCTGCCTTTGACGCTTGCTGAGATTGCCGCCGCGGTCGGTGGGACCCTGCACGATGCCGACCCGCAGGCCCAGGTGACCGGCCTCTGCACGTTCGACTCGCGGGTCGTCGAGCCGGGCGGCCTGTACGTCGCCCTGCCCGGCGCGCGGGTCGACGGCCACGATTTCGCCGTTCAGGCGATCGAGGCCGGAGCCGTCGTGGTGCTCGCGGCGCGGCCGCTGGGGGTTCCCGCCATCGTCGTCGAGGACACGCTGGCGGCGTACGGCCGGCTGGCCACGGCCATCGTCGCGCGGGTGCCGAGCCTCGGCGTCGTCGGCGTGACCGGGTCCGTCGGCAAGACCACGACCAAGGATCTGATCGGACAGGTGCTGTCCAGCCTCGGCCCGACGACCGCGCCGCCCGGCAATCGCAACAGTGAGAGCGGCATGCCGGAGAACGTTTCGCGCGTCACCGCGGACTCACGGTTCCTGGTGCTGGAGATGGGTGCGCGCCACGTCGGCGACATCGCGTACCTGACGTCGCTCGTACGCCCGCATGTCGGTGTCGTCCTCAATGTGGGGACCGCCCACCTCGGGGAGTTCGGCAGCCGTGAGGCCATCGCCAAGGCCAAGGGTGAGCTGGTGGAGGCGCTCGCGGCGGACGGGGCGGCCGTCCTCAACGCCGACGATCCCATGGTGGCGGCGATGGCGGGCCGGACCGCCGCCGAGGTCGTCACCTTCGGTCTCGGCGCCGAGGCGACGGTCCGGGCGGAGTCGGTCGAGGTCGACGGGACCGGGCGGGCGTCGTTCACGCTGCGCACGCCCGCCGGTGCGGCGAAGGTGGCGCTGCGCCTGGTCGGCGAGCATCTCGTGCCGAACGCTCTCGCCGCCGCCGCGGTGGCACTGCACTTCACCGACGACCTCGCGCTGATCGCCCAGGCGCTGTCCACGGCCGCGCCGGTGTCGGAGGGACGGATGCAGGTGGTGGAGAGTCCCGCCGGGTTCACGGTGATCAACGACGCCTACAACGCCGGCCCGGTCTCCATGACCGCCGCCCTGCGGACGCTGACCAAGCTGGCGGCCGGGCGCCGGGCGGTCGCGGTGCTCGGCCAGATGAACGAACTGGGCGAGACGTCGACCGCCGACCACGTCGGCGTCGGCGCCGTCGCCGCCGAGGTGGGCGTCGACTGGCTGCTGACGGTCGGCAACGACGACGCGGCGCAGCTCGGCCGGGCCGCCGCCGAGCGCGGCGTGGCCACGCGGCACGTCCCCGACCGGGACGCCGCCCGCGAGGCCCTCGCCGAACAGCTTGCGCCCGGCGACGTGGTGCTGTTCAAGGGCTCCAACAGCGTCGGCCTGATGGCCCTCGCCACCACCCTGGCCGCCGGCACCGACCTGACCACCGACTGACACACGCCACGACGCCGCGCGGCGGACAGCACGCGGGACCCGGCCCCCCACGCCGCGACGGTCAGGGAGCGCCGAGGTCGTCGAGGGCCTTGGCGGCGCCGCGGTGCAGGGGCACGGGGGCCGTCTGGCGGGCCTTGCCCGGAGCGATCTCCTTGGCGGCGGCGTTGGCCTGGGCGAGCTGCGGCTGCTTCTCGAAGAGCGTCCTGGTGAGGACGCAGGCCACGTCGGCGTCGAGGTTGTCGCGGACCAGTAGGAGGTTCGGCACCACGACGGTCGCCACGTCGGCGGGCGTGCGGTACGTCGCCGCGGGGATCGTGCCCTGCTCGTACACGGAATTGATCTTCTTGAGGGCGGGCAGGACCGGGGTGATGTCGAGGAACTGCACCTTGTCGCCCGCGGTGGTCAGCAGATCGGTGATGCCCGGGGTGGGCAGGCCGCCGGACCAGAACATCGCGTCGATGGAGCCGTCCTTCATCCCGTCGACGGTCTTCGTCAGGTCGAGGCGCTGGGCCTGGACGTCCTTGGCGGGGTCGAGTCCGGCCGAGGTCAGCACTCGCTGGGCGATGACCTCGGTGCCGGACTTGGGCGAGCCGGTCGAGACCCGCTTGCCCCGCATCCCGGCCACGTCGGTGATGCCGGCCGCCTTGCGCACGATGACCTGCGTGTAGTTGGTGTGGATGCGGGCCAGGGCCTGCACGGGCTGGGCGGCGGTGAAGCTGTTCGTGCCGCTGACCGCGTCGGCGGCGCTGTCCGCCAGCGAGAAGGCCACGTCGAACTCGCCGGCCACGAGCTGCTGGATGTTCTGCACGGAGGCGCCGGTCTCGGAGGCGGTCGCGCGCACCGTGCCGCCGCCGGCGTTGATCTGCTCCGCATAGGCGTTGCCCAGCGCGAAGTACACACCGGTGGCGTTGCCGGTCGCGATGCCGATCCGGGTGTCGGAGCCGACATCGCAGGTGACGGCGCCGCCGGTGTCCGTACCGGCCGCGTCCTGCTTGCCGCCACAGCCGGCGAGCGCGAGCACGCCGACGGCGGTCAGTGCGAGTGTCTTCCTCATGAGACTGCCTCCCTGATAGTTCGCCGACCCGAACGGCGGTGCTGCACGAAAGCGATGCCTGCGGCCAGGGCAAGAGCCGCCAGCCCGGCCACGATCGTCGGTGGTGCCAGATACAGCAGGAGCAGAGCGGCGAGGCCACCGAGGACGCGGCTGGGCAGGCCCGCCGGACCGATCCCGGGCACCCAGGCGCCGGTCGCCACCGCCAGCCCGGCCACGGCGAGCAGCGCGACGGCGGTCGCCCCCGCGACGCCCGCGACCGGGCCGCGGGCGAGCAGATACTCCCCCGGTCCGGTGAGGACGAAGGCGGCCGGCACGAGGAAGGCGGGCAGCGCGTACTTCAGGGCCTGCCACATCGTCGGCACCGTGCGGCCTCCGGTGATCGCGCTCGCACCGACCGCCGCCAGCGCGGTCGGCGGCGTGACCTCGGAGAGCACCGAGTAGTAGAAGACGAACATCGCGGCCGCCGGCGCGGGGACGCCGAGCTGGAGCAGTGCGGGCCCGATGATCACCCAGCCGATGATGAAGCTCGCCGTCACCGGCACGGCCAGGCCGAGCAGGGCGAGCGCGACCGCGGCCAGCAGGACCGTGAGCGCGAGCACCGCAGCCGGATCGTCGGTGAGCGCGCGGGCGCCGCTCACCAGCAGCGACGCGAGCTGGGCGCCGAGGCCGGTCTTCGTGGTGGTCGCGGTGATGATGCCGGCCGCGGTGCAGACGGCGACCACCGGCAGCACTCCCCGCACACCCGCCGACAGTGCGGTGAACACCCGCCGCGGAGTGAGCCAGGCGCGACGGTCGAGGAAGGAGAGCGCCGCGGCCAGAGCGGTGGCATAGACCACGGCGCGCGTCGCGCTCTGCCCGAGCGCCAGGAGCACCACGATGAGTACGAGCGACGAGAAGTGATAGCCGAACCTGCCGAGCAGCCGGAGCGCACTTGTCGCGGGCGCGTCCACGGCGCGTACCCCGAACCGTCGCACGTCGATCTCGACCGCGAGCAGGATGCCCGCGTAGTAGAGGACCGTGGGGATCATCGCCCAGCCCAGGACGGTCAGGTAGGAGACGTGGAGATATTCGGCGACGATGAAGGCCGCCGCGCCCAGCGTCGGCGGGGAGAGGATCGCGCCGACGCCGGCCGCGGCCAGCATCCCGCCGGCCTGCTCCCTCGGATAGCCGGCTCGACGCAGCATCGGCCAGGTCACGGCGCCGACGCTGACGGCGGTCGCGGTCCCGGACCCGGACACCGTGCCGAGCAGGAAGCCCGCGGCGACCGCGGTGCGCCCGGCGGCGCCGCGCGACTTGCGGAACGCGGCGACGGAGAGGTCGACGAAGAAGCGGCTCGCCCCGGAGAGGTCGAGGACGGCACCGTAGATCGTGAAGAGCACGATGTACGTGGCGGCGACGTCCAGCGGGGTGCCGTAGAACCCGCTGCCCGAGTTGAACAGCGCGTCGGCGATCTGCGCGAAGTCCAGTCCTGAGTGGGCGACGGCCCAGGTCTGCGGCAGCAGACCGCCGTAGTACCCGTACGCGAGGAAGGCCAGACAGACGATCGGCAGGGCGAGTCCGGTCGTGCGCCGGCAGGCCTCGACGACCAGGGCGAGCAGGATGGCGCCGGCGATGACGTCGGGGGTGTCGAGGAGGCCCTGGCGGTCGAGGAAGGCGTCGTAGCCACCGGTCAGCGGGTTGAGCGGGTAGAGGCACACCAGCAGCGTGACGGCGGAGAGGATCCAGTCGGCGACCGTGGGCCGGTCTGGCGAGGACCACCGCGGCCGAGGGCGTGAGAGGCCGCTGCGATAGGCGAGGAAGGTCAGCGGGAGCGTGCCGGACAGAAAGACGATCAGATAGAACTGGCTGCCCTGGGCGAGCGGCCGGAAGACCTGCCAGAGCACCAGGAGTGCGACCGCGAAGGCCACGCCGGCGACGACGAGGCCGGCCGGACCGCGGAGGGTGCGCGCGGGGCGTTCCTCGTCGTCGTAGTGGACCGCGGGCGGATCGTCCGCGGCCGCGCCGAGCCCGCGCGCGTCCAGGGTGGACACCGGGTCGGCGGGCGCCGCCCGGTCGGTCGGACATCGACCATCGGCCACGGATGGACGCTACTATGCAGGCGGTCGGTAGCGACCCGGCACGCGCACGGCCGTGGAAAAACCCACCGCGCCATCACGTCACAAATCGGACATAAGCAGTTTCCGGTACGGGGCCGATGCGTTGATTGGGGTTATGGTGCAACGCTCATCGCTGCAGGATATTCGCGAGCAGACCTACAAGGCGCGGGACGCGTGGTGGACGGTGCTGCTCGTCGATCCGGTGGCAGCCCGGCTGGTGCGGCTCGTCTCGCCGTACCGATGGATCACGCCGAACCTGCTCACGGGCCTGGCCACGCTGCTGGGCTTCGGCGCGGCCGCGTGCTTCCTGATGCAGGATCGCTGGTGGCTGGTCGCGGGCGCGCTCCTGTTCCACGTCAGCTTCGTGGTCGACTGCATGGACGGCAAGATCGCGAGACTCCACGGCACAGGATCGATGTTCGGCGCCTGGTTCGACTTCATGTTCGACCGCCTCCGCGCCTTCCTCTGCGCGGTCGCACTGTTCGGCGGCCAGTACGCGAGGACCGGCTCGAAGGCGTACCTGTGGGCGCTGATCGCGGTGACCTTCCTGGACCTCTTCCGCTACGTGAACGCGCACCAGATGGGTCGCATCCGGCAGACGATGCGGGAGCAGCTCGCGGAGGCCCGCGGATTCGCGCCGGCACCCGTCGTCGAGGACCCCACGGTCGTGCCGCACGGGCCCCGCGCCCGCCTGCGGCACTCGCTGCAGTCCCGTCGGATCCGTACGCACCTGATCAGCGGCATCGAGTTCGAGATGGCGGTGTTCATCATCGGCCCGCTGACCGGCTGGGTGCTCCAGACCTCCGCGGTCGTCGGCGCCCTGCTGCTCTTCTTCGAGCTGTGGCTGATCGTGCGCCTCTGGCAGGCGACCCGCGCGTTCCCGGTGGCCCTGGCCAAGGCACACGCGTCGGCGGCGGTGGCGGCGTCCGCATCCCGGCAGCGGTCCGACGAGCCGGAGCGGGAGTTCACCGCGACGACCCCGCAGTAGACGGGCGCACCCGGCGACAGTGCCGGTTCTTGCATCGTTCGACGTCAATATCGTGGCCGTTCACGTCACTCCACTGTAATGCCGTGGGTGCAGACCACGAACCTGATCGCCAACGGCGGTGCAGAGAGCGACCCCGGCGGCACCGGCCAGCCGTCGGCCGTCACCGGGTGGACGGTCCTGGAGGGCGCGGCCGCCGTCGTCGCGTACGGCACCCCGGGATATCCGGCGCCGGGCGGTCCCGGGCCCGCCGACCGCGGCCGCAACTTCCTCAGCGGCGGCACCTCGGCCCGGACCCGCCTGACGCAGCTCGTGACCCTGCCGGGCACGGCGCAGATCGACGCCGGCACGACGCGCTTCGACTTCGCCGGATGGCTCGGCGGCTATGCGGAGCAGGACGACGGGGTCCGGCTCTCGCTGGAGTTCCTCTCCGCGGCGGGTACGCCGCTGGGCCTCTGCGTCCTCGGCCCGGTCACCGCGACCGACCGCGGCCGCGCCACCGGACTGCTGCGGCGCGCCGGGGCCGGGACGGTGCCGCCGAGCAGCCGTACCGCACGGGTGCTGCTGCTCTTCACCCGCGACGGCGGCACGTTCAACGACGGCTACGCCGATTCCCTCAGCCTCAGCCTGACGGCGGGAGGATCGTGATGCGGGTCGGTCGTCGTACCCTGCTGCGGGCCGCGCTCGGCGCGGGTGCGCTGAGCGCCTGGCCGCTGGCCGAGGGTCTGGGACCGCGCGCCGCCCACGCCGCCGCGGCCGCGCTCGGCGCGTCCTGGGACGCAGGCCCCTTCACGCTCGGGGTCGCGTCGGGCGATCCGCTGCCCGCAAGCGTTCTGTTGTGGACCCGGCTGGCCCCGGAGCCGCTGGCCGACGTGCAGCCGCTGCCGGACATCGTGCAGGTGGACTGGGCCGTCGCCACCGACGCGGCGATGACCGCCGTCGTGGCCTCCGGATCCGTGGCCGCCTCCGCACTGCTCGGCCACAGCGTCCACGTGGTGGCCGGCGGGCTGCAGCCGGGCCGGCGCTATTACTACCGGTTCACCGCGCTCGGCAAGGCCAGCCGGGTGGGCCGCACGAAGACCGCACCGACCGGCGCGGTGAGCCTGGTCCGGTTCGCCTCGCTCAACTGCCAGAACTACCAGTCCGGGGAATACCCCGGCATGCGGGACCTCGCCGCCGACAACAACCTCGACTTCGTGGTCCACCTCGGCGACTACGTGTACGAGGGATCCGAACTCGGTGTCGCCACGAGCCTGAACGACTACCGCAAGCTGCACGCGCTCTACAAGGGCGACCCGCTGCTGCGCGGCCTGCACGCCGCCCACCCGTTCTACCTCACCTGGGACGACCACGAGGTGGTCAACGACTACTCCGGCTCGCGCGGCGCGGCCACGTTCGTCGCCCGGCGGGCCGCGGCCTATCAGGGCTGGTACGAGCATATGCCGCTGCGACTCGAGGGCTCCGACACCGCACTGCCCGACCCGCAGATCTACCGCAGTCGGCAGTGGGGAGACCTGCTCGAGCTGGTCGTGCTGGACGTGCGGCAATACCGCTCGGCGCAGAACCTGGCGGACGGCACCATTCTGGGTACGGCACAGAAGGCCTGGCTGAAGCAGCGGATCAGCCGGCGCGGCACCGGCTGGCAGTGCTGGATCAACTCGATCTTCCTCGGCCAGCAGCGGACCCAGCAGGGCGGCTTCATGTTCACCGACCAGTGGGACGGCTTCCGCGCCGAGCGCGCCGAGATCCTGGGCCACGTGCGCGGCGCCGGGGGACCCGACTTCGTCACCATCACCGGCGACTGGCACAGCGCCTTCGTCCAGGACATCACGCCGGACTTCGACAATCCGGGCGCACCGGTCATCGGCACCGAGTTCGTGGCACACTCCGCGACCTCGAGCGCCTACTCGCCGAGCTGGAATGCCACCAACGGCCCGATTCTCGGCGCCGCCAATCCGCATCTGCAGTACTTCGAGGGCAACCGCTACGGCCACGACCTGTACGAGGTGACCCCGCACCGGTGGACCACCCGGATGCGGGTCGTGGCCGATCGCGGCGATCCGGCGGCCACGGTGAGCACTCTGACGAGCTGGCACGTGGACCGCGGGCGGGCAGGCGCATACGAGGACCCGGCCACCCAGGGCTCCCCCGCCCAGTACCGCCGCTCAGATGAGACAGTTTCGCCTCTGGTGTAACACCGCCCGACGTGGTGGAGTGTGTCACATGACCGACTACGACATCATCGTCGTGGGCAGCGGCTTCGGCGGCAGCGTCACGGCACTGCGCCTGTCCGAGAAGGGGTACCGCGTCGGCGTGCTCGAGGCCGGCCGGCGCTACACCCCCCAGACGCTGCCGAAGACCTCGTGGGACCTGCGCGCGTTCCTCTGGGCGCCGGCCCTGGGCCTGCGGGGCATCCAGCGGATCACCCTGCTCAAGGACATCGTCGTGCTCTCCGCGGCGGGGGTCGGCGGCGGCTCGCTGGTGTACGCCAACACGCTCTACCAGCCGCCGGCGCCGTTCTTCGACGACGAGCACTGGTCGGGCATCACCGACTGGAAGGGCGAACTGCAGCCCCACTACGACCAGGCGTCGCGGATGCTCGGCGTGACCACCCAGCCGTCGACGACCCCGTCGGACCGGGTGGTGGAGGCGGTCGCCAAGGAGATGGGCGTCGGTCACACGTTCCGCCGTACGCCGGTCGGAGTCTTCTTCGGAGAGCCGGGCAAGACCGTGCCGGACCCGTTCTTCGGCGGCGCCGGGCCGGCCCGCACCGGGTGCACGGAGTGCGGAGACTGCATGATCGGATGCCGTACGGGCGCGAAGAACCGCCTCGACCTCAACTACCTCTACCTGGCCGAGAAGCTCGGCGCGACGGTACACCCGGACACCGAGGTGACGGCGCTGCGCCCGGTCGAGGGCGGTTGGCGGGTCGAGACGAAGAAGCGCGTCTTCACCGCGCAGCAGGTTGTGCTCTCCGCGGGCGCGCTCGGCACCCAGCGGCTGCTGCACAAGATGCGCGACACGGGTGTGCTGCCGAAGCTGTCGCGGCGGCTGGGCGCGCTGACCCGGACCAATTCGGAGGCGCTGCTGGGCGCACAGACCCGGCGCGTGCCCCCGGAGCCCTTCTCCCAGGGTGTCGCGATCACGTCGTCCTTCCACCCGGACGAGGTCACGCACATCGAGCCCGTCCGCTACGGCCCGGGCAGCAACGCGATGGGCATGCTCACCACGCTGCTGGTGGACGGCGGCGGCCGGGTGCCACGACCGCTGCGTTTCCTGGGGCAGGCGCTGCGGCATCCGCGGATGCTGCTGCAGACGATGTCCAACCGGCGGTGGAGTGACCGCACCATCATCGCGCTGGTCATGCAGACCCTGGACAACTCGCTCACGGTACGCCGGACCCGACGCGGCCGGCTCACCACCGGCCCGGGCCACGGTCCCGCGAACCCGACGTGGATCCCGGTGGGCCACGAGGCCGTACGCCGGATGGCGAAGGAGATCGGCGGGCAGCCGGGCGGCGCGCTCGGTGACATCTTCGACATCCCGATGACCGCGCACATCCTCGGCGGCGTGACCATCAGCGAGTCGCCGGAGACCGGCGTGGTCGACCCCTATCAGCGGGTTCACGGCTATCCGGGGCTGCACGTGGCGGACGGTTCGGTGATTCCGGCGAACCTCGGGGTGAATCCGTCGTTGACCATCACCGCGCTCGCCGAGCGGGCGATGTCGTTCTGGCCCAACAAGGGCGAGCCGGACCCGCGCCCCGGGCTGGGATCGGCATACGAGCGGATCGCGCCGGTGGCGCCGCGCACGCCGGCCGTGCCGCCACACGCCCCGGCGGCGCTGCGCCTGACGCCGGCCGCCCGAGCAACGCCGGCGACCCCCGCCACGCAAGCGACCCCCGCTACGCCCGCCGCGCAAGCGACTCCCGCCGCGCAAGCGACCCCCGCCGGGTCTGGCGCGAAAGCCGCGCCGGCGAGAGTGGTGCCGAGTCAGAGGGTGCCGGAGGCGACCACGCCGGCCGCCCCGCCGCAGGGCTGACGGCGGCGGGGCGGGGCTGAGCGGCCACACGGACTGAGCGCGGGGCGGTCAGGTCTTCGTGCAGGCCGCGCCGTTGAGGGTGAACGCGGCGGGTGTGGCGAACCCGCCGTTGTGACTGCCCTGGAAGCCGAACGACGTGCGGCCGCCCGCCGGGATGCGGCCGTTGTAGCCCAGATCCCGGGCGGTGACCGCACCGCTGTCACCGGCGACCGCGGCGTTCCAGGCGTGCGTGATGCGCTGGCCCGTGGGGAGCGTGAAGCCGAGCGTCCAGCCGTCGACCGGGCCGGCGACGGCGACGGTCACCGTGGCCACGAATCCGGTGTCCCACGTGTCCGCCGCGTACGTCACCCGGCAGGAGGCGGGCTCCGGCGGGGTGCTTCCGCCGTTCACTTCCGCGGAGAAGTCGGTGACCGCGAGCCCGACGCCGCCGATCCACGGCTCGAATCCGGCCTGGACGCTGGTGAGGTACCAGGCGTCGGTGACGGCGCCGCGGCGCTTCACGTCGTCGATGAAGTTGAGCACGCTGAAGGTCCAGCTCGTGATCGGCGCCGGGGCCACGTACGAGATGACCTCGTTGGCGCCGTTGTTTCCGCGCCAGACCTCCCAGGCACGGCCGCCGATCGTGGCGGTGCCGACCGCCGCGCCGACCGGCTGGACGGGGCCCTGGCGGTGGAACCAGATCATGATCTCCATCGCGTTGACGCCGTCGCGCCGGGGCGTGGGGTCGAGCCAGATGTCGTACGCGGCGTCGTACGTCGCCCCGCTCTCGTAGTGGTAGGAGACTGCACTGGTCACGCTGCTGATCGCGGCTAGCTGCAGCGGCAGATTCGTGCCGGGCGAACAGTTCGCGTAATGACAGCCGTAGTAGACCGCCGGGTACGAGACCGGTGCACCGCCGGTGTCGCCGGTCCCGCGTTGACTGGTGATGACGAATCCGCTGTCGGTGACATTGATGCACTGTTCGGCGGCGCTGCCCCAGCGGTTGTTCATCACCACGTATCGGCCGCCGAGGGTGGTGGATCCGAACTGCTCGCAGATCTGCGTGTCCGCCTGGGCGGACCCGGCGAAGGCGAATGTGGTCAGGCTCGCGGCGGCGAAGAGGACAGCGGCGGCGAGGACGCGGACGGCGCGTCTCATGAAAGCTCCTTCGGGGGATCCTCCGGGGAAGAGGGAGGGGGTTTGGGAGCGCTCCCACCCACCGTACAACATATCGACGGAACGGTGAAGTGTTGCGGTGGAGTTTCGCCGTACGCGTCGAGGTGAGGCGGGGTGCGCCCGGCGTCCGCCGTGGAATTCTCGGCGCGATATCGCCGATTGGCGATCGCGACATGCGCGCCGACAATTTGCTTCGACGCGAGCGAACCGACAGAATGAATAGGCGAATTACTCGAGACAATGGCACCGCTGTAGGAGCGACCTCATCATGGCCAAGCAGGTAATCACCCTTCTGACCGACGACCTCGACGGCAGCGAGGCCGATCGTACGGTCGAATTCGGACTGGACGGGGTGAACTACACCATCGACCTGTCGGAGAAGAACGCCGGCAAACTGCGCAAGGCCCTGGACCCGTATCTGTCGGTCGCCACGCGCGTGGGGCGCAGCGGCGCCGAGGCGCGGGTCGCCCGGCGCGGCGGCGCACCGGCCAGCACCGGCCGGGCGACCCGCGATCAGAACCAGGCCATTCGCGAGTGGGCGGGCAAGAACGGATACGAAGTCTCGGAGCGCGGGCGCATCCCGAGCTCCATCGTCGAGGCGTACCACGCCAAGCGATAGGTTCTTCCCGGCAGCGAAACGGCGTCGCCACACGGCGGCGCCGTTTCTTGTTCGCGAAGACCCGCCGGAGGACGAATGCGCGTCATCATCGTGACCGGAGCATCGAGCGGAATCGGCCGCGCGACCGCGCTGCGGCTCGGTCGCCCCGGAACCACCCTGGTGCTCGCCGCCCGCCGCGCCGACGAGCTCGCCGCCGTGGCCGCCGCCATCGAGACCCACGGCGGCGCCGCCCTCGCCGTCCCCACCGACCTGCGGGAACCGGATGCGATCGAGGCGCTGGTGCGGCAGGCCCTCGCGGTCACCGGCACGATCGGCGGGCTCGTCAACAACGCGGGCCTGAGCGGGCCGGAGACCGTCCTGCTCGACGACCCGAGCCTGACCGCCATGGTCGACGTCAACCTGCTCGCCCCGATCCGTCTCATGCGGGCGGTCGTGCCGCCGATGCGCGCGGCCGGCGGCGGCGCGATCGTCAACATCGGATCGGTCGCCGGCGAGATCGGCATCGGCGGCGTCTACTCGGCGACGAAGTTCGCGCTGCGCGGCATGACCGACTCCGTCCGGCGCGAGCTGGCCGGCACCGGCATCGGCGTGACGCTGATCGAGCCCGGCCGGATCGGCACCGAGATGAACGCCCGCCACGCCGGCCGCCTGCCCGGGCCGGAGATCGTGGCGGCCTCCGTCGAGCGGGCGCTGCGCAGGCCGCGGCGGCGCATCGTGGTGCCGCGGCGCTACCGCATCGCCATGGCCGCCTCCGCCGCCCTGCCCTGGGTCACCGACCGCGCCTTTGCGGGCAAGGCGGCTCCCCGTTCCCAGGACAGGCCCTAGATCTGCGGCAGCAGCTTGTCGAGGCGTACGGGTAGGTCACGGACCCGGACGCCCGTGGCGTGCCAGACGGCGTTGACGATCGCCGCCGGGGAGCCGACGATGCCGATCTCGCCGATGCCCTTGCTGCCCATCGGGTTGAGGTCGTCGTCCGCCTCGTCGAGCCACGCCGCGTCGATCCACTCCACGTCGGCGTGCACCGGCACGTGGTAACCCGCGAAATCATGGTTGACCCACTCCCCCATAGCCGGATCCAGGACGCCCTCCTCGTGCAGCGCCATGCCCATGCCCATCGTCATGCCGCCGATGAACTGGCTGCGGGCGGTGCGGGGGTTGAGGATGCGGCCGGCCGCGTACATGCCGAAGAGCCGGGAGACCCGCACCTCACCGGAGTCGGCGTCGACGCGGACCTCGGCGAAGTGCGCGCCGTACGCGTGCTTGCCCTCCGTGTCCTGCCGCTCCACCAGCTCGGTGGTGTCGAAGGTCGCCTCGTCGCGGCCGGAGTCGCGCAGCTCGCGGCAGGCGCCGGTGACGGCCCAGCCCCACGACGCGCTGCCCGACGAACCGCCCGCCACCGAGGCCCTCGGCAGCGTGCTGTCGCCGATGCGCACCCGTACCCGCTCCGGCGGCAGGCGCAGTTCGTCGGCGGCGATCTGGGTGAGGATCGTCCGCGCGCCGGTGCCGAGGTCGGCGGCGGCGATCGACACCTCCACGGCGCCGTCCGGCTCCCGCCGCACCCGGGCGACCGACGGCATCACCGAGGACGGGTAGGTGGCACCCGCCACCCCGGTCCCGATCCACCAGGAGCCCTCCCGCCGGCGGCGCGGGCGGGGATCGCGGCCCTCCCAGCCGAAGCGCTGCGCGCCCTCGCGCAGGCAGGCGAGGTAGTTGCGGCTGGTGAACGGCACACCGCTCTCCGGCTCGGCCCGCGGCTCGTTGCGGATGCGCAGCTCGATCGGGTCCATGCCGAGCTCGGCGGCGAGCTCGTCCATGGCGCACTCCAGGCCCACCGAGCCGGGCGCCTCCCCCGGCGCCCGCATCCAGCGCGGCGTCGGCATGTCGAGGCGGACCAGGTGGTGGCCGGTACGCCGGTTCGCCGACGCGTACATGTGCCGGCTCACGACGGTGGTCTGTTCGGCGTACTCGAAGATCCGCGACGTCTGCTCGACGGCCTGGTGGTCGATCGCGGTGAGGGTGCCGTCGCGATCGGCGGCCAGCCGGATGCGTTGCAGCGTGGGCGTGCGGTATCCGACCATGCTGAACATCGCCTGCCGGGTCAGCGCGAGCCTGACCGGGCGGTCGGCGACCCGCGCGGCCATCGCGGCGAGCACGGCGTTGGGCCGGGCCGTGCCCTTGGAGCCGAATCCGCCGCCGACGTGCTCGGTGATGACGTGCACGCGCTCGGCGCCCAGGCCGAAGACGGCGCCGACGGCGGCCGCGACGCCGGGCGGGTGCTGGTTGGAGTCGTGGAGGACGAGGTCGCCGCCCGTCCACAGCGCGGTCGTCGCGTGCGGTTCCATCGGGTTGTTGTGCAGCGCCGGCGTCGCGTAGCGGACGTCCACGGTGACCGGTGCGGCGGCGAACGCGGCCTCGACGTCGCCGGTCTGCGTCACCGCCGGGGAGTCCGGGTCGACCTCCTCCGGCGTGTAGAGCTCCGGGTGGTCCTCGCGCAGCAGCGCGTCGTGCGGCTCGACGTCGATCTCCAGGCGCACGACCTGGGCGGCACGGCGGGCGGCCTCCAGCGTACGGGCGACGACGAGCGCGACCGCCTGCCCGCGGTAGCTGATCCGCTCGGACTGCAGCACGGCCAGCTCGGGGTCGTCCGGCTGCTCCAGGCGCGGCGCGTTGCCGTGCCACAACACGGCCAGCACGTCGTCGGCCTCGGCGGTCGGGTCGACGACGACCGAGGTGAGGGTGCCGCGCGGGACGGGCGACTGCACGACCCAGGCGTACGCGACGTCCTCGAGCGGGTATTCGACGGCGTACCTCGCCGTACCCGTGACCTTGGCCGGGCCCTCGATGCGGGCCAGCGGCCGGCCCACCGCGCGCGGCGCCGTGGTCGTCATGCGCCCTCTCCCGTCAGCCGGGCCAGGGTGGCCGAGACCAGATTGCGGATCAGCGGCACCTTGTAGGCGTTGTCGCGCAGGCAGACCGCCGCGGCCAGCTCCGCGTCGGCGGCGGCCAGGAACTCCTGCCGCGTGGCCGGGCGCCCGCGCAGGGCCTGCTCGGCCGCGTACGCCCGCCAGGGCCGGTGGGCGACCGCACCGAACGCGAGCCGGACGTCGGTCACGACGCCGTCCTCGGCGGCGACGGCCGCCGCGACCGAGCCGACGGCGAAGGCGAAGGAGGCCCGATCCCTTGCCTTCCGGTACGCCGACACGCGCGCGAAGGACAGCGGCGGCAGATCCACGGCCGTGATCAGCTCGCCGGGGCGCAGCACCGTGTCGTCCTGCGGGGTGTCGCCGGGCAGGCGGTGCAGCTCGGTCACCGGCACGCCCCGCTCGCCGGCCGGGCCCGTGATCCGTACGGTCGCGTCCAGGGCCGCGAGCGCCACCGCCATGTCGGAGGGATGCGTGGCGATGCAGTGCTCCGACGCGCCCAGAATGGCAAGGTTGCGATGGTCGCCCTCGCGGGCCGGGCAGCCGCTGCCCGGCGCGTGCTTGTTGCACGGCTTGGTCATGTCCATGAAGTAGGCGCAGCGGGTGCGCTGCAGCAGGTTGCCACCCGTGGTGGCCATGTTGCGCAACTGGCCCGAGGCGCCCGCGAGCAGTGCCTGGCTCAGCACCGGACAGTCGCGGCGGACGAGCGGGTGTGCCGCCAGGTCGCTGTTGCGGACCCCGGCGCCGATCCGCAGGCCGCCGCCGGGCAGCTCGGTCACGTCACGCAGCGGCAGCCGGTTGATGTCGACCAGCGCGTCCGGAGTGGCGACGCCCAGCTTCATCAGGTCGACCAGATTGGTGCCACCGGCCAGGAACGTGGCGCCCTCGGTGCAGGCGGCCAGCGCGGATTCCACGTCGGTCGCGGGGGTGTAGGCGAAGGTCTTCACCGGCCGGCCGCCTCCGCGATCGCCGGGACCATGTTCGCGTACGCGCCGCAGCGGCACAGGTTGCCGCTCATCCGCTCCCGGATCTCCGCGTCGTCGAGCGTCACCTCGCCGTCCGCGGTGACGGCGCTGGGCCAGCCGCGGGCGACCTCGTCGAGCATGCCGGCGGCCGAGCAGATCTGCCCCGGGGTGCAGTAGCCGCACTGGTAGCCGTCGTGCTCGAGAAAGGCCCGCTGCAACGGATGCGGCTCCGCCTCGGTGCCGAGGCCCTCGACCGTGGTCACCCGGGCGTCCTGCTGGCTGATCGCCAGCACGAGACAACTGTTGACCCGCCGCCCGTCCAGCAACACGGTGCAGGCGCCGCACTGGCCGTGGTCGCAGCCCTTCTTCGCCCCGGTCAGACCGAGTTGCTCGCGCAGCGCGTCCAGCAGGGTGGTCCGGGGATCGATCTCGAGGGTGTGCTCCACACCGTTGACGACCAGATTCATGACCGACGCGTACCCGGCCCCGCCGGGTTCAACCCGCGCTTCGCCGGGTACGCCGAAGACATGCGAGTGGTGATCGTCGGAGCGAGCGGCAATGCCGGCACGGCCCTGCTGCGCAGGTTGCGCCACGAGCCCGGGATGGACCTGGCCGGGGTGGTCCGGCGGCCGCCGGGCACCACGGCCGCGCCCTACGACGCGGTCGAGTGGCACTCCTGCGACATCGGCGCTCCGGAGGCGCCCGGACGCCTGACCGAGCTGTTCCAGGGCGCCGACGCGGTCGTGCATCTTGCCTGGCAGATCCAGCCCAGCCACGACCAGGGCCGGCTCTACCGCACCAATGTGACGGGTAGCCGGGCCGTGGTCGAGGCCGTGCTCCGCGCGGGCGTCCCGGCCCTGGTCTACGCGTCGTCGGTCGGCGTGTACACGTCCGGTCCCAAGGACGCGTACGTGACCGAGGCGTACCCGAGAACGGGGGTGCGGGGCTCCTCCTACAGTCGGCACAAGGTTCTGGTAGAGACACTGCTGGACCGCGTCGAGTCGGACCATCCCCCGCTGCGCATCGTCCGGCTCCGGCCGGGCCTGATCTTCCAGCGCGACGTCGGCACCGAGATCGGCCGCTACTTCGCCGGCCCGCTGCTGCCGGCCCGCCTGCTCCGGTACGGCCGCATCCCGCTCGTGCCGTCCCACCCGGCGCTGCGGGTTCAGGCGGTGCACGCCGACGACCTGGCCGACGCGTACGCCCGCGCGCTGACGTCCGACGTGCGAGGCGCCTTCAACGTGGCCGCGGGACCGGTGCTGGACCCGTCGGTGGCCGCCCGGGCGTTCCACGGCCGCGAGGTGCCGGTGCCGGGCTTCCTGCTGCGTGCCGCGGCCGACCTGAGCTGGCGGCTGCGCCTGCAACCGGTCGACGTGGGCTGGGTCCGTCTCGGCCTCAAGGCGCCGTTGATGTCGTGCGAGCGGATCGCGGCGGAGCTGGGCTGGCGTCCCCTGACCGACGCGGTGCACTCGCTGAAGGAACTGGTCGAGGGCCTGGCCGAGCGGGCTCACACGGACAGCCCGCCGCTCTCCGGCGCCCCGGACCTGCCTGGCCGGATGGGCGGGTTGCTGCGCGGGCGCCTGCCGGGCGCCGGCAACCCGTACTGATCACGAGACCTCGCGACGGTACGTGCTCAGGGTCAGGCCGAGCACCGAGCGGAACTCTTTGGCGAGATGTGCGTGGTCGCTGTACCCCAGGTCGGCGGCCACGTCGGCCAGCGTCACCGTCGGATCCGTCCGCAGCCGCGCCGCCGCCTCCTGCAATCGCCGGCGGCGGACCATCGCCAGCGGCGGCAGGCCGACGTAGCGCACGGCAAGGCGTTGCAACGTACGCACGGAGACGGACAGCCGGGTGGCGACGTCCTCGACCGTGCGGATGTCCGGATCGGCGTCGATGAGCTCGGTCATCGCGTTGGCCAGCAGCGCATCGGCCGACGGCGGGGCGGTGACCGCGGCGAGCCACGCCGCGAAGGCGTCCACCGCGCTCCGATGCCGATGGGGCATGGTCGCGCTCACCTGGCGCACGAGTTCGGGGGCGTCCACGGTGACGGAGGTGTCTCGCAATGCCGCCGGGTCCGCGGTGAAGTGCGGCACCGCCGCGGGGCGCAGCAGTGCACCCACGGCCCAGCCGGTGCCGGCGAGATCACGGTGGGAGGCGCGGGTGGTGGGCCCGGAGAGCTCGGCCGCACCCGCCTCGACGACCAGGTTGCAGGCGGGATAGGCGATGACGTGCTGGCGTGAGGTGCGACCGGGCTGGATGTCCCACTGCGGGATCCAGAACCAGCGCACCAAATGGTCGACGGCTGCCGGGGCGCTCAGGCGGTCGAAGGTGGGCAGCCGGGCCGGATACAGCACACCGCGGGGCGGCGCGCCCTGTCGCGAATCTTCAAGCTCGTCGCCATGCGGCACACCTAGCATCGTGCCCTATGACAGAGAGCATTCCCGCGGCCGACGGCGAGCACACCACGAACGGCACCCCGCACGGCGCCACCAGCTTGACGCCGTTCCTGGCCATCGCGGAAGCGCGCGGCGCGATCGACTTCTATCGGAAGATCTTCGGGGCACGGCTGGTGGACGTGACGGAGATGGGCGGGGTCGTGGCCCACGCGGTGCTGGACTTCGGCAACGGGCTGCTGCAGCTCGGCGAGCCGATGCCCGACTACGGCCTGGTTCCGGCGCCCGAGGGCGACCAGGACTGCTACTCGATCGGCCTGTACTGCCCGGACGTCGACGCCGTGGTCGCGCGGGCGGTGGCGGCGGGCGCGACGGTACGGGAGGCACCGGCGACATTCGTGTCCGGGGACCGCTTCGCGAGCATCCGGGACCCCTTCGGGGTGCGCTGGTCCGTCATGACCCGCGTCGAGGACCTGTCCGAGCAGGAGAGTGCACGCCGCGTGGCCGAGTGGGCCAAGAGCCAGAGCCCCGCGTAGGACCGGGGGGCGCCCGCTCCGGCCGGCGGGACGGCCGGCCGGAGCGGCGCTCGTCGTCGTCCTATCGGCCGGTCGGTACGGTGATCGGCGGGAGCCGCTTCGCGAGGTCGGCGACGTCCTTGCGGATGGCGGGCATCAGGGGATAGAGCTGATCACCCGGGCACAGGGTGGCGCCGGCATCCGGGTTGGCGCGGTGCCAGTCCTGGTGGGTGGTGATGGTGGCGATGGTCGCCTTCTTACCGGAGATCGGGTTGACGTACTCGGTGGTGGCGAGCGGGTCCAGCTCGGTGGTGGCGGCCAGCCGGGCCAGGATCACCTTCAGCGACCGCAGGGCGGCCGCGGTGGGCGGCGCCTTCATGAAGTTCCCGAGCATGCAGATGCCGACGTTGCCGGCGTTGAAGCCGCCGACGTGGGCACCGTTGACCGCCAGGGGCAGGCGGTCGGCGCCCGGCGCCGGGCCGAAGACCGGAACGGTGTCCGGGTCGGAGTAGGCGCCCTCGTACACCCGCCCGTCCGCGTCGATCAGCAACTGGTAGCCGATGTCACCGAAGTCCTGCGTCACGGCCTGGGCGTAGTAGATGCCTCGGACGTGCGCGATCGGGTCCGCGACCGGGGCGTCCTCGCCGCTGTGGTGCACGGTCAGAGTCTGCACCTTGAAGAACGCGAGCGTCAGCTTCGGGGTGCCGTCCGGATTGAACCGGTACGACTCGTCGGCACCCCACGCCGCCCGGCTGAGGTACTGCGGACACATCTGCCTCGGCACCGCCATCGGCAGCCGGGTCTGCGGCGCGGCGACCGTACGCTTCGGACCGTCCATGGTGTTGATCTCGACCACCGACACGCCGTCGCCGCGGACCTCGTAGTCCAGGACCCCGGCGGCCGGGATCAGCGTGCGCGGCTGAGCCGCCGCGCCGTCCCGCCCGCCCGGACATCCGGACGGCGTGCGCCACGGCTGCCAGCCGGCCCGGGTACGGACCCGCACCGACGCGGCGCCGGCCACGGACAGATGGGTGAGGGAGAGTTCCGGAGCGATCGGGACGCCGGAGGGAACGACGCCTCTCCTCGCTGACAACGTTGTTGGCACGCTTGCACCGGCGGCCGCCGCGGCGGCAGGTCGCGCGGCGGCCAGTGACAGCGGTGCCGCTACGGCCAGGCCGGTGGCGCCCTGCAGCAGGGATCTACGGGAAATCATGTCCACCGACGCTAGCGGTCACGGGCGCTCCACCGCTGCCCGGGAACCGGGTTATGACTTCGAGCGCAGCGGGATGGCATACCTTCGGGCAGGACCGGGCGCTGTGCTACCGCGCACCCTCACTCAGGGTAGGTTGCCCAGGACGATGCGCTCGGAGGTGAGGAGATACTCGCGGAGCATCTCCGCGGCCCGGGACGCGTCGCCGGCCTCGTACATCGCGGTGATGTCGGCGTTCATCGACACGAACGGGCGGTGCAGGGCCTCCACGTCCGGCGCCGCGGCGAAGGCCAGGCGCAGTTCCGCCGTGAGCTGGCGCATCCAGGCGTCCAGGCGGGGACTGCCGGCGAGCGCCACGATCTGCTCGTGGAAGTGCATGTTGGCCGTGCCCACGGCCCGCCAGTCGCCGGCCTCGGCGGCCCGGGCGGCCTCGTCGATCGCGGCGCGCATGCCCGCCGCGCGCGGCGGCCGGGTCGGCGCCTGGGCGAGCGACGAGCATTCGAGCAGGGCCCGGACGCGGTAGATGTCGGCTATCTGCGCCGGGCTCAGGGTGGCGACGAAGACGCCGCGATGCGGCCGGCGGACGAGCAGGCCCTCCTCGACGAGCGTGGAGAACGCCTCGCGCAGGGTGTTACGGGAGACGCCGAGCGGCCCGGTCAGCGATGCCTCGGCGAGGCGGGTTCCCGGCGCCAACTCGCCGTTGATCATCGAGTTGCGCAGTTGCTCCACCGCGCGGGCGGCGGAACCCGCCTTCTCCACCGTCGTCACATATCCCAGTCAACCAGCCCGGCGGTCACTGCGGCGCGCGGGTGAAGCGGATCGTGGCGCCGGGGCGCAACTGGGCCGCGCGGTCCGCCGCCTCCGGGGTCAGCACCGCGATCACCGGATAGCCGCCGGTCACCGGATGGTCCGCCTGGAAGATGATCGGCCTGCCGTCCGGCGGCACCTGCACCGCGCCGCGGACGACGCCCTCGCTGGGCAGCTCGGCGGTCCGCGACCGGATCAGCGCGGGGCCGTCGAGCCGCAGGCCGATCGCATTGCCGGCCGGGGAGACGGTGTACTCGGCGCCGAGGAACGTCGCGATCGCCTCGGTGGTGAACCAGTCGTCGCGCGGGCCGAGATCCACCTCGAGCGGTCCCTCGGCGGTCGGGGGCGGCGCACCGGGTGAGGACACCGGGTCGGCCGGCGGCGCACCGATCGGCAGGACGTCACCCGGCGCCGGCCGCTCGGGACCCACACCCGCGAGCTGGTCGGTCGAGCGCGAGCCCAGCACCGGCGCGACGTCGATGCCGCCGCGCACCGCCAGGTAGCTGCGCAGCCCGCGCCTCGGCACGGTCACCGCGACGACGGCTCCCGCCGGCACAGGCACGGGCCGGTCGTCCCCGGCCGCGGTCCCGTCCACGGTGAGCACCGCGTCCGTGCCGGTCAGCGCGACGACGGCCGGCTCGTCGAAGGAGACCCGCAGCCCGCCGAGCGTGCACTCCAGGACGGCGGCGCCCGGCGGGTTGCCGGCCAGGGCGTTGGCTCGCGCGTACGCGCCCCGGTCCACCGCCCCCGACGGCGCCACGCCCTGGTACGCGTGGCCCGGGCGACCGGCGTCCTTGATCACCGTCATCGGCCCGGTCCGCAGCACCGTCATCCGCACCGCGGCACCGCCCTGAACGTCACCCGTACGCCGGGCACGAGCAGCGCCGGTTCCGCGCGCGACAGATCCCACATGCGGGCGGTCGTGCTGCCGATGAGCTGCCAGCCGCCGGGACTGTCGTTCGGATAGACGCCGGAGAACCGGCCGGCGAGCCCCACCGACCCGGCCGGGATCCGGGTCCGCGGCGAGGTGCGCCGCGGCACGTCGAGCGTCGGGTCGTCCCCGGTCAGATAGCCGAAGCCGGGCGCGAAGCCGGAGAAGGCGACCGTCCACCGGGCGCCGGTGTGGCGGGCCACCACCTCGTCGGCGGTGATGCCCAGGCGCTCGGCCACCTCGGCCAGGTCGGGGCCGTCGTAGACCACCGGGATCCGCACGGTGCCGGAGTCCGCGCGGCCGGCGTCGCCGGGCCGCAGGGCCGCGGTCGCCTCCCGGACCGCGGCCGGCGAGGTGACCGCCGGGTCGAGCCGGATCAGCACCGTGCGGGCCGCCGGCACCAGGTCGACGACCCCGGGCAGCGCAGCGTCGCGCAGGGCCGCGTACAGGGCGAGGGCCGCGTCGAGATCGTCCACCTCGGCGAGCACGGCCTCCCGCCCGCAGCGCAGGAATCTCGTCATGGCTCGTATTCCCTCGTGCGGAGCCCGGATGCGGTCATTGCCCGGCTCCGGCGAAGGCGCTGATCCGTACGCCGGCCGCGGTGAGCCCGTCGTGCACCGCCCGGGCCATGCCGACCGCGCCCGGCGAGTCGCCGTGCACGCAGATCGAGTCGGCTTCGATCTTGATGACGGACCCGTCGGCCGCGACCAGGGTGCGGTCGGTGACCAGGCGGACCATCCGCTCGGCGACCTCGGCCGGGTCGTGCAGCAGCGCGCCCGGCGAGCTGCGCGGCACCAGCGTGCCGTCGGCCTGGTATCCCCGGTCGGCGAACGCCTCGCGGACCGTGCGCAGCCCGGCGTCCTCGGCCAGCCGCAGGAGGACCGAGCCGGGCAGGCCCAGCACCGGCAGGTCGGGGTCGTACCGCCGGACCGCGTCGACGACGGCGGCGGCCTGCTGTTCGTGGTGCACGACCGTGTTGTAGAGCGCGCCGTGCGGCTTGACGTAGAGCACCCGGTCCCCGGCGGCGCGGGCCAGCCCGTCGAGCGCGCCGATCTGGTAGATCAGGTCGGCGACCAGGTCCTCGGTCTCGTAGTCGATGAAGCGCCGGCCGAAACCCGGCAGGTCCCGGTATCCCACCTGGGCACCGATGACCACGCCGCGCGCGACCGCCCGCTCGCAGGTGGCGAGCAGCGTACGCGGATCGCCGGCGTGGAACCCGCAGGCGAGGTTGGCGCTGCTGACGATCTCCAGCATCGCCGCGTCGTCGCCGAGGCACCAGGCGCCGAAGCCCTCGCCGAGGTCGCTGTTGAGGTCCATGTCTTCTCCCGGGGTCAGCCGGCCAGGTAGTCGAAGATCGCGCGGGCCGATACGGCACCCATATACCAGGTGAGGGCGGCGACGACGGCGCCCAGCCCGAGCAGCCAGGCCGGGTACGCGTAGCCCTTCAACAGTTCACGGCGGCGCCAGGCCGCGTAGAGCAGGATGGTGAACCCGATCGGCAGAATCAGCCCGTTGAAGCCGCCGGCGAAGACCAGCAGTGCCGCCGGCGCGGTGCCGAGCAGCAGGTAGATCACCGTACTGACGGCGATGAACGCCACCGTCGCCCACGATCGGGGCCGGCCCTCGGCGAGGGCGGGCGAGAAGGCGTTGAGGAACGACACGGAGGTGAACGCCGCACCGACCACCGAGGTGATGGCCGCCGCCCAGAGCACGACGCCGAACGCCCGCCGGCCGAACTCGCCCGCCGCCGACTCGAACGCCTGCGCCGTGGCGTTGCCGCCGGTGTCGAGGACGACGCCGCCGGCCACGACGCCGAGGACCGCCAGGAAGAGCAGGTAGCGCATCAGGCCCGTGACGGCGATGCCGGTCAGCGCGCCGCGGGTCACCTCTCGGACGTGCTCGGGGCCGGTCGTCCCGCTGTCCAGCAGCCGGTGGGCGCCGGAGTAGGTGATGTAGCCGCCGACGGTGCCTCCGATGATCGTGACGATGGCCGCGAAGTCGATGTCGTCGGGCAGGACGGTCTGCGTGAGCGCCTCGCCGATCGGGGGCTGGGAGACGATGCTGACGTAGAGGGTCAGCGAGATCATGACGAGGCCGAGCACGATCAGCAGCCGGTCCATCGCCATTCCGGCGCGCTTCACGGTGAAGATGACGATCGCGAGCAGCGCGCTGAGGGCGCCGCCGAGCTTGGGGTCCAGGCCCAGCGCGGCGTTCAGCCCCAGGCCGGATCCGGCCACGTTGCCGATGTTGAAGACCAGGCCGCCGAGGATGACCAGGGCGGCGAGAAGGTGCCCGGCGCCGGGGACGACCGCGTGGGCGATCTCGTGTGCCCGCTTGCCGCTGACCGAGATGATCCGCCAGGTGTTCATCTGGACGACGAAGTCCACCAGGATCGACATCAGGATGCCGAAGGCGAACGCGGCGCCCAGCTTCGCCGTGAAGGTGGTGGTCTGGGTGATGAAACCGGGGCCGATGGCGCTGGTCGCCATGAGGAAGATCGCCCCGACGAGGGCGGTCCGGCGGGAACGGGTACGCGTGTCCGTCGTCATGGGCGCTCCTGAATCGAATGATGGAGGCACCGTCGACGGTAGGGATTGTTCAACGATCACACAAGGGTTGTTCAACAATCTGGATTATGCGGAGGCGAGCACCTGCCACACGCTCGTCCGGCGCACCGGCACCCCTTCCAGTTCCGGATTCACGGGAATGTCGTACTCGGCCCGGCGCACCAGGCCCTCGACCGGCAGGTACGCCCGCCCCGGATCCCCCACCAGCACCAGCGCGCCCCGGCCGGCGGCACCCCGCAGGAACGGCAGCACCCGCCCGGCCATCTCCCGGCTGTAGAAGACGTCCCCGGCGAGCACCACGCCCGCCGGGTCGTACCCGCCGCCCAGCAGGTCGCCCTCGACCGGCTCGACCCGTACGCCGTTGGCCACCGCGTTCGCCTGCGCCGCGGCCAGCGAGAAGGGGTCGATGTCGTTCGCGGTCACCGGCCGGCCCCCGGCGCGGGCCGCCGCGACCGCCACCAGCCCCGAACCGGTCGCCAGGTCGAGCACCGCCCGCCCGGCGACCAGGTCGGGATCGTCCAGCACGTGCCGGGCGAGCGCCTGGCCGCCCGCCCAGGCGAAGGCCCAGAACGGGGGCGGCTGCTCCGCGCCGCCCGCCTCGGTGCGCTCCCACAGCGCGATCGGGTCGTCCGCCTGGTGCAGCAGGATCTCGGGCAGCATCGGTACGGGCGCAAGCCGTGTGTGCGAACGCACGAAGTCGACAGGAGTGGACACCCCGCGATTCTGCTCAGTTGCCGGAACGCGAAACCGATCAGGGTGCCAGAGTCGCCCAGTGCTCACCGAAGGGGAGGAAGCATGCCGGCACGCTTGGCGGCCGTCCTCTTCGGCACAGCGATGGCCGGTCTCGGCGTCGTATTCGCGCTCGAACCCGGCTGGCGTACACCCGTACGGCTGATCGCCGGTGTCGGCGCCGTGCTCGCCCTGAGCTTCGGCCTCCGCCAGCATCGTCCGTCCCACCGTGGCCCGTGGCAGCTCCTCGGCGCCGCGGTCGTGCTGTCGGTGGTCGGCTCGGTCGCGTACACGGCCGGCACCGGCCATTCCCTGCCGGGTACGGTGGGCACGGCCATCCTGTTGATCTTCTACCCGGTGCTGGCCGTCGCGCTGTTCCTGTTCGTGCGGCGCCGCACCCGCGGCCGGCGCGACCGCGGCGGGCTGCTGGACGCGCTCACCCTCACCTGCGGCGTCGGCCTGCTCGCCTGGACCTTCGTCATCGGCCCCCGGGTACGCGACGCCGGCCTCTCGGACGCCGACCGCTGGATCGCCGTCGCCTTCCCGGTCGGCGGCCTGCTCTGTCTCGGCATGCTGGCCCGCCTGCTGATCGCGTCCGGACGCCGCCTGAGCGTATCCGGCTGGCTGGCCGGCGGCGTCCTCGCGATGCTGGCCGCCGACGTCGTCACCGATCTCACGGCGCTGCACCACGACCTCACCAACCTGGGCGTCTTCGGCCGGATCCCGCTGTACGCCGGGATCGGCATCGCCGCCCTGCACCCCTCGATGACCGAGCTGACCCGCGAGGCGGGAGAGCCTCCGGCCGAGCTGGGCCGCGTGCGGCTCGCCCTGCTCGCCCTCGCCTCCCTGGTCGCCCCCGCCGTCCTGGTCTTCCAGGTCGGCGTGGACGGCCGGGTGCCCGACCTGACCGTGATCGCCGGGCTCAGCGCGTGCACGTTCCTGCTGGTCCTGACCCGGATGGCCGGCATCATGGCGAGCCACCGGCTGGCGCTGGCGCGCGAGCGCGGCCTGCGCGAGGCCTCCGCCGCGCTGGTCTCGGCGGCCGACGCGGACGAGGTCGCCGGCGCCGTCCGCAAGGCGGTCGAGCAACTGCTGCCCGCCGACGTGCCGCACCGGGTGGTGCTCGCCATGGCTTACACCGAGCCGGAGCAACTGGTCTCTCCCGAGGCCGCCGCCCAGTCCGCCCAGGACCGCGCCGCCGGCACCTCGGCGCGCCTGGTCGCCACCCGGGACGTCGACTGGGCGGTGGCCGTCCGCATGACCCAGTTCAACATGGTCCTGCGCTGCCCCCTGGTGCTGGCGGACCGCCCGACCGGCGACCCGCTGGTCGGCGTCCTGCACGTCGGCGCCCCGACGGGTTCGCTGCTCGGCCTGCAACGTGCCCTGGAGGTGCTCGCCACGCAGGTCGCCCTGGCGCTCGAGCGGATCGCCCTGAGCGAGGAGGTCATCCGGCGCAACAGCGAGGCCTACTTCCGCACGCTCGTGCTGAACACCTCCGACGTCATCCTGATCGTCGACGACGAGGACCGGGTCCGGTACGCGAGCCCGTCCGCGGTGCACGTGCTCGGCGCGGACCCGGTCGGCGTCCGGCTGCCCGACATCATCCATCCCGGCGACCGTCTCCGGCTGGCCGACGTACTCGCCGGGGTGCGCAAGGGGGCGACGACCCCGGAGGGACTCGACTTCCGGGCGGTCGGGCGGCGGCGTACCGAGGTCATGCTCGAGATGCACTGCCGCGACCTGCGCACCGACCAGACCGTCGCCGGGCTGGTGGTGACCCTGCGCGACGTCACCGAGCGGCGCCAGCTCGAGCGCGAGCTCACCCACCAGGCGTTCCACGACGCGCTGACCGGCCTGGCCAACCGGGTGCTCTTCGCCGACCGGCTCCAGCATGCGCTGGCCCGCGGCGCGCGGGACGGCTCGGTGGTCGGCGTCCTCTTCATCGACCTCGACGACTTCAAGATCGTCAACGACACCCTCGGGCACGCCGTCGGCGACCAGCTCCTGCTCGCGGTGGCGGAGCGCATCGCCGGGGCCCTGCGCGCCGACGACACCGCGGCCCGACTCGGCGGCGACGAGTTCGCTGCGCTGGTGGAGAACGTGCAGGACCCCGGCGCGGTCGAGGAGACCGCCACCCGGATCCTGGCCGCCCTCGCCCATCCCATCGTCATCGACGGCGAGCCGTTGCAGGCCGTCGCCAGCATCGGCATCACCACGACCCCGGAGGCCGACAACGCCGACGAGCTGCTGCGCCAGGCGGACCTCGCGCTGTACGTCGCGAAGGGCGCCGGCAAGAACCAGTGGCGGCGCTACCAGAGCCACCTGCACGACGCGATGGTCGCCCGGCTCGAACTGCGCTCGGCGCTGGACCACGCCGTCAACGAGGGCAGCTTCCTGCTGCAGTACCAGCCGATCGTGGACCTGGCCTCGGACGAGGCGGTCGGCTTCGAGGCGCTGGTGCGCTGGCACCACCCGGCCCGCGGCGTCATCGCGCCCGACCAGTTCATCGAGGTCGCCGAGGAGAGCGGCCTGATCGTCCCGATGGGTCGGTGGGTGCTCGACCAGGCGCTGCACACGGTGGCGCAGTGGCGTCGCATCCTGCCGCGCACGCGCCAGCCGTACGTCAGCGTCAACGTGTCCGTCCGCCAGTTCCGCGAGGCCGGCTTCGTCGAGCAGGTCCGGGCGTCGCTGGACTTCGCGGGCGTACCCCCGCAGGCGCTCATGCTCGAGATCACCGAGACCCTCCTCATGGGAGACGACGAGCAGATCTGGTCGGACCTGGCCGTCCTGCGCGACATGGGCGTGCGGATCGCCATCGACGACTTCGGCACGGGCTACTCCTCGCTGGGCTACCTGCGCCAGCGGCCGATCGACGTACTGAAGATCGACAAGATGTTCATCGACGACATGGTGGGCGACGACCAGCAGTTCGCGCTGGTACGCGGCATCGTGAGCCTCGCACAGACGCTGAACCTGACCGTGGTCGCCGAGGGCATCGAGGAGGCGACGCACCGGGAGATCCTGGCGCAGCTCGGCTGTCCCCTCGGCCAGGGCTATTACTACTCGGCCCCGCTGGACGCCACGGAGGCCCTGACGTGGCTGCGCAACCCGCAGCCGATCGCCGCCTAGCCGGGCTCAGCGGGCCTGCAGCGCCCAGGCCCGGACGCCGCCGACGATGCCGGCGGTGTTGGGCACCACCACCACGTCGTCGCCCATCCGGGCGAGCTGCGTCGCGGTGATCAGCCGCGAGTTCCCGCCGCCCAGGTAGAGGCGGTCCCACAGGAAGACCGGGCGCAGTCCCTCGACGACGTTGCGGACCCGCCGGGACCAGAGCGCGTCGCCGAGCCGGCGGCGCTCGTGCTCGCCGATGTAGGTGTCGTAGCTCATCCCCCACCGCACCGGCGCCTGCGACATCTCCAGGTGCGGCGCGAGGGTGCCGCCGTCGAACAGCGCGCAGCCCAGGCCCGTCCCCAGGGTCAGGATCAGCTCGCAGCCGGTGCCCGCGACCACCCCGGCGCCGTGCACCTCGGCGTCGTTGAGCACCAGCGTGGGCAGCCCGAACGCCTCGGCCAGCGCGGTGCGCGCGTCGAAGCCGTACCACGCTTCGACCAGCTCCGGATCCACCCTGGTGCGGGGCCCGCTGCGGGTGATGTAGTGCGGCGTGGCCACCACGACGCCGTGACGCAGCATCCCCGGCATGCCGACGGTGACCCGGTCGGCGGTCGGCAGCCGCTCCCCCAGCCCGACCAGCGTCTTGACGAAAAGATCCGGAGGCAACGGGTACGGCGTGGGCACCCGCAGCGGCTGGGCCCGCATCGTGCCCGCCTCGTCGAGCACCGACCCCTTGATGCCCCCGCCGCCGCAGTCGATCGTCAACGTGAATGCCACACGTGCAGTCTGACAGTTCATATTGCGTTCAGAAGCGCGCGAAGCCGCGGATCGGCATCCGCGGGCCGAACTTGGGAGCGGCGATGCCGCCGGCCGCGAGCAGCTCGCAGACCCGGCCGCGGTGACCGGCGAACGGCTCCAACAGCTCCAGCATCCGGGCGTCGGTGCCGCGCGCCTCTCCCGCCAGCGCCCACGCCACCGTGTTCGGGATGTGGAAGTCGCCGACGCTGACCGCGTCCGGGTCGCCGTACGCGGTGCGGACCACCTCGGCCGCGGTCCACGGCCCGATTCCCGCGATCGCGGTCAGCCGGCGGGTCGCCTCGACGCTGTCCTCGCAGCGCTCCAGCCGGGCCGCCTCGACGGCACAGCGAAGCAAGGCCTGGGTGCGCCGCTGCTCCACCCCGAAGGGATGGAAGGTCCAGTACGGCGTCGCCGCCACCGCGTCCGGGTCGGGCGGCAGCACCAGCCCGGCGGGCCCGGGCGCCGGCTCACCGAAGTGCCGGACGAGCGCACGGTACGCCCGGTGCGCCTCGATGCCGGTGACCTTCTGCTCCAGTACCGCCCGGATCAGGCGATGGAAGAGCCGGCCGGTGGCGGGGAACCGTACCCCGGAGAAGGTCTTCGCCAGCCGCGCAACCAGCGGGTGACGCGCCGCAAGGGCCGGGAAGTCGCCGAGGTCGTCGCGCAACCCGGCGATCGCGTCGGCCCGCTCGACGATCCAGCCCGCGCCGGGCCCGTGCCCGGTCGCGGTCAATTCCGCGCCCATCCGGGCGAGATGCAAGGACGCGGGCCCCTCGGGCGTACGCGCGGAGAGCCAGAAATCCCCGTCGGCGAGCCTGCCGCAGGGATCGTGCCGGACGACGACCAGCGACCGCAGGGTGCCGGAGAAGGCGTAGCCGTCCGGCGGCCGCAGCCGGCGCGTCACCGTCGTCGTCACCCGCGCCACTATACGTTCGCCCACCGCCCCGCCCACCTGGTCACAGGGTCGGTCATGCCGGCCGTCCGGCAACTGTTCGCGAGTGTCCTCGCCGCGGAAGGGCTTGGGGAAGGGCACCGACATCCGCGGCTTGGCGCGCACCCCGGGCCGACCCGGACGACGCGCAGGCTTGCCCCGCACCCGGGCCGACCCGGACGACGCGCACGGACGGGCCGGTGCGACCGAGGTCACGCCGGCCCGTTCGTCGGGGCGGTCAGGAGGGGAGGCCGCCCACCTGCTGGTTGACCCAGTTGCGGATCGACGAGAGGTCGCCGTAGATGGACGGGCCGGTCGCGCAGACCGGGCTGCCATTGCCCGAGCGGCTCGTCACGCCGATCAGCGCCCAGCGGCCGTTGATCGTGCGCACCTGCGGTCCGCCGGAGTCGCCGTAGCAGGCGCCGGCGTTGCCGTTGGTGTTGTTGGTGCAGATCTCGTACGCCGCGTCGATGCCGGTGCAGCGGCTGTCCGACACGATCGACGTGTCGAGTTCGTTCGCGACGTTCGGCGTGGGGCCGCAGCCGCGGGTCGGGCAGGTCTGGCCCCAGCCGATGATCCGGGTCGCCGTGCCGACCGCGCCCGAGGACGTCGGGATCGGCGCGGGGGCGTGGGTGACGGACGACGTCAGCTCGAGCAGCTTGACGTCGATCCGCGAGTGGCTCACCGCGCGCCGCACGGAGACGACCGTGCCGCCGCTGGTGCGGTCGATGCTGCCGACGCGCACCGAGCTGGGCGTCGGGCAGTGCCTGGCGGTGACGGCCCAGTTGGCCTTGATCAGGGAGCCGGAACAGCCCGACACGTACACCATGAACGAGTAGTTCTGGGTGGCGGGCCGGCCGTTGACGATGCGGGGACTGACGGGGTCGGGGACGGGTGACGCGATGGCGACGGCCGGCGTGAGCAGACCGACGGCGGTGGCGGTGACCGTGAGGAGTGTCCGGGCGAGGGTACGCATGCGGTCGTCCTGTCTGTGCCGTTGGGGGTGACGGCGGGCGGGTTGCCCGTAACAACTGTATCGAGATAGTTACATTCTTCGATACATATCGAACGGGGCCTACCGCGAAGGTGATGGGGACTTTGGTCCCGCGGAGGCGGTGAGTTCGGCCCACGCGCCGGAC
Source organism: Couchioplanes caeruleus (assembly GCF_003751945.1). Taxonomy (NCBI): domain Bacteria; kingdom Bacillati; phylum Actinomycetota; class Actinomycetes; order Micromonosporales; family Micromonosporaceae; genus Couchioplanes; species Couchioplanes caeruleus. Next base: position 6,244,337 of record NZ_RJKL01000001.1, on the reverse strand, counting down.
GGCGGGAAAGACGAGGGTGAGGGTGTCCGACCGGCTTCGTCTTCCTCTGGGCGTTCCTGGACAAGACCCTGGGCCTGGGGTACGCGACCCCGACGGCGAAGGCCTGGATCCACGGCGGCTCGCCCACCCGGGGCTTCCTCGGCTCGCTCGAGGCCGGCCCGCTGCGACCGGCGTTTCACGCGATGGCGGGCGCCTGGTGGGCCGACTGGCTCTTCATGCTCGGCATGCTCGCCGTCGGCGTGGCCCTGATCGTCTGCGCCGCGGCCTACGCCGGACACAGCTTGGGTTTGGGCCGCCGTTGGGCCGGGATTGCGTTCGTCCGCAGGAACCGCTGGCTGATCTGACGCACCGCATGCCGATGGCCCTGACCGCGCTCCCGGTCAGGGCCATCGGTGAGGTGGGCGGACTGGGTCCGCGTCACCCGGTGGCGGAGCTGATAGCTCGGCTCGAGTGGTATCGCGCCTCCTTTCGTCAGCCGATTCCTTGTTCGAGCCGCCTGCCGCGTGCCGTCCTCAGGGGGGTGGACGACGACCGGTCTCCGACGGGGGGTCCCGGCGGGGCGGCACCTGGAGAGGTGGCGCGGCCCCGCGGGGTTCGGTTCCCGGGTGCGGTAGGGCTCCGTACCTAGTTGTCGTTGCTCTTAACGGCCGTCGTTGTTCTGGCCGTCGTTGTCGTTCTGGCCGTCGTTGTTCTGGCCGTCGTTGTCGTTCTGGCCGTCGTTGTTCTGGCCGTCGTTGTCGTTCTGACCGTCGTTGTTCTGACCGTCGTTGTTCTGACCGTCGTTGTTCTGACCGTCGTTGTTGTTGCCGACCTGGATGCGCACCGCGTCGAAGGCCGGGGTCTGGTTGGCGCGCTCCATCATCGGGATGCGGTGCGAGCCGTCACCGGCCCACGAGGCGCACTGGGCGAGACCCTCGTCGGGCAGGCCCGGGACCTGGATGGTCACGACGTCGGGAGCGGCTCCACCCTGGTTGTCCTCGGTGGCCACGAAGAACGCCGGCGCGGGCTCCGGGTTCGGAGCGGCGTTGGTGTTGTCCAGCATCCGGCAGGCGGTGTGGAAGTGACCGCGGACGAGGCCGCCCTGCAGCACCGAGGACTCCACGTAGTAGCCGCCCTGACCGGCCGCGAGGAAGCGGTCGCGGATCAGGTTGCGGGTGCTCACCTTCAGTGTGAACGCCTGGCCCTCCTGGACCTGCTGCGGCGCCTCGGTGATCAGCAGCGACGGGTTGTTCCCGGCGGCGCCGACCTCACCGAACTCGGTGGAGACGCAGCGGTTGCCGTTCTGGAAACCGTCGTGCGGCTGGAGCTGGCTGGTCTGGCAGCTATTGGTCAGAACGCCGAGGCCGGCACCGGGCGGCGGGTTGCCACCGTTGTTGCCGTCGTTGTTCTGGCCGTCGTTGTTGCCATCGTTGTTCTGGCCGTCGTTGTCCTGACCGTCGTTGTTCTGACCGTCGTTGTCCTGACCGTCCTGTTGCTGACCGTCCTGTTGCTGACCGTCCTGCTGCTGACCGTCCTGCTGCTGACCGTCCTGCTGCTGATCACCCTCGGCATTGGTGTTGTTGCCTGTGTTGGTGTTGTTGCCGGTGTTCTGCGTGACCCACTGGCGACAGCGGGCCCGCATCTGCTCGGTGGTCGGCACGTTGCCGCCGCCGTCGTCGGCGTGCTGGGTGACCCGGCCCTTGTCGGTGGTGTAAGAGCCCTTCCGGGTCTCGGTCGAGAGCTGTGACTTCTTCGGCGCCTGGAGGTTATTGCATGCGGCCAGAGCGCGCTGGGTCGAACGCTTCGTGCTCGCGTCGGACACCTGCGTGACGGTGACGATGCCGCCGAAGGCAACCAGGGTGGCTACCGCGGCGATGATCCGGCGCCGACCGGTGAACCACTTGGACTTGCTGGATTCGCGCCGGTACTGCGACCTTCGCATTGCTGACACCTTTCTCTGTCCACACGTGGCGGGCGGTGGAGCCGCCGGGGTGTTGCCTACGCCTGGTCGGCTGGCCAGGTCGATTACCGTCCGCGCGCTACCGCGGCCGGAAGATACGCATCGTGGTGACCACGCCGGCCACGAGGGCTCCGGCGAGGACGATGAGGATGACGGAGGTGCTGACCCCGGGCACGCCACCCGAGCTGCTGGCGGCGGCGACCATCGCGGTGTCCACGGCCGGCCCACCCGCGCCGGCCGGCGCGGGGGCCGTCGGCAGCGCGCCGTAGTCGACGATGCCGCTGCTCTCCAGCAGGGTCATGTGCGTCATGACGAACTGGTTGGTCTGCTGCGCCAGCTTGCGGACCTCGTCGTTGCGGGTGCTGGCCCGGATCGTCGCGATCGCCGGGAAGATCTTGCCGTGCGCCGCCCGGAGCCGGTCGATGTAGAGCTGGTCGAACTGCTCCGGCGCCGGAGCGTTGTTCATCTCGTTGAGCCAGCCCTGCTGTTCGTTGTTGGGCAGGTTCGGCAGGGCGATGCCGAGCTTCTTGGCGACCGCCATGTCGAGCTTGTCGAGGACCACGTGCTGCGCGGAGATCGACTTGCCGATCTCCTGGATCCGCGGGTCCTTGGACTTCTGGACGGCCATGTTGCCCGCGGGAATCTCCCACAGTCCGGCGAGCCGGACCTTGATGACGAAGTCCCGGTCCGCCAGCGAGACGCTGCCCTTGCCCTGGGCGTTCATGCTCGGCGGAACCGGCACCGGACCCGGCTCGGCCGCCCGGGCTGTGCCGGCGGGGGCCAGCAGGAACGCCAGGGTCGTGACCAGAGCGCCCACCAGCCAGCGCTGCGGCCGGCGGGAGGAACGGGCGGCGATCATCTTTTGACACCTCCGACGAGGACGGAAACGTTTCTGAGAAATTCCTGTGACCTGCGAGAAACGCTAGGAGCAGGTCTTGGCTGTCGCAATGGAAAACGAACTACTTACGCTCGACTTAAAGAGAACTTGAGGCCGTGGAATCCGCCGGCGCCGCGGCCGGCCGCCGCCAATGAAAGACGTCGACCGGCCACGATTTCACTCAGTAGCTGTAGTCGGACCCACCGCTGCCCTCGGGGCTGTCGTCCTCGGCCCCGGCGCCGTCCGACGGCGGCGCGACGGGCTTCGAGACGGCCGGCAGGCAGGTCAGGTTCTTCTTGCCCTCGGGCGTGATCACGAACCAGGTGCCGGCCACGTTCTGGCCCTTCCACTGGCCCGGCTCCTTGTCACCGATGTAGGTGTAGAGCGGCCACTTGTCGAGGGTCAGTTGCAGCGTGCCGTCCTTGCGCTTGACCGTGCCGACGAGCTTCGCGTCCACGCCGTCGAGCTTGGGCTTCTCGCCCTTGTTGATCAGGGCGGGCGGCCAGACCTTCGCGCAGTCGTCGTTGCAGTTGGACACGGCCTTCGGGTCGACCTTGTCCTTGTCGAAGCGGTACAGCACGAAGCCGTCCTGGTTCTGGACGGTCTCGCCCATGCGCTTGATCGCGGCCGCCTTGAGCTCGCTGGTGACCTCGTCCTCGCTGAGCTCGGCGCCCTCGCCGCCCTCACCGCCCTCTTCGGACTCTTCGTCCTCGGGTTCCGCGCCCGGCGTCGCCTCCGCCTCGGGGACGGCTTCGGCGGTCGCCCCGGCCTCGACGGCGTTGGCCGCCGGCTGGGCGCCGTAGTCGCTGCTGTTGTATCCCGCAGGGGCGCACCCGGTCAGCGCGAACGCCGCCGCGATCGCCGCGCTGACGACGACCAACTTCCGCTTCTCCGGTACCACGAGAGCCCTCCCAGTTTCGTCCATCTCCGTGTTCCGCGCTGTAGTACGAGAGGACGGCCGCCGGGGTTGAAGAATCGAGGCAATCAATTTCCCCGATTTTTGTTTGAACCCTTCGCGCTCCCCGTACGTGATTGAGTGGCCCTCACCGCGAATTCATTGCATTGCGTGAGCCGCTCATAGGCGTACGGTGAAAAGCAGCAAGCCCGGCCGCGACGCGACCGGGCTTGCGAGGTAGGGAATCGTCAGGGAACGCGAACCAGCGTCTCCCACCCGCCCTTGCCGTCGGAGGCCTGCACCTGGATGTGCGCGATGTCGGCGCGCGGGAGCGCCGTCACGGACTGCAGCAGCAGCGGCTCCGGCTGGGCGGGTGTGCCCCAGCCCTTATCTCCCACGTTCCAGGTCGACAGCTCCTCGATCCCGCCGTTGGTGCGGACCGCGACGGCCCGGCACAGCAGCGGACCCTTGATGTTGCCGACGGCGTAGGAGACCTGGGTACCCCAGTCCTTCGGCTCGAGACCCACCAACGCCTTGACACCACTGCGGGCGTCCGTGGCGGTGAAGGTCTCGCCGGCGAGCGGCGTGCCGCCGATGCTGATGTCCTTGGCCACCGGCAGCGGGTCGAGCACCTTGCTCGAGCGCGGCTGGGACTTCTGCGCCTCCGGCTGGGGCGCCTGCTCCGGGGCGAGCCACTGGCCGCCGGCGAAGAGCGCGCCGATGGACAGCATCGCGAAGACCACGACCGCGGCCGCCAGCGAGTAGAGCCGCCGGCTGTTGGCCCGGCGCCGCTCCCGCTTCACCTCGCCGATCATCGACTTCAGCATCAGGCCGTCGCGGCGCGACTGCTCGGTCGCGACCAGCGCGTCCGCGTCGACGTCCGAGAGGATGTCGACCACCGGCAGCAACGACTCGAGCTCGATCGCGCAGGCCGGGCAGTCGATCAGATGGTCCTCGAAACGGGCGGCATCGCGCTCGTCGAGTACGCCGAGGGCGTACGCGGCGACGTCGAAGTGCTGTTCCTGCGTCATTACTCAGTCACCCCCCGCTGCTGCAGAGCCGTACGCAGGGCCCGCAAGGCGTAGTACACACGCGATTTGGCCGTACCCAGAGGCAGGCCGAGCACGTCCGCGGCCTCCGGAACGGTCCGGCCGCGGAAGTAGGTCTCGACAAGGATCTCCCGATGCGACTGGCTCAGAGTACGCAAGGCATCGGTCACGGTCATCAACTGGAGGACCCGATCCGTATCGTCGGCCGTGCTGGGGAAGCTCTCCAGTTCGCGGTCGTACGTTTCCGGCGGGCGGGCGCTGGCGCTGCGATGGTCGTCGATCGCGATCCGCCGGGCCACCGTGACCAGCCAGGGCCGCAGCGACTGCTGGCCCTGGGCGCCGAGGCGGTGCGCGTTGCGCCACGCCCGCAGCAGCGTCTCCTGGACGATGTCCTCGGCGCGCTGCCGGTCTCCGCCGGTGAGCCGCAGCACGAACATCAGCAGCGGGCCGGCGTGCTCCTCGTACAGCATCCGGACCAGCGTGTCCTCGTGATTCGCGGTCGCCGACCCGGCCTCGTGGCGGGCCTGCCGCGGCGTCACGGCGTCATCATTCTCCGCACTACGGCCTCCGTCGAGCGCCTGCCACCGGCCTCCGGATCGCTGCTGCGTCATGACGCGCACCCCGTCCGGCGCGAGCCGCTCCATGACCGTCGCATGCATCGATTCCTCCTGCCGGTGCTTACCCCGTCGCCTGTCATACGCGCGGGGTGGCCCGCCGGGATCAAAGCGATGGGGAAAATTTCCCGGCGAGGGCGGGGAGGCGATGCATCGACGTGCAGTCGCAAGAGGTTCCTCCGGTTCCAAGCGCATTGGGCACGCTCGACCGCCCGCGGAAAGCGGGAGGCCAGGGCGCGCGTGGGTCGCAACATCCATCCATAGGCGCCGATATACGCCCAGTGGCACGCGAATAATACTCAGCAGGCCGGTTCCGTCGACAGACGCACAGTGCGTACTCGAGACGCTCGGCTGATGCGCCGTCGGCGCGCCGTGAAACGCAACTTACTCAGCGTGACTGAGGAGCCGATTTTGCTCTACGCTCGGTAGCGTGACCGCAACGGTGAGCGGGTCCGGCAAGGATCGCCGAAAGGCATGAACCGGTCATCGGGTGCGGGCCGCGGCCAGGGTCAGGGCGCGGTGCAGCACCCGGGCGTCACCCAGCAGCCCGCGCAATCGGCGTTCCAGGCCCGCGATCGGGACCAGATTCTGCGGGGCCCTCGGATCCTTGTACGCCGACGACGCGAACCG